>NZ_JBPKBI010000028.1:25391-49233 GCF_051388935.1 Yinghuangia sp. YIM S10712
ACCGCCCTCAGGTGCGGTGCCGGGTCAGACGTCGGCCGTGTCCACGGCCAGTCGGCCGAACTTCCCGCGGAAGTACGCCAGGGGCAACCCCGCGCGTCCTGAAGCCCGTTCGACCGTCCCGATGACGACCACGTGGGTTCCCGCCACCACTTCGTCGGCGATGCGGCACTCGAAGGTCGCCAGAGCGTCCGGCAGCAGCGGAGCCCCGTTCTCTCCCCAGTTGACGTCGATGTCGTCGAACGACGATCCCCGGCGGGCGAAGCGCGCCGACAGGTCCGCCTGTTCCTCGGCGAGCACGTTCACCGCGAAGTGACGGCTCGCCGCGATCGCCTGACCGGTGGCCGAGGACTTGTTCATGCAGACCAGCAGCATCGGCGGGTCGAGGGACACCGACGTCATCGCACTGGCCGTCGTGCCGTACGGAACGCCGTCGCAAACCGTGGTGATGACGGTGACCCCGGACGCGAACCGCCCGATGAGATCCCGGAATTCCTCACCGGTGACGGTCGTCATCAGGCTGTCCTCGGCGCGGCCGGCGGCTCTCCCAGGCCCAGGTGCTCGCGCAGCGTGGACCCGGTGTACTCCTTGCGGTGAAGGCCGCGGCGCTGCAACTCGGGCACCACGCCGCGCACGAACTCCTCGAAGGATCCGGGCAGGTGGGTCGCGGCGAGCACGAAGCCGTCGCACGCGTCGGTCTTGAACCACTCCTCCATCTGGTCCGCGACCTGGGTCGCCGTGCCGACGAAGCGCGGCCCTTGCAGCAGGGTCGCCCGGTGTCCGGCCAGGTCGCGGATGCGCACGGTGTCGCCGATGTGGGCGCGCAGGTTCTGCACGAGCCCGCGGATGCCGGTGGACTTCTCGACGAGTTCGTCGGTGACGATCTCGTCGAGGTCGTGCGCCGCGAAGTCGTAGTTCATCAGCTCGGACAGCAGCGTCAGCGACGCCATCGGGTGCACGAGGTCGTTGAGGAACGTCTGCTCGCGCTCGGCGGCGTGGGCCTCGGACTCGCCGATGACGGTGTACGCCATGGGGCAGATCTTCACCGAAGAGGGGTCGCGGCCGAGTTCGGCGATCCGCTTCTTCTGGTCGGCGTAGTGGCTGCGCGCCACCTCGATGCCGGGGTCACCGGTGAAGATGAGCTCGGCCCAGCGAGCCGCGAAGTCGCGTCCGCGCCCGGAAGAGCCGGCCTGGAGCACGACCGGACGGCCCTGCGGGGTGCGCGGGACGGTCAGCGGGCCGCGCACGTCGAAGTGCTTGCCGTGGTAGTTGAGTTCGTGGACCTTGTCGGGGTCGGCGTAAATGCCGGCCTCGCGGTCGTGGATCAGCGCGTCGGCCTCCCACGTGTCCCACAGACCGGCGACCGCCTCAAGGAACTCGTCCGCCCGGTCGTAGCGCTCGGTGGGGCTCATGTGCTGCTTGACGCCGAAGTTCTGCGCCTCGCTGTCGTTGACCGACGTCACGACGTTCCACGCCGCGCGGCCGCCGCTGAGGTGGTCGAGCGTGGCGAACGTCCGCGCGACGTGGAACGGCGCGTAGTAGGTGGTGGAGTACGTCGCACCCAGGCCGATCTTCGACGTCGCCTGGCTGAGCACGCCCAGGACCACGCTCAGGTCCAGCTTCACCGGCCGCGCGCCGTACCGGACGGCGTCCGCGACCGAACCGCCGTAGATGCCCGGCATCGCGAGGCGGTCGTCGAAGAACATCAGGTCGAAGAGGCCGCGCTCGAGTGTGCGGCCCAGGTCGGCGTAGTACGACGCGTCGAGGTACCTGTGCTCTGTCGCCGGGTGGCGCCAGGACCCCGCGTAGACCGAAGTGTTGCCCGCTTGCATGAACGCGACCAGCGAGAGCTGGTCTCCTGGGTTTCGACTCATGGGAGAGAAGATGGCACATCTGATATATCAGATTCAACATGTACAGCGCTGATACCCTTGTGCGATGAGGCACACTCCGGCTGCCGAAATCGGCGGAACCGTGCGGCAGCGGGCCGAGCGGGAGCTGCGCGACCGCATCCTCACCGGCGCACTGCCCGCCGGGACGCGGCTCGACCTCGACCGTATCTCCGAGGAATTCGGCATCAGCCGTACGCCCGTGCGCGAAGCGCTGCTGGAGCTGTCCTTCCAAGGCCTCGTGGAGATCGCACCGCGCAGCGGCGTCCGCGTCCTCGGCGCTACCCCGGCCGAGACCCTGGACAACTTCGCCATCTTCGCCACGCTCAGCGGGAAGGCCGCCGAGTGGGCGGCGCAGAGGATCACCCCCGCCGCGCTCAAGGAACTCGAAGAGGTCGCGGGCTCCATCGCGGACGACCCTCCGGGCCCGGCCATGATCGAGGCCAACTGGCGCTTCCACCACATCGTCAACACCGCTGCCGGGGTCCCGCATCTGCTGCCCCTGCTGCGGCAGGCGGTACGCCTGATCCCCTCGAACTTCCTCGCCGTGATCCCCATCCACAACCAGACGGAACACGACGAACTGCTCGACCACCTGCGCTCCGGCGACGCCGCCAACGCCCGCAAGGTCGCCGAGCAACACGTCCTCGCGGCGGGCGACGCACTGGCGGACTTCCTCCGCCAGTAGCCCCGACCGCGTCGGGGCGACCGACGCCGAGGGTTCGTGCGGGACGGTTCACGTCGTGGCCGGGGTGCCTGGTGCGGTGACCACGAACCTCACCGGTTCTCGGGGCGCCGAATCCGCCACCGCGCGAACTGTCGGCCCCCGCGTGCGCGGGGCCGACAGACGGCAGCGCGGCTCAGCCGAAGAACGCCCGCAGGTCCGTGACGACGTCTCCGGGTACCTCCATGGCGGCGAAGTGCCCGCCTCGGGGGAACTCGGACCAGTGGTCAATCCCTTTGTTGTCGCGTTCGGCGAGCGAACGGATGGTCTGGAAGTCGTCCTTGAACACGGCCACGCCGATCCGCCCGGTGCTGACCACCGGTTCGGCGCCGGAGTGCTGCTCCTCGTAGTGGTAGCGGGCGGCGGAACCGTAGGTGTTGGTCAGCCAGTAGAGCGTGGCCTGGGCGATGACCTGCTCGGGGGATACCAGGCTGGTGCCGTTCCCGAAGCTTTCGAACAGTTCGCTGTACGCCAAGACGGCGACGGGCGAGTCGGCGAGGCCGGCGGCGACGGTCTGGGGGCGGGTGCCGTTCATCTGGTTGTAGCCGCCGACGGACTGGAACCATTGCATGTGCGCGAGCGCCGCGTACTCCTTCGGGCCGAAGCCCTCGAACTCGGCGGGGTCGCCCGACGGGAACGAGAACAGGTGCAGGACGTGAGCACCCCGGAAGCCCTCAGGGTCCGCGACCGCCAGCTCGCGGGCGACCATGGCCCCGCCGTCGCTGCCGTGGACGCCGTATGAGTCGTAACCGAGACGGCGCATGAGGACGTCGTACGCGGCGGCGACCCGCCGCATGGTCCACCCGGTGTCGGTGACCGGGGTGGACCAGCCGAAGCCAGGCATGGACGGGATGACGAGGTGAAAGGCGTCCGCGGCGGTGCCGCCGTGCGCCTCGGGGTCGACGAGCGGTTCGATCATGTCGAGGAAGTCCAACTGCGAGCCCGGGTAGGTGTGGGCCAGGAGCAGCGGGGTGGCGTCCGCGTGCCGGGAGCGGATGTGCAGGAAGTGGATCCGCTGGCCGTCGATTTCGGTGAGGTAGCCGTCGTAGGCGTTCAGGCGGGCCTCGACCGTGCGCCAGTCGAAGGACTTCCAGCGCTCGACCATGTCGCGGAGGTACGACGTGGGCGTGCCGTACTCCCAGGCATCGCCGGGCACCGCGGGGGCGAACCGGGTGCGGTCCAGCCTGGCACGCAGGTCGTCCAGGTCGGCCTGCGGGATGTCGATGACGAACGGGGTGATCTGCGCGTTCATGGTCCGGCCTTTCGGTTCTGCCCGGGGGGCTTCCGTCTGCGTTGTCTCCGACCCTAGAAACCATTGCGGAACCGTTGATGCCGGTTTAATGGGCGCGGTGAAGAAGACTTCCGGACGCGTTCTTGCCCTGCTCGGTCTTTTCCAGGCGCGGCCCGAGTGGACCGCCTCGCAGTTGGCGGAACGCCTCGGTGTGACGGAGCGGACGGTGCGCAACGACATCGCCCGGCTGCGCGAACTGGACTACCCGGTGCACGCGGTGCGTGGCCGCGGCGGGTACTACCGCTTGGGCCCCGGTGCGAAGCTTCCGCCGTTGGTTTTGGACGACAACGAAGCGGTCGCGGTCGCGGTCGGCCTGCGCACCGTCACGGGCGTCGCCGGGTTCGCGGAGAGCGGCGGCCGGGCGCTCGCCAAATTGGAACACATGATGCCGGACCGTCTTCGCCGCCGCCTCGCCTCGCTGCGGGATGCCACCGAAGCCGGCCCGGTGAACACCGATTCCAACGTCGAAGACCCGGAAGTCGATCCGGGGCTTCTGACCGAGATCGCCGCCGCGATCCGCGACCGCCGGGGCCTGCGGGCGTTCTACCGCGGGGATGAGCGGATCGAGTTCGAGCCCTACAAGCTCATCGCTTGGCAGCGCCGGTGGTTCGTCGTCGGACGTGCGCCTGACGACGGAACGTGGATGCCGTACCGCGTGGACTGGTTGACGCTGCGCCTGCCCGGCGGCCGTCACTTCACCCCGGTGCAGCCACCCGGCGACCTCACCGAGTTCGTGGTGCGCGAGGTCGCCCGCACCGGGTGGTCGGTACATGCCCGCCTCGTCGTGGACGCGCCCGCCGAGGACGTTCTCGCCCGGATCAACCCGGCCGTAGGTGTCGTCGAGTCCCGCCCCGACGGGCGTTCGGTGCTCGTGACCGGCGGCGACAGCCTGGAGACAGTCGCGGTCTGGATCGGCATGCTCGGTCTCGGCTTCACTGTCGAGTCGCCGGATGAACTGGTCGGGCACCTGAGGCTTTTGGCCGACCGGTACACGGCAGCGGTCAAAGCCGCCGACGAGTTCGCCTCGGAACGGTCCGCCGGCACTGCGGACGCGCTGTAGCCCGCCCCAGGCCGAGAAACGCGGCCTTTACCGTTTTGGGTTCAGGGCGGTCTCTGGGGCATGGGGGGGGTGAACGGCGGCGAACGCGGGGCGGGTTGGTCGTGTGGGTGGTCGGGGCGAGCGCCAAACCCCCACCCTGCGCGGCGCGTGAGCGACAGCGAGCTGACCTTGGGGGCGGTGCCGGCGCGCCTGAAGGAGCAAGAGCGCGAGATCGCCGCGCAGCTGACGGAGTTCGACCGGACCGGGTGATGTAGTCGACAGCACCGGCGGAGTAGCCGCGGATGGAGTGTATGAAGCATCCTGCCGTCGACATCAGCCCTCTGACCGCGCCTGCGTCGCCCATCACTCCTCGCCGGAAAAGCGCTCCCAGGCAGACTGGCGAGTGATGCCGAGCGTCTGTCCGATCCGGGCCCAGGTCACTCCACGTCGCCGCAGTTCCTGAACCCACACTCTCAGGTCGTCCTCGGCTCGGTCGATGTGCGCGGCGACTTGAGGCAGACGGTTCAGGATCTCCTCGTCCGTCATGGCGATCCATACCTGGCCGCGCTCTGGGGAGCGTGTCCCGAGCGCCTCGGCCACGATCCGTTCCGCCAGTGCCACGCATTCGTCGCAGATGTAGACACCCGGTCCCGCGACCAGCTTGCCGACCTCGGAGCCTGGCTTCCCGCAGAAGGAGCACTGCGTGGGCTCGGCGGATTGAAGAGTGGCTGTCATGGCTACCTTCCGTCGCGTCAGGGTTCTCCTGACACGCTAGGTGGTCAGGGCAGCCCTGACAAGCCGGCTCCACGGTTCATGACAGCCCGTTTCGACTCCGTCATCACCCGTCCGTGCAGTCGAGCCCGAACGTAGGGTCACAGGCAGCCGAAGAATCGACGCGTCGGACTGGGTGCCTTCGTCCCTTTCCGACGCGTTCGGTGCGGTGTGCGCAGCCACCTACCAGTGTTCGCGACGCGGCGGAGCCCAGGCGGGATGCCCGGAACCCCGGCGCAACCATGAAACGAGGCTATGCTCACATGTCGGAATTCTATTGTTCAAGCAGGCCCATCAGTGCCCATGATGGATCGAATAACGAGTCACCGAAGCTGAGCCAGAACGGCGCCCGCGCACGGGCCCATCCGGAAGCACCATCCCTCGGCCCGGTCCCGCCCGGGCTCCGCACGCGGGTCTGCGCCCCGACACCGCGAGACGCGCGCCGCCTGCCACCTGGAGGAGGACCGACGCAATGGCGTTGTTTCCCAAGCCGGCCGAGGGGAGCCCGACGAGCATCATTTCAAGGTGGGGACCGGGGCGTGCCGTACCAGGCCTTCATCTCGCAGGAGTTTTGGCGGGCCGAGCGCGAGGCCGTCGTCAAGCGCGCGTGGCTGCACGTCGGACGGGTCGAGGTCGTGCGCCGCACGGTAGCTACTGGGCCGGGAATCCGGCGTCGCCGAGGTGGCTGCGGCTGCGGTGCAAACCCCGCCACGCCCATCGCAGTGCCCGCGGAAACGCCCGCCCGCGGCCGGAGTTCCCCGTTCCTCGACAGATGAGGTATCGATGAAGTCCAGTTCCTCCACCGAAACATCTGTTGCCGCAGCGCCCCACCGGATCGTCCAGTGGGGCACGGGCAACATAGGCAGCCGCGCGCTGCGGCATGTACTCGAGCATCCGAACCTGTCCTTGGTCGGCGTGTACGTCCACAGTGAGGACAAGGCCGGGCGTGATGCGGGTGCGCTGTGCGGGTTGCCGGACACGGGCGTGGTCGCGACGCGTGACATCGAGGAGATCATCGCGCTCGATGCCGACTGTGTTCTGTACATGGCCGCGGCGACCAATCTCGACGAGATCTGTCGGCTGCTCGCTTCGGGCGCGAACGTGGTGACCACGCGTGACGACTTCCAGCACCCGGCGAGCATGGACCCCGAGGTTCGCGAGCGCGTCGAGGCCGCGTGTGCCGAGGGCGGCAGTTCGATCCACAGCACGGGCGTCAGCCCCGGATTCATCAACCGGGCGATACCACTGGTCCTGTCGCAGATGCAGCGACGGCTGAACAGCCTGACGATCGACGAGTACGCGGACGTGTCGTCGCGCAACTCGCCCGACATGCTGTTCCGGAGCATGGGCTTCGGACGCACGGTGTCCGACTTCCCCAAGGCACGGCTGACGAACGCGCGCGGCAGCTTCGGTCCCGCCCTCGCGCACGTCGCGGACGCGCTGTCGGTTCCGCTCGATTCCCTTGAGCGGTCCGGCGAGGTTGCGACGGCCTTGCGCGACGTGGAAATCGCCGCAGGCATGATCAAGAAGGGCACCGTTGCCGCTCAGCGCATGACGGTGGCCGGCATCCGCAACGGGAAAGCGCTGATGCGCTTCACCGCCACGTGGTACTGCACAACCGAAATCGACAAAAACTGGGAATTGCGGAATGGCTGGCGCGTCATGGTCGATGGTGACGCATCCATGACCCTGGACCTCCAGTTCCCGCCAATGCCCCCGGAGGTGATGGCGGAGACGACTCCGGGGTACACCGCGAACCCCGCGGTGAACTCCGTCCCCTACGTGATCGCGGCGAAGCCGGGAATCCGTACGACGTCCGACCTTCCGACAATCGTCGCGACGCTCGCATCCTGACCGACCTGGCCGTGCCGAGACCCGGCCCGCACGGGCGGCACGGGCCGATACACATCGGCCAAGCAACATTTCCAAGGCATGTGCCGGATCGCCGACGACTACCACAGTCAGGCAGCGCGGGCGGCCGCTGGAAAGTGCCCGCGGCTCATCGACTGGATGACCGGGCAGCAGGGGCCGGTCGCGGGAGCCACGCTCGGCGACTCGGCGGCGATAGCACGTCGGTACGGGCGGGTCTAGGTGACAAGCAATCGGACCAGCACACAGTTCTCACACCGGCGCCTTGCCCCTGACGGGACAGCGGAAGGAATCGAGTGACGCTAGCTCGCCACGGACGATTACATCAAGTGTGATGCATCTATTTTGGTGTAATGTTCAAGCGTGGATGGATACGAGCTGTTCCGACTGGGGCGCACGCTGATGAAGCTCGGCGAACAAGCGATGCCCGAGATGGGCACGCGGAGGCTCTCCGGTGCGACCCGGGCCATCGTGGCGGACGTTTTCGAGAATCCCGACAGCTCGGTCTCCGATATCACCGAGCGGGTCGGATACCCGCAGAGTCAGGTCTCGGCCTGTGTCGCCAACCTACGCGAGCACGGCTCTGTGGAAACGGTCACCGACCCCCGCGACCGCCGCCGCACCCTGGTGCGCCCCTCGGCGGCCGCTCTCGAACGCGCCCGGAACCTCCCGCCCGCCGAGATCGACGACACAGTTGCCAGGGCCACCGGCAGCACTGACCCTGCCGACATCGCGCGTGTCAAGGATGCCCTCAACGCCCTCGATGCACTGCTTGAACCGTATCGATAGTGGGCGCGTGAGCGACTGTGCGCGGGCTCGGCCCGGGCAAGACCCAGGCGTCGAAGCGTGCCACTCCACCGCACGTTGCGCGTCGGCTGGGAAGTCGGCGAGTCGGGTCAAGTCCGCCCACGCGGCGATAGGTTGCGGCGCGTGCACGGCGAACGAGCCGACCCATCAAAGCAATTCTTCGTCCCAGGACACCGCAGCGTCGCGCGAATCAGCCGCCGACTTCACGACCGTCGGAAACCACCCGGGACCTCCCCGACGAAACGAACCCGGTCATGCCGCAGATCCCCACACAGAGAACACAGCAAGAAGGCATTCTCATGGTTCCCGAACAGTTCAAAGCAGCCATGCGTGCCCGGCTGGCCGACAAGATGGCCGCCTGCGCCGCACAATTCGACTATGTGCCCTCCCCCACGGGCAGGGTCGTCTTTCTCGGCGACAGCCTCACCGAAGGCGGCCTGTGGCACGAGTGGTTTCCCGGCGTGCCCCTGGTCAACCGCGGAGTCGGCGGCAACACGATCGACGACATTCGCGGACGGCTGGACACCGCGATCATCGCGCCTGCAGCGGTCTTCCTCCTTGCAGGGACCAACGACTTCGCCTCGAACCGGACGGACAGCCACCCCACCGTCGCGCAGATCACCGACCGCATGGGTGCCCTTGTCAGCGAACTCCGCCGACGCGCGCCGCAGGCACCGTTGTTCATCCAAAGCGTCACACCCCGCGAACGCGAACACGCCGTCGCGATCCGACAGCTCAATCACGCCTACCGGCGCATCGCGCGCCAAGCCCGATCCGACTACATCGACCTATGGCCCATCCTCGACGACGGCACGGGTCAACTGCGCCCGGACTACACCTACGACCAACTGCACCTTAACGGCGCAGGCTATGCCGCATGGGCCAAGGCCCTGCTTCCGTACGTCGAAGACCTCGGCCTGCGCCATCCGGACCCGCCGAGCCTCACACAACCGGTTTGACATCCCGGGGTGTGCACCGTCCCCGCACGCCAGACTCGCCCGTACGCAGTCGATTCACGATGACAGAATCCGGGACCAGTTCTCCGGCAGCAGAGCAGCCGCGCACTCGTGCCGGTTCCTGTTCCGGCGCAGCGGCCGGCGGCGATCGGCGCGAAGGCCGACCCGCACTGGTCACCGGACGGCACCAGCGTGGGAGAACTGCCAGGCGACCGCGGCGGCTGAGGACACCTCGATGGCCCGAGCGGCAGCATAGGCCCGGGCCGCGTCACCGAGTCCACCGTTGTCCGCCCATGGGAGTGGGACGGGACCTCGGCGTGCGCGCGGCTTCTGCGGCGAGCTGCGGGCCCGGTCCGGCGATCGAGGTCCTGCGATCGGGCCCGCAGGGTCGGGTTTAGCCGTGGGGGTGGGTGTGGTGATGCGCGCCCAGCGTGGCTCGGTGACAGGTCGAGCTGCGGGTGGAGGGCGACCCGGATGGCAGCCAGGTCCTCGCGGCGCGCGTCCGCGAACTCCTGCACGGTGGCTAACCCCACGCCCTACCCGCCCACGCAAGCCGACCAAGCACTGGACGATCGAGGAGTGTTTCCGGACCGCGAAGAACGAGTGCGGCCTCGACCACTACCAGGTCCGCAAGTACCACGCCTGGTACCGGCACATCACCATCGCCATGGCCGTCCACAACCACCTGGCCGTCCTCCGCGCGACGACACGACCAAAAGGGGATCCGGACACAGTCCCGGCCTCATCCCGCTGACCCTGCCCGAGATCCGGCGCCTGATCACCCACCTCACCGACCGGCACCCGCCGCCGATCACCCGCGTCCTGTATTGGCCCCACTGGCGACGACGATCCCAACACCGCGCACGCATCAGCCACTACAAACGACGAGGCCACAGTCCATGAGCTGAGATCTCATCAGACCAACTGCGGTTGCAGTACCAGGTCAGGGAGTGACGACGGGGAAGCTCGGGTCCAGGTCATCAAGGACGTTCAGCAGTCGGGCGAGGGGTTTGGTGTCGCCGACGATGCCGTCGGTGGTGCCGTCGGTCACGAGCGCGAACATTTGCTGCCGGGTCAGGCTGAGTGTCGTGTCGGGGGTGCCGCCGGTGTGGTCGGTGCGCGGCTGGTGGACCAGGGCGCCGTTGGACAGCGTCGTACGGTGGCGGTCGCCGGTGTCGGTGAAGTCCCAGTCGATCGTGAGGCGTTCGTCCCACGCCTTGGGGCCGTTGACGCGGATGGCGAGGAAGTCGAAGACCTGCTCGGTGGACAGGCCCGAGACCATGCCCCCGGAGATGCCGAACGGGGTCGGGGTGATGCCCTCCCGCAGTTCCTTGGCGCCGGTGAGGTAGAAGTTCCGCCATGTGCCGCATTCCGCGCCGAAGCCGAGGCGTTCGAGCACGTCGGCCAGCGCCGACTTCGCGCCGGTGTGGTCGGGCGCGGCGAACACCGCGTGGCCCAGCAGCGTCGCGGCGAACCGCAGGTCGTCGGCCGCGACGTACTCCCGGGCCTTGCCGAGCACGACGTCGATCCCGCCGAGGCAGGCCACGTACCGGGTGGCCTCCTCGACCGGCGGGTGCTGCCACAGGTGTGCAGGGTTGCCGTCGAACCAGCCCATGTAGCGCTGGTAGACGGCCTTGACGTTGTGCGACACCGAGCCGTAGTAGCCGCGCGTGTGCCACTTGACCGCGAGTGCCGGGGGCACCTCGATCCGCTCGGCGATCTCGGTGCCGGTCAGGCCCTGGTTGAGCATGCGCAGGGTCTGGTCGTGGAGGTACGCGTACAGGTCCCGCTGCTCCTCGATGAATCTCACGATGTTGTCGCTGCCCCATGTGGGCCAGTGGTGCGACGCGAACGCGACATCGGTGTCCGCGGCGAACATGTCGACCGCCTCGGCCAGGTAGCGCGACCAGCCCCGGGCATCGCGGACCACTGCCCCGCGCAGGGTCAGGATGTTGTGCAGATTGTGCGTGGCGTTCTCTGCCAGGCACAGCGCGCGGCGTTCGGGGAAGTGGAAGTTCATCTCCGAGGGCGCCTCGGTGCCCGGCGTCATCTGGAAGACGATCCGCACGCCGTCGACGACTTCCTCCTGCCCGGTGTGGGTGATGTCCCGGGTGGGCGGGATCAGTGCGGTCGTGCCGGTCGAGGCGGTCTGGCCCAGCCCGGTGCCGACCATGCCGGTCGGGCTCTTCGGCAGGAGCGCCCCGGTGTGGTAGACGCCGCGGCGGGACATGGCCGTGCCGGCGTAGACGTTCTCCGACACGGCGTGTTCCACGAAGCCGGTGGGCGCGAGGATCGGGATGCCTTCGGGATTGTCCTCGGGGATCACACCGGGTGCGCCGCCGAAGTGGTCGACGTGCGAGTGGGTGTAGATCATGCCGGTCACCGGGCGGTCGCCGCGGTGCTCGCGGTAGAGCTTCAGCGCGGCTGCGGCGCACTCCGCCGAGACCAGCGGATCGATCACGACGACGCCGCGGTCGCCTTCGACGAGCGTCATGTTCGACAGGTCGAGGCCGCGTACCTGGTAGATGCCCTCGGTCACCTCGTAGAGGCCCTGCCTGGCGCACAGTTGCGACTGCCGCCACAGCGACGGATTGACCGTCGGGGGGCAGTCGCCGTCCAAAAAGGCGAAGACGTCGTTGTCCCACACCACCCGGCCGTCGGGGGCCTTGACCACGCCGGGCGTGAGTGACGCGACGAACCCGCGGTCGGCGTTGTCGAAATCGGTCCGGTCTTCGAACGGCAGATCAACCATGCGATGACGGAACCCTGTACGTGGGCGAAATAAACAAACTTACCAGTCGGTAGAGAATCCCATGCCCATTCATTCGACCGGGTCACCCGGGTTCGACGATGTGGCACAAACGTGTGCCTGTCGCCGAACCACCGTCCGGTGACAGGCACATGACGGGCCGTCAGGCACTGTACGCGGTCAGACGCCGCCCATGGTCAGGCTCCGTGCGTCGGGGATCCGCTGCACGGGGGCGCGCATGTCCCGCTTCGCGTTGACGATCCACTCGTAGACCCACTCGGCGGACATCAGCGCGCCCTCCTGCCAGCCCGGCAATTGGGACACCTGGTCGCCGATCACGAAGAAGTTGTCCTCGCCCTGGGGGTGGATCAGTTCGGAGTACATCTCCTTCTGATCCGGTTCCGACGGGTCCCAGGCGGCCCACGCGCCCAACTGGTAGGGCACCTTCTGCCAGGCGATGGACAGCCCGAGGTGCTCGGGGACGATCGCGTCGTCGGTGAACTCCGGGTGCAACCTGGCACCGGCGGCCCGTGCGATGCGCAGCCGCTCCTGGTGCGAGCGGTCACCGAAGATCCTCGCGCCCTCGTACGCGTTGTAGGCACCGGTCAAGGTGCCCTTGTCGGCTGCGGAGAAGTAGTCGTTGGACGGGTACCAGATCTGCTCGACCTCGTCGTTGACCCAACTGATCCCGCCGTAGATCTGATATTGCGGCTTCTCCCAGAAGCGCTGGTTCGCCTGCCACCCGACCTTGCACGCGCCGGTGAAGGGGGTGTTGTGTACGGCTGACAGGAAGGCGGTGGAGAAGTTCTCCAGCGCGATCGTCTTGCGCAGCACGGTGATCGGGATGTTGCTGAGGACGAAGTCGAACCGCCGGCTCTGCGGGGCGCGGCTGCCCGCGGTCCACGCGACGATCACACCGTCGCCGTCCAGCCGGATGCGGCTGACCGGTGCGTTGAACGTGACGGTGCCCGGCGGCAGCGCGCCGAGGACGGCCCGCCAGATGTTGTCCATCCCGCCCACCGGCTGGAACGACGTGGTCTGCCAGTGCAGATCGTTGGTCTGGAAGAAATAGTGCTTCCAGAACTCGCTGTCCAGCAGGTCGTCCATCATCAGCGGGCTGATGGGCTCCTCGGGCTGTAGGACGGTCGGAATCCGCGCGAGGCCGGAGCGCGTGCTGCCGAGGTAGCTGTGGTCGGTCGGGTCGAGCACGCCGAACTGGACGAGCATCTCGACCAGTCTCTCGCGCTGCGCGGGAGTCATCCCGTCGTCGCCCGCGGTGCCTTTCCGCACGGCCTGGGCGAGGTATTGCGCGACGTAGCCGCGGGTGTCGTTGGCGATGCGCCGGTTCTGCCGGGGCGCGCCCTGCCATGCCTTGTCGGTCTGGAACAGGTTCGCGGTCGTGGTGTGGATGTACGGCTCCAGCGGCACGCGGAGCTTGCGGCACAGTCCGAGCACGCGCTGGTGGAGGGAAGGGATGTGCCCGGCCCCGCAGTTGAGGTACATGCCGTCGTCGAAGCGGCAGGTCTGGGTGCGCACCGAGCCGTCGTCCCATACCTCGGTGATCGTGTCGCCGGGGCGGGCGGTGAACGTACGGCCGCCGACACGGTCCTGCGCCTCCAGCACCGTCACGTCGAGGCCGGCTTCGACCAACTTGAGCGCGGACGCGAGCCCGGCGGGTCCGGCGCCGAGGACAGCCACCGACCGGCCGGCACCCACCTGCGGCGCCGCCTTGTCCAGTCTGCTGTCGGCGGGAGCCGCGGTGGCGGGGGCGGCCCCCGCCATGACCTGCCACAGCGTCGCCGTCGTCGCGGCGGCCCCGGCCATGCCCAGGAACCGTCGGCGGGACGTGGACTGTGCGGGCTCGACCATGCGCGCTCTCCTCTTGACGAACTTTCCTTGCAAAAAGGGCAAAGTGAACGTAGCTCAGGAAACGGGCTTGTCTCCTTGCGCCATGGCGCCGTTCACTCGCACGGGGCAGCAGCGTGCGCATGGGCCTTCGGCCCCGGGATACCTGGAATATTAGGAAATCCAGGAATGCAAAGAATTCCGAGAAGAAATTGCCGCGGTTTTCGGACGGTTTTCCGGATAAGCGGATTGCCGTTTTTCGGTCGCGTGCGGAAAACGCCGACGGGCGCCCACCGGAGTGGACGCCCGTCGGACGGTGCTCTGCGTGCGGTTCTACAGGCTCAGCACCGATGTCGCCGCGGTGCCGGGGGCGCCGTAGACGTGGGTGTAGCCGACGCGGGGGTTGCCGGGTACCTGGCGGTCGCCGGCTTCGCCGCGGAGCTGGCGCACGATCTCGTGGACCTGGCGGGTGCCGGAGGCGCCGATGGGCTCGCCGTTGGCCAGCAGACCACCGTCGGTGTTGACCGGGAGGCGGCCGCCGATCTCGGTGGCGCCCTCGGCGAGCAGCTTCTCCTGCTCGCCGTCCTTGCAGAAGCCGTTCTCGGCCATGTGGATGATCTCGGCGCCGGCGTCGGTGTCCTGGAGCTGGATCACGTCGACGTCCTCGGGGCCGATGCCCGCGGCCTCGTACGCGGCCTTGGCGGCGTAGACGGTCGGGGAGACGTCCTCGTCGACGGCGGCCCAGGTGGCGTGGACCTCGTACGCGCCGTAGCGGCGGGTGCGGATCGCACTGGAGCGGTACCAGACCGGCTTGGTGGTGTAGCGGCGCGCGACCTCCGCGCTGCACATGATCACGGCCGCGGCGCCCTCGTCGGGCGAGCAGAACATGTACTGCGTCAGCGGGTAGTTCAGCATCTGCGAGTTCAGGATGTCGTCTTCCGCCATCGGCTTGCGGCGGAAGGCGTTCGGGTTCTGCTCACCGTTGCGCAGCGCCTTGTTGACGACGCGGGCGAGGGTGCGGTGCGAGATGCCGTGGTCGAGGCAGTAGCGGTTGGCCTTGATGCCGAAGAACTTCGTGGTGACGAACTGCCCGTTCTCGGCGTACCAGTCCGGCAGCCCCAGCTTGTTGGGGTCGTCGGTGAAGGCTCCGCGCGGGTGCTTGTCCATGCCGACCGCGATGCCGATGTCGTAGCGGCCGGAGCGGATCGCCTCGGCGGTCTGCTGGATGGCGCTGGCGGCGGTGGCGCAGGCGTTGAACACGTTGGTGAAGGGGATGCCGGTCAGGCCGACCAGGCGGGTGACGGCGTCGGGGTTGCTGACCTCGTAGCTGCCGCCGAACCCGAACTGGATGTCCTTCCACTCGGCGCCGGCGTCCTTCAGCGCCAGGTCGATGGCCTCGGCGCCCATCTCCATGGCGGTCTTGGGGAAGCGGCCGAACGGGTGGAGGCCCACGCCGATGATCGCAACGTCGTTCATGTCGATCTCCTCAGTCGTGGCGGCGGGTCAGGCGGGCTGGAACGCGGCGACGAGAACTTCTTCCCCGTCCTCGTCGACGTACAGCGGGACGAAGGTCAGTTCGAGGTCCATGCCGATCTTGAGCTGGTCCGGGTCGGCCGTGGTCAGGCGGACCTCCACGCGCACGACGTCGTCGAGCTGGACCAGGCCGATCCCGAACGGCTTGAACGTCTTCGCGGTCTCGCCCCCCGCGTACGGCAGCTTCGGCACGAAGCCCTGCGTCGTCCACGCCACCAGCGTGCCCCGACGCGGCAGCAGCTCCTCGGACATGTCCGGGCCGCTGCACCGCGGACACCGAGGCTGCCTCGGCCACGTCACCGCGCTGCACGAGCCGCAGCGGCTGCCGACGAGCTGGGGGTTGTCCTGGGGCCACGTTGAGACGTCGGGCGCGAGCGCCTTCGCCATGCCGTCCTCCGTTTGTTCGTTCGCTCGCCGACGGGCGGACCCGCGAGCTGCTGGGCCAACGCAAGGTGGAAATATGATTCTCGCTAGATGTATACAGCACTCTCGGTTGCGATGTAAACAGCGCTTAATGCGGGTAAGACTGGGCGAATCGGGCGCTTGGGGTTTGCTGTGCCGTGTTGCGCCCGTCTCCCTTCTTTGGCGGTGCCGTACATCACAGCGCCGGGCCGGCGGGTGCAGGGGGGCGGGGCGGTCACGCGGCCGTGCCGCCCGGTCCGGCCTCGATCGCGTCGAGCGAGCCCAGGTCGACCACGGCGTTGGCGGTGCGCTCGATAATGGCCAGGCAGGTGTCGGACGGCTGCATCTCCGGCTGGAGCGCGCCGCGCCCGATCGTGTACAGCCAGATGAGATATGGATAGAACGTCTGGCGCCGGTACGCGAGCCATGCGACGTCGAAGTCCGGCGCCTTCACCCCGGCCGCCGACAACTCGTCCAGATAGAAGCCGAGCAGGTCCTTTTCCCACTCCCGCCGGTCCTCCACGGCGAGTGCCGCCGTGACGGTGTAGGTGTAGTCGAAGGCCCACGACCCCTCCATGGTGATCTGCCAGTCGGTGAAGCCCATCCGGCCCTCCGAGGTGACGTACGTGTTGCCGATGTGGCCGTCGCCGTGCAGCACGGTCAACGGACCCTCATCGGCGAGGTGCGCCGATGCCTCGAACGCGCGGTAGAGGCGGTCGAACGACGTGCCCAGCAGCGTGGCCGGGATCACGGACTCGGCCCGCGCCGCTCCGACTTCGGCCCGCTTGCGCAGCTGGATCAGCCGGTCCAGGGTGCGGAAGTGCACGCTGGGCATCACCAACCACGAGGCGTGCGCGGTGAGTTCGGGGGCGTCCCAGTAACGCGCGTGCCACGTGGCCATGTTCGCGACGAGGTCTTCGATCTGCGGGCGGGTGACGGTCGTACGCGGCGTGCAGAACGTGGCGCCCTTCGTCGCGACGAGGTCTTCCATCAGCACGATCGAGCGGCCGGACGCCTGGTCTGCGGCCCCGTGGTAGCCGCGCGGCGCCTCGATGTCGACGTTGTTTCGCAGGTGCGCGAAGAACCCCGGCTCCCGTGCGAGCGTGTTCCCGAGCCCGAGCATCATGCGCTGCGTGAACTTGGCCGTGGTCTTCGCGAACAACACCTCGGGCAGCCCCGCTTGCCTGCCGGCCTCGTTGTAGGCCAGGTGGAGCCGCAGACGCGTCGACGTACCGCTGGTCGCATCCTCGACCCGGAACGACTCGACCGCCGCTCCGGGTTGCCCACCGCACAGGACCGCGGTCAGCCACTCCCGGGTGATCTGCCGTCCGGACACCGGCACATCGGCCGCCCCGCTCATCCGTGGCGACGCGATGCGCTCCCGAAGGCAGTGTCCGCCGTAGCGCACGACCCCCTTGGCCATGTCGAAGGCGGGGCCGCCGGATGTCCGCGTGCCTGTCCGAGCCTCCACGGGCTTCCTCCATAGACGAGATCCGAGCCCGTGGCCGACGCGACCGGATGACGCGTTCACCGGCACCCCGGGCGATGAATCCCTACAGGAGACCAGGAGTTCGCTCCGATGGCGAGTTTCAGCCACACGACACAAGGGATTGCGCGCATCGCGCCGTCGTCCGGAGCGCGCGGCCGCTGGACCCGCGCGGGGTGCTCCCCAACTTGACGCGCCGGAACGGGAGTTCGAATGCGACTCACGGTCGGTCGGGGAGGCTTGTTGTTTCGCGGACGGCGCACTCTGCTCCCGTCTGGGCGTCGGCGCCGGCGGCCTGGGTGCGCATAACGCGTGGATCCCCGAGGCCGAAGGCCCGGACGGTGTGGTCCGGGCCTTCGTTGAAATCGTGGCCTGTTCTTCTGATGCGGCTTCGGGTGTTGTCGGTCACCCCCACTGGCCGGGCTGGTAGTCGCCGGCCGGGTTGCGGGTGATGACGTTCATGCGGTTCCAGGCGTTGATGAGGGCGATGAGGGAGATCAGCGCCGCGAGTTGGTCCTCGTCGTAGTGCTTGGCGGCGTTCGCCCAGGCCTCGTCGGTGACGCCTCCGGCGGCGTCGGCGATGCGGGTGCCCTGCTCGGTGAGTTCCAGGGCGGCGCGCTCGGCGTCGGTGAAGACCGTGGCCTCGCGCCAGGCGGCGACCAGGTTGAGGCGTACGGAGGTCTCGCCCGCGTGCGCGGCGTCTTTGCTGTGCATGTCGACGCAGAATCCGCAGCCGTTGATCTGGCTGGCCCGGAGCTCCACCAGGTGCTGTGTCGACTTCGGCAGCGCCGAGTCCGCCACGACCTTGGCCGCCGACTGGAGGTACCGCATGAACTTGGGGGCGAGGGCGGTGCCGTAGTAGTTGAAGCGGGCTTCCATGGCGTGCTCCTTGCGGTTTCGGTTGTTGACGTCCTTCTGACGGATGCAGGTGGGACGATGTGACAACCGGCGAATGTGAACCAGATCACTCCAGGGTGGCCGCCGGGCGCAACCTCAGAACTGGGCGGTGAGTTCGCCGAGTTCACCCAGTACCACGCGCCGCTGGACGGCGAACGCCTCCAGCACGCGGTCGATCTCGTCCAAGCTGACGTACCGTCCGGCGTGGTCGAACTGCCCGGGGTGGAACACCTCGCTCCACAGGCGTGCCCGGCCGTCTTCGATCCGCCAGTACGTCGCCAGCCGTGTCGCGACGCCGTCGACAGTGGTTTCGGCGCCGACGAAACTCAGTTCGACGGGCGGCAGTTCATACAAGGCTCCGCGACATTCGGCGAGGGTCATCGGAACGTCGTCCTCGTAGCCGTCTTCACGCGAGTAGTCGCAGCGCGTCACCAGCAGTGGCGCCGACGTACGGACCGGGCCGCCGGGAAAGTCGGCGCGTGCTCCGAGTCTGCGGCGCTGCCATTTCGCGCCGACGAATATCCGCTCGCCCGGATCGCCGCTCCAGTCGACGCGCAGGCCGGTCTCCCGAAGGCGGGTGACGATTGCCTGGCCGGTGAGTTCAGGACTGTGCGCCAGGGCGCCGAAACAGAGTTCGACGCCGCCCCCGTGCACCGCGGTGACGGCGTCCTGGGCGTGGAAGAAGGTGTACCCGTGGGCACGTCGGCCCTCACGGGCGACCTGTTCCTCGATGGCGCCGACGCCACAGTTGCGGCAGCACATGAAGTCGGTCCGCGCGATGATGCCGTCGATCTCCAGCAGGCGGAACGCGCGGTGCACGCGGTCGGAGTCGAGCAGATCCGGCCAGGTGCGCTGCTCCTCCAGGTGAGCGGCGAACGCCTCGGCGACGACAGGGCGTACCTCGTCGGCTTCGGCGGCCTCGCCCAGGTGTGCGACGGTCGCCGCGACCACCTCGTCGAACGTGCCGATTCCGCGTCGGGTCTCGGTGTCGATGAAGTCCCCCACGCTGTCCCGTATTTCGGATGCATCCATACAGGCAGGTTCTACCAGCGGCAGGGGATCGCGAGGCTCAGTCGTGCATGGGCGCGCGGACTTCGGGCACGGTCGGGTGGTTCACGGCGAGAGCCCATGCGGCCGCGGTCGACGCGGGGGGCTCGGCCACGAAACCCATGGCGGAACCGAACTCGCACGCCTGGACCGCCCCCGGGCTGTGCGGTGCCCAGCCCGGGTCTCCGGTGCGTGCGAACTCGGCCCAGGCCGTCGTCATTCGGTGTCCGAGTTCCGCCGAGCCGGGCCAATCCCGGTAGAGCTGGGACAGTGCGCCCTCGCTCTTGTCGTGGCCGCCGAAAACGAACGGGACCTCCATGCCGTGCGCCGAGCCGACCACCGGGAGATCCGCGGAGAAGAGGTAGCGGTACGCGGTGCCTCCGGCGCGGGTGTGCGCCTCGGCCATGCGCCAGGCCGGCACGCGGTAGAGGTGGTCGCCGAGAAACCGGAGGCGCAGCCGCGCGGGCGTGGCGTCGGGCTCGGCGGCACGGTACGCCTCGATCAGCGCGCTGGCTGCGGGTGCACCGACCGCGCCGGCGATCTCGTCGTACAGCGTGCCGTCGTCCAACTGCGGGCCCGAGCCGCCGGCTTGCTGCATCAGCTCGTATATGAGCATTTCATCGCGATTCGCCCCGATAAGCAGGGTTATGCCCTTGGTATCGCCCGCCGCGGCGGCCTGAAGGGGCGTGCGGGGCAGAACAGTTCCGTCCAGCACCGGTCCCCAGGCGCGCCCGCCGGGCAGCGCCCGCACGCCCATGTCGGCAGGAACGATCTCGGCCTGCGCGCTCAGGATGCGCTCGGCCGGTACGTCGGCCAATTGCTCGGGGCGGGTGACACCGAGCGCGTCGAGGAGGTCCGCGGCCAGCCGATCCGCCGTCGCGGGCGCGTAGATCCGCGCGATCGGCGGGCTCATCATCACCGCGCGCCGGAACAGCCCCCGCGCGGACGGCATCGCCAGCAGGCACCCGATCGCACTCGCGCCCGCGGAATTGCCGAAAAGGGTGACGTTGTCCGGGTCGCCACCGAACCGCGTGATGTTCTCCCGCACCCAGCGCAGCGCCGCCACCTGGTCCTGAAGGCCCAGGTTGGCGGTGCCGGCCCACGCCTCACCGCCGATACCGGACAGGTGCGCGAAACCCAGCGCGCCGACACGGTAGTGGAAGGAGACCACCACCACATCGCCGCCGCGCATCAGCCACTGCCCGTCGGTGGTCGGCGGCGTCGCGCTGCCGGACTCGAAGGCGCCACCGTAGATCCACACCATCACCGGCCGGCGTCCGCGGATGTCCGGGGTCCAGACGTTCACGTGCAGGCAGTCCTCGTCGTACACCGCGCCGGGCGGTGACAGCGGGTGCGGTGTCTGCGGCGGAGCAGCCCGGAACCGCGTCGCGTCCCGCACACCTTCCCACCGCCGCGGCGGCTGCGGCGGTCGCAGACGCAGCGCACCGACCGGCGGCTCGGCGTACGGGATGCCGGCGAACACCGCCCCGCCGTCGTCCAGCAAACGACCGGCGAGCCGCCCTTGCCCGGTCACCACGGAAACGGAATCCGACACGAAACCCCCTCTTCGACACGTTCAGGATGGCCGGAGCCTCGGCCGCGGACCCCGGAACGTCTTGCGGGGATGGTACGCGGCCGAGGGAGAAAGCGACCAAGGTCAGTCGGTGCCGAGCGGACCCGCCGGGGCTCCGGTCTTTCTCACCCTTTCCTCCGCCTTCCCGGTCGCGGCCCAGGAGCCGAGCAGGCCGAGGGCTTCGTCCGAGGGCGAACGGGGCTCGGCGGTGTGGACGGTGAGGGTGAGGCCGGGCTCGGCGCGCACGCCGTTATCGAGGCGGTCGATACCCGGGAGTCGATGACGCAGGCGACGCCGCCGAGGCTTACCGCGTGGACGAACGCCGTGCTGTCAAGGCCTTGTTGCAGGTGTGACCCCACCGCGATCAGTCGGGCCGGTCTCCAAGTGCCAGGGGCTGACCGCGAGTACCCCCGTGGTGCCGAGGTCGAGTTCGGGTGTCACGGTCACGGGTGGGGAGCCGGGCTCGGCGGTGACTGTGACGTACGAGACCTGCACGGGTGAGCCGTTGCCGGTGGTGTTGCGCCAAGCCAGACTGGCGGAGGCGGCTTGGCCCGGTTGCAGGGTGACGGCTTCGGGCGGGGTGTCGAAGCCGTCCAGGGTGGCGACGCCGCCACTGCCCCGCGCGATCCGGATGTCGGGAACGGGCTCGCGGTCCTCGTCCAGGAGGGTGAGCGCGGGGTAGCCGTTGATGTCGTGGGCACGTGTTCCGCAGTTCTCCAGGCTCAGGTCCACGACGCGAAGGCCCATGGCGGCGTTCTGACTGCCAAGGGTGACACGGATGCCGGACGGCGGACATGTGCCCGCGGCGGCGGGTGCCTCGTCCGAGGGGACACGCCTGACCTTCGAGATCCGCACGTGTTCGCCGTCGCCCCGCGCCGAGCCGGAGGAGGGAATGCGGACCGTTTCGGTCACCGTCCGGCCGGGGGCGACGGCAGGGACGGTCTGCTCCGTCCGCTCCAGCAACGCCCCGGAGTCTGACCTGAGTTCGAACGAGATCGTGAACGTGAACGGTTCGGTCTCCCGGTTGGTCACCTGGAACTCGGCGGACACGGCAAGCACGTCGCGCTGCCGACTCCCCGGAGAGGTGATCCGGACTCCGTCCGTCTCCGCTGCGCTCGAACCACCGTTCCCCGTCGGGGAGTCGGAGGCGGCGCGGGACGGGTTGGCGCTGTCGTTCGACGCTCCGCATGAAGTCGACAACAACGCGCCGGCAAGGACAAGGGGAGCGAATCGAACACGGAGGGTGCGCACTTCACCATCTCATCAGCAACACAGCAAGCGGGCCATGGCGTAAGTCACTTGCCCGTGGGACGGCCCGATGACCGTCCGCGAAGGCGCTCGTGCCCGGCCGGGGGCTGTGCATCGGATCCGCGCCCCGGGGTGACGAATCTCTCGGTGGGGAATCGCTGCGCCGCGTCGGCACCCGATGTCGGGACTCGACGTGACCGGCCCAAGCCCCGTCGATGCGGTTGGTTGTCGAAAGCGGGTGTGTGGAAGCGGGGTAAATCGGGTGGGTCGGACGGTTGCCGCGGTGGCTGCGGCAGGGGGTTCCGTGAGTTTTTCCCGCGGCAACCCGTGGGGTTGGAGGCGGCGAACCGACGTTTATATCTCGGTGATATAACGCTCTTGACCTTGCACGTTTTCAACGGGGGAGCACCATGCGACGCACCCACCTCGTCATTGCCGCCGCCATCGCCGCCCCGCTTTTCCTGGCCGGCTGCGGGTCGGAGGGCGGCGAGGATGCCAAGGAGTCCGGAGCGGCGAGCCCGTCGGAGAGCGTCTCGTTCCAGCCGCCGACCGACGCGCAGAAGAAGGAGATCATCGCCGCGCTCAACAAGATCGACCCCGCGCTGGGCAAGGCCGAGGACACGGCGATATACCACGCCATGAACACGTGTGACGACATCCGGATCGTGAAGGACCAGGCGACGGTGATCTCGTACACCATCAACCGGTTCCGCAGCGACAACATCCAGATGGACGAGAACAAGGCCGCGGCGATCGTGACGGCGATCAAGAACATTTACTGCAAGGTGTGAGCCGGGCTCGATCCGGTCGACGGCACGAAGCCGAGATCTGCGACTGCCTCGGGATGCCGGGGAGTCGCAGATCTCGGCTTGTCGCGTTCAGCGGTGGGCGCTGGTCATCGCGGCGCGTTGGGCGTGGTACGCGGCGAGGCGGTCCGCCGGGTCGATCCGGTGGTGGCTGAGGGCGCGGATCGAGACGTCGTGGTCGGCGGCGCGGGCTCGGAGAGCGCCGACGGTGGCCTGGTCGCGCGGGATGTGCGCGAAGGGGTCGAAGGAGTACCAGCGCATGGCGTTTTCGTGGGTCATCTTGGCGACGTCGCGGTCGGGTACGTCGAACCGCCGCATGACGCCGGTCAGTTCCTCGGGCGCACCGGGCCACATCGAGTCGCTGTGCGGGTAGTCGCACTCCCAGGCGATGTTGTCGATGCCGATGTCGTCGCGGCAGGCGACGCCGATGGGGTCGCTGATGAAGCAGGTCAGGAAGTGCTCGCGGAAGACCTCGGAGGGGAGTTTGCCGCCGAAGTCCTGGAGGGTCCAGGTGGCGTGCATCTCGTAGGTGCGGTCAACGCGTTCGAGGAAGTACGGGACCCAGCCCGTGCCGCCCTCCGACAGGGCGATCCTGATGTCGGGGAACTCCTTGATGACCCGTGACCACAGCAGGTCGGNAACGCGTTCGAGGAAGTACGGGACCCAGCCCGTGCCGCCCTCCGACAGGGCGATCCTGATGTCGGGGAACTCCTTGATGACCCGTGACCACAGCAGGTCGGCCGCGGCCGAGACGATGTTCATCGGTTGCAGGGTGATCATCACGTCCGGCGGTGAGTCGGGAGCGGGGACGGCGAGGCGGCCGGACGAGCCGATGTGGATCGAGACGACGGTGTCGGTGTCGCAGCAGGCCTTCCACAGCGGGTTCCAGTAGGCGTCGTGGAAGCTCGGGTAG
>NZ_JBPKBI010000029.1:0-28155 GCF_051388935.1 Yinghuangia sp. YIM S10712
CCTCTCCGGCAACCTGTGCCGCTGCACCGGCTACCAGGGCATCATCAACGCCGTCCGCGCCGCCGCCGACGCCATCGCCCAAGGCGACACCTGAGAAGTCCCGCCGCCCGGGCCCCGACCGCAGGTGTGACGCTGCCGATCGACGCCGGCGCCCTGACCAAGTAACACCGAGTCCGCGCGCTACGTGGAGGTTTTGTGAGTACTGCCGACGAGGTGTACTGGGATCCGTACGACCACACGCTGGTGCGGGACCCGTACCCGATCTACAAGCGCATGCCGAAAGGCGCGAACTGATGTCCGACCACTGGAAAGCCACCGTCGACCAGCGGGTGTGCGTGCGCACAGGCCTGTGCGCGGCCACCGCCCCCGGTGAGTTCGACCTCGACGAGCGCGGCCAGGGACGCGCGACCGCCGACCCGCTCCCGGCCACGCAGGCCGTACGCGACGCCGCCGAGTCGTGCCCCGTCGAAGCCATCACCCTCAGCGACGCGACCACGGGAGAACGCGTCTTCCCACCGCAGTGACACGTCTGTTCCGAGGCGGCGATGTCGAACGCCCTGCCGGGTCGACACCGCCTCCTTCGGCATGCGTGCCGGGGTTGAGCCACCCCTGGCCACCTGTGTGCGGGCACCTGGTTGCCTGGCAACGCCCGGAACAAGGCAACTGCTGCAACAAGTGGCAACCGGTGGCCGAGGAGGGTTCCCGGGGGTTGTGCTGTCGCCCACTCTCCGGCGACGACGAACGCGAGCAATGGACTTGGCGTCGTCACCGCGTCTGCGCCCCGGCCCGTCGACGGCCACGCAAGCGCGGTCGAGGCTCGTGAGGGATTCCGGTTCCACCGCCAGGAAGGGAACTTCCCGTGAATTTGCTTCGCTCCAGACGCCGCACCGCGGTGCTGCTCGCCATAGCCGCCGGGCTCGTCTTCACCGGCTGCACGACCGAGGAAAAGGACGCCGCCGACAGCGGTTCGCAGTCGGGCGGTCCCGCGCCGGTGGCCCGGGTGGCGCCGGGGGTGACGGACGACAGCATCAAGATCGGTGTGGCCTACCCGGACCTGACCGCGGCCAAGCAGTTCATCAAGACCGATCACGGTGACTACCAGGCGACGTTCAACGCGCTGATCAAGAAGGTCAACGACGCGGGCGGCATCAACGGCCGCAAGATCGTGCCCGTGTTCGGGGCCATCAACGTCCTGTCCCCGGCGGCGGCGCAGGAGACCTGCGTCAAGCTCACGCAGGACGAGAAGGTCTTCGCGGTGATCGGGTCGTTCAACGCCAACGAGCCGCTGTGCTACGTGCAGACCAACAAGACCGCGGTCATCGGCGGTCCGCTCACCGCGAAGAACTACGCGCAGGCACAGGCCCCCTGGTTCTCCGACCAGCGCGGCGGAGACGAAGTCGCCGACGCCATGGCGCTGTTCAACCAGGGCAACGCACTGGTCGGGAAGAAGGTCGCCGTCGTCGCGCCGGTCAACGAGGAGGCGCTCGTCAAGGAGATCGTCGTCCCGGCGCTGCAAAAGCTCGGCATCACCCCGGTCGAGACCGCCCTCGGCGACGCGAGCAACCGCGACGCCGCCGCCGTCGCCCAGCAGATGGGTGTCTTCATCCAGAAGTTCCAGGCGTCCGGCGCCGACACCGTGGTCGTGGTCGGCGGGTCCGGCGGGGAGTTCCCCAAGCAACTGGAGAAGACGTCGTACCGGCCCCGCCTGCTGTTCACCAGCACCAGCCAGGTGGGCACGTACCTCAACGACCCCTCGGCCAAGCACGACTACTCCACCATGAACAACGCGTCCGCGGTCGCGCTGAACACCCTGTGGAGCGAGCCCCGGCTCCAGGAGTGTGTGGCCGCCGTCGAGGCGGCGATCCCCGACCTGAAGGGCAAGCTGACCGACCCGCTGCTCCTGCCGCCCGGCGAGCCGCAGCCGCAGGTCTCCGTCGACACCGCGTGCCGCACGCTGTCGCTCTTCCAGTCGATCGCCGAGAAGGCCGGCCGCGACCTCAACTACGAGACCTTCCAGAACGCCGGCCTCTCCCTGGGGAGTTACCAGAACCCGCGCATGGTCGACAAGGCGAACTACACCCGCGAGAACCCGCACGGCGCGATCCCGGCCGTGCTGTGGAACTACGACCCTGCCAGCCGCAAGTTCGTCGTGGCGGCCCGCTGATCCGAGGCCCCGCGCGTTCTCGCCGCCGCCCGGCCGTACAGCACGACGGCCGGGCGGCCCGTCGCACGACACGACGTACGCAACGTCGGACACGCGCCTCGGCTGTGTCGTGACCGGCATCGACACGACCGCCGAGCTCTCCGGTGAACGCGTCGCACGGACCGGCCGCACCGGCGACGCGACGACGCCCGCGCGACGCCGACGCGGACTTCGGTCACTCGTCGGGCAAGGGCGGGACCGCGCCCGGGGTTTCGGTCGCCTTCAGGTGCCGCAGGAAGCGGTCGATGAGGGCGGCGGCCTCGGCGTGGCCCGTCGTCAGGCCGAGTTGGCTTTCCAGGACGAGAAGAGTCGAGACGGATTGCAGGAGGAAGGCCGCCGCCGCGGGCGGAAGAGTCTGCGTGTCGACGCCGTGCTCGCGGAGCAGACGTGACAGTGCCTCGACCTGGATCTGGCGTGACCGCTCGGTGTGGGCGGCGAGCTCCGCCCTGATGGCCTTGCGGTGGTTCGCGAAGGCCGCGAACTCCGCGATCAGTGCCGTGCCGTCGGGGTCGCGGCTGAGGTCCCACAGCGCCTGGAGCGGCTCGTCGGAGGCCAGGGCCTGCCTTTGGCGGCGGAGTGCGGCCTCGGCCCTGTCGCGGAAGAGCCGCAGGAACAGGTCGTCCATGGTGGGGAAGTAGTAGTGCACAAGCGACGGTTTGACACCGGCCCGCGCGGCGACCCGGCGGGACGTCGCGGCCGCGTAGCCTTCCTCGACCATGATCTGCGCCGCGGCCCGGAGCAGGGCGTCCCGCGTCCTGGGGTCCTGGGAGGCGGGCCCTCGGCGCGCCCTGGTCATGACGCCTTCTCCGTCCTGCGCATCGTGCGGACACCGCCGCCGGAGAAAGCGCCTCCAGCGGGGACGCGCCACCGGCAATCGGGCCATCGTACCGGCCGCGGCGGCGGGGGCCGGCGAGTGTGCGGGGGCGCCTCGCGTACGGCCGGTCGCGCACAATGGCCGGATGACGTCACCCCGCCGCATGGGCACCGAGCAGTCCGAGATGCGTCACCGTCTGCTGGACATCGCCGAGAGACTGATGGCGGAGGAGGGATACGCCGCGGTGGGTGTGCGCCGGCTGGCGCGCGAGGCCGACGTCACGCCCGCGCTGGTGCACTACTACTACCGGACACTGGACGACCTGCTGGTGGCGGTGTTCCGCAGGCGTGCCGAGAACGACTTCGCCCGGCAGACGGAGGCGTTGAACTCAAAGGACCCGGTGCGGGCGCTGTGGGAGCTGTGGAGCAGGCCGGCGGAGGCGGCGGTGACCGTGGAGTTCCTGGCGCTGGCCAACCACCGCGAGGCCGTCCGGGTCGAACTGGCCGCGTACGCCGAGCGGCACCGGGCCTTCCAGGTCACGGCCCTGGAAAAGGTGTACGCGGCGCGCGGGGGCAGCCCCTACGACATGTCGGCGACGGATGCCGTCGTCCTGCTCACGGCCGTCTCCCGGTCGCTGGCCCAGGAACAGGCCATGGGCGTGAGCGCCGGACACGGGGACATCCTCGCCGTGGTCGAGCGGTTCATCCGCGAGAACACCGCAGGCGGCTGAGCCGCGAGGCTGACCGAGGCTCCACGACCGGGAGTTCGACGCGCGCACGCTGTGGCGGATGTCCGTTCCCCGGCCGGAAAAAGTTCCGTGACAAACGACACCACCGTCGGTGTCGGACCTGGCGGACGTTGACGCTGCCGACCGGCGCTGGTAGACACTGTGCCCAATGCTGAACGGGCGCCCAATAAGTTTGCCCGGGGTCATATCCACGCCGCACGCCTCACCCCGAGCCGTCGACGAGCGAATGGAAGCCGAACGATGAGCGACTACGAGCCCAAGGATTTCTTCACCGATCTGTCCGTGGTGACCGATCCGTACCCGCACTTCGACGAACTGCGTGCCCGATGCCCGGTGCACCCGGCCAAGCACCCCGGCGTCCTGGAGGTCACCGGGTACGACGAGGCGGTCGAGATCTACCGCGACAACGAGGCCTTCTCCTCCTGCAACTCGCTGGGCGGGCCCTTCCCGGGCCTTCCGGTCGAGGTCGAGGGCGACGACATCGGCGCCCTGATCGAGCAGTACCGCGACCTCATGCCGATGAGCGAATTCCTGGTGACGATGGACGGAGCCGCCCACAGCGCGAGCCGCGGGCTCCTGCGGCGGCTCCTCACGCCGAACCGTCTCAAGGAGAACGAGGAGGCGATGTGGCACATCGCCAATCGGTACCTGGACGAGTTCATCTCCACGGGGGAGTGCGAGGTCTTCCGGGACTACGTCAGCTCGTTCTCGAACGAGGTCATCGCCGACCTCCTCGGCGTCCCCGAGGAGGACCGCCCCGAATTCCGCGAAAAGCTGGAAGAGGGGAAGTCCCTGCCCTCCGTGGAGGACACCGAGAAGGTCCTGTCGCACAACCCGCTGGAGTACCTGCACCAGCGCTTCGCCGCCTACGTCGAAGACCGCCGCCGAGCGCCGCGGAACGACGTCCTCACGCAACTGGCCACGGCCACCTACCCGGACGGGTCCCTGCCCGAGGTGGACGAGATCGTGCGGACCTCGACGTTCCTGTTCGCGGCCGGAGGCGACACCACGGGCCGCCTGATCACCGCGGCGCTGCGCATCGTGGCCGAACGCCCCGACATCCAGGCCCAGTTGCGTGCCGACCGCAGCCTCATCCCGGCGTTCATCGAGGAGGTGCTGCGGCTGGAGAGCCCGACGATGAGCGACTTCCGGATGGCCCGCAAGACCACCGAGGTGGGCGGAGTCCGAATTCCCGCCGGCACCACGGTGATGATCCACCCCGGCGCCGCGAACCGGGACTCCCGGCGTTTCCCGGACCCCGAGGAACTGCGGATCGACCGCCCGAACGTCCGCGAGCACATCGCCTTCGGCCGGGGCAACCATTCCTGCCCCGGCGGCCCGCTCGCCCGCGTCGAGGCGAAGGTGACCCTCGAATGCTTCCTGAACCGAACCACCGACATCCGGATCTCCGAAGCCGAGCACGGCCCGGCGGAGGCGCGGCGGTTCACGTACGAACCCCTTTACATCCTGCGGGGACTGGCCGAACTCCACCTCCGGTTCACGCCCGTCGGCTGAAGCGCGGCCGGGGTCGCCCCGAGGAAAGCCGAACACCACCAACCAGCAGAGGTACAACGTGCGAGTATCCGTTGATCACGAACTGTGCGAGTACAACGCCCTGTGCGTCCCCTTGGCGCCCACTGTGTTCGCGCTGAGCGACGACGACGAGCTGACAGTGCTTGACGAGAATCCCGACGAGAGCCTTCGCTCCCAGGTGACCGCCGCCGCGGCCACCTGCCCCAGGCAGGCCATCAGCGTCACCGAGGACTCGACACCCGGATGACGGCCCGGTCCGCGGCTCGCCCCGGTGCGGCCACGTCCGGTTCCGCGGATCGACAGTCCTGTTGCCCCTGACGTCCCGCACAGGCAACAGGACTGCGGATCATCGGATCCGGCGTTCACCGGTGATTCGCACCTTGGGCCTTGCCGCGGCCTTGCCGTGCAGGTCGGCTTCGGCGGCGGGGATCGCTCCGCCGGCGAGGACGGCGGTGCGTTGGCGCGCGGACAGCCGGTGGGTCACCTGGTAGTCCTCGCCCTTGGTCTCGTTGTGCAGCGTCAGCCTGGGACCCGCAGTGGCATCCGCGAGCGCGGTGCGCAGGTGGCCGAGGCGCAGTTGGTCGCCCTGGTCGATGCGGTCGTAGTCGGCGGGGTCGGTGAACTCCAGGGCGAGGACGCCGAAGTTGGCGAGGTTCTGCCAGTGGATGCGCGCGTACGACTTCGCCACGACGCCGCGCAGGCGCAGCAGGCGGGGTGTGATCGCGGCGTGTTCCCGCGAGGACCCTTGGCCGTAGTTGTCTCCGGCGACCAGCAGGTGGTCGCCGGCCTCGCGGGCGCGCTCGGGGTAGCGGGGGTCGATCCGCGTCAGGGTGAAGCGGGCGAGTTCCGGCAGGTTGGACCGGTACGGCAGGGCCTGCGCCCCGGCCGGGGAGATCTCGTCGGTGGACACGTTGTCGCCGAGCTTCAGCAGGGCCGGCCCGCGGAGTTCGTCCGGCAGCGGGTCGAGGTCGGGCAGCGCCGAGATGTTGGGGCCGCGGACGAGTTCGACGTCGGCGGCCTCTCGGGGCGGCAGCGGCGGTTCGAGCATCGCGTTGTTGACCGAGGCGTGTTCCGGCAGGTCGAGGCGCGGCGGGTCGACGTCTTCGCGCAGGGCCCACGCGCGCGGGTCGGTGATGTGTCCGGCAAGCGCGGAGGCCGCCGCGGTCTCCGGCGAGCACAGCCACACCGCGTCGTCCGCCGTGCCGGAACGGCCCGGGAAGTTGCGCGGGAAGGTCCGCAGCGAGTTCTGCCCGACGGCGGGTGCCTGCCCCATGCCGATGCAGCCGAGGCACCCCGCCTGGTGGATGCGCGCACCGGCGGCGATCAGGTCGAACGTCGCCCCCATGAGGGTCAGGTCCTGGAGGATCTCGCGCGATGTCGGGTTGACGTCGAAACTGACCTCCTTTGACGTCTGGCGGCCTTTGACCATGGCCGCGGCGACGGCGAAGTCGCGCAGCCCCGGGTTCGCGGAGGAACCGATGACGACCTGGCCGATCGGCGTGCCGGCGGCCTCGCGTACCGGCACCACGTTGCCGGGCGAGGTGGGCTTGGCGACCAGCGGTTCGAGCGACGCGAGGTCGATGCGCTCGGTCAGGTCGAAGCGGCTGCCCGGTTCCGCGGCGAGCGGGATGAAGTCGTCCTCGCGGCCTTCCGAGCGCAAGAACGTACGGACCGCTTCGTCGGACGGGAAGACACTCGCGGTGGCGCCGAGTTCGGCACCCATGTTGGCGATCACGTGCCGGTCCATCGCGGACAGGCAGGACAGTCCGGGGCCGTGGTATTCCAGGACGCGGTCGACCCCGCCCTTGACGCCGTGCCGCCGCAGGAGTTCGAGGATGGCGTCCTTCGCACCGACCCAGTCCGGCAGTTCGCCGTCCAGCCGGATGCCCCAGATCTGCGGCATGCGCAGGTGCAGCGGCTCACCGGCCATGGCCAGCGCGACGTCGAGGCCGCCCGTACCGACGGCCAGCATGCCCAGGGAACCTGCCGCGCACGTGTGCGAGTCGGATCCGATCAGCGTCTTGCCCGGTATGCCGAAACGCTGCATGTGGGTGGGGTGGGAGACGCCGTTGCCGGGTTTGGAGTACCACAGCCCGAAACGCCGGGCGGCGGAGCGGAGGAAGACGTGGTCCTCCGCGTTGCGCTCGTCGGCCTGAAGGATGTTGTGATCGACGTACTGCACGCTCAGCTCGGTGCGCACACGCTCCAGGCCCAGGGCTTCGAGCTCCTGCATCACCAGGGTCCCGGTTGCATCCTGGGTGAGGGTCTGGTCCACGCGCAGCGCGATCTCCTCACCCGCCACCATGCGGCCCTCGACCAGGTGGGCGGCGATGAGCTGCTGCGTCACAGTCCGCGGAGAAAAGGAAGTCAACGGCCCGGTCTCCTGTGCCTGGGCGATTGCTGCTCGACCGCCGGCGGAACCCGCGGCGTACGCTCGGCCCCTCGGGGGCCGGATGTGGTCGCCACCTCCGCCGTGCCGAGACACCTCACCCTCGCACCTGCCCGACCCGGCCGCACCTATACCTCCGCGCGCCCCACGGATGGGCGGACCGAAAGAGCCGCGCCTGCCGGTCGGCGTGCTCTTTCCTGATCTCCGCATACGTTCACGCAGCGGCACGAACCGTGGACGCTGTGAAGCGGTTGCTCCCAGGCCGGGTGCTGCGCAGCACCGCGCTGCGCAGCACCGCGCTGCGCAGCACCGCGGTGGGCGAAACGCTGCGGCCGAATCGGTTGGCACTGCCGGTGTTCGCCTCGGACCCGTCGTCCCCGGTGGCGTATGCCACGTGGGAAGTCTTGCCGGTGCTCACTCTCGCCGCCTGGCCTACCCGCACCACACGACGTGGGTCGCGGCGGCGGTCGTGGTGCTGTCGCACCGGCGGGTGGTGTACGCATATTCGGGCGCAGCGCTGCCGTCTGCCTCGGCGAGCCCCCGGCCGACCAGCCCGGCCCCGGCACGCCTCTCCCCACCCATACGGCCGCCAAGACGACGGTCCGACCGGGTGAGGTTCCCCGCGGACCAGGCGTGGACGCGGGGCCGAGGGGCAGACGCGCCGCAGGCGCCCGACAAGGGATCTCCCCCTTCCGGCCTCGGCGCGCCAGGCGCGGCCCCGCCCTGTCGCCCCAACGGGGCCGCGCCACCGAAAGCCTCCTGGGTCTGCTGTCCCGGGCGCGGTGATCCCCCAATGGCCGCGGCGTCCCGGGCCGAAGCCGTCATGGCACCGAAGACCCAGGCGGCGCAAGGGAGTCCAGCGGCTGAACCGGCGTGGTGGTCACGACCTCGGTGTGGGGTCCTCGTCCGGTGGGGTGCCTGTGCCGCCGAGTTCGGGGGACAGGTACCCCGCGTCGGCGCCGTCGCGACCAGCGCACCCCGCTGACCCACGGTGGGCCTCATCAGGAATTTGTACGCACGGATCAACGCGGCCCACCTCCATCCCCCGAACGTCCCGACAACCGCGTATCACGCTGGCCAGGACGGCCGACAACGGCGGTCCGCCGAGGGGCGAACCGCCGCCCCCTGCCCTGCTCCGCAGGAGCTTCGTTCACCCCCACGTGACCGTGGGGGTACCCACGAAGAAGATCGGATGGCGGCGTGTCCCCCTGAGTCGTGGTGTGCCGTTGACATGACCCTCATTCGGAGCCGGTGCCATGGCGGTTTGGTCCGCTCGCCCACGAACTTCGTTTGCTGCCAACGCCGTCGAGTTCTGCCGCCGGGTGGGAGGCCGCCGAATCCCCGAGACCGTACGCGCGTCCATACACGGCGAAGCCCCCGCAACAGGCCGGACTCTCCTGACAACGGCAGCCGAGTTCGCGCGTCTCCAGAGGGCTCCGTCAAACGGTCTGAGGCAGTGGATCGCGGTCGGGTGATATGCCGGGCGGCGCCGACAAACGCCTGGCTTTGCGCTCCGCCTTCGGCTGACCCGGCGATGCAGAGAAGCATCGATGACCGCCATGCGCATCACGTACTGATATGCGCGCCGTGGGCGACACCGAGTAGGACTCAATGACGGTCTGTCGCTCGCGGGTGTCCGGTGCCGGCGAAGGTGATCCAGCAGGTGCCGCGGGCGACGTCCAGGAGATACCAAACACGGCCGCCGCCGGTCACCTCGATCTGCCATTGCTCGCAGGTCTGTCCGCGGTGGGTTCCGTGCGCAAGACCGCCCTTGAGACGGTGGTGCCGGGCTGTCCCGGTGCCGGGCCGTAGTCTTCGCCGTGGTCGTGGGTCAGCGCGGCCAGGAGTTCGGGATCGGAGTAGACCTCGGCGGTGTGCTGCCAGGCGATGAGCAACTGGGCGACGGACGCGCTGTTGCCGAGCGAGTCGGCGGCCCGCATGGTGTCGACCAGCTCGACGGCGAACGCGTGGAAGTCCGGCTCGGGCAGGAAGCGGACCCACGGGAATGCTTCCGGCAGTATGTCGAGCAGCAGTTCCATGCTGCCGGGCTCCCGGCGTGCCATCGCGGCCAGCATACGCGTGGCTGCCGACACCACCGTCTGATCCTGTTCGGCCCGCGCCGCGGTGGTGAGGACCAGATCCTCGCCGTCCCTGCGGTGCAGGAGCAGTCTCGGCGATTCCTGAAGCCGAGCGAGCGTCTGCTTGTTTTTGTTCACGAGCTCGGAGAAGTTCACGGCCGCGTTCTTGTTACCCATGACGTTGAAATTACTTCGAAACTTACCGCGGCGCCATCACCCGTTCGAGGGCAGTGGGTCATTGTCCGACGTAGACCAGGGCGGCGGACCCCATCGGGCCGGACGCCCTTGGCGGCAGCCGCGTTTGTGCGGTTGTGACTGACGGATTCTGTGGCGCATCCCTGTGTCCTGGTCGAAGCCTGTTCCTTGGGGGCGGGCGTCCGTAGGCTCGCGGTTGGCTGCGTGCCACCGACGCCCTGGGGAGGCCGCCATGTCCACCGTCCTGCGCATCTGCCCGCTGTGCGAAGCGACTTGCGGGCTTGTGCTCACGCTCGACGGCAACCGCGTCACGGCCGCCCGCGGTGACCGCGACGATGTCTTCAGCCGAGGTTTCATCTGTCCCAAGGGCGCCGCGTTTCCCCAGCTCGATGCCGACCCCGACCGCCTCACGGGCCCTCTCGTACGTGAGGACGGGGAGCTGCGGGAGGCCACGTGGGACGAGGCCTTCGACGTCATCGCCGCCCGTGTACGCCCGCTGATCGAGGAGTACGGCCCGGACGCCGTGGCCTTGGTCCTCGGCAATCCCAACGTCCACACCGTCGCCGGCGCCCTCTACCCGCGGCTGCTCCTGAGCGCCCTCGGCACCCGCAACTTCTTCACCGCCTCCACGGTCGACCAGATGCCCAAGCACGTCTCCAGCGGGCTGCTGTTCGGTGACGCCTCGGCGATTCCCGTGCCGGACCTCGACCGCACCGACCACCTCCTGATGCTCGGCGCCAACCCGCTGGACTCCAACGGCAGCCTGTGCACCGCCCCCGACTTCCCCGGCCGTCTCAAGGCGCTGCGAGCGCGGGGCGGGACCCTCACCGTCGTCGACCCCCGCCGTACCCGCACCGCCCGGATCGCCGACCGGCACCTCGCGATCCGCCCCGGGACCGACGCGCTCTTCCTCGCGGCGCTCGTCCACACGCTCTTCGCCGAAGACCTCACCCGGCTCGGCGACCTCGCCGCCCATGTGACAGGAGTCGCCGAAGTCCGCGAAGCGGTTCAGGAGTTCACTCCGGAGGCGGTCGCCGGGGCGTGCGATCTGGACGCCGACACCATCCGCTCCACCGCCCGCGAACTCGCCGCCGCTCCCGCCGCCGCAGTCTACGGACGCATGGGCTCGTCGACCGTCGCGCACGGAACCCTCGCCAACTGGCTTGTCGACGTCCTCAACATCCTCACCGGCAACCTCGACAGACCCGGCGGCGCCCTGTTCCCGCTCTCCGCCACCGCCCCCGCGCCCCGCGTCGCGGGCCCGGGAAAGGGCTTCACCCTCGGCCGTTGGACCAGCCGCGTCTCCGCGCACCCCGAGGTCAAGGGCGAACTGCCCATCGTGGCCCTCGCCGAGGAGATCGAGGTCCCGGGCGACGGACGCGTCAGGGCGCTGGTCACCGTCGCCGCGAACCCCGTCCTGTCCGTCCCCGACGGAGACCGCCTCGACGCGGTGCTGGACGCCCTGGACTTCATGGTCGCGGTCGACCCGTACCTCAACGAGACCACCCGGCACGCGGACGTCGTGCTTCCCCCGCCGCCGCCCTCGCAGAGCGCCCACTTCGACTACGCCCTGACCGGATTGGCGGTGCGCAACCAGGCCCGGTACAGCCCGGCCGTCCTGCCCCTCGCGCCCGGCCGCATGGACGAGTGCGAGATCCACGCGCGGCTGATCCTGGCCGTCTCCGGAAGGCACGGCGCGCCGCCCTTGGACGTCGACGAAGGCGCCGTCGAGTCCACCTTGGCCAAAGCCGTCGCCGACGAGCGGTCACCCGTCCACGGTCTGGACCCGAAGGCCGTGGCCGCCACCCTCACCGGGGACACCGGGCCCGAACGGCGCCTCGACATGATGCTGCGCCTCGGTCCGTACCGACTCACCCTCGACGCCCTGCGCGCGGCACCGCACGGCATCGATCTCGGCCCGCTCCAACCGAGACTTCCCGGGCTCCTCAAGACCCGCAGCGGGCGGATCGAGTTGTTCCCGGCGCCGATCGCAGCCGACCTGCCTCGGCTGCGCGCCGCCCTCGCGTCCGTTCCCGCCCCCGGCACGGTCCAACTCGTAGGACGGCGCCACCTGCGCTCCAACAACAGTTGGATGCACAACATCCCGGCGCTCACCGGCGGTTCCAACCGCTGCACCCTCCACGTCCACCCGGACGACGCCGTACGGCTCGGCCTCGCGGCCGGCGGCACCGCGCGGATCAAGGGAGACGGCGGAGAGGTGGAGGCCGAGGTGGAGATCACCGAAGGAGTACGCCCGGGCGTGGTCAGCCTGCCGCACGGCTGGGGCCACGACCGCCCCGGCACCCGGCTCGGAGTCGCCGCGGCCCACCCCGGCGTCAACGTGAACCAACTGCTCGACGGCACAAGGCTCGACCCCTTGTCCGGAACCGCCGTACTCAACGGCTTCCGCGTGCAGGTGTCGCCCGTACGCTGACCCGCGGCCGTGCCCGCATCGCACGGGCGCCCCCGTCGCAACCCTTCCCCCCGACCCGCGAAAAGTCTCGGCGGCCGTGCAACCGCGAGGCGCCGGACCCGGGTTTGGGGGAGTAGGGAGGTGCGAGTTGGGACCTGACGATGCAGCCGCGTTCCATGAGTTCGTCCGGTCGCAGTGGCCACGGCTGGTGCGGACCGCGTATCTGATGACCGGCGATCACGCGGAAGCCGAGGACGTGGCCCAGACCGCGTTGGCACGGGCCGGTGCCGCCTGGCGGCGGATCCAGGCGAGCGAGCGGCCGGACGCGTACGTGCGCCGGATCCTCGTCAACTGCAACAACAACCGCTTCCGCCGGAAACGGCCGGCACTGCTGTTCGGGGCGAAGACCCCCGACGTGCCCGCGCCGGACCCGACGCTGCTCGTGGACCAGCGCGACGCCCTGCGCACCGCACTGCTCAACCTGCCGCCCAGACAACGCGCCGCCGTCGTCCTGCGCTACTGGGAGGACCTGTCGGAGACCGAAGTCGCGCTGATCATGGGCTCCTCGGTCGGTACGGTCAAGAGCCAGGCGGCGCGCGGCCTGGCGAAGCTCCGCGCCGACCCGGCCCTCGCCGACGTCGCACCCGCGGGCGGGACCGGTTTACCGCCGACCGCCACCCAGGAAGACAGGCAGGAAGCCAGGAGGGAAAAGCAGCATGGACGGGCCTGACCACCGCACACAGGGCGACGCCGGCACCGCGGCGGAGCACTGGCTGCGCGCGCGGCTCACCGCACATGCGGACCAGGTTGCCGTGCCGCCGCCCGACATTCCGCGCATCGACGCCCGCCTTCGCGGCATCCGGCGCCGCCGAGCCGGGTGGGCGGCCTGCGCGGCCTCGGCGGTGACCGCCGCCGCAGTGGTGGCCGCGGTCGCGCTCGCGGGCAGCGGCGACGCCGGCGACGCGGCGAATCCGCTGCCCGCGCCCCCGGCCACGACGGTTCCGACGGAGACCGCGCCGACGACCCCGCCGGCGCCGACCGGCACCGCGATCGCGCCGGACCCGACAGGCACCGCGGTGGCGCCGCCCCCGCCCGGGAGTCCTCTCCCCGAAGCCACGAACACGACAGGCCAAGCCGAGACCACCACCGCACCGGGCACCTCGGCCACCCCCGGCGCCACAAAGCCCGGTGGCGCCGCCACGAAAGGCAACTCCCCGACCACCAGCGGGAGTTCCGGGAACGGCGGAAGCTCCGCAGTCAGCGCCTGCACCGACAGGAACGTCTCGATCATCGCATCGACCGAACCGCACGACTCCGGCAGGCACATCCTCCTCACGGCCACCAACACCGGTTCCACGAGCTGCACCCTCTACTTCTACCCGGACGTGGTCTTCGGCGACGGCTCCCACGACCCGGTCGGCCCGATGGAGTCACCGGCGGAGGTCGCGACGATCGCGCCGGGCAAGAAGGCGTACTCGGGCCTGCTCCTCTTCAAGCCCGGTGAACAGGTCGACCAGGTCACGTCGTTCGCCGTCAACCTCCGGAACAGCGACAACGACGGCTACACCGGCAACCCGATCGACGTGGCGATCCCCGCATCCCTCGGCGGCGCCCTGGACATCGGCCCCTACCCCGGCACGTTCTTCTGGAACACCGACCTCGCCGAGCTCAACAGGTACCTGTACGCGCGTTGACCATGTGACACACCGCTCCGACCACGAACCCGCCTGGCGGCCGACGCGCCCGGCGGGTTGGTCGTTCCGGGCTGTCGAACCGATGCGGGTGCCTGTCAGATCTCTTTCACATTGCCGCAATACAACGGGACTTCGCCGGTAACAGCGTGTGCCTGTACTGGGTGGCGACCCGCTGCGACGGCGGGGCGCGGCTAGGGTTCCGCCGCCGGGTGCCGAAGGCGTCGGCGGGGCTGGTCCGAGAGCCGCAGGCGGGGCCGCCGGCCCCGTTCCACGGCGGGAGAAAAGCCCGGGAGGCCAGGTCGATCCGGTACGTCCGGATCCCGGTCCCGGGAGCTGCTGTGACGATTCGTCAGAACTATCCGGGTGCAGGGCCGTTCGGACGGCGAGTGGCCGCTTCTTCGGCGGGCTGCCGCGGATCGGTTGTCTTACGTCGGCTCCGTTGCGGGCTCGTGCGCCCGATGCGGCACCCGTCTCACTTGTTTCCGCGTGTCCGGTTTTCCTCGTCCGGCACGCGGGGTTTCGGCGCTTCCTCGTAGCAGCGTCTCCCCGGCAAACGCCTCTTCAGCGGCGCCTTCGTCGCCGTGCCCTTCCCTCCTCGCGGAAAGGCTTCCCATGTCCACGATCAGCACCGGTTCCCCTCCGGCTCCTCCCGCGTCCGCCGCACAGACGGCCGATGCCGCGGACGCCGGCGACCTCGCGTCGTTCGGCTACCCGCAGCAACTGCGGCGCAACCTGGGCTCGTTCGCATCCTTCGCGGCCGGATTCTCGTTCGTGTCGATCCTGACCACCGTGTTCCAACTCTTCGCGTTCGGCTTCTCGTTCGGCGGGCCGGCGTTCTTCTGGACATGGCCCGTGGTGTTCGCCGGGCAGCTCCTGGTGGCCCTGTGTTTCGCCGAACTCGCCGCCCGCTACCCGATCGCGGGCTGCGTCTACCAGTGGTCGCGCCGCCTGTCGACGGGCGTTGTGGGATGGTTCGCGGGCTGGCTCATGCTCATCGGGCAGATCGTGTCGGTCGCGGCGGCGGCCATCGCCCTTCAGGTGGTGCTGCCGCGCATCTGGTCGGGCTTCCAGATCGTCGGCACCGACACGTCGTTGGCGTCGACCGACGGCGCGACGAACGCCGTCCTGCTCGGCTCGCTCCTGATCGTGGTCACGACCGTGATCACGGCGGTGGGCGTCAAGGTGATGTCGCTGGTCAACAGCGTCGGGGTGGCATGCGAACTGGTCGGCATCGTCCTGCTGATCATCCTGTTGTTCGGCCACGCCGAGCGCGGTCCGTCCGTGGTGGCCGAAACCGGCGGCGCGGGTGGCAGCGGCGGCTACTTCACGGCCTTCCTCGCGTCGGCGCTCATGGCCGCGTACGTGATGTACGGCTTCGACAGCGCGGGCGAACTGGCCGAGGAGACCAAGAACCCGCGCAAGACCGCGCCCAAGGCGATCGTGCGGGCCTTGGTTGCCTCCGGCGTCATGGGCCTGCTGTTGTTGCTCGGCGCGCTCATGGCGGCGCCGAGTGTGACCGACGGCGAACTCGCGGCAGGCGGACTGCCGTACGTCATCACCTCGCAGTTGGGCACCGGGCTCGGCAAAGCGCTGCTGGTCGACGTCGCGATCGCGATGTTCGTGTGCACGCTGGCGATCCAGACCGCCGCGACGCGGCTGGTGTTCTCGATGTCGCGCGACGGCGTGCTGCCGGCCTCCGGACGGCTCGCACGCGTGTCGCCGCGCACCGGCACCCCCGTGTTGCCGGCGCTGGTCGTGGGCGTCCTCGCGGCGGCACTGCTGGTGGTCAACATGGGACGCGCGGAGCTGTTCACGGCGTTGACATCGGTCGCGATCGTCCTGGTCTACGTCGCCTACCTGCTCGTGACGCTGCCCATGCTGATCGCCCGCAGGCGCGGCCGGCTGTCCCCGCACGAGGGCTTCTCGCTCGGCCGGTTCGGGCTGGTCGTCAACGTCGGGGCGGTCGCGTACGGGCTGCTCATGACGGTGAACATCGCCTGGCCGAGGGCCGAGGTGTACGACCCGGCCGGCGGCCACTGGTACCTGCGGTGGTTCGCGCCGTTGTTCGTGGCCGTCGCGGTGGCGGCGGGCGCGGCGGCGTACGCCCGGCTGCGCCGTGAACGCACGCGGGCCGCGGCCTCGGGCACGGCGGCTGCGGGGGTGGCGTCATGACCCCGGTCGAGCACACGACGCCCAGGCCGTCCGCGGGCGGCGCGGTCGCCGGACAGGCCGCGCACGGGCTGCCGTACGCCCACGACATCGCGGCCGGAAGTGCCTGGACGGTTCGCCTCGGGCGCCACCGCGCGCTGCGCCTGACCTGCCTGGACGACGGGGCGAACGCCGCGGTGCTGATGTTCGCCGCGTCCGATCCACTCGAAAGGCTGAATCTTCCGGACACGCTGAAGGCGCAGATGTCGGCGTGCGTGCGGCCACCGCTCGTCCTCATGTCGGACATGGGCCGAGCGCTGGCCTCCATGACCGGGTCGTCGCTCGACTGGCACGACGCGATCACCGGGCACAGCACGGACGCCCAGGTGCGCGCGCGCTTCGGAGCGTCGGACTACGCGGCCGACCGCAACGCGTGGCGGCGCAGCGCGCGGGCCGGGTTGCTGGACGAGCTGTGGAAGCACGGCCTCGGCAAACGCGATCTGCACGCGACGCTCAACTTGTTCACCAAGGTGGTGCCGGCGGGTGACGAGCGCGGCTCGCTGGCGTACGTCCCCGGGCACGCCCGGGCCGGTGACTGGGTCGAACTGCGCGCCGAACAAGACGTGTTGGTGATGCTGTCGACCGCACCGCACCCCATGGACCCGAACCCCGCCTGGGCCCCGGCGCGGCTGCGCGCGGACGTCTCGTCGGTACCCGAGCCCGGGCCCCGCGATCCGTCCCGGGTGTTCCGCCCCGAATCCGGCCGCGCGTTGGCGGCGGTGGAAAGGAGCCTGGCATGACGCTCACCGAAGCGGACGTGCTGGTGGATGTGACCGTGGGCGCGGGCGACGGCTGGATCGGCGAGATCCCGGCCGGTGCGCGGCTGCGGGTCGTCGACCTGTACGGAAACCAGGCCGTCGACACGTTGTTCTTCGACGCCCACGACCACGCCAACCGCTACAGCGCCGTCGACACGGTCCGCGAGCAGGGAGCGGTCTATCTGACCACCGGTTCCGTGCTGCTGTCGGTCGACTTGGACCCGCTGGCGACGATCGTCGACGACACCTGCGGGCGGCACGACACACTCGGCGGCGCCTGCGCGCAGGAGAGCAACGTGGTGCGCTACGGCGAGCACACGCGCCACCAGCACGCGTGCCGGACGACGTTCGTACGGCAGGCCATGGAGTGGGGACGCGGGCTGGACAAGCGTGACCTGACGCACAATGTCAACTTCTTCATGAACGTCCCGCTGACCCCCGAGGGCGGACTGACCTTCGAGGACGGTGTCTCGGCGGCCGGAAAGCACATCGAACTCCGGGCGGAGCGCGACCTGTTGGTGCTGGTGAGCAACTGCCCCCAGTTGAACAACCCGTGCAACGGCTACGACCCGACCCCGGTTCGCCTCGTGGGGTGGGCCCGGTGACCTTCGTACTCGACACCCCCGGTACAACTCCCGGCGCGATTTCTGCGCCCCTTGGCACACCGCCCGGCGCGATACGGGCCACGGCACAGGATGGGGCCGCCACGGAAGCGGCCCCAGCGCCGACACCGTGCTTCACGGTCATCGATCCCGGCGTCCAGACACTCGTCGTCGACCTTGGGGGCCGACGTGGCCTGTGGGGCGTGGGCGTGCCGCCGTCCGGCGCGTTCGACGACCGCTCCTTCGCGCTCGCCACCACCGCGGTCGGCAATCCCGCGACAGCGGCCGGGTTGGAGGCCGTGCTCCGAGGGCCGGTGCTGCGGTTCCTCCGACGGGCCCTGGTGTGCCTGACCGGAGCCGTGAACGAGGCGACGCTCGACGGCCGTCCGGTGCCGGCGGGCCGCGTGACGCGGGTCGAGCCCGGCCACGTGCTCGACATGGGCCACGCTCGCGGCCCGGGACTGCGGCAGTATCTCGCCGTCGGCGGCGGCATCGCGGTCCCCTCGGTGCTGGGCAGCCGGACGACGTTCCTGCTCGGCAAATTCGGCGGTCACCTCGGGCGGGCTTTGGCCGCCGACGACGTACTGCCGATCGGCTCGTCCGAGAACCTCGCGGCACCGGTCGACGTCACCGACGTGCTGCCGGAACTTGGGGACACCTGGGAGATCCGCGTCGTCGCGGGGCCGCACGGCGCGCCGGAACACCTGACGGACACCGGAGCCGCGGCGCTGTTCGCGGCGCAGTGGCGCGTCGACCACCGCGCCGACCGCACCGGAGTGCGCCTGGTCGGCCCGGCACCGGAGTGGGCGCGCGGCGACGGCGGCGAGGCGGGCCTGCACCCGAGCAACATCCACGACAGCGCCTATCCGGTGGGCGGGGTCATGCTGTCGGGCAACACACCGGTGATCGTGGGCCCCGACGGACCCAGCCTCGGCGGTTTCGTGGTCCCGGCGGTGGTGATCAGGGCCGACCGTTGGAAGCTCGCGCAGGCGCGACCGGACGACCGGGTGCGTCTGGTGCCGGTGTCGCCGGAGGAGGCCGAACGCGCCGACCGGGCCCGTGCCGCCGAACTCGCCGACCCTCGGGCGGCGTCCGCGTGGCGTGAGGTCTCCGGCGGGCACAGCTCCGACCAGCCGCCCCTGCCGACGCCCACGCGCGCCGACACCGCGGTCGCGGCCGACGATTCCGTCACCGAAATCCGCCCGGCCATCGATCCGACGCGTCCCGCACCGCTGCTCGAAGTCGCGGCGGACCGCGCGCGTCCCGCCCTGACCGTGCGCAGGGCGGGCGATCACCACGTCCTCGTCGAAGTGGGGCCTCCGCGACTGGATCTGACGGTGCGTCTCCAGGTGCACTTGCTGGCCCGTGCCCTTTCCGAGCGCCGTTTGCCGGGCATCACGGAAGCCGTGGAAGGCGTACGGTCACTGCTGCTCGCCTTCGCCCCCGAGGAACTGCGGCACGCCGTGCTCGCTGCCGAGATCGGCGAGGCGTGGCGTACGCTGCCCGACCCGCGAGACATCGAACTCCCGGTACGCGAAGTGGTGTTGCCGATATCACTGGACGACCCGGCCGCGCACGAGGCGATGGCGCGGTACGAGCGCGGGGTCCGCCCGGACGCGCCGTGGTGCCCCGACAACGTGGAGTTCATCCGGCGAGTCAACGATCTCCCGTCGCGCCAAGCGGTGTTCGACATCGTCGAGGCGGCGACGTACCTCGTCGTCGGCCTCGGGGACGTCTACCTGGGTGCGCCGGTCGCGGTGCCACTCGATCCACGGCACCGGCTCGTGACCACGAAATACGATCCGGCGCGGACCTGGACGCCGGAGAACGCGGTCGGCATCGGCGGCGTGTACCTGTGCGTGTACGGCATGGAGGGGCCGGGCGGATACCAGTTGGTCGGACGTACGATCCCGGTCTGGCGGCTCACCGGCGCCGACGGCGAAACCCCCTGGCTGCTGCGGCTGTTCGACCGCCTGCGGTTCCGCCCCGTCTCGGCCGACGAACTGCTGCGGCTCCGCGCCGACATCGCGACCGGCAAGGCCGGGCCGGAAGTCCGTGAGGCTACCCTCGGGTGGGACGACCTCACCGCCGCGAATGTGCTGACGACCAAACAACTGCGCAGCGACGCAGCGCAGTTCACCGCTCGCCGCGAAGCGGCGTTCGCGGCGGAACGTGAAAGGTGGGCCGCGCGTTGACGGTATGGATTTCCCGGTTCACACCGGAACAGATGAGGACACGCGAGCAGTCCGCGCCCGCCGACGGTCCGCTCGCCGGGCTCCGCTTCGCGGTGAAGGACAATCTGGACGTTGCCGGGCTGCCCACCACCGCCGCGTGCCCGGCACTGAGCGACCGGGTGCCCGGGCACGACGCCGAGGCGGTGCGGCGCCTGGCAGCCGCGGGCGCGGTCCCGGTGGGCAAGACGAACATGGACCAGTTCGCCACCGGCCTGGTCGGCACGCGCAGCCCGTACGGCGCCTGCCATAGCGTGGCGAGCCCCGACCACATCTCCGGCGGCAGCAGCTCGGGCAGCGCGGTTGCGGTGGCGTCCGGCCTGGTTCCGCTCGCGCTCGGCACCGACACGGCGGGATCCGGCCGCGTACCCGCGGCCTTCAACGGCATCGTCGGCGTGAAGCCGACGCGCGGGCTCGTGTCGACGCGTGGTCTGCTGCCGGCGTGCCGGTCCCTCGACTGTGTCACGACGTTCACCCGCACGGTCCGCGAGGGCCGGGCCGCGCTCCGGGTGCTGGCCGGCCACGACGCGGCCGACCCGTGGTCGCGCCGAGCGCCCGCGACGCGGCCGCCGGGGATCGCCGCGTCGATGCGCGTGGTGGGCGTCCCCTCCGCGCCCCCCGAACTTGATCCGCCGCACGCGGAGGCCTGGCACGCGGCAGTGGAACGGGTCCACGAAACCGCCGACACCGTCGTCGAGGTCGACATCACGCCGTTCCTCGCCGCGGCGCGACTGCTGTACGAGGGCCCATGGCCGGCCGAACGCTTCGCGGCGTTCGGCGAGTTGCTGACCCCGGACGGTCCCCATCTGGATCCGACAGTGCGCCGCATCGCGCTGGCGGGCCGCGACGTGACCGGCGAACAGGTCTTCGCCGGGTTGGACCGGCTGGCCGCGTTGCGCCGCGCGACCGAAGCCGTGTGGGACGACGTCGACGCGTTGATGCTCCCGGTGACCCCGGGGCACCCGACGCTGGCGGCCGTCGCGGCCGACCCGGTCGGCTGCAACGCGCGGCTCGGCATGTACACGAATTTCGTGAATCTGCTGGACTTGGCCGCGGTCGCGGTACCTGCGGGGGAGCGGTCGGACGGTCTGCCGTTCGGCGTGCAGCTCGTCGCCCCGGCGTTCGCTGACGACCCGTTGCTCGACCTGGCGTCGCGGTGGTGCGGCGAGTCGTACAAGGCGCCGCGGATCGACGCGGGTCGTACCGAACTTGTGGTGGCAGGGGCCCACTTGAGCGGACTGCCGCTCAACGGCCAACTGCTCGCGATCGGCGGCCGGCTGCACCGGCGGGCGCGAACCGCCCCGGGATACCGGTTGTTCCGGCTGCCGGGGACGGGCGTCCCGAGGCCGGGCCTGGTCGCGGCCGGTGACGGCCCGCGCGAGGGAATCGCCGTCGAGGTCTGGGACGTGCCGCACCAAGGCGTCGGTGCGCTGCTGGAGTCCGTTCCGTCCTCGCTGGGCCTCGGCCGCGTCACCCTCGCCGACGGTACGTCCGCGACCGGATTCATCACCGCCCACGGCGGACTCGCAGGTGCCGACGATGTCTCCGAACACGGCGGCTGGCGCGCCTACTTGGCGGCAAAGGTGATCGGCGCACGATGAATCCGCGTTCTGCCTGGGCGCCGACCGCCGCCGGCCCGGGCGCCGTCGTCGCGCGGTATCGTCGGCGACCGTGCCCCGGGCCGTCCGGGACAGCGCCGCCCCCCCCGGGTGCACCGACCGTCGCGTGAGGTGACCGATGAGCATGCCGTCGCAACCGCCCGCGCACCAGCCGCCGAATGGACCGCCGAACCAGCCCCCGCCTGGGTGGCCTCCGGGTCCGCCTCCGTACGGGCCCGGATACCCCCCCGGAGGCGATGGGCCGCAGCCGCCCGCAGGGGCGCGCCGCCGAAAGGCGGTTGTCCTCACGGCGGTGTGTGTGGTGCTCGCGGTGGTCGCGGCCGTCTTGGTCGTCGTGATGCGGGACGACGGCGACGCGGCGTCCGCGCGTGTGCGGCCCGAGGGAGTGCTGACCGAACGGCAACTGGCGTTGCTGCGCAAGGCCGTTCCCGACCCCGGGTGCGACGCAGCCACGTCGGGGTCGGCGCCTGCGGACACGGCTCTGGTCGCGCTCGACGTGATGCGTGTCGAGGGCACCTGCTTGTCGTTCGACACCGAGTACCTTCCTGCCGACCAGGTGCCCGCACGTCGCGAGGCGCTGTCCCGGGACCCGGCCGTCGTGGCCGCCGCGGTCGCCCCGCCGATGTGGATCGACAGGGCAAGGGCGCCGCTGTCTTCGAGCCGCGAACTCCCGGTGGCGGGCTCCGGGTTCATCGCTCCCGGCCACCGGCCGACGGCGCTGCCTGCCGCCGCCGACGACCGGCGCGGCGACCAGTGGCCGCTGGACCTCCTCGGCGTCCCGTCCGGCTCGACCGAACTGCCATGGCCCGACGGCACCGGAGTGGTGGTCGCCGTCCTGGACACCGGCGTCGACTCGTCGCACCCCGACCTGGCCGACGCCGTGATCGGACGCCGCCACTACGAGGGGGAAGGGGCACCGGACCCCGCCGGCCATGGCACGCACGTGGCCGGGATCATTGCCGCTCGGCACGGCAACGGCGGCATCACCGGCGTCGCTCCCGGCGTTTCGGTGCTGGACGTGCCGGTGAGGCTGCAGAGTGCCAACGACCAGGCCCCGAACTGGTGGGTCGGGCTGACCTGGGCGGTCAATCACGGAGCCGACGTCGCGAACATGTCCTTCGGCGGCCCTTACTCGTACTACAGCATGCCCGAGCACCGCGGCTCACTCGAACTCGGCGCTGCCGCCGTGGAGTTCGCTCGCCGCGCGCAAGTTGTCCTGATCGCCAGCGGGGGCAACTGCGGCGGACGCTTCGCCGGAAACCCGCTCGACAAGGACTGCGGGGACCGCAATGAGCGGCAGGTCCCCAGCGTGTACGAGGGAGTTGTCAACGTGGGCGCGCTCGACGACGACCGCGAGCTCACCTCGTACTCGACCAAGAACGACGACATCGACCTGGTCGCTCCGGGAGGCGACCACCACGGGCCGCCGGAGTTGGCGGAGGGTGGCATGGTGCTCTCGGACGCGCCGGGCGGCGGCTTCGACCGGATGCTGGGTACGTCGCAGGCAGCCCCGCACGTGGCCGCCGCCGCGGCGATCGGCCGCTTCGTCCGGCCGCAGGCGACCGCGGGCGAGATCGCCAGGGCGATCATCGATACCGCCGATCAGAGCGGCGTCTCCGAGGACGATCGCGGCAAGAAGGGGACCGGCAACGGTTTCCTCGACATATCGGGCATGGCGGAGCGACTGCGCCTCGGCCCGTCGGCCCCCGCACCAAGCCCGGGGTCCAGCCAGAACCCGACAGCTCCCGCCGCGGATCCCGCCGCGCGCACCCAGGCCGCGTACGTGCAGGACGGCACGCTCTTCGCGTACGACGGGACAACCTCCCATCCGGTACGCCGCGTCACCGCGTCACCGCCGCGTTGGATCGCCTGGTCGTCCGACCACACCCTGCTCGTCGGCGCGGACGACCGCACACTGTTCTCGTGGGCGGGTCCCGGCACACAGGTGGTCGAGAAACCGTGCGACTGGTGCGCGGACGACACCGGCAAACCCGCTTTGGTCGACAATGTCGCCGTCACCGACCCTGCCGGCGGGGAACCCACCGGCGACCTCGTACTGCGGATGGCGCCCGACGGCACACTCACCCGCTTCAACGCGCACACGCTGGACGGGATCGGCTCGTCACCCGCGGCGTTCCCCGCCGACTCGGTCGGGAGCAAGTCGCTGCACGGCGCCGTGGGACGGAACCTGCTAGTCCACGAGTCGGGAGGGGCGCAGGCCGCGGAGCGCCTGTGGCTCGTCGATCCGGTGACGGGCCAGGTCGTCGCGTCGCCGCACGATGTGACCGGCTCGGTGCTCGGCGGTGTCGCAGTCAGTGCGGACGGCACCAAGGCCGCCGTGGTCACCGGCTATGGTGCCTGCGGACGGCCCGAAGGCATGTATGTGTTCGCCGGCGGCGATCTGCGGGACATCGCCAGGCCGTCGCCTCCCGCAGGGGTCATGGTCGACGACCTGTATTTCAACGGCAGCACCCTCTACGCGAGCATGTCGCAGTACGCCATGTCCTCCGGTCAACCCTGCCGGAAGTACGTCTCTGCGGGCGTGTGGCGGTTGGACGGCGACACGTGGCAACCCGTTGCCGCAGACGTGTCCGCCGGACGCCCTCTGGAAGGCCGCCAAGGCGCGGCTGCCACGGGCTGGATCACGGTACGCGGCACCGACGCCGTCCTGGTTCCGGCGAGCCCCGACGACCCGGACAAGGGAGCGCTCGGCCGCGTCGCGGGCATGCTGTGGTCGACCCCCACGCGTACGGAAGTGCCGTTGCGTCCGCAGCGGTGACACGCGGACGTTCGCAAAGGCGACGACGCCCGTCGGCAGTCGGGCTCTCGGTCGAGGATGCGGACGGGACCGATCGGGGAACAAGCCGTCCGATCAGGCGGAGGTCACCGGAGTCAAGCCGCCGGTCGTGCCCGGCACGCCGTGGCCCAGAAGGCCCGGTACGAGGCTCGCGTCCCCGCGGTACCCCGCCGATCACCGCGCACCTTGGGGCCGCGTTACGGCAGCGGGCGCCACGAGGGGACCGTACGTGGGGGTTTCGCCGACGCAGCCGGCCGCCGGAGGTCGGTTCGGCGTTGGTTCTTTCCGCTGTGGAAACTCGACTCTTTCCATACCGGAAACTCATCGGCTAGAGTTTCCGGTATGGAAAGCAACGGGGAATCCCTCCGGCCCACGCCGGCGCAAGCCCGCGCGGCCCTGGACGACACCGCGCGCATCCGAGCGTCGGTCACCGCGCGGGCCGCCACACCGTGGCCGCTCTGGTTCGTCGCGACGATCACGGCGATGCTCGTCGTGCTGCCGATCGCGCTCGGCGGCTTCCTGGCCGAGCCCGCCTGGCTGATGCCGCAGTGGGCCTGGCTCCTCACGATGCTTGCGACCGAGGCTGTGTTCTTCGTCTTCTTCGCCGTCGCGGCCAGGGACTGGTGTGCCCGGACCGGCGTCGCGCTGCGGTTCGACGTCCTGCCGAAGCGCGTCACCGTGCCGTTGATCGTCGGGATGCCGCTGGTGGTCCTGGGCTCGGCATACGCGTTTCGGCACACCGGGCAACCTCTGTGGCTCTACGGCGCCGCAGGTGTGGGCGCCGCCGTGTCCATCGGCTTCCACCTCTGGTTCGTCCGTTTGCACCGGAAGGCGTCGTGAGCACGAGCACCACCGACCCGATGGACGGGTTCAACGCCACCATCCACGCACCCAACCGGCTGCGCATCTGCGCCCTGCTGGACACCGCGGGAGAGGCGGAGTTCGGCGTGATCCAGGAGCAACTCGGCGTGTCGGCCTCCGTATTGAGCAAGCACGTCACCGTCCTCATGGACGCCGGGTACGTCGAACAGCGCAAGGCCGTCCGCGACACCCGGCAGCGCGTGTGGCTGAGACTGACCCGGCAGGGACAGGACGCATATCGGGCCCACCACGCCGCACTGCGCGCCATCGTCGGCCCGTGACACAGCGACGGGCCGCCCGCCCGGCGTCACGCGTCGGCATCGGACCCCGGGCCGACCGGTCAGGAGCCGCCCGCCCGCGCCCTGCCCCGGCCCGCGAATCCGACGTCGGTGACAGGGCGTTCGCGGAGGCGCGACCGGAGCGGCCCACGGTTGCGCCGGGCACCCCGGGAGGTCCGCTGCTCCCGCGCCTGTCGATACTGGCACGGAGATCTATTCGGGGAGCCCGCGTGGTGGATTGGTCGACGGTGTTGCTCGGGGCCGGTGGAGGCGACAGCGACTGGCGGCCCGTGTCGGCCGGTGAGTCGGGAGCCGCTGTCTTTGTCGGTGCGGACGGTGCTCGCTATGCCAAGTGCGTATCCGCTGCGCACGCAGCCGATTTGCGGGCCGAGCGCGACCGGGTGGTGTGGCTGGCCGAGCAGGGAGTGCCGGGGCCCCGGGTGCTCGACTGGCACTCCGGCGAGGCGGGGGCCTGTCTGGTGACCGGTGCGGTCTCCGGCGTTCCTGCGGACCAGGTGTCCGCTGCGGATTTGGGCGTCGCCTGGGGACACATCGCGGATGCGGTTCGCCGGCTGCACGAAGTGCCCGTCGTACGGTGTCCGTTCCGCCGGGACCTGGACACCACGGTCGCCTTGGCGCGCGACGTGGTCGCCCGCGACGCAGTGAACCCGGACTTCCTTCCCGTCGAGCAACAGCACACGCCGCCCGCCGAGTTACTGGCCCTCCTCGCCCCGCAGGTCGCGCGGCGACGTGACCAGGAAGCCGCCGACACGGTCGTCTGCCACGGGGACCTCTGTCTGCCCAACATCGTCCTCGACCCGCAGACCTTCGAGGTGTCGGGATTCATCGACCTCGGCCGCCTCGGACTGGCCGACCGCTACGCCGACTTGGCCCTGTTGCTCGCCAACGCGCGGGAGACCTGGGCGAACGAGGAACGGGCGCAGGCGGCCGACCTGGCGTTCGCCGAGAGGTACGGCATCACGCTCGACCACGATCGGCTGCGGTTCTATCTCCATCTCGACCCGCTCACCTGGGGCTAGTGTCGCTGCAGACGGCACCCTGCGGGCGTCGGCCCGGTACGGCGTCGTTGCGGGGGAGTGCGCGGAACTTGCCGTGTGCTTATGGGTGTTGATTCCGCGTCCAGCAGGGATGGACGCTCAGGTGGAGCCTCCGTAGCGGGCGGCCATTGCGGCAGCGCGGCTGCGCAGCGAGGTGCGCAACGACAGTGGGGCCAGGGCTTCGGCGTCCGTGCCGAGCTGCCACAGCGCCCATTCCGCGTGTCGTGAATCCTGGAAGGTCACCTCCAGCCGCAACCCGCCGTCCTCGTCGGGTTCCTCGGCGCGGACGGCCACTGCGGTGCCCAGCAGTTCCTCCCTGCGCTCCGGGTTCACCCGTACCAGTACGGTCATTTGGTCGCCGGACAGAAACTGCGCGCAGCGTTCCCGCCAGATCCGCTCCAGGTCGACCTGGCTCGGTCGTTGTGCAGGTTCGGGGAGTTGCTCGGCGGCCAGTACGCGCGACAGCCGGTACGTGCGGTCCGCGCCGGATCTCGTGGCCAGCAAGTAGGCACGGTCGCGCACGGTGACCAGGCCGATCGGGTCCACTGTGCGCCATTGTGGTGCCTGTTCCGCGGCCGCGTACAGGATGCGCAGCTTGTGTCCGGCGAGCACCGCGCGCCGGACCTCGACCATCGTGGTGTCGGGCACTTCCTCGGTGACCAGCCTGCGGGAGAGCAGGTCGGTCTCCGGGTCGACGAGAAATCGCCGAGCCGCGTCGCTCGCGGTTGCGCGGTGACTCTCGGGCAACGCGTCGACCACCTTGCGCAAGGCCGACGCGAGCGCCGAGCCGAGGCCGAATACCTGTTCACCGCGCCCCGATCCGGCGGACAGCAGGGCAAGGGCCTCGTCGTGGTTCAGCCCGGTGAGTTCGGTCCGGAAACCGGGCAGCAGCGCGAAACCGCCGTGTCGGCCGCGTTCGGCGTAGACCGGGACGCCGGCCGCGGACAGCGCCTCGATGTCGCGCAGCACGGTACGGGTGGACACCCCCAGTTCGCGGGCCAGCGTGGTCGCGGTCAGCCGGCCCCGTTGGCGCAGCAGCAGCACCAGCGAGACCAATCGGTCAGCGCGCATGTGGAAGTTCTATCGGAATACGTGACCGAGGGTGTCGTGATTACCCGGGAGGCTTGTCACACGACGTCGAAGACGGTGACCACCGAGGCGACGGACGTATGTATGCACTCATGCTGAAGCGAAGGAGTCGAAGTGCCAATCGAGCGGACGGCAGTCAACCCGGTGACGTGGTCGATGGAGATGGGGTTCAACCAGGGGGAGATCGTTGCCGGGCAGACCCGGACCCTGTACTGCTCCGGCCAGGCCGCGACGGGCGGTGACGGCAAGCCCCGCCACGACGGTGACATGGCGGCGCAGTTGGCCCTGAGCCTCGACAACCTGGAGGCGGTTCTCGGCGAGGCCGGCATGTCCCTGGCGAACCTCGTCCGCCTCAACGTCCACACCACCGACGTCGATCTGCTGTTCCGGCATTACGGCGTGCTGGCGTCGCGTCTGGGTGCCGCCGGGGTGGCGCCGACCACGACGATGCTCGGGGTGGCACGGCTGGCGCTGCCCACCTTGATGGTCGAGCTTGAGGGAACCGCCGTGGCGTGACCCGGCCTTGGGGGGGGGGGGGGGGGGGGGGGGGGGGGGGGGGGGGGGGGGGGGGGGGGGGGGGGGGGGGG
>NZ_JBPKBI010000029.1:28269-44390 GCF_051388935.1 Yinghuangia sp. YIM S10712
TGTACGCGCACAAGAAACGGTTGTGACAGGACCGAATGTGTGGCGCGTCCTGGAGGCTGACGGACGTGGCCGCTGTGCGGAGTCGTTCCCTCGCCGGACACGGTGGGTGTATGCGCGGGTGACTCCGTGCGGCGGTCAGCGGTGCCGCTGTTTGACCTGGTTGAAGGGGACGTCCCGGTCGGGGGCGAGTTCGCGCGGCATGCCGAGCATGCGTTCGCTGATGAGGTTGCGTGACATCTCGGTGCTGCCGCCGCCGAGGCTCGCGGCCTGGCGTCCGAGGTAGGAGATGCCGACCATTCCGGTGCGGCCCGGCTCCGGTCCCGGACCGATGCCGGCCGTGGCGCCGGCGATGCGGAGTGCGAGGTCGTCCTCGGTTTGGGCGCGTTCGGCGTGGAGGAGCCGGAGCATCGACGCGGCGTGGGACGGCAGTTGCCCGCCCGCGATGGCTGCGGAGATCCGCGAGCCCATCTGCCGGCTCACGGTTGTCAGGGCGAGCATCTCGCCGAGCAGCGTCCGGATTTCGGGTTCGGCCGCGCGGCCCGTCGCCTGCGCGAGGGCGATGGGGTCCGCCTTGGGCCGGCTCGGTGTCGCGCCCCGGCCGCTGACGTACGGCGAGCCGCCCCCGACCGCGCTGCGCTCGTGGAACAGTTGCCGCGTCGCCACGGCCCAGCCGCCGTCGACTTCCCCGACGACGGCCGATGCGTCCACGCGCACGCCGTCGAAGAACTCCTCGCAGAACTCGGTGGATCCGTCGACCAGACGGACGCGGTTGATCGTCAACCCGGGCGCCCGGGTGGGAACCAGGAACATCGTGAGCCCGCGGTGCTTGGGCTTGCCGCTGTCGGTGCGGGCGAGGCAGAGCCCGTAGTCGGCGGCGTACGCCCAGGTGCTCCACGTCTTGGCGCCGTTGATCACCCAAGTGTCGCCGTCCTGTTCGGCGCGGGTGAGGAGCCCGGCCAGGTCCGAGCCGCCGCTTGGCTCGGAGAGGAATTGCGCGAGTACCTCCTCGCCGCGGATCGCGGCACCGATGTGCCGGCGTTTCTGTTCCTCGGATCCGACGTCGAGCAGGGTGGCGCAGCAGATGCTGAACGTGGGGATGTTCAGCAGTACGGGCATCTCGTAGCCGGCGGCTTCCTCGGTGAACGCGTCCTGGTGGGTGCGTGAGAGGCCGAGGCCGCCGTACTCCCTCGGGAAGCAGATTCCGGCGAAGCCGCCGGCGTACAGCTTTTGCTGCAACTCGCGCGCCCGCAACCAGACTTCACCGTCGCTCCCGGGGCGGCTGGACGGCGGGGCGGCGGGGTCGAGGCGCGGCATGTTGTCGGGAAGCCAGGCACGCGCGCGGGCCCGGAACGACGCGACGCTTTCGGCGGCGGGGTTGTTCACGGGCTTCAGCCTCTCGGATCCGGTCGCGGTCCGGTCCGGTGCCGGTCGAGGAAGTGGCGAATCTCGCGGGAGCGTTCCCTGTCTTCCGGTGCCGTGCCGAAGAACATGGCGTGCGGCGCCGCCTCGAACACGTGGAGTTCGGCTGTCACTCCGGCGCCGCGCAGGGCCCGGTGCAGGCGCACGGTGTCGGACAGGAGCACGTCGCGGGTGCCGCTGAACAGGGCGGTGGGCGGGAAGCCCCGGGTGAAGTCGCCGTAGACCGGTGACAGGTAGGGGTCTCGCGGGTCGTGGGAGCCGGCGTAGAAGCGGTAGAGCGGCAGCAGGTCGCCGGTGAGTGTGGTGTCGACCCCGCTGTTGGTGCGGAGGGTGTCGCTCGCCGCGGTGAGGTCGGTCGCCGGGGTGCACAGGACCGCGGCGGCGGGCAGCGGCAGCCCTTCGTCGCGTGCGCGGAGTATCGAGGTGGCGGTCAGGTTTCCCCCGGCGGAGGTCCCGCCGATGGCGATCTCCTGCGGGGCCCGGTCGCGCAGCGCGGAGCGGTAGACGGTGACGCAGTCGTCGAGGGGCGCCGGGTGGGGGTGCCGCGGTGGCATGCGGTAGTCGATGCCCCACACGCGGGTGCGCAGGGACGCCGCGGTCGCTGCGGCGTTGGCCCGGCAGATGTCGCCGCCGCCCATGGTGAAGTTGCCGCCGTGGATGGCGAGGTAGACCCGGCGGTCGTCGGGTGCCGTGCCCTCGGGGGTGGCGACGAAGACGCGCACGCCGTCCATGTCGACGGTCTCGGTGTCGACGCGGACGCTTGGGTCGGTTCCTCCGGCCATCAGTGCCCCGAGGTAATCGCGCGCTTCGGCCGTCGCCGTCATTTTCTCCTGCTCGGCCACCAGCGACGCCCAGGCGTCGTGGTCGTCCGGTGCCGGCCACTGGGCGAAGGGGTGCACGACACCCGCCGCCAAAAACGCCTGCGCCTCCGCACTCACCGTCGCGGGTACGGGGACCTCCCGGGCCGGAACGCGCAGGCTCGGGTGCAACTCGTCAGCCGCCATCGGCTACAGCCCTCTCATGGTCGGCAGCAGGGCCCGTGGTCCTGTGTTCAGGAGCCGACGGACGGCGGGTTGCGCCGTGTTTAAACAATTGTTTACATGGCTTGGCGGGGCCGTCAAGCCTCGTCCGCGCCGGGAACGGGCGGCGCCACCGCACGCGCCTGGCTCGCAGACCGCTGGGAAAGCCCGTCGCCCACAGGAACCCTGACGGTGGGTCATACTTCCGGCCCATGAATACTCAGGTGCTCAGGACCGTCTCCGACGATCCGGGCGTGGTCGTCGTGACCATCGACAATCCCCCGCTGCAACTTGTGGACGGGGCGTTCTTCGGCGCGCTGCTGTCACTCCTGGACCGCCTCGACTCGGACCCCGATGTGCGGGTCGTGGTCTGGGAAAGCGCCGACCCCGACTTCTTCCTTATGCACGGTGACGTCGAGATGCTGGTCCGCATACCTCCCGCAGAGCGACCGGTGCCGGACCATCCCAACATCGCCGCCGCGACCCTCGACCGGCTGCGCCGTGCCCGGTACGTCAGCATCGGCGCCGTCGACGGGGCCGCACGCGGCGGCGGTGCGGAATTCCTGACCGCCCTCGACCTTCGCTATGGCACTCGGCGTACCGTGGTCGGCTGGCCCGAGGTCGTGATGGGCATCCTCCCCGGCTCGGGGACCACCGCCCGCCTCCCCGGACTGTTCGGTCGCGCCCGCGCCCTGGAGATCCTGCTCACCGCCCGCGACATCCACGCCGACGAGGCACTCGCCCTCGGCTGGCTCCAGGAGATCGTGGAGGAGGCCGAACTCCCCACGCGCGTCCGGTCCGTGGCCCGCCGCATCGCCGCGATGCCGGCCGCCTCGGCCACCGCGATCAAACAGGTCGTCGACGTCGCAGTCACGGACCCGGGCGCCGCGCTGCTCGCGGAGACCCGCGCCGTGGACGCCCTCATGGCCGCCGGAGGCCACACCGCGCCGATGACCGCCTTCCTCGCGGCCGGCGGCCAGAGGCGCGACGTCGAGGCCGACCCGGAACGCTATGCGGCCGCCATCGACGCCGTCCTCCCGGCGGCCACCGGGGACTGACCCCGGGCCCGGCACCGGCGAACACACCATGCAGGCGACTCCCGAACGTGGTGGAGCCGTCGGCCGGGCTCAGCGCTGGGTTGCGACGAACGGCCTCTCGGTGCCCGGATCGTCGCCGAGTCCCTGCGGGCGCGATGCCGGGCGGGTGGTCCTCCTCCACCCGCCCGGCGGCATGTGCGCCCGGCTGTCAGGGGCGGTGGCTCAGAACGTCAGGTCGTCGGGTCGGGCGGCCTTGTCGACGGGGAGAAAGTCGTCGGGTACGGGGTATTCGCCGAGGAGGTAGTGCAGGATCGCCGCATGCATCGCCTCGACAGGGGCGATGCTCGCCGCAGTCTCGATGCCTGCGGGCGTGGCGACGTTGTACGTGGCGAACAGATAGGTCTGGGCGGCCTGGTCCTCCAGTTGCAGAGCGAGCCTGGCGACACCGGGAACGTCGGTCACCTTGCCGAGCGCGTCGGCGACGGCCCTCTGGCTCTTCAGTGGGACCCCGGTGACGGGCGGCTTGCCGGCTTGGACGAGGACGTTGTTCCACACTCTGGCGTGATCGGCGTGCTGGGCCATCGCCGTGGTCGCGAATTCGGCGACCGCGGGCGGGACGGCGCCGAGCTTTCCGGCTCCTGCGGCTTGGACGGCTGCCTGGTAGGCCCCGACGGCCTGGTTTTCCAGGGCCGCCGCCAGCGCGACGACCAGCAGGTCACCGGTGTACGTGCCCGGGCCGACCGGGGACGCCGGAGCCGAGGAGTTCCCCGCCGGCGCGGTGTCGTCGTTGCTGCACGCGGCAAGCGCGAACAACGACAGCCCGACCGCGCCCGCGCCGCGCAGAAACCGCCTCCGGTCCAGGCCGGCGGACGGCAGGGCATCGCGTTCCCGGCCGTCAACGCGCAGTTGCTCACCCAGCGCTGAGGCGGAGGCGTACGCCTGGGGCAACGTGACGCGATGGGCTTCGTCGACCTGGTCGGTGAGCGCCCGCAGTTCGGCCTCGGTGCCCTCGAACTGCCTGTGTTCGCCGGTCACTTCACGGCTCCTTCATCGATGGGTGAGGCGTCCTTGGTGGACTGGAAGGCGTCCGGGAAGCCGACGGATCCGGCGGCGGCCGGAAGCCTGGCCGCGTCCGGGGGCAGAGCGATCAGGTCGGGGGCGTTCCCGGCCAGCAGCGCCTGCACGGCGAGGAGCACGGCCTTGTGTTGCGCCTCGACCGGCGCGACCGAGGCGAACAGCCGCCGCAGAGCCGGGTCGGAGACCTGCGCGACGTTCTTGGTGTAGGTCTGCGCGGCGACGTCCTCCAGCGTGATCGCGAGTTTGACCACGTCGGCCGGTGTCTTGATGGTCGGCAGCGTTTGCTGCACGATCGCCGCGTACTTCGGGTCCGGTCCGGTCTGCTCCCGGCCGCCGGCCTCGACCGCGGCGCTGTTGAACGCCTGGGCGTGGGCCCGGTGTTGGACGGTGGTCTTCTCGATGAACGCCGCCACGACCTTGTTGCCGTCCCTGACGAAGGGGAGTCCCGCAGCGGTCGTGTACACGTTCACCGCGAGGTTTTCCAGGGACGCGGCGGTCTGCAGCGCCTTGATGTCGTCGGCGTTCGCGGCGCCGGCTCGGCCGGCCCCGAGGAGGACGGCGCCCGCGGCGGCACCGCCCAACAGGCCCGGGCGCCACCATCGTCGCGTCCGCGGCGGCGGTTTGCGGTGTTGCGTTTCTGTGGCCTGGCCGTATTCGTCGAGCGAGGCGCGGGTGATGCGCGATGCGTCGCTGTGGAGGTCCTCGGACTGCTCGGTGAGTTCCGCCAACAGCCGGGTGTCGATGGGGTCTTCCACCACGGCTCCTTCCCTCCGCCCGCCGGATGCGGGCTGTGTGGAGGGGGTTCGCCCCAGGACGCCGCGCGGATTGGTGCCTGTGCGGAAGTTCTCGGGTAATCACCCGGAAGAGTGCACCCGCGGCAGAATTTGCGAGCACGACCAATCCGAAGGCGGTTTCGCTCCGAACACGGGACATGATCTGTATGCATCGCGCCGTCCGGACCACCGGCCCCTCCCAGGGAGCGCCGCGCGAACAGAACTTCGGACGCCGCAACCGGGGGTGGGGTGCCGGATGCGTGTGACGGGCATCGGCCGGGGTGCCGCCGGTTCGCAGCGTCGGGACGACCCGGCGCGCTCGGCGGGGGAGAACGCTGTCGACGCACTGCTGTGCCGGGTGGCCAAAGGCGACGAGGCCGCGTTCGGCGAACTGTACGACGCCCTCGCCGGACCGGTCCTCGCCACCGTGCGCAAGGTGGTCCGCGACCCCGCGCACTCCGAGGAGGTCGTCCAAGAGGTGATGCTCGAACTGTGGCGCACCGCAAGCCGTTTCGACGCGCGGCGCGGCAGCGCGGTGACGTGGGCCCTGACCATGGCGCACCGCAGGGCGGTGGACCGGGTCCGTGCCTCCGAGGCCAGTCGCGACCGTGAGCGCGCGGCGGCGGCGAGGGAGGGGACCGTCGCGTACGACACCGTCGCCGAGCAGGTCGAGGTGCGCCTCGAACAACGCCAGGTGCGTCGCTGCCTCGGCACGCTCACACCCGTGCAGCGCGAGTCGGTGACGCTGGCGTACTACGGCGGCCTGACGTACCGGGAGGTCTCCGAGCGGCTGAAACTCCCCTTGGGCACCGTGAAGACCCGCCTGCGCGACGGCCTGATCCGGCTGCGCGACTGCCTGGGAGTGTCGGCATGAGCAACATCCACCTGAATACCGGCGCGTACGCCCTGCACGCCCTCCCTCCGGACGAACACGCCGCGTTCGAAAGCCACTTGGCCCGCTGCGACACCTGCACCGAGGAAGCCGCCGAACTGACGGAGACGGCCGCGCGGCTGGGCCTCGCGTTGCACGCCGTGCCGCCGCCGGAGCTCAGGGACCGCGTGATGCGGGCCATCCGAACAACGCGCCAGGAGCCGGCGCTTCCCACCGCGATGCGCCGGGGGAAGCGCCCGATGCGACGCCTGCCGAGCCTCGCCCTCGCGGCGTGCGCTGCCCTTTCCGCAGTGCTGGGCGGTGTGGCCTGGTGGCAGTACGACCGCGCGGAAGACGCCCGCACACGCACCCAGGCATCCCGGCAACAGGCGGAACTCGCCAAGGTGTTGACCGCACCCGACGCCCGAGCCGTCACCGGCCCGATGGCCGGCGGAGCGACCGCCACGGTCGTGGTGTCCGCCCAACGCGACCGGGCGGTGCTGCTCGCCACCGGCATGGCACCTCCGGCACCGGGCACGGTCCACCAACTCTGGTTCGCCCGCGACGGCCGCATGGTCCCCGCCGGATTCCTCCCGGACACCGGCACATCCGCCGCCGTCCTCCTCGACGGTCCCCTCGACCACGCCGACGCGGTCGGCGTCACGGTCGAACCGGCGGGAGGCTCAGCCCAACCCACCACGCCGCCACTCGGCCTGCTGACCATCGCCGCCGGTCCACCGCCGCAGCCCGCATGACGACCGAAGCCGCCCCGAGAGGCAGCCTGAGCCAGGGATCTCCTCCCTGTTCAGGCAGTGGAGGACGTCAACTGCCCGCCGACCAGCACCCGCAGCGAGCTCTGACCGAGCGGGCAACGGCCGACGACCAAAGCCCCCGGACGGTCTGGGCCGTCCGCAAGGTTCCCGCCCGGCAGTCCTGACACCCCGGGTGCAGTCCGGGGCGTCAGGACTGCGGCAGACCTCGGGTGTGCGTCGTTCGCTTGCTGTCGACGCGGCCCTGCGAATCATTTTTGAAATTTCTGCTCGTGCGCCGATGAGTTGCGGGGCGGTCGCCGGTCTACCCCTTCGACAGCAACGGCAACACCGGCACCGAGGAGAACGCGATGACCGAGAAGACCACCCTGGCGACCGTCATGATCGACAACGGAGACGGCGAGGTGACCTTCGTCCGCGAGTTCGACGCCCCGCGCGGGCGCGTGTTCGCCGCGTACACGGACCCCGACCAGATCGTGAAGTTCTTCGCGCCGGAGGGTTTCTCGGTGCCCCGGGAGAGCGTCGTCCTGGAACCGCACGTGGGTGGACGCTGCGAACTGACCATGGTGGGGATGGGGATGGAGATCCCCATTAACGGGGTGTACCTGGAGGTCGCGGCTCCGGAGAAGCTGGCGTTCCACGTGCCCGGCGAACCGATGAAGCAGGAGATCACCCTCACCGACCTCGGCGGGGGCCGGACGCGCCTGACGCTGCGTCAGACCGACGTGCCCGAGCAGATGCGCGGAGAAATGGCGCACATGGGCTTCGACTCCAGTTGGAACCTGCTCGAAAACCACCTCGCCTCCTGACCGTCGCGTCGGGATGACGAGCCGAGGCGTTGCAACGCACACTGCCTCTCTCGGAACCGGGCGGCACCCACGCGGTGGGGCGGGGGTGCCGCCCGGCATGACGGCGAATCGCCCGGGGCTCGGAGCAGGTTCGCGGCCGATGCGCCGCCACACGCCCGGCTGATCCGCCGCGCGTGGGCCCGCCCGGACACGTGACTCGGCTGCTTCACCTGCCCAAGAGTTTGGCCGCGAGTTCCGGGTGGTCGGCGAGGGCGTTGCCGATTTGCCTCTCGGGGACGCCGGCGTAGGCGGGCGTGTCGACCCGGTCCCAATCGATGGGCCCGTGCGGGGGCCGCGGGTCGTATTCGAGGAACAGTTGCGTGGAGCGGGCGAATTCGGGGCCGACGAGGCGGGCCAGCAGGTGCAGGGCCATGTCGATGCCCGCCGCTACGCCCGCCGCGGTGAGGACGGGGCCGTCCTCGACCCAGCGTTCGGCGACCGGGGTCGCACCGAAGCTCGTCAGCAGGTCGCGGTAGATCCAGTGGGTGGTCGCCTTGCGGCCGTCGAGCAGGCCCGCCTCGCCGAGCAGGAGCGCGCCGGTGCAGACGGAGGCGACGGTCGTCGCGGTTTCGGCGGCCGTGCGGATGTAGCCGATGAGTTCGGCGTCGGCCAAAGCCGCCAGGGTGGGCTCACCGCCGCCCGGGACGACGAGCACGTCAGGCGCGGGGACCTCGGCGAAGGTGCGGTTCGCCGTGACCGCCAGCGGTGTGTCGGTGTCCAGCGGGATGTCCTTGGCGGCGGCGACCGTGACGACCTCGAAAGGGAGTCCGGAGTGCGGCAGGCCCGAACACGTCTGGAGAGGGCCGGCCAGGTCGAGCAGCGTCAGGCCCGGGTACGCCACGAAGGCGATGGTGCGCGGGCGTTCGTCTGCGGCCGGGTGCGAGTCGGTGTTGGTCATGCCGCCACGATGCCGTGTGCGGGCGCGCCGCACCGGCGGCGTGTCCGGGATCCTGCGATGCCTGTCTGCCGGACCCGGCCGCACTGTCGGTACGGTCGGCGGATGGCGACCGAAACGGTTCCGGGCGGCGGCGCGTACGCGAACGGCACGTCGGCGGCGGTGAACGGCTCCGCGCCGACCGCGGACCGGCGTGTGGTGGTGGTCGGGTACGCGGACGCATCGCTGCTCGACATCGCGTGCGTCGCGGAGACGTTCGCGACGGCGAACCTGCTCGGGATCGCACGCCCGTACAGCGTGGAGCTGGCGTCGTCCCACGGCCGCCCGGTCCGCGCCACGGCAGGGTTCGCGCTGGCCGCGCACGGTGTCCTGGAAGCCGTGACCGGTCGCGTCGACACGCTGGTCGTCGTCGGCGGGCACGGTCACGAGGAGGCGGCCGCCGACCTGCATCTGGTCCGGCAGATAAGGCGGTTGGCCCCGTCCTGCCGCCGGGTGGCGTCGGTGTGCACGGGGGCGACCGTGTTGGCCGCCTCGGGCCTCCTCGACGGACGCCGGGCCACGACGCACTGGGCGTTCGCGGCGCGGTTGGCGCGAAGGTATCCGGCGGTGGCGGTGGACCCGGCGCCGCTGTTCGTCAAGGACGGCGACGTGTACACCTCCGCGGGCGTCACCAGCGCCCTGGACCTCACGCTGGCGTTCGTCGAGGAGGACCACGGTGCCGCTGTGGCACGCGGAGTGGCCCGTGCGCTGGTGACCTACCTCCAACGGCCCGGGAACCAGGCCCAGGTGAGCATGTTCGTGTCCGGGCCGCCGCCCGAACACCCGCTGGTGCGCCGGATCACGGTGCACATCGCGGAGAACCCGGCGGACGACCTGTCGCCGCCGGCCCTGGCCCGGGCCGCCGGGGTGAGCACCCGGCACCTCACGCGGCTGTTCGAGGGCCAACTCGGCACCACCCCGGCGCGGTACGTGCGGGCGGTACGAACCGAAAGCGCCGCGCACTTGCTGGCATCCACGGCGCTGCCGCTCAACGCCGTCGCCCGCCGCTGCGGATTCGGCTCGACGGAGACCCTGCGCCAGGCCTTCCTGGCCCACTACGGAACGCCGCCTTCGATGTACCGCCACCTGCACCGCGGCGTTGGGGACCGCACAAGGCACGGGTCCGGGCCGCACCGGATGACGACGGCCGGTGACACGATCCAGGAAGGCTCCGGCGCCGGGCACCGGGAAGCCGACGCGGCCGTGCAGCCGGCGCATTGACGCAGATCGTTCGTGTGTTGACGCCTCGTCCCACGGCGGCCGGCGTCGGGGTTGGCGCACCGGTCCAGGCTGGTACTGCCGGCGGTGGCGGAGGCGCATAGGCCACTGGGCGCTTCGTCCGGCACGGGGCCGCATGTGTGGATACCGGCGGTGTGTGCGAGACCTGCAGTTACGTCATCGCCGACCGGCGGGCGGTGCGTCGTCGCGTCGCAGCCGAAGTTGAGGCCGAACGGGTCCGCTCGGTGCTGCCGTGCGGACTGCGGGACGCCGCGATCCGCCGGTCTGCGTGAGGCGTGCGCGAATCGCCGTGCCGCCGACGCAGCCATCTGCGAAGCCGCGCAGCTAACCGCACCCGGCTGCGCCGAAACTTGCGACCGCAGCGCGTGGCCTCGTAGGTCGAAGCGCGTTTGCGCGCCGACCTGAATCGGGAGCTGGCCCGATGCCGCAGCACACGGGGCCCCGGACGGGACGCTGGCGCTACTCGCCCGAACGATCGCGGAGTGCGTGGCTGCGGACCACCGCCGGGCGGCGTTGGCGGCGCCGGCGCTCAGCAACACTGCTGAGGCCGAGGCCGATCGCGCCCACGAGGCGTCGATGCGCAGCGCGGGCTGTTTCACCTCCCGCGACGCGGCTGACAAGGCCGCGTCTGCGGCTGCGTCCCCGGTACGCGAACAGGCCGCCCGGCAACTGCTGTTCATTCGTTGGTTCAGCGTCGCTTTCCCGTCTCGGGGGTGGTGATGTCCTGGCTGGCGCGGCGCATGGCCTCGTACAGCGCGGTGTCCTCGGGCGGGTCCGGCAACGGTCCGCGGGACGGTGCCTGAAAGGACTGGATCATCCATGCCACCAGGCGGCGCCAGGCGTCCGGGGCGGCGTCACCGGTGGCGCTGAGGACTCCGGCGTTGGCCATCAGCAGCAGTACGAGGTCCCGGCTGGTGAAGTCCTCGCGCAGTTGCCCGCTGTCCTTGGCGCGGCCGATCAGTTCGAGGAAGCCCTCGTACGCCCGGGCGTGGTGCTGCTCCAGTTCGGGGACGCCGGGGAAGCTCATGGTCAGGACGTCGGCGAAGCCGCGGTCGGCGGCCTGCATCGCGCAGACTTCGTGGATGTAGCCGGTGAAGCCGTGCCACGGGTCGGGGTCGGCCAGCGCCTCGGTGGTGGCCTGTGCGTACGCTTTCATGCGGTCGGCGAAGACCGCAGCGACGAGATTTTCCTTGCGGGGGAAGTGGCGGAAGAGGGTGGCGATCCCCACCCCGGCCTCCCGTGCGACCGAGGCCATCGACGCGTTCAGTCCACCGTCATGACCACCCCGGCCGCGACCGAACCGGCCGACGTGCAGCACGAGATGGACTTCCAGCTCTTCGGAGCCATCGCCGCCACCGGCGCGGTGCTGCCCGCCATGCGTGAGGCCGGCGCGGGCACCCTGCTGTTCACCACCGGCGCCGGCTCCGTCGACCCCGTGCCGCAGATCGCCAACGTCAACGCCGCCGCCGCGGCGCTGCGCAACTGGGTGATCAACCTGCACAAGGAGCTGGACGGCACCGGCGTCCAGGCCGCGCACGTCGCCATCAACGTGTCGATCGGCACGCCGGCGGTCCCCGGATTCCCGACCGCCCAGCCCGAGGAGATCTCCCCGGTCTACTGGGACCTGCACACCACCAAGCGCGACCAGGCCGAACTCGTCTTCAGTCTCTGACGCCCATCGGCCACCCGACCTTCTGGACTCCCGGTATCTACGTCGCGCTCGCGCCCGGCGCCGTCGACCAGCTGTTTGACCAACTGGAGGCCGGACTGCGCGAGCACACCGGCGAGACGGTCCTGGACATCCTGGTGAACAACGCCGCTGCGACGACGCCCGGCGACGCACCGGAAGAGGTGTCCGCCGAGCAGATCGACGAGATCTTCGCGGTCAACGCGAACGCCCCCTTCCTCCTCGCCCAGCGGGCCCTCGGGCTGATCCCGGACGGCGGACGCATCGTCAACATCTCCTCCGCGGTCACGCGCATGGCCATGCCGCCGCAGGTCGTCTACGCGATGTCCAAGGGCGCGCTCGACCAGCTCACGCTGCACTTCGCCCGGCACCTCGCCCTGCGGCGTATCACGGTCAACAGCGTGCTCCCCGGCGCCACGGACAACGGCAGCCCGGCCTTCCGGTTGCCCGAGGTGTGCGAGGTCGGGCATCCCGAGGTGGACGGTGCGGTAGTCGGTCTCAGGCGGCCGGACCGTTTTCCGGTTAAAAATCATGACGGTCGCACTGGGAAGGGTTCCTTCCTTTTGCTACGTTCCGACCGCGTACCGGAAGCCGCAATCGATCTTCCGGTTGCGCGTACGCACGACGTCCCATCGGCAAGGCGCTTCGCACCGAGACCGGCAAGGGGCCACTGCGGCCTCTCCCATCCACAGTGAGGACCCGTCGCATGAGTGACACCGTCGTGCACGAGGCAGGTTCGAACCAGGTTTCCCGCCGCGGTTTCGTCCGGGGCGCGGGGGCCCTGCTGGGGGCCGCGGCCCTGACCGGGCCGCTGCCGCGGGCGCACGCGGCACCCGCGGCTGCGGCGATCGCCGATGGCGAGCGCGTCCCGGCCCTGGTCGTCGGCACCGGCTATGGCGGCTCGGTGACCGCGCTCCGACTCGCGCAGGCGGGCGTCAACGTCCACATGATCGAGATGGGCATGGCCTGGGACACCCCCGGCTCGGACGGCAAGNGGCACCGGCTATGGCGGCTCGGTGACCGCGCTCCGACTCGCGCAGGCGGGCGTCAACGTCCACATGATCGAGATGGGCATGGCCTGGGACACCCCCGGCTCGGACGGCAAGGTCTTCGCCAACACCACGAGCCCGGACAACCGTTCCTACTGGCTGCGCACGCGGACGAAGCAGCCGCTCAGCAACTTCCTCGGCTTCCCGATAGACAAGGACGTCTCGCGGTACACCGGCATCCTCGACGCGGAGGACTTCAGCGGCATCACCGTCTACCAGGGCCGCGGCCTCGGCGGCGGGTCCCTGGTCAACGGCGGCATGGCGGTCACCCCGCGCCGGGAGAACTTCGGCGCGATCCTGCCCTCGGTCAACGCCGCCGAGATGTACGGCACCTACTACCCCCGGGCCAACGCCGAGCTGGGTGTCACGGAAGTCGACCGCACCTGGTGGGAGAACGCCGCCTGTTACCAGTACGCACGCGTGGGCCGCAAGCACGCCGAGCGGTCCGGGTTCCCGTTCGTGTTCGTCCCCAACGTCTACGACTGGGACTACATGAAGCAGGAGGCGGCCGGCGCGGTGCCCAAGTCGGCGCTGGCGGGCGAAGTCCTCTACGGCAACAATTACGGCAAGAAGTCCCTCCAGAAGACCTACCTCCCCCGCATCAAGGCGACCGGCCGCGTCACCATCTCCACGCTGCACAAAGTCACTTCCGTCCGACCCGCGACCGGCGGCGGCTACACCGTGGCGATCGACCAGATCAACACCGTCGGCGCCACCGTCGCGACGAAGACCGTCGTCGCCGACCGCGTCTTCTTCGCGGCCGGAAGCGTCGGCACCACCAAGCTGCTGGTCATGCTGAAGGCGACCGGCGCCCTGCCCAACCTGGGCAGCGAGGTCGGCAAAGGCTGGGGCGACAACGGCAATGTCATGTGCGGCCGGGCCAACCACATGTGGGACCCGACCGGTTCCCTCCAGTCGTCGATGCCGACGGCGGGGATCGACAACTGGGCGGCGGGCGGTGCGTTCGCGGAAGTCGCCCCGCTGCCGACCGGCATCGAAACGTACGCGTCCTTCTACCTGTCGATCACCAAGAACCCGAACCGCGCGCAGTTCTCTTGGAACGCCTCGGCGGGCCGCGTCGACCTGAACTGGCAGGCCTCCTGGAAGCAGCCGTCGATCGACATGGCCAAGACCATCTTCGACAAGATCAACGCGAAAGAGGGCACGATCTACCGCACCGATCTGTTCGGTGTGTACAAGATCTGGGGCGACCACCTCACGTACCATCCGCTCGGCGGTGCGGTGTTGGACAAGGCCACCGACAACTACGGGCGCCTGCGGGGGTATTCGGGCCTGTACGTGGTGGACGGCGCGCTGATCCCCGGCAACACCAGCGTCAACCCGTTCGTCACCATCACGGCCCTGGCCGAGCGGAACATCGAGAACATCATCGCCAACGACCTGTGAGACAAAGTCGGGAGCCAGGATCGCCTCCGGAGGCGTCCCGCCGTCAGAACGTGGCGATCGGGTTGACCGGGCTGCCGGACGTACCGGCGAAGCGGACCGGCGCGACCGCGAGGTGGAAGTCCCATTGGCCGAGCTCGGCAGCCGTCGTCGCGCACGTCTCCAGGTCGCAGTTGTCGAGCAGCCACAGGCCCATCGCGACGAGGCTCACGGCGTGAACCGGCATCAACACGTCTTCGTATCCCGACGGCTGAACGTCCTGCGGGGTGTCGGCGCCGATCAGGGCCACCTGCCGCTCATGCAGCCACGGCAGGCAGGACGCGTGCCAGCCGGCCTGCTCGAAACCGCCGGCCGCACCGGCCTCGTGCCGGGCGCGGCCGTAGCCGGTCCGCAGGAGTACCGCGTCGCCGGGTCGCACCCGCACACCCTGGCGACGCTCGGCCTGCTCCAGGTCGTCGGGAAACACGCCCTGCCCCGGCTCCAACCACGGCACATCGCGGACCCCGGCGATGTCCAGCAGGACACCGCGCGTGATGATCCCGTTCGCCGCCGCCGTGACGGCCGCCCAGGCCGATCCCGTCGCGGCGTCGACCAACGAGTGCGACCGGCCGTTGTACATCGTGCCGTCCCAGAAGATGTGGCACGGCGAGTCGATGTGGGTGAGGGTGTTGCCGTGGAACGTGATGCCGAGCCGCTCGGACGAAAATCCCCAGCGCCGGTCGTTGTGGAATGCCGCCGGCATGTTCTCGGCGCCCGGCATTTCGGCGGCGCACGGGCACGTCGTCGTCGACCGCTCCACGTCTTGCGGTACGGCGACTTCCCAAGCGCACGACACGCTCCTGCCGTGCCGCACCGCCCGCGCCGCCGCCAGCCGGACGTCGTCGGTGATGTGGTTCAGCGTGCCGAGTTCGTCGTCATCGCCCCAGCGCCCCCAGTTCGACAGCGTCTCGAAGTACCCGAGCACGTCGTCCTGCGTGGGCATCGGTCGCCCTGCGGTCACGCCGGCATCGTCTCCTCCGGTCACGCGGTTTGAGGCACGAAGGCCCACTGAACTGGCATGACACTAGATCAGCGGGCCGACGGTCGGCCAGTCCGGAGTTCGGGTACGGCACACGTGGCGTGCTGTGGCACCGGCAGCCGTTGACATCGTGTGCACGGCACGGCCGGTGCGGTCACAAGCGCGCGTGTTCACCGGGAGTTTCGATGCGCGGCATCGACCGCCCCTCACGCGCGCGTGCCCGTGTCACCACCGTTCGACGGGAGTCGAGTCGAGGCCCAGGGGTCGTGCGTAGGACGGGTCGCTCTTGTCCCAGGTGCCCTTGATGAACCCGGCGAACGCTCCGGAGGTGAGGAGTGAGGTGTCGCCGGTCATGGTCCATTCCAGGGTGCAGCGGCGCAGGGCGATCTTCCACGTGCCGTCGCGGCGTTCGAGGCGGTCGAGGTAGCGACCCCCGAGCAGGAGCACGCTGTTGCCCTTGCGGGGGCGCATGGCGCCGATGACGTAGCTCTCGCAGTGGGCTTCGTCGCCGTCGATCTCGCAGGTGTGGGTGGTGATGTTGTGCAGGTGGTCGGCGAAGACCGCCGCGTGCGCCTTGTTGGCGTCCTCACCGTACTCGGGCCCCATCGTCACCGCGTGGCCGTGCTCGTCCATGCCGTCGTCGTGGTAGATCCCCGCCAGGATCTCAAGGTCGTGGCGGTCGCGCCCGCGCGACTGGTTCATGACGCAGTCGAGGATCGCCATGCGGTCCTTGACGTAACGCAGTTCGCGGCGGAGCTCTTGGAGTTCATCCTCGACGGACATGAAAGTCCCTTCGTCTGGCAGGGGTGTGGGCGCGGAATCGGCCTTGGTTGTCGGGGAGTTGCGGTCCACGGGGCGTGTATGTGCTCCGGGACACCGTTTTCCGGTTTCGGCGGTGGGCTGCCGCCTCAGGCGCTGACGAGTTCTTGGCCGGCGAGTGTGGTGCGGTGCATGAGGCGGATGGAGGTGGGTTCGA
>NZ_JBPKBI010000030.1:0-6558 GCF_051388935.1 Yinghuangia sp. YIM S10712
CGCAGCGGCCGTCGAGCGGTGCACGGCCCTGATGGAGCTTGCCGCCTTGGGGCTGTTCGGAGACTCGACACGTACCGGTGAGGTCTACGGCGAGCTGCGTCGCCGCTGCGGGGCCGACGCCATCGACTACCTGAAGCGCTGCCAGGAGGGCGCGCATGGGCACGCGGCGGTCGTGCCGCTCCCGCAGCAGTTCGTCGCAGATATCGCGCGCATCGCCGAGATCGTCCGCAAGCCCGAGGTGGCACCGTAAACCCTGTTGTGAAGCAGTGGCTCGCGACCGCGGAGCAGTTGACCCACGACGATGCTTCAAGCACGGCTGCTGCCCTGCGCTTCCGAGGGGCCGCCTTCGCGCTCCGCGCGGCACTCGAAGCCGCGGTCGCGGCGACCCTGTCCGCCGCGTCGGTCGAGGTCACGACCGGCGGGTCCCGGGCCCGATTCCTGAGCCTGCGCTTCTGTGTCGATGTGGGTGGGCAACGATGAGTCGTAGCACTTTCGACAGTTCGGACAACCGCAAGGTCCAAACCGCAATCTTCGGCAGCGCGGGATCGGACGAGCCCGCGCTGCTGCCCCAAGGACGCGACTCCGCCTTGCGGTTCCGGCGGCGGCATGGGCACCACACCTTCTGGTGTGGGGAGCTTCTCGGCGGGTGCGGCGCGCAGTTGTCGGCCCGGATACCCGGGGACAGGGTCGCGCACTTCATGCACCATCCGGACGTGAACGGACGCCGGCGCCCCTGCTCGCGTATCCACATCGACGAGCACAGCGCGGACCACCTGTACGTACGCCACGCGTTGGTGCACTGGCTCTCCGGCCTGGGATTCGTCAGCGATACGCGCTATGGCGACCCGGCCGCCACAGGTGCCGACATCTTCGTTCCCGCGCTGCGAGTCGTCCTCGCCGTCCGCCTCAGCGGCCACAATCCCGCAGAGTGGGAGCTTCAGAACGCCCGTCTCCGCCAGGGCGGGTGGCACACGGACTGGATTCTGGGCCCGCAATGCGGCTTCGCATCGGCCGTACGCGAACACGGTGGCACGGTCTGGAGATCGCGCTGTTCCGGCACGGGCATCGAGCGTGCGACCGAGATCGGAACGGCAGACTCCACCGGTGCGGTCCGATGGACCCCCTTTGCGGAGTTGTCGGTGACCTCGGACGGGCTCCTCCGAGAAGGGATCACGATGTCGAACACGGGGCACAGAAAAGTACCGGGGGTGGCCACCACGGCTCCGCCGCGTTACCGCGACCCCGTGCTGGATGCGTTGGAAGAGGCATTCCGAATCGACGGCATCGCCGCGATGCGCAGGCACTACATGGCCATCGTCTGGCGCATGTGGCGCGGCAACGCAGACGAGGCCATGCAACTGCGCGCCAAGCTCACCCGGTAGGACAGCCGGCTCAACCAAGCCTGGCGCGCGGAGATCGGCTACAAGGTGGCGTAATCACGGTCCGCCTGGTCGCGTCGACGGATCACCCTCTTCTCCCGACCTTCTGTTCAAGATCAGGCGCGGGCGGAGCTGAGGGAGTTGGCGGCGGACGCTTGGCGCCGCAGATGACGCGGTATCACCCGTCGGCGCGTTCGGTGGTGGAGCATCTGGTGGCTGTGCTGCGGGAGTTGCCGGAGCCGTCGTGGGGGATCGCGTCGCGTGGACTGAGCACGTGATTCCCTACGCGGACACCGCCCGCCCCCGAAAATCGTCGGGTTCAGCTGCGCGGTGCCGTGGATCAGTCGTTTTCGAAGGAAAGGCAGACTGCGGCGGGCTCCAGCACCACCTGGTTCTGGGTGTAGCAGTCAGCCTGCACAGTGGCGACCTCGGCACCGCACCCCGAGCAAACGAGGTTCAAACCGTCACCGCCGGCGGGGCCCTGGCAGCAGCCGCTCGATCGCGTGGGGTCGGGGTGCTGATCAGTGCCCTGAACGTCATCGGGGTGGACGATGAAGCCGGGCACGTCGATATCGGACTCTGTTAGCCGAAAGCTTGGGGCATAGCTGCCGCGAGGCAGCCGCGCCGACCGTGTCCGGACACCAGGCGTCTGCGATCCTGGTACGGGCGGCGGCACTTTGATCTTGACGACCGGCGCGGTGAGCGGGCGTCGGCAACGGTCGCACAGGAAACGTGGCATGCCGCTGATTTTGCGGACCGAGATGTGCCCGGGCCAGCGAATTTGTCGTCGTTTACAGCCAAGCAGCCGCCCTGTCTGTCGCGGATCGCTGATTGTGGGTGGGGACGAAGCTGAAGAAGTCCTGCCGCATCCGGGGGGCCTTGAGCTTGTCGCCGCCGGTGAGCAGCTTGACGCGCGCCTCGTCGAACCGGTCCTTCGGGTTGAGTTCGGAGCACACGATGATGCGTCGGCCGTGAAGCTCGGCAGGTCGGTGGGGTGGCTGTCGAAGGTCTTGGCAATGAGGAACCCGGGGGCGCAGCGTCCGCGTAGTCGCCCATGAGTTTGATCATGACGTCGAGGAGGACAGACTTGCCGTTCTTGCCAGTGCCGTACAAAAAGCACATCACCTGTGTGCCGACGTCCCCGGTGATCGAGTAGCCCAGCAACTGGTGGGCGAAGGAGATTACTTCGTGTCCGTCGTCGCCTTCGCCGAACATGTCGGTGAGGAATCGGTCCCAGTGCGGGGTCGGCATGGTCTGCGGGGCGACCTGCGAAGACCGGGAATGGCGGTGCCGCATCGGGTCAGCCGCGCTGATAAGCCCGGTGTACAGGTCGACAACACCGCCCGGCGTGCACAACTCGTAAGGTTCAGCGTCGAGTTGGTCCGCGCGCAACGCCATGCCGGGAGCCGTCTTGGCCTGCGACGACATCGAGTTCATTCCCGACGTCGACAATGCGCGGCGCCGGTGCTTCCGCAACGCCTTGGGGGAGTAAGGCGGTGTCTTGATTGGTGATCGGTCGTGACCCATCCGTGGACTGCATGATCAAGCGTCTTGTGCCCGACGGGCTTTGGGAGGTCTTCCAGGGCGTGGTGCCGCCCTCGCAGGTCCGTCCGCAGGGGGTGGGAGGCGTCGCGTGGGTGACCGTGAGGTGTTGGCGGCGATCGTGTTCGTGGCGTCGTCGGGGTGCGCCTGGCGGCAGTTTGCGTCCCACGTTGGGAGTGTCGTGGCAGACCGCGCATCGCCGGTTCTCCGAGTGGACCGCCGCTCGAGTGGGGGCCAAGCTCCTGCGCGTACTGCTGGACCGCCTCGGGACGGAGGGAGACCTGGACTGGTCGCGTGCGCGATCGACTCGGTCAGCGTGCGGGCGGTCAAAGGGGAGATCTGACCGGACCGAATCCGACCGACCGTGGCAAGAAGGGCTCGAAGATCCACCTGATCGTCGACCGGAACGGCGTCCCGCTCTCGGTCGGGATCTCGGGTACGAACACCCACGACAGCCAGGCCCTGGTCCCGCTCGTGGACGACATCGCGCCGACCCGGTCACTGCGCGGGCCGCGAAGGCGCCGGCCTGGCAAACTGCACGGTGACAAGGCGTACGACCACCGGTTCACCCGCCGTTTCCTGCGCGGGCGGCAGATCACCGCACGCATCGCCCGACGCGGGGTCGACAGCAGCGAACGCCTCGGCCGGAACCGCTGGGTCGCCGAACGCACCATCGCCTGGCTCGGCAACTATCGCCACCTGGCCCGCCGCTACGAACGTAAGGCCGACCGCTTCCTCGCCTTCGCCGCCATCGCCTGCGCAGGCATTGCCTTCCGCTGCGTGGCGAGGAAGGCAGCGAGTCAGGTGTTGGCGGCGCCGTAGTGCAGAACCTCGCCTCGTGGAACGAGGTATCCGATGTTCCGCGCCTGCGGCAGCTGCCCTGCCAGGCTGGACGCGTCCGCGCACCCGGAGACCTCCCAGCCGATGACCCCCAGCAGGAAGGGCGCACGCGCGAAGGCCTCGGTGCCAATGTCCGCAAACCAGTCGTCCAGGACGGCAGACGTGAAGCACGGCCGGTCATTCCCGTAGACGACGGCGGCGTTGTCCAGTGCGCCTGCGGGCACGCAGAGATCGAGCCAGTCGCTGCCCTCGTCCCCGCCGCGGATCGCCATACAGACACATACGACGAGTTGCCCCGTCGGCAGGCGAACCCGGCCGTGTAGGTAGCCGAACTCGATCAAGGAGGCGGCCGTGCAGGGCACGGCCTCCTGGGCCTCGGGTTCGCGGTCTCGGTGCCGGAAACATCCGCGCACGTCCGCTGCCGACCATAGGCCACGCAGGACATCCCCCAAGTGGGCGTCATCGCCCGGCCGTATCTCGATGGCCAGTTCGTAGTAGCCGCCGAGCCAGTTGGAATCGTCCCCGAATGCGGCAGGATCCGTCATGACCTGATCATGCAACGCGCCCCAGCTCACGACCACCGACATTCAACGGCGCCACAAACCAATCGAGACGCCCTCTAGTACTCCAGTGGGAAATCGCGTCCTCAGCTGGTGGTTTGTCGTCGTCGGTAGCGGCTGCGGCAGGCGGTGGCAGGGATATCCGGTAGACGCGCGCGGAGCTCGGGGTGATCCCGGAGGCGGCGCGGTAGCGGTCGACGGCCGCGGCGTAGGTGGCAGGCGCCGCGGTGAGGGGCACGACGCGGCCGCGCGGCGCGGGGACGGCGAGCGGTACGGCCGCCGCGGGTTGACGGTCCATCAGATGGCCTCTCCGCTTCTGCCGCAGGCGTAACCGAGCTTCCACGCGAGCCTGGACCGCTTCGATCAGTGCTCCCGCGTATGTGCCTCCGTAGGCTGCGGACCTGCGCGAGTGCGAGGTGATCTCTAAACTGACCAGCCCGCTCGCCCCAGGGGACACCCGGCGCTGAGCGACGGACGGAGCCCGAGAGGCGATCGCTGGATCCGTTCCAGTATCCGGACACGAGGGTGACACGCCGAATCCGCACGCGAGTCCGGCCGCGATGAGGCCGGCGCCATCCGGTTTCCGCAGACCTGACGCAAGGCACGCGGCGGCGCCGTGAACAGAATGCGCGTGCGGCAGGATTGCCTGCCTTGCAAGGTCTGCTAATGGTTGGCCTGCAAGGCAGGTGTGTCGTGGGTCGGTGTGGGCTGGCTCGGGGGCGACGGCCGTACGCCCGCGTTTCGGGCGGTGCGGATGCCGGCCGCCGGCTGGAGAGTCGTCGCGGAGGGGTCCGTCTTGCAGCGCGTGGTCTGGCATAGCGATGGCACGTGAGGTCTCGGAGGGGTCTCGGCCGCGGGGCCTTGGCCGCTTCCGGCAGGCCTTACGCCGCTTCACCGGGGGTGCAGGTGCGCCGGTGGATGCCCCGGCGCGTGAGCGTTCGGAGCGGTATTGGCCGTGGGGTGTCGACCGCTCCCAGCAAGTCCTCCGCCACCTCATCTGGCGTGCGGGCGTGCCGGTGGATCTGTTCCCGGTGCGTAATCCGTGGCTCGCCGCGGCGGTCGGCATCACCGAGGTCGAGTCGGCGCTGGCGCGGGGGCTGGAGGCGGCGCAGCCCGGGCTCAAGGGCGTGTATCCCCACACGGTCGAGGTGGCTTTCGGCGGCGATGTCGATCTCGAACGGGTGCGGCATTTCGCCGACGGGGTCCTGTTGGCGGCCGAGCACTTTCCCGACGCGCCGGTGGCTTTGGTGGAAGCCGCACCGCTGAGCGGGCAGTCCCTGGAGGGCGTCGAAGGAACCTCTCAGGTGACTGCGCAGACGTGGTCGGGTCTCGGCACGGTCCAACCTGACATGGAGCTTCCCCCGACGTTTGTGTATGCGCGGTCGGAGATCCGCGTGGACTCCGACGTGTACCTGTCCGCGGACCCGGGCAAACAGCGGGAGATTTACAGCGGGGAACGGGCGTCCGAGCGCAGTGGGCTGCTCTTGGGCTTGGGCGCCAGCCTGCCGACGCCGGCCGGGGTGCACGAGTACATCCATTCCGTGGACAAGGCTCGGGCGCACCCCGAGTGGCGCGAGGCGGACGTGGTCCCGGGCCATCCGCTGTCGCTGCGCGACGAGGCGATGGCCGAGGTCGGCCGACGCGTGGGCAAGCCTCCGGACCAAGTATCGCGCGCGGACGTCGTGGGCGTATGGGGGGAATACGCGGCCACCGACTTCGGCGAGTTCGTGCCCATCATGGTCGCGGACGCGATCGTCAACGGGCCCCATGCGGACAGCTTCAGCCATCGCGTCTACGACCGCCTGCAGGTCGCGGTAAGCGAGTTCGCGCCCGGGCCCGGTGCGAAACTGCAGGATTGGCACGGACGGCCGCACACCCGCGACGCCCACGGAATCCCCGAACTATGGGACAAGAAACCGGTGTTGCCGCCGGGCGCACCGGCAGCGGCACCCGCGCAGAAGGAAGAAGCCCGGACGGCGGGGTCAACCGAGACCCGCAGCGTGATCGCAGCCACTGCGGGTTTCACCCCGGTGACCAACGTCGCTGCAGCCCCCAAGAGCCCCGGCCCCCGCGGGCCCTCGCCGGGTCCGGTCAACCACCCTGAGGCCCTGCGCAGCCCGGTGCCGCCGCAGGTCTACAAAGTTCACGAGGCGAAGCAAGCGCGGGGCCTCGGGAAGACGATGAAGCTCAACTGAGATTCGACCCTGCCGACGCAGCATGGCTGTGGGGGGGGGGGG
>NZ_JBPKBI010000030.1:6660-44318 GCF_051388935.1 Yinghuangia sp. YIM S10712
CAGCATGGCACAGCCATGCTGCGCACAGCCGCCAAAGAGACGCGCCTCCTTGCCGACGCACCTTCTCGGCCCCGCCACCGGCCGTATTGATCGCGGCGTGGCGGACCGGGTGGGTGAGGCTCCCGATCCGGCCAGCGGTGTGCTGGTGGAGGTACGAGGCGAGGCGGGGGAGTGTGCCGGGCTTGTGCGCGCGGAGGTCGAGTGCGTCCTCCACCCCGGCGATGAGTTCCTTGAACGGTTCGCGTGTTCCGAGCCTGGCAGGGAACACCCCGCACTCGACCAGGGATGCTCGCCCGGCCAGTTCCGCTCCGCGGACCCCGGCGAACAGCGCGGTGGCGGCTACATCGATCCCGGCGTACACGAACGTCGCCGCGATGCGTTCGGTGAGGGCTTTCAGCAGGTCCGCGGCCTCCGCACCGGTGGTGGTGTGGGGGCCCGGGCGGTGGATCTCGTCGGTGAGGACCAGGCGGACCCCCGCCCGGTTGTAGGTGTGACAGACCGCTTCGGTGATCCGGGCCTGCGTCATTCGGCCGATCACGGGGATGCCGAGGCAGCGGGCGAACTCCGCCGCGAGGGTCTTCGCGGTTGCCCCCGGCGGGACCAGCACGTACGCGACCGGGACGTGTGCGTGCGCCTGCCCGGATGGTGTCGGGCTGCGGCCTGCGTGGGCGAGGTGGCAGGCGCGCCCGACGTGGAGGAGCGCGGTGGTCTTCCCCGCGGCGGCGGGTTCGGTGACGATCAGCGCGGGGCGGGCGGTGGTGTGTTGGTGGCGGCCGAGGACCATCAAGGTCCGTACGGTCGGGGCGAGGGTGTCGATGGCGGGGGTGCGGACGGTGACGAACTCCGACTGGTACGCATGCCGTTCGTCTCGGCTGCGCGGCGGGTCGCCGGGTTCGGGCGGCGCCGCGGGGGGTGTGCGGGGGCGCGATGTCGTGCGCCCGTGCGCTGGGACGGGTTCCCGGGTCGCGTGCGTGGGTGCCGCCATCGTGCGGTGGCCGACCGGTGTTCACCATTGCCGGGCTTCCGTCTCGGCGTCGTAGAGCCCGAGTCCGGCCCCGGTCCAGGCCTGGGTGGGGGAGTGGGGGGCGTCGTCGGCGTCCGTCCCGAGGACGGGTGATTCGTCGAGTGCGTCGAGGCCGTCCGGGTCTGCGCCCGGGCCGGTGTCGCTGTCGTCGGGTTCGTGCGGGCCGTGTCCGGGGCGTGGTGGCGGGAGGGGTTCTGGGTGCTGTGGTGCGGGCGAGGAGGTTGCGTTCGGCCGGGGCCCCTCTCTGCCGGGAGTGACGGGACCGAGCCGTGGTGGCCGGACGTCCTCGATCTCGTCGGGAGCTTCGCCAAAACGGTCGCGTACGCGATTGCGCACTGGGTGAACGACCGGACCGCCGCTGCGTCCGTCGACCGCTGAGCGCCACCACCCCGCGCGGGCCATGTGCGCCCGTCTACGACCATTCGCCGCTTCGACAGCAGCGAGAGTGATGAGCCCGAGAAGCTCAGCCGAGGGCAGCGGACACCGATGCACCCTAACGACTTTGGGGTCTTCGAGGACGAGGTGAGGGCTCGGCGCGAGTTTCTGGCCAGTATGCGCCGATGTCGTCAACTGCCTTTGCCTTGAGCGGAGTTCACGTGCCTGAATCGCTGTCGGACAAGACGTCGAAGGATCGAGGGGCACGATGCGTTGTGACACCCATTGCCCCAAGGCCGTGCGTGCGGTGGTGATGAGTGACCCGTGTGCATCCGTCCGTGCTGTGGTGCAACGTGCAGGCGCAACGCCTCCAGGGGCAAAGGTGTCCGACTGGGCTGGTGGACGAGTCGAGCCGTCAGCGACCCGGTCTTCCATTGACGTCGAGTGGGACTGGGCAGGGCCCGCTTCGTTCTGTATGTCGATCCCGAGCGCAGCCACGCCGGTTCCGGCCTCAACGCCGCGTTGTCACCTCACGCGAGGAGCGGGAGAGCGGGGCCGCGTGCGTTTTGCCTGGAGGTCGCTCGTTTGACGATGCGATCTCTTGTGCGGACACCCACTTGAGCAGGAACTCGGTCCGAACTGACAGGTCTTGTCCACTGTGCGGGGAGCAAAGCCGCACCGGCCGCACCCCTGAATATCCGTCAGTCCGATGGCTGACCTCACATGTTGGTGCAACGAGCGACAGGAGAACCGAAGAATGAGGAAGCGACTTATGACACGTGGTGCTTTGGTGGTCGCCCTGACCGCAGGTGCCTTAACAGCCTTTCAGGGCGGGGCCCACGCGGAGGAGGTGCCCCCCGGCATCATCGGCGGAAAGCCGGCGGTCGGCGAGTTCTCCTTCATCACCGCGCTGAACTGGGATCCGGACGGGCGACACCGGTTCCGCTGCGGGGGTTCGCTGGTCGATGAGCAGTGGGTGCTGACGGCCGCTCACTGCGTCTACAACCAGTCGACCAGCCAGCCCTATGACCCGGCGCTGTTCGACGTCCGGGTGGGCTCCAACGACCGCACCAGCGGCGGAAGTACGGCGCGCGTCACCGAGGTGCACGTCCACCCGGACTACTGGAACACGCCGAACGACAGGCAGTCCGACGTCGCGCTGCTCAAGCTCGACCAGCCCGTCGACCAGGAGCCGCTGATCATCGGGGACGAAGAGGCCGAGCCGAGGGACCGGATCCGGGTACTCGGCTGGGGCATCACGGCCGTGGGCCAGACCGAGGCCCCCGTACACCTCAACCAGCTGGACACCCGGGTGATCGATGACGCGCAGTGCGTGATCGGTGGGATATACGACCTCACCGAGGGTGATCTGTGCGTGGACGACAAGAAGAACCCCGCCACCGGCAGCTGTTCGGGCGACTCGGGCACACCCGCGGTGCGGTGGGAGGACGGCCACTGGGAACTCGTGGCCTTGGAAAGCCGCAGCGTCAACGGCTGCGGTGTCAGCCCCAACGTGATGCCGAGCGCGGCGGCGCATGAGAACTGGATCTCGAACCTGATCGCGGCAGGCTGATCCCCGTCCCTTGCCGGCCGTGGGGGGGGGGGGGGGGGGAAACCCACCACCNGTGATGCCGAGCGCGGCGGCGCATGAGAACTGGATCTCGAACCTGATCGCGGCAGGCTGATCCCCGTCCCTTGCCGGCCGTGGGATGACGGCGAGGACACACCCTGCCGCCATCCCACGGCCCCGCCCCGTCAGTGACAACGCCGAATGCCCCGGCGTGGTCGCAGGTGTGTGCCCAGGCGCGCGTTCATCATCGAGACCGGGCCGGTGGTGGTGTCGAACGGTACGTGTCCGGTGAGGAGTTCGTTCAGGACGCAGCCGAGGGTGTACAGGTCCGAGCGGGCGTCGCCGGGCTGTTCGACGTAAGCGAGTTCGTCGCCGGATGGCTCAGCGAGGCGGAAGGTGTGTTGATCGTCGACGACACCGGTTTCGTCAAGAAGGGCGTCCCGACCGGGTCTTCGCGGCCAAGCCCGAGATCGCCCGCGCCATGGTCACGCGGATCCTGGCCGCAGGCAAGCCGGTCGCGTGGGTGGCGGCCGACGAGGCGTACGGCGGCGACTACAAGTTCCGCCGCGCCTGCGAGGAACTCGGCGTCGGGTATGTGGTCGCGGTGCCCAAGTCCCAGCACGTCGCCACGTCCACCGGGTTCGGCCGGATCGAGACGCTGGTCGGCACGCACCGCCCGAGGCGTGGCAGCGGATGTCGTGCGGCGACAGCGCGAAAGGCCCGCGCGTCTACGACTGGACCTGCGCACGGCTCCGTGCCGTCCCGGGCTTCGGCGACGCGGAAGCCGGGCGGGGCCGCTGGCTGCCGACCTGCCGCGGCCTGGCCGACCCGACCGAGATCGCGTACTACCTCGCCGCCGGCCCCGCCGACACCGAACTTGCCGAACTCGTCCGGGTCCCCGGCGACCGCTGGGCGATCTAGGAGTGCTTCCAGGCCGCGAAGAACCAGTGCGGCCTCGACGAATGCGAGGTGCGATCACCCTCGCGAAGCTCGCCCACGCATTCCTCGCCGCGCTCGCCGCCGACGCAGCCGCAGAGGGGAGGCGCCGCCACCCAACCCGACGTTTTGCCCTACGGCGTGGCGGAGATCCGGCGACTCCTGGCAACTTTGAATCCCGCCCCTGACGCACCGTCACCCCCACCCCATCCTGCACTGGTCCCGCTGGCGCAGCCGACGCCAAGCCGTCGCCCGCCGCAGCCACTACCAAGGCAATCCGCAGACACCCACACTCAGCCAGCCCTCGCCTGGTCCGCGAAGCCGGCCCGGCGGCTGACGACCGCCCGGACCTTGCCGCACCGCTGGCATCCGGTGCCGCCCGCGCGGACCGTGCTGTAGGCCGGGCGGCCTTCAGCGCCGTACTGTGTGCACCGGCACCGCCACGAGGTGTTCCCGCCGGGGTAGCCCTCCAGCGGCTCCAGGCCGTTCGCGCGCATCAACGCGACGGCCTTCTCCGGCGGCACGGCGACTCCCCCGAAGCATTCCGGGCAGCCCTGGCCCGCGATGCGTACCTGAACAAGACGCGCCTCGACGACCGCCCGCATGGCACATGCAGGCTCCGCGAGCCGCGATGCGCCCCCGGATACGGGTGCGGGAGGCCGCGACGGCACGTCCGTGTACCTGCCGGTGGCGTGCGGATGTGGCGTCGTCGCGTCGATCGCGACCGCCGGCCCCCGACCCACCCACGGAACGTGACCACGTGGATGCTTTCTGGAATCCTGGAGCGCACGCCAAACCGTCCGGTCGGCGATCCGGTTCCCCACCCTGTTCCGCAGGAGTCCCGTCGCGCCCGGTCCGACGGCTGGGGTCTCCTCGGAAGGTTCCACATGACCGCCATGCAATCGCCGTCCGCCGAACGGCCGTTGAGGGACCGCCTGCGCCCGCTCCGCGCGTGGGACCGGCCGAGTCGGTGGAACGCGGCCATGGTGGTGCTGCCCGCTCTCGCCGTCGCCGTGCTCGGCTGGCGGCACCGGGCGCTCACCGACGACGGCACGATCTTCCTGCGCACCGTGCGCCAGATCCTCGCCGGGCACGGTCCGGTGGTGAACCACGGCGAGCGGGTGGAGGCGAACACCAGCACGCTGTGGCAGTGGCTGCTGGTCGTGCTCGGGCCGCTGATCCCCGGCGAGCCGGGGTTCACCGCCGTGGTCGCGGGGCTCGTGTGCACGACGGCCGGTGTCCTTGTCGCTCTCGACGCCACACGCCGCCTGTACGCGGGGGTTGTACCGCGTGCGCTGATGCCGGCCGGCGTCCTGGTGCTGCTCGCGGTTCCGGTGTACTGGGACTTCGCGACCGGCGGCCTCGACTCCGGGCTGGGCACTCTCTGGCTGGCGGGGTGCTGGTGGTTCCTGGTGCGTTCGTATGTGTCGCCGGAGGCCCGCGGGCAGGCGGGGCACGCGGTGTGGTTCGGCCTCGGGGTGCTCGTCCGGCCCGAATTCGCTTTGGTGACAGTGGTTTTCCTCGCCGCCTCCTGGGCGCTGACGCGGCCCGGGCCGAGGCGGACCGCAGGCGGCCTCGCCGCGGCGGCGGCACTGCCGGTCGGCTACGAGATCTTCCGCGCCGGATACTACGGCCTGCTCGTGCCGCTCCCCGCGCTCACCAAGGAGGCCGGCGACAGCGAGACCGGCCGCGGGCTGCGCTACGCGTGGGACTTCGCGGAACCGGTGGCGCTGTACGTTCCCGCCGCGTTGTTCGTCGCGCTGCTCGCGGTGTGGGCGTTCCGCTCCCGCCCGGCTCCGCGCCGCCTGCTGGTCGTTCTCGCCCCGGTGGCCGCCGCGCTGATCCTGACCTGCTACCTCGTGCGGGTCGGCGGCGACTACATGCACGGGCGCATGATGCTCCCCGTGATGTTCCTCGCCCTGCTTCCGGGCCTGCTGCTGCCGGCGTCCGCGCGGGTCACGGCGGTCGCGGCGGCGACCGCTGTATGGGGGGTGGCGGTCGTCGGGCCGTGGCATCCGGCGGCATACCACGACACGGACCGCTCGCTGACCGTGCGTGTGCGGGACAGCGACATCCGGCTCACCGGCGTGGCGAACCCGGATCGGGTGGGTGAGTGGACCGCGGCGTTTCCGGAACTGCGCTCCGCGGTCGCGGCCGGCCTCGCCGCCGACCGCCCGGTGCTGGTCCGGCTCTCGCCCGACGGCGGCGCCGCGTCGCTGCTGCCGCTTGCACCCGTGCACGCTTCCGGCCGTGTCGCGGTTCCGGGCGGATACCTGGGCGTCACCGGTGAGTTGGTGCCCCTCGACGAGTACATCGTGGAGCTTTGGGGGCTGGCCAACACCATCGGTGCGCATCTCGATTACGCACCCGGCGCCGCGAAGAAGTGGCCGGGCCACCGCAAGTTCATCGACGACGTCTGGCTGGCGGCCCTCGAACTGCACCCGTCGGTGACGCATCTGCCCGACAACCCGGCCGTCACGCCGGAATCGCTGGCCGCGGCCCGGCACGCGCTCTCCTGCGGCGACGTACGCGAGCTCCTCGATTCGGTGCGGAAACCCCTCACCGTCGCACGCTTCGTCGACAACCTGATCGGCGCCTACGAGCGCACCCGGCTCCGCATTCCCCGCGACCCGTTCGCCGCCGAACGCAGGTTCTGCGGCACGCCCTGACAGCGGACTCGCCCGAAGCCGCGGGCGGTCGGCTCCGGGTGGGGAACCGGCGGTTTCCTCACACGAGGCGGTGCTGCCGTCCCACTCCATCTGGTGCAGGGGCAACACGACGTCGGAGACCGGTCGTTCGCCGAGGGCGAGGGCGTCGCGCAGCAGTTCCTCCCCTTCGTCGAGCAGGCCGGCGCCGGGAGGGCGGCGGTCCCGGCCCGGTTGTGCCTGCTCCCGGTCGTCGTCGGTGCGGCGCGGCGGGTGAGGCGGGTGCGGGTCCGTTGCCGAGTCGGCGGCGGGCGGCAGACGTCGTGCTCCTGGCGCTCGAAGAGGGCAGCGCGGTGCAAGGGGTGCACACACCCTGGCCGACGTCTGGGCGTACAGGCGAATCGCCGCGCCGACTGTCCGGCGCGCTGGTGGTGAGGAGCGCCGCGTCGTCCCCGGCTGGGAGCTCGTTCGGCGCCTGCGAGCCAGGCGTCGATGCGTGCGAGGTTGAAGCCCGCGGCGGTGAACCGTTGCTGAAGATTGCGTCTTCGCGGACCCGCAGTAGCGGGTGCGGCGGACGCCGGTGGTGTGGACGGCGAACGCCATGGTGCTCTCGATGCCGGCGCGCGCGTGATAGCGCCGCCGCCATGCGTCGGTGCGCTGATCGATGCGGGCCTGGCGGAGCGCCTCGAGGCCATCACGTGGTTTACCTGTTGCTGTACGTGTTGCTTTACCTGTTGCGTTCAAAGCCGGGCTCCGAGGGGCAAACCCCCAGGTCACCCTGCTTCCGGGCGCTACGGGACCAGGCGGCCGTCGTGTCGCGGCGCAGGCCCGTGTAGTCCTGACCCGGGGTGGGCCCCACCCATGAGCCGGGGACGACGTGGTGCTCGTCGATCGGTCCCGGCTCCCACCCGCCCCGGCGCCAGTCCGTGACCGCCTTTCCAGCCCGGCATAGCGGCCTGGAGTGCCCACGCTCCGGAACTGCTGCGCACCCAGCGCACGGCGCGGACCAGCACGGTGCCGGCGCTGTCGGGCAGGTCCATCCACGCCCACGGCCCGCCGTCCGGAGGCGGCGTCGGTCTGGCCTCCGACGGCGCGGGCGGGTTGGGCTTCGGCGTCGTCGTCGCAGGGGAGTCGGCCGCTGTGTCGGTCGTCGGGGCGGGCGCGGCGAGGGACCGGGCGGTGACGCTTCGGCGGCCCGGTTCCGGGCGGTGTGGCGGCCCCGGGCCGCCGCCGGGGGGTGTCAGTCGTCGAGGTCCTCGCCTGGGAGTTGGAGGTACAGGGAGTCGACGAAGTCGTCCTGCATGAACCTGAAGGACTCGTCCTTCCAGCCTTGCGGGTCGTGCAGGAGCCCGCCGCCGGGCTGCGGCTCGGAGGCCGGGGCGTCGGCGTGGGCAGCCCCCGCGGCGGCGGTGAAAGCGGCGAGCGTGGCGGCTGACGCGACCAGGAGTCGCGCTGCGGTGTTCGTCATGCCCGGTCAAACGACCGGGAAGCGTCCGCGTTGCGCGTCCTTTCGGCGGGAGGGGCCGGGGACGCCTCTGCTGGGCTGTGAATGCGGAGAGTGGGGATGTTGGCCCCTCATGGCCCGCATCACCGTGACAGCAGATTTCGTGATCTGGGACTCCTTCGAGCGGCCCCACCGCAAGACCCGCGACTGCACGGTGTTCGGCCCGTTCCGGTTTGAACGTCACCAATACGATGCCGAACTGCACGCTTTGAATGCAGCAATCGGCTCTGACGACACATAGGTAGGGCCCTTCCATCGCGTCCGCTCTACACAACCACAGGGAGCATCGACCGTGTTCGACAAAGTCGTGGGGCTGCGACCTGAAGAAGCGGCGTGTTGGTCTGCGATGGTCGAGCAGTGCCAACCGGTGCTTGCGAACCAGGGGATGGAGGCTGTCCAGACTCTGCTGGCCGCACACGGTATGAGCGTCATCCAGGCGATTGCGATCACACGGGCGTTGCTCGGCTGGGAGGTGACAACACTGCGCACAGCGATCGACATCGTGACGGCCAGCGCGGCTCGGACAGCTCTGGTCGCCCTGGCTGACGACCGGTCTGACGCCGACGAAATCACCGCGGCCAGCATCACCGATGGCCCCGTGGGGCGGACGAGCGGAGGAACGGTATGACCAAGGTGCTGGTGCCCGGCCCCGAACCGGATTGGCAGCCTGCAACCTCTCCGCCCTACTACACCGGCAGGGACCCCGCCTCCCAGTACAGCTTGTGGTGGTGCGCCGCTGGCCACTTCCGCCTGGTCGCCGGCCTGTCCCCCTCCCTGGAAGCACTGGCCGCACGCCTTCGCTTGAACATCGAACGCAGTTGGGAAGACCTGGGCGAGGTCCACATCGTGCTGTTCCGAATACAGAGGATCCAGTTCGCCCTGGGCCGGATGGAGAACTCGCCGAACCCTGACGTTCGCGTCTGGCTGCACCGCGAACAGACCGACGTCGAAGCAGCGCTGGACGTCCTGCTCAACGCACTCGGGATAGGCAGGGAAGCCCTTACCTTCGTCGAGGACGAAGAGCCCGGCTTCGTCGACTTGCGCGCCACCCCGAGTCAAGAAATGTGAGCTTCCAGGCGCATCCCTGGTTCAGAGAAGCCTGTGTTCGTTGTTCCTTGCTCCGCCCGGACCCCGAACTGCGCGCCCGCCTTGTCGAGATCCGGGAAAACCTGATCGCCCGCATCGTCGAGGCGAAACGCGAAGGCTGGCTCGGCGAAGTTGAAGGGCTGCAGGTAAGCCTCGCCGGAGCGGAGGAAAAACTAGCCCAACTCGACCGGAAACCCGCCGGCCGCAGCGTCGTCGATCTCGGCATCCCCACGATCGTCGCTCCCACCGTTCCGTGGACGTGACGCATCAGCCCTCGCCATCTTCGAGCCGGCCCGGCGCGGCACGGCGAAACCTTGAAGGGGATGTCGGTGAGGGCCACAATCGGGGCTTGAAGGCGTTCGGACAGCCCCAGAAGACGCTCCCTTGGCGAAAACTTCGGAGGGGCCTCATGCTCAGGCGTTTCAGGGGCGGGGCGCTTTCTCGCCATGCGCTGCCGAGTATTCGGCAGCGAGCCAGGGCCCCAGGTCTTCGATGAGCATCCTGAGTACCGCCGGATCTGCCGACGGAGTGCGGCCTGTGGCCGCTGCCGCCAGCATCTGCTCAGCACGCTGGGGGTAGTAGCGGCCGAAGAGTTCGGCAGACTCCTCAAGGTCGCTGGCCCAGCCGCCCCAGCGAGGCATGATCAACGTGAAGCCGGTGCGCACGACCTTGCGGGCGGCGACACGGCTGAGGCTTTTGCGATCAGCGTCCGTGGTGGCTTCCGCTGCCTGCTGACGCCAGCGCCGCAGCGCGAGCGAGAGGTCACCGCCAGGGCCTGGGCACCGAGATGCGCGCGGCTGTCCTGCACCTGGCTTTCGCGGGGCTCGGCGCACAGCACGCTGTCTCGGCGGCGTATGACGACAATGCGGCCTCGCTGGGGGTGTCACGCAAGCTCGGCTACCGCGACGACGGCATCGAGCGCCACGCCGTACGCGGCAAGCCGGCCGTCCTGCGCAGGCTGCGCCTGACCGCCGAACAGTGGCAGCGACACCAACTGGTACCGGTGAAGTGGGCGGGGCTGCCGGGGTGCCTGCCGTGGTTCGGCTTGGAGTGACCATGTGGCGGTCGGTGATCCTCGCCGGGGGTGTCCGGCGCCACGCGTCGCTTGCCGCCGAAGCCGAGTTCGCGGCCGACAGGGGCCCGAGACCGGTGGCGGCTTTTGCCGCGTGACGCGCGTCGCTAGCATGCGCGGATGGACAACGGTACGGGGGCCGTGTCAGGCGCCATTGTTTATGATCAGGGCGCTGGGTGGCAGCGGCCTGGGTGCATGCGGATTTTTCTCCGCGTGCTTCTTGTGATTTCCGTCCTCGTGATCGCGATCATGGGTTACGCGGTGTACAAGATCAAGGAGGGGATTGAGCCGGAGGCGCCGCCGGACTTCGACAAGGTCCAACGGCTCCCGGCGGTCGTCCAGGGGCGCGAGGCCGCGATACGTGACATCGACGCGGTGTTAGCGGGCTTGGAGGGCGGATTGGGAGCCGGCTTCGAACGGCGTACCCAAAGTGTCCTGGACGAGTGCGGAAGCAAAAAGAGACCCGGCGGGTTTTTCGGCTCCGAGAGCTACGAACCGGTGATCTGCCGCCGCGAGGTCGTGCGCTACTACGTGGTCGCGGGCCCGCGCAGCGATCGCGTGGACGAAATCGTCACCGCGTTGTACGACACAGGCATGTACGGGGACTATCCCGGTTGGAAAACGGCGGCCGGGCAGGGCTGTTCGCCGGATCCCACGCCGTCGGCCGAGCCGACTCCGACAACGAACTCCCCGGCGGCCACGCCGTTTCCGGCCGCCGTGTCGTCGGACGGTCCGACACCGGCACCCTCGTCCCCGCCTGTGTCTCGACAGCCCGAGGCGCCCTGCGAATTTTCCGCAACCGCGCAGGAACCCGCCCCGTCCCGGGGAATCCGGGCGGAGGTGCGCAGCCACAACCCACGGACGTCGCAGACGCCGGTGCGGCAGACTTGGCCATTGGATGTGGTCGGCAGTGAGCGGAGGGACGAACCGGCGGACTTCGGTCTCGTCGACGCGGCGGTTATGCCATCGGATGTGTGCATCCTCGGTGTGTCGGTGCTGATCAATTACTACACGGAAGCGGACTGATTGCTGATCAAGGGGACGCGGCCTGGAATTCGTTTCCCCCGCTGTTTTCCGATGTCAGTACGAGGCGAACTATCCGTCACCGATGGACAGTTGGTCGTCCGCGCCGATATCGATGCTTTCGCCGATGACTTCATGCGCGTCCGCGTGACGTTTCGATCAGTTCGCGGTCCGGTGTTCTGGCCATTGTCCGGCAACCGCTGGCATGTCGACGAGATACACCGCCGACTGCTTTCCCCGGCTGTCCTGGATGACCGTGGCACTGACGATTCAACCCTTTTCGGTTGTCCCGACTTCGGACGGAACCGTGGGATATTCCTGGGTTATCGACGTGACGTCCGCATAGCGGAATCCCGCGTCCGGGGGAGTCGTCGACAGCACATTCACGGCCTGCTTGTCGAGCACACCACCGACCGATGTCAGCAGACCGGACGACCCGGCCTGGTTCCTGAGGAGTCGAACCAGGGTGGCCGTGGTGTGGACCCTGATGGCGAGCAGCCCCACGTACCGCGAGGACCTCAAGTGGCTCTGCCATCGACGAGGTCGACACACCCCGCGTAATAGGTGAACCGTGGGCGCCCCAGAACTCGGGTGGCTGGGGGGCCGCCTCCAGGTGGGTACGGTTCGGAACCGCCGGTCTGAAGTTCCGCCACGGCGAACGTTGGGGCATGCACGGCCGGTTGGGACTCGGGGCGAGAAATGCGTTGGCCCCACGCAAGAGCACGGGGCTGACGGACGTGGGTGGTCGGTGAGTGGGTCGCCTTTCGCGGCATCCACTCGGCAGGGTCCCGGTCGGCTTTGGACTGGTTGACGCTGTCGCGGACCGCCAGCAGGGAACGCTCGTCGTCCAGATTGTTGGCGTAGTCGCGGTGTTCCGTCGCGCTCCAGTCAGCGGCCCCAGCTGGCGGGGAGTGCTTTTCGGGGCGTGCGATATTCCTGCGCTCACGCGTGTGGCTGTCTCGGGTCTCCGCGCTGTGTTCACGGGCCCGGGGTCAGGTCGCGAATATGTTGATGAACACGGTCAGGGTGTGCGGTGCACCGCGGTCGCGGTCGATGAGTATGTCGGACGAATAGCCCGAGCCGCTTGTGCCGGCGGGGCCCCGTTCGACATCGGTTCTGCCGTAGGTCCGTCCCAGGACCAGATCACCGGGGACGAACCGGTCGAAGTTGTAGTGCTCCGGGTCCGTGTAGGCAACCGCCTGTTCCTGGGGGGCGCCGAGCCGTTCGAGGAATTGCCGCACCCCGGTTTCCTCGGCCTCGAACCTCAGCCAGGCGGACGTGCCCTGGACTTCGGGGCTCACGCAGTAGTTGATGTTGCGGGCGTCCGGCGGGAGCGGGAAGGGGTACTTGCTGTGGAAGTGCTTCCAAGAACGCGAGTCCTCGCATCCGCTGTAACGCACAGGGACGTGAGGCTCCTTGTTCCGGGCGGGGGAGAGGTCCTCAGCCGACACTCCCGGCTCAGCGAAGCAGCCGGCGGACAACAGCACCGATGGCACCGCGCACGCGGCAGCCATGAACAGCCGGTTCCGGCGACGCCCCATGCGGTTCGCGGTTCGCGCGCCGCACCGTTTCTAGGTTTGCGATGAACCGGGAGGACAAGGGGTTGAACCGGGCATTCGTGACACCCCTTGTCCGCGTTGGCGCAGGGGTCTGGACCGGGTGCGTTTGTGCTCGTCAAGGGCCGCTCCAGACGGCGGACAAGGGGGGCTTGTCCACGCTGTGCGGTGGGCGGGTCGGCACGGGGCCGGCCGCGTGACCGTGGTGGAGGCGCAGCGTGGACGGGAGGCACAGCGGGACGGCCCGGCAGGGCGATCGGGTCGGGCTGCCCGCCCGGGCGGGCAGGGGGAAGGGGAGAGAGGCCGCCATCGCGGTTCGGAGGCCGGCGCGGTGCCGTCTCACGGCGGTGTGCGTTCGGTGGTCAAGGGGTCTGCGGGGCTCCTCCGCGGCTCACTCCGTGCCGCCCTCCACGGCCGTCCCGGCCGGGGACGGCGCAGCCCCAGCCCACGCCCCCGGAAACCGGGCCTGAAGGCCGGTCCGACTTCCCTCTTGTGCCTGTCTCGCCTTCACGGGTTCGGGAGGCGTGGCAGGCAACCGGGGTCCACCGTGTTGATGTCCTGGTCGCGCTCGGGGTGTTCCAGCGGGCGACCGGCGTGCAGTTGTGGAGGATGCTCCGTCCACATCACTGCCATGACCGGATCACTCGGGACACGCTGAACGACTTGCGCCGGCGGGGCATGGTGCGAGTGGAGACGCGGCTGCCGTCCGGGCACCAGCTATGGGTCCTCACGCCGCGCGGCCACGCGGAGGCGAAGGCGCTGCTGCCGCCGCACGTGCGGATGTCGGCGCTGCTCCCGGCCCCGCCCGCTGGCGGGACCGGTGCGGTGCGGCCGCGGGGTGCGGGTGGGTACGACGCGCACGCCGCTGTGGCGACCTCGACCGCGGCGCACCTGATCGGCGCGGGGTTCGGCACCGTGCGCTCGTGCGAGACGGAGGCCGCCCACAGGCTGCCGTACGGGTACACCCAGTACGCTGACCTGGTCGTCCGCGCACCCGACGCCGGGGTGCCCGTGCTCCTGGTCGAGGTCGACCGCGGCACTGAGCGGGTCGACGAACTGGTGGCGAAGCTGCGCCGGTACCGCGCGTGGTTCGAGCTGCCGGCCCCGAAGACGGACGCGGACCGGGCGCGGTGGGCCTTGGGCGCGGACGTCCACAAGTACCGGTTGTGGCCGCAGGTGTACCCGGCGACCGGGCGGGAGGGCTGCCCGCCGGTCGCGTTCGTGTTCACCGGCACCACCCCGGCGCGGCGCGCGAGCCGCATCGAGCGCCTGGCACGGGCAGCGCGCCCGTACTCCGCCGGCACCCGCTACGACCGCGAGGACATCACTGCTGTCGACTACCACGAGGCCGTGCCCGTCCTGGTCACCGAACTCGAGCACCTGAACGCCCACGGCGCGAACGGCCCGGTGTGGCAGCGTTTCGGCCGCGGCGAAAGGCAGACCCTCACCGACGCCCTCGACAACCCGGACGGCGACCGGCTCTACCGGGCCCAGCTCGCCGAAGCACGCCGCCGCGCGCAGGAACACGCCGCCGCCGTGACTGTTCAACCAAGTGGGGAACGAGAGCCGGACTGGCCGATTTCACAGGCCCTTACCTTCACCGATCGCGCTGAGCTGCTCCTGCGCGGCGGTTTCACCGCGGTGGTCGAGACCGAGGCCGGCGGCGAGGACCTGGGGCGAACGCGGCTGTTTCCGCTGGTCACCGCGTCGGCGAGGCTCGGCACGCCGGTTACGACTTTGGGCCAGGTGACGTCTGCGGTGCCCGCTCGGGGCGGGATCGTCGCGGCGAGCGGGCCGCGGGGTGGTTGGCGTCGACCGGGGCGGAGCGCAACGGACTCTTGCCCGGACCACAGGCACTCCCGTCGTCCTGCACGCGGACGCTCAAGGCGGTCTGTGGTTGATGGACCACACCGCGGTCCAGACACGGGTGCGGCGTCACCACAGGGGCGCCACTCGTTCGTAGGCACTGGGCCGCATCGGCGAAGTCGGTCTCGCCCCGGGCGCGGAAGGTACCGTGTTCGCGTGCGGGGCCGTGCGGCCAGGCACGTGCGCCGATACCACGTGCACAGACCGCCTACGCAGGCCAACGGTCCCGATGTCCGCTGCCATGTCGGTCACGTGTGCAGGGCTCCGGATGTGACCCCTCCGCCGGCCGACGCCTCCGCTCTGCGACCACCCGAGGCAGTGCGACGCCGCTCTTGGCGCAAGGGGTGTTGCTCAGGATGTGGCCTGCACTTTGCGGACGATGGCTTCGGTGGAGGTCAGGACGCGACCGGCCGCGTCCCTCGCCTCCAGCTTTTGCAGAGGCTTTTGCGTCCGGACGTCGAGGAGCACCGAGTGGGGCTCGTCGTCCTCGAAGAGGTGGTCCTCGCCCCACTGGCGCAGGCCGACCAGGAGGACGAAGAGGTCGCGGCCTTTCCGGGTCAGCGCGTATTCGTGGTACGCGCTCCCGTCCGACGCCGGCACGACCTCGAGGATGCCCTGCGCCACGAGTTCGCGCAGACGCGACGACAGGATGTTCTTCGCCAGGCCGAGGTTGCGCTGGAAGTCGCTGAACCGACTGATGCCGTCGAACGCGTCTCTGACGATGAGCAGCAACCAGCGGTCTCCGACGACGTCGACCGCACGGGCGACTGGACACTCCGCGCGCTCGTGGGTCACGCGTGGCGGCATGGGTGTCCCCTTCGTGATGAGCATTCGATTGCCTGGACTCAAGTGGTTGCAAGTATAAACCAGAGCTTCTACGCTTCAGGCCAGGCTCGTTTCACTTTGAAACCGAGTTCACCGCCGGCGAGGAGACCACGTCATGGCAGCAGAGGTACAGGAAAGCGCGAACACGAGGGTGAGCCCGGTGCGCGTCGCGGTCGTGCAGTTCGAGCCGCGCGTCGGAATCGAGAACCTCAAGTCCAACGCGCTGGCGGTCCAACAGCGCCTGACGGCGGCGGCGGACGTCGGCGCGAACCTGATCGTGCTTCCCGAACTCGCCACGACAGGCTATGTGTTCGAGACCCGGGAGGAGGCGTACGCGCACGCCGAGGCAGTCCCCGACGGGCCGACGGTGCAGTCGTTCGCGCGGATAGCCGCAGAACGGAACGTCTACATCGTGGGCTGCGTGGCGGAACTCGACGGCGTGCGGCTCTACGACACCGCCGTCCTCGTCGGCCCCGACGGCTACATCGGCCGGTACCGCAAGACCCACCTGTGGAACACCGAAAAGCTCTGGTTCACCCCCGGCGACGAGGGATACTCCGTCTTCGACACCAGGATCGGCCGGATCGGGTTGCTCGTGTGCTGGGACATCTGGTTCCCGGAGACCGTTCGGATCGTGTCGCAAATGGGCGCGGACATCATCTGCATCCCCACCGGCTGGGTGTGGACGCCGCCGCCCCTGTATGACGCGAGCGGGGTCTGCATGGCGGCGTACCTCACGATGACCGCAGCACACGCGAACAACGTCTTCATCGCCACGGCGGACCGCATCGGACAGGAGCGGGGCGCTGGCTTCATGGGCAACTCGCTGATCGCCGGGACGAACGGATGGCCGATCGACCGCATCGCGGGCCCGGACGAGGACACCATCATCTACGCGGATGTCGACCTCGCGGCGGCACGGTCGGCACCCATCTGGAACCAGCTGAACGACCTCCACCGGGACCGACGCACCGATCTGTACGACCAGATGCTCGGCTACCGCGGCAGCTCTCCGCTGCCGAGGTGACGTGATGACCGTTCGTCCGCAGACCGGACCGGGGAATCGCCCCGCAGTCGATCGCCTACTGCGGGGCCCGGTCTGGTCGGTGTCGCGTTGGGACCCTGCACGAGTTCGCTTATGGCGCGACCGGAGACCGGTCCTTCCACGGCCCTTCCCGCAACCCCCACGACCCCTGCCGGATGTCCGGTGAGAGCAGCGGCGGCAGCGCCGTCGCGGTGGCCGCAGGCATCGTGCCCCTCACCGTCGGCACCGACACGGCCGGTTCCGTACGGGTGCCCGCGGCGTTGTGCGATCCGGGGGCAGGTCGGCGTGGGGCAGACGAGGCGGCGAAGTCGCGCGAGAGCGCTCGTGTCCTTGCCGCCCCGACCGGACAGCCAGGGCGCACAGGCGAGTTGCCGACCGTGCCGGGCGCCTCGTCGTCATCCGGCGGGCGCCGCACGCATCGTGAGGCAGTGGCATTGGATCGCGTGTCGATGATGGATCCGGGGCCGGTGGTCGTCCGCGTTCCCGTGAGGAGACGCGGCCGCTGGTAGCCCGACGGGTCGGGTGAGGGCGTGTCTGGGGTGGGGGTGGGTCGTTAGGTCTGGTGTCGGGGGTTGGTGATCAAGGAGTGCGTGCGGGCCCATGGTTTCCGAGATTGTGCGGACTGCGCGGCATTGGGGGTTCACCTACCACACGCGGGTACTTGCGTGTGACAGGCCGACGATGGCGCCGATCCTCCTGCTCGGTGGGGCGTTCCAGGACATGTACTCCTGGCGGCGTCACGAGGAAGTGCTGGTTCGGCACGCGGATGTCGTCACCGTGGATCTGCCTGGCTGGGGCGGCGCCGATCATCTGCCCGCCGATGTCGGTGTGGACTTTCTTGTCGATACCGCCGCGCACGCGCTGGATCAGCTCGGGGTGCGGCGCGTCAACGTGGCCGGTTGCTCGTACGGTTCGCTGATCGCGCACCGGCTTGCCCAGCGTTACCCGGAGCGCGTGCTGCGCCTTGCCCTCAACGGCGTGGCAACCGGTCTGACGGCCGACGAGCAGCGCCGCCTGTCGGACCTGGTGCGCAGCCTTCCGGGGCGCGACGCCCGTGAGTTCGCGGAAACGGTCACGGCACGCCTGTCTCCGACGCTTCCCGGACGCCCGGTGCGCAGGGGCGACGTCATCCGGCAGTTGCTGGTTGCCCACCTGTCGGACATGACGGCGGACGCCCGGCGCAAGTTCGTCAGCAACACCATGCGGCTCTGCACCTCCGTGCTGGTGCACGCGCACCCCGCTCCGCCCGTTCCCACGGTGATGTTCACCGGGGCGGACGACACCTTCACACCGCCGGAGCACGGCCACCGGCTGGCACAGGTGTACCCGCATGCGACGTGCGTCACCATCGCCGAGGCCGATCACCTGCTTCTGCTGCAACGCGACGCCGAGTTCTGCGAGTTGCTCATCACGCACTTCGGCGGTGGACGGATGGCCGACCTGCCGTTCTGTCTTCCGTGCCCGCGAGGCCACCAGGAGGACGATTGACAGGCTTGCCCCCGGCGCACCGGTGGACCGCCGCCGCAGGCGCGTGTCTTGTCACGGTGGCCGGCCCCGGCGTTCCCGAGGCGGCCGCCGACGTCCCGCCGGGGGCGCAGGGGACGGTGTCCGCCGTGTTGTCTCCGGTGGCCGGGGCCGTGTCCGAAACCGTCTTCCGGGTGCAGACCGCGCACCAGCGGATCCCGATGCCGGACGGGACGGTGATCAGCGCCAGGGTCTACGCGCCCCACCGCGCGCCCGGGGACACCGGCCGCCCGCCGCTGTTGGTCATGCCGGCCGCGAGTTATCTCGGCGAGGACTGGTACACCTTCGAGGCGCCGCGCTACGCGGCCGCCGGCTACCTCGTGATCGCGTACGCCGAACGCGGCATCGGCGGATCGACCGGATACCTCGACTTCGCGGGCTCCCGGGACGTCGCCGACCTGAGCCGTGTCGTCGATTGGGCGGTCGACGCCGCGCAGGCCGACCCGGCGCGGGTCGGCGTGTACGGCTGCTCCTACGGGGCTTCCGTCGGCCTCCAGGCGGCCGCGGTCGACCCGCGGATCAAGGCGGTGGCCGCGTTCAACGCGTGGACCGACTTCGCCCGGGCCTTCTACACCCATGACACCGAGCACGAACTGAGCGCCTGGTTCCACGCGCTCGCCGCACAGGCCACCGAGCGGCCCGGATCCGACTTGGCCGCCGGGTACCGGGAGTTCCTGCGCGGGGACAGCAGGGCAGTCGGGCAGACGCTGCATACGGACGACCGCTCGCCGATCCGCCGGGTGGACGGACTCAACGCCCATGGCACCGCGGTGTTCATGGTGAACAACTGGTACGACACGGGGCTCGCCGCCCCCGATCAGATCGCCGAGTTCTTCAGTGCGCTGCAAGGGCCCAAGTATCTGGAGATGCGGCCGGGCGAGCATGCGGAAGCCATCCCGTACTGCCTGGGGCCGACGCTCGATGCCGTGTGCAGCCGCGCCCGTGATTGGCTCGACCTGCATGTCCGCGGCCGCAACACCGGCATGGCCGACGCCGCCCCCCTGACCGTCCGGCCGCGCACGGCCGGCCCCGACGAGTACTACGCGTCCTGGGAGTCCATGGCCGCGTCCGCGGCAACTCCCGCCCCCGTTCTACCGGGTGGCCGCAGGACCATCACGACCGGACGCGACTCGGGCGCCGACGCCGGCATCCCCGTCGTCACGCCCGCGCTCGACAAACGCGGGTTGCCGCCGACCGTCGTCATGCCGCTGCTGCCGCCGACGACCGCGGCGGTGTGGCAGTCCGAGCCCTCGGCTGCGCCTTGGCGGGTGCGGGGAACACCCCGGGTCACGCTGGGCGTGACTCCGAGCGCGGCCACCGGTACGTTCTTCGCCTACCTGTACGATGTCGACCCCCTCGGTGTGGGGCAGTTGGTCACCCACACGCCCTACACGTTCCGTGGCCGGGCACCCGGTGTGCCGTTCACCGTCGACACCGACTTCACCACGACCGCGTACACGGTCCCGGCCGGCCACCGCATCGCCTTGGTCGTCGACAGTGCGGACCCCCTGTACCGGCAGCACAACCCGGCCGAGGCGCGGCTCACGTTCGCCGACCCGCGCCTCGGCTGGTGACTCCACGGGGCACTGCGCGCGGATCGGTCAGGGAACGTCTTCGGACCGCACGACGACGGTGTCGTGCGTGCGGGACACCGACAGGTCGTGGCGGCGTCCGGTCCGGTCCCGGCCGGAGCACAGGTCGCCGTCCACCGTGACCGTGGACGGGTGGGTGCCGGTCAGACGGCCGATGTGCTCCTTGGCGGCCACGTGTTCGAGGTGGTCCACGAGCCTGGCACCCGGCGGCAGGCCCCAGGCGGGTGCCAAGGCGCCGGGCAGCCAGTCCAATCGAGCGGCGTCGGCGGCGGTCAGGTGCGTCTCGGTGCCGACCTTCCTCGACAGGGACACCCCCTGTACCGCGCGCCGCCGGGTGAGGAAGTCCCGGCGGTCTGTCGACGACGCCCGGGAGAACGGGCCCGTCGGCAGCAGCGTGCTGCCGAACCGCAGGGCCGCGACGACCCGTCCGTCCACGCACAGCTGGACGTCTACCACGAGCGGCGGTGCACCGCCGGCCGCGTCGGGGTCGTATGCGGCCAGGCGGGCTTCGACGTCGACGGCTCCGCTGCCGGGGAGTCCCTCGTACAGCTCCAGCGTGTGCACGTGCAGCGGGTATCCGACCTTGTCGCCCCCGAGCTCGGGCACCCACCGCCACAGGCTCGCGTGCGGCACGGCCTGCACGGCGGCGTCCAGCAGCCCCTGGTGGAGGTGGCCCCGGGGGACCGTGCCGCGCCCGGCGTCGAGCACGGCCGACGCACCGGTGGATCCGATGCGCAGTGAGGTCAGGTAGTGGAATGCGGGCCCGTGGAACAGTTCGCCGGAGGCGTAGGGATCGGGCTGCGTCACGGCGTCCGGCAGCGGGGGGAAGCGCTCGGGGCGAGCCCCGGTGCGTTCACCGACGACCACGGTTCCGGTCGCCACATCCTCGAAGCGGGAGAGGCCGGCGGGGGCCGCGGTCCGCCACGCGGACAGCGTCACGGCCAGGCCGTCCGGTCCGGGGGCCGTGCGGAGGCGCAGGCGGACCGGGCCGCCGGTGGGGATCCAGCGGCGCAGCCGTACGTCGCGCATGGCGACGACCGCCTGGCCCGTCTCACGCGCTGCCTCCTGAGCGAGCAGGGCGACGACGGACATCATGGGCAGGACGGGCAGTGTGTACGTCGGGCAGTGGTCTGCCAGCCAGGTGTCCGCCGCCGGGTCGAGCGTGATGTCGCCGTGCACTACGGGTGCTTCGAGCGACGGGGTGCCCGATACGACCCGCACGCCGATGCCGTGTGCTTCGTAGATGCACGTGTCGTCGCCCCAGAGCCGGGCGTCGCCGATCGCGTAGGGGCCGCGTGCGTCGCTGCCGACTTCCCGGATCTCCATCTCCACCCGGATGAGACGGTTCGCCGGGGTGATCTGGCCGCGGTACTTCCAGGCCACCTCGCGGCCGAGCGCGACCGGCTCGAACCGGGGCCGGCGGACGCCTGCGGTGAGGCCGCGTTCGATCAGGTAGAACTGGAGGAGCTGGCACATGGCTTCGATGCCGAGCGAACCAGGCTGCACCGGGTCCTGGAAGAAGTGCGCTTTGAAGAACCATTCGGCGGCGTCGACGTCTTTCTCGGACCGCAGCCGCCCGAGCCCGGCCTCGCCCGCGTCGGGCCAGTAGCCGGTGACCCGGTCGAGCATCAGCAGCATCGGGCCCGGGAGCCGGGCGGGTCCGTCGAAGTAGCGTGCCGGGCGGGTGGTGAGGTCGACGGCGAAATCGCAGGGCGCGTCCAGGTGCACGCGTTGGTCGGCGGGCACCGGGATGCCGGCTTGGCTTTCGAACGCGCTGGGCGGGAAGTACCCGAACACCGTGGACATCGCGAAGACTTCGGTGTCGTCCGCGAAGCAGCGCACGGCGAACGTCACGAGGATCATTCCGCCGCTGCGGGAGATGCCGGTGAGTTCGGCTTCGGTGCGCACCGTGCGGGTGCCCGGGGTGACTTCCCCGGTGAGGGTGCCGGAGCCGTCGAGGTTGCGGAAGAGGAGTTCGGTGCCGGCGGTCAGCGGGCAGCCCGCGTAGCAGGCCAGCCATCCGCACGGCTGGAGCGCGATCTCCATGAGCACCGCGAACGGCATCACCGGGGCGCTGTTCTGCTCGAAGAACCACACCTCGTCCGGAATGTCGTACTCGGCGACGACACGGACGCCCTCGCGCAGGGCGTTTTGCTTGCCGTGCGCCGCGACGATGCGGGTCATGAAGTGGTAGGGCGGACCGGGGAGTCGGGCGATCCGCTGCGTGCCGTCGTCAAACCGGCCGACACCCGCGCCGAAGGCGTCGCTGGGCTTCCCCCACGCGCACGCCAGCAGGGACGCGTAGTCGAACGCGAACTCGCCGGACACGGCCACGGGCTTGGCCTCGCGGTGGCCAACCAGTCCGCCGAGGGACGCGAGCGGCACCGGCGCGCCACTGGTCTGCTGCCGGTGCGCGCCGAGGCCGCGCCAGTGCTCCAGCGGCCAGTCGGGCACCAAGCGCAGCGCGATGTCCTCGCCGTGGAATGCCTTGACTCCGTCGACGGTGCCGAGTACGTCGGCGTACAGCGTCGGGTACGGCGTCGCGGAGACGCCGCGAACGAAGACCTCGTAGGTGATGTTGCGGCTGTCCGGGGTGGCCTGGCCCCGGCATCGGGCCGTGGAGGTACGCCCCGGCACCACGTCGAAGCGCCAGCCGTCCTTGTCCGCGGTCAGGCCGAGTGCGGCCAGGTAGAAGGCCATGGCCTGGATGCCGCCTTGCAGCATCAGGGTTCCGGGCATGCACGGGTCGTTCTTGAAGTGCCCGGCGAAGAACCAGTCGTCGGCGGAGACGGGGCTGGTGGCGCACAGGTAGCCGCGTCCCCAGGGACCGCCGGCCGGGTCGAACTCGGCGATCTCGCGGAGGAAGAGCATGCGGCCGGCGTCGATGCGCGGCGAGCGGACGTGCGCGCGGGTGGCGTTCCAGGCGGCTCCGAAGCAGTCGGCCGGGCGTCCTTCGGCGAACGCGCGCACCTGGTCGGCCGTGAAGCGCGACGCGGCCGGTTCCAGCGCCGGTGGATCGAGTGGAAGGTCGAGCATGGGGCGGGAGTTCCGAGGATCCCAGCGCACGCCGTCGGTGTCGGCGAGTTCGGCCTTGGTGAAGAAGCCGGCCTGTCCGTTCCGGACGCTCAGCCGCACCTCGCCGTCGACGTAGCAGTCGTAGTGGAAGAAGAACAGCCGGACGTCGCCGTGCTGGGCGTGGCCGTCGATGTGGATGTCGTAGCGGAGGGTTTCCCCGGCCCGCGGCCGCTCCCCGTGGTAGGTCAGGTCGCAGCCCAGGAGCCGATAGGCGCGTTCGCCGCGGTTGAGCAGGTCGACGCCGAGCCAGCTGATCAGGAGGAGGTCCGCCTGCCCGGCCTCGATCATGAGGCCCGCGGGGATGCGGCCGGTGGCGTCGAGGTACCAACTGTCGGGCCGGATGTCGGTCTCGGTGCGGATGGTGCCGGTGGCGTGCTCGGGGCCGAGTTCCGCGAGCGCGGCGGGAACCGCGTCGATGCCCGTGACGCGGTCGGCGAGGAGCATCGGAGGCTCCGGCATGCGGGTCTGCACCGCGTACGCATCCTGCGGCGCGAACGCCGGTCCGAACAGGTCCGAGATGCGCCCCGAGGCGAGGTGTTCGAGCTGTGCGCGGCCGAAGGCCGGTCCCTGCCGGGGCTCTCGGCGCCGTTCCGTGACGTGGCCGCCGGGCGTGGCGGGTTGCAGGGCGGGCGCTTGGCAGGGCACGGACGCCGCCGCCTGGGACGGTCCGCCCCGCCGGGTCAGCGCGGCGGCCATCCGCTGCCGGGACTCCAGGAACGCCGTGTGTACGGCCGCCTGTTCGGCCAGGGCAGTGCGGTGCAGGGCAGTCACCTGGCGGCCCAGCTGCGCCACGAGGGTGCGCATGTCGGCGACGGAGGGCACGTCCGGGCGCGGGATCAGGACGGCCGAGGCGGCAGCCGTCGTGTCGGTCACCTCTTCGGTGACTGGCGCGAGGGCGGGCGCCCGCGGCAGTGTCACCGCGGGGTGGTCGAGTGTAGGCAAAGCGACCCTCCAGTGCGCGGGTACGTCGACGGTCGGGGCCGCCGGGCGTGGTCCGGGTGCGGCCGAGGCGAGCTCGCCGAGGAGTGCCCGTGCTCGTACTGGCACCCCGGCCGCGGCCAATTCCGCTGCGGCGAGCTGTAGTTGCCGCAGTGGTGAGCCGTGCGCGGCGTCGAGGGCGACCGCGACGTGCTCGCGCTCTCCGAGGATCCGTTTGATCCAGCCGGTGCACAGGCCGCGCGGCCCGTGCTCGACGAAGACCCGGACGCCGTCCTGCCACGCCTGCTCGACGGTGGCGGCGAAGTCGATGGTGCCGAGCCCCTGTGCGGTGACCGCGTCGGCGGCATGCTCGGCCGTGGCGTGGTACCAGGTCGCCGTCGCCGCGCTGTAGAACCGGATGCCCGGAACGGAGGCGGTGGGCCGGTGGTGGAGAGTCCACCACGCGTCGCGGACCTCGGTGAGTTCCGGGGCGTGGGCCGCCAGGTCGTAGTCGAGAGGCACCGCGTGGCGTTCGCCGAGCCGGCCGATGACGGCGGCGCACGCGCGTGCTTCGCCGCCCACGACGCACACGTCAGGGGCGTTGACGGCCATCAGATGGACCGCAGGTTCGTCCGCGACGGCCGCGCGGATGCGGTCGGCAGGCAGGGTGACCAGGTAGCTTGCCCAGCGCTCGCCGGCGATGCCGAGCCGTTGCCAGGCGCGGCGGACCGCCCGGAGTTCGCCGGTCAGTTCGCTGGTGAACAGCCCGCTGCGGTGGGTCTCTTCATACAGGGATGCGCTGTCCGGCCACGCACCGAGCGCGACGAGGGCCGCGGACTCGCCCGAGGAATAGCCGATCGCGGCGTCCGGCCGCAGACCGAGCACGTTCCGGGAGATCCCGGTGTGGACGGCCGCGAGCCGTGCGGCGCCCCGGATCTGCTCCAGCACGCCCGCCGGTGCGGGCCGCGCAGACCCCGGCGGTGCCGTGGTGCCGGCGGCGGCCGCGGCGGCGTACGCGGGGAACGCCAGGGCCAGTTCGGTGCCCATCCCGGGGTACGAGGCCGAGCCGTTGGTGTAGACGAACGCGGTCTCACCGGCCACGGGCCGGTCGCGGTACAGGACACCCGGTGGCGGGGGCCCGCCGTCGACGAGCCAGCGCCGTGCCGCGTCGACGAGCGCGGCGCGATCGCCCTCCGGGACCAGGGCCAGCCGCACGGGCCCGTCGTCGGATTCCGCCCCCGCGTCGAGTGCGGCCAGGACGCCCTGCCGGTCCCGGCCGGAGAACACGGCGGTCCGCGGGGGTGCTTCGGCCGCCCACGGGCGGGTGTCGGCGGCCCGCAGCCGCACCTGCACGGGCGGTGCCCCGAGCGGGGACACCGTGACGTGCGCGGATTCCAATGCGGGGTCGGGTTCCGCGGGGCCGTCCGTGCGCGGCCGTGCGCGGTGCTCCAACGCCGTTGCCGCGACGGCGACGCACAGCAGGCCGTGGCAGGAGTGCGCCCGGCCGAGGAGTTCGCCCGGGTCGAAGGCCGGCTCGAGGCCGGTGCCGTCGCCGATCCGGAGGTCCGCTCCGGCGGCCTTGTCGCTGTCGTCGAGTACCGCGATGACCCGGTCGCCGTCCCGGCGCGCGTCGTCGAGGCGCTTGAGGACGGTCACGACGGCCGCGTCCCCGCAGGCGGCTTCCCGCCCGAGTTCGCGCAGCGCGGCCTGGTGGACGGCTTCGCACGACAGGTCGACGGCGCCCACCACCGCGGCGTCCGCCTCGCCCGCCCGCAGCGCGCGTGCGGCGAGCTCCAACGCGACGAGACCCGACGCCTCTTCGGCGGAGACGGTGAAGCCGGGGCCGGCAAGGTCCAGTTGCGTGTTGATGCGGTTCGCCGCCAGGTTCGGCAGGCTCCCGACGACTCGCTCCGCGACCATGGGCGGCGAGAAGGCGCCGCGCACCCGCTCGACGAGGCCCGGATCCGCGCCGAGCCCGGCCTCGGCGAGCCACGACGGCGAACGCCACCGGGCGGCGGCGCCGGCGATCTCCGGTTCGACTCCGGTGCCGACCACGACCATCGTGCTCTCCCGCGGCAGCGCGATGTCGCGGGCGGCTTCCCGCGCGGCTTCCAGGACGAGGAGCTGCCGCGGCATGGTCCGGGCCACGGCCACCGGCGGGAAGCACAGGCCGGGGAGGGCGACCCCGACGGATTCCGCGGCGCTGCGCCGTTCACCGGTGAGCACGGCACGGCGGAAGTCGTCGGTGTCGCGGCCGCCGCCGACCCGGGCCGCGACGGCGACGACGGCGACCGGGACGCGTGCCGCACTCGTCCGGGGGTCGGGCGCCGGCCGCCGGACGGGCGTGCCGCCGCGCTCGCCGTCCCAGGCGTCGACGATCAGGTGCGCGTTCGTGCCGCCGAAGCCGAACGCGCTGACGGCCGCCCGGCGCGGCCCGTCCCACGGCTCCGCTTCCCGTACCAGCCGGAGCGGCGTCCCGTGCAGTGCGGCCGCCGGGTCGCCGGCACCGAGTGTCGCCGGGCGCAGTCCGGCGCGCATCGCACCCAGCACCTTGAGCAGTCCGCTCGCGCCGGCCGGGGCCAGCAGGTGGCCGACGTTGGACTTGACCGAGCCGATCGGCACGTCGGCGCAGTCGGCGAAGACCCGCGCCATGCTGCGGGCTTCGACGGCGTCGCCGACAGGCGTCCCGGTCGCGTGGCACTCGACCAGCGACACCGTCGCGGGCGCGACGCCGGCCGCGGCGTAGGCCAGGCGCATCGCACGCTCCTGGCCCTCCTGCGCAGGACTGAGGAGTCCGCCCGCGCGGCCGTCGTTGGACATGCCGATCCCGCGGATCACCCCGAGGACGTGCGCGCCCGCCCCGACCGCGTCGCGCAACCGCATGAGGGCCACGAATCCCGCGCCTTCACCGGGCACCAGGCCGTCGGCGTCCCGGTGGAACGGCAGGCTGCGGCCGGTGCGGCTGACCGCGGACAACGCGCAGAAGCCGACGTGCAGGAACAGGTTGTCCACCCGGTTGACGGCGCCCGCCACCATGAGGTCGGCCGTGCCGTCGTGCAGCCGGTCGCACGCGAGCTTGACCGCGTACAGCGAAGACGCGCACGCGGCGTCGAGCGCGAACGCCCCGGCGCCCAGCCCGAGGGCCTCGGCCGCGAAGTGCGCCGGCAGCCCGGAGGAGAAGCGGTTGCGCGCATCGGGCCGGACCTGCCGGTCGGCCGACAGCAGCGACCGGTGCGCACCGGACAGCCACACATGCTCGGCGAAGGACGACCCGGCACCGGTGGGATACGACAGGTTCCCCAGCACCAGGCCGGCCCGCGGCAGCGGCCCGTCGCATCCGGCCTCGCGCAGCGCCTGCCGTGCGCCGTGCAGCACCCAGGCGAACGCGGGATCGAGGCCGACGATGCGTTCCGGGGCGACGAAGAAGCCGTCCGCATCGAAGACTTCGTCGAATCCGGTGACATAGCCGCCGACGTCGTTCCACGTACGGTCGAGGTGGTCGTCGACCGTGCCCATGACCAGGTCGTGCGGCACCCGCCAACGCTCCCGCGGCACCGGGGCGAGACTGCACCGGCCGGCGGCGACGTTGTCCCAGAACGTGTCCGGGTCGAGGGCGCCGGGAAGCACGCACCCCCGCCCTACGACGGCGATCGGCTCGAATCCCACGCCACTCTCCTTCGATTCTCCTTCGACGCACACGCGGACCGGGCAGGACGTCCGCCGCGCACCGCGCACCTGGTCACGACGGCCCGCCGCTCAGGACGGGCGGCTCACCAGTTCGACACCGAGCAGTTCGATCCGGGGCGTGCCGTCGGCGTCGAGGAGCGCGGCATCGCACCGGGCTCCCGTGTCGTGCACCTTGCGCCCGCGCACCACGCACCGTGCGGTGTCCCGCAGCGGGCCCGGGCGGTGGACCCGGCACTCCGCGACCGCCATCGGCAGCGTGGCCTTGCCCAGAGCCTCCTGGGCCCACAGCAGGGCGAGTTGCAGCGCGCCGTCGACCGCGGCCGGGTCGAGCCGCCAGGGGCCGTTGCCCCAGGCCAGGCGGGCGACACCGGCCACGGTGGCCTCGGCGCCGGTGTCGCCGAGACCCTGCACGACGTCGAGGGCGTGGAAGCGCGGGCCGTGGAACAGCACCCGTCCGTCGTACACGTCGCCGCTCCGTACGGGAGCGAGCCCGTCGGGGGCGTCCCACGACATCGGGTTCCCGGGTACGGACTCCAGCAGCGCTCCGTAGTGCGGGGTGCCGTCGCCGCCGGTCAGTTCGGCCTCCAGCGCGTCCGGGGCGCCGGTCCCGGCGGGGCGTCCGCGTACCCCGAACCGGTGGCCGCGGCCGTCCAGATCGGGCAGCGTGGCCTTGCCGAACACCCGCACATCGCGGAGCACGAGGCCGTCGGCGGCCGGTTGCCAGGCGGCTGCCGCACCGGCGAACACCTCCAGCGCCACGGCCACGGGAAGGACGGGGACATCGGCGACGGCATGGTCCGCCAGGTACGGGTGGGTGCGCGCGTGCACGCGCAACTCCCCGTCGCCCGCCCGCAACACCGGTGCCATGGATCCCAGGTCGGGGCCGGCGACGACGACCACGCGCGTGTCGGCGCCGTCCGCGCCGAGTTCCGCGGTGAACGCCGCCGCGCCCTGCGGCGGGGGGATGAGCGGCACACCGGCCTGTGTGAAGTGCTCCGCAAGCGCGGGTGTCANGTCGGGGCCGGCGACGACGACCACGCGCGTGTCGGCGCCGTCCGCGCCGAGTTCCGCGGTGAACGCCGCCGCGCCCTGCGGCGGGGGGATGAGCGGCACACCGGCCTGTGTGAAGTGCTCCGCAAGCGCGGGTGTCACCATGCCGCCCTGCCAAGGGCCCCACGCGATGGAGCGCACGACGCAGCCGGGCCGCTCGGCGCGTTGGACGGCGGCGATGTGGTCGAGGGCCGCGTTGGCCATCGCATAGTCGCTCTGGCCCGGGTTGCCGAAGGCGGCGGCCACCGAGGAGAACAGGACGATCGTGTCGAGCGGATCGCCGTCGGTCGCGGCGAGCAGACTCCGCAGCCCGTCGACCTTGGTGGCGAAGACCTGGTCGAACTGCTCGTCGGTCTTGTCCGCGATCAGCTTGTCGGCCAGGACGCCGGCGCCGTGCACGATCCCGGTGACCGGGCCCCACTCGCGCCGCACGTCCGCGAGCACGCCGGCCAGGGCGCGGCCGTCGCGCACGTCGACCGACCGGTACCGGGCCGGGGAGCCGGCCTTCTCCAGCGCGGCGAGCGTCGCACGGACCTCCCGCGCGGCGAGGATGCCACGGGCCTGGGCGGTGATCGCGGCAGGGGCCGCGGACCGGTCCCGGCCTGCGAGTGCCCGGGTGAGGGCCGCTTCGTCTGTGGTCTGCGGCAAGTCCGAAGGCTCCTCGGCGAGTTCCGTGCGGCCGAGGAGCACGATGCGGGGCCGGTGCTCTCGGGCGAGCTGCACCAGGCTTGCCGCGGTCACTCCGCGAGCGCCTCCGGTGGCCACGATCACCGAGTCCGGCCCGACCGTCCCGCGGCGTCCGCCGCCGACGGGCGACGGCTCGGCCACGAGGGTCAGCCGCGTGCCGTCCGCCCGCAGACCGACCTCGGGCGCCGCGCCTCCGGACAGCAGCTCCTCGGCGAGCGCGTGCGCGACCGCGGCGGCGTCCCGCCCGCCGCGCTCGCAGTCGATCGCCTTCACCCGGGCATCCGGCCACTCCTTGGCGGCCGTTCTGGCCAGCGCGGCGGCCCCGCCGAGCAGGGCGCGGCCGGGGGCGCGGCCGTCGAGACCGAAGTCGCCTCCGGTGTCCTGCACCACGACGAACACGCCGCCGTCCGCGGTGAACCGCCGGGCGACCGATCGTGCCGTGCGGAATGCGTCCCGCAGAATGCCGTCGGCGTCGGCGGGCGAGCCGAGGCCGGCAAGGGCTCCGAGGTGCACCACCGCGGCGGCGTCCGCGGGGACCTCGTCGACGACCGAGGCCGTCAGACCGTGGGTGCCCAGGATGCCGGCCAGCTGCTCGGCGACGCCGTCTCCGTCGCGGGTGACCGCGATCGACCCCGCCTCCAGACCGGCCATCCCGAAGCCGGGCGCGGGGGTGTTCCGGGTGCGGATCACCAGCCGGGTGAGGGGCACGTCGCCAGCCGGTGCACCGGGCCCGGGTGGGACGGTCGGCGCTTCGGTTTCGCGGACGGGCGTCCGGGGTTCGCGGGCGGGCGCCTCGGTTTCGTGCGCGGGCGCCGAGCCGGCGGCGAGCGCGTCGACGATCTCGCGCAGGGTACGGAGTTTGAGTAGGTCGCCGACATTGCCTTCGGAAAGATTCCCGGCACGTTCGCGCACCGCGGAAAGGATCTCCACCCGCTTGATCGAGTCGACGCCCAGATCCGACTCCAACGCCATGTCCACGTTCAGCATCGCAACCGGGTAGCCGGTGCGCTCTGCCGCTACTTCCAGCAGCAGATCCCCCAACTCCACCGTGCTGCGGGGTGTTTCGGGCGCGACCGCCGGCGGTGGAACGACGGGGGCAGGGGGCGGTGGTGACATGACCGGGGCCGTGGGGGGCGCCTGCCGGGACGGGGGGACGGACATCGGTTCGAAGGCCGGCGCAGGGGCCGGCACCGGCACCTGCGCCGACGACGGTGCCTGGGCCGGTACCGGCACCTGCGCCGCCCCCGGCACCTGCGCCGCCCCCGGCACCTGCGCCGCCCCCGGCACGGGTACAACCGGCGGCGGCATGGGCACGTGAACCGGTACGGGGGCGGGTGCCACCGCCGGCGGCGGCATCTCGGCCGCGTCCGGCAGAACCGTCGGAACAACGCCGCCCCCGACGGGTGTTCCGAGCATCGCCGCGAACGTCGTCTCGGTCATCCGCAGGAACGCCATGTGGCTGTCGACCAGCATGCGGTGGCAGGCGGCGTGCGTCTCGGCCGTGGCGCGCTGGGCGCTCTCCAGGAGCGCGAGCAGATCTCCCGCCGGCGGTTGCGGCGCCGTCGGCCCGGGCATCGCCGCCACGGGTTGCAAGGGAGCCGGTTCGGACGTGGGAATCACGGGTTGCCGGGCGGCGGGTTCGGACATGCGTACCGCGGGCTGCGGGACCGTAGACCCCGGCATCGGCGGCACGGGAATCCCCGATGCGGGCTCCGCCACCGCCGCGGGCCCGGGATCCGCGACAGCGGGACGCGGCCCGTTCGGTCGGGGCAGCGCCGCCGCTCCACCCTCCGGCGGGTACTGCCTGCCGTGGTTGCCGCCGTTGATCTGCACGGTCATCCTGGGCCCCTTCTCCTTGTCTTCGGCGGCCGGCTCGGGTGGTGCGTACGGCGCCCACAGCGCTTCGTGGCGGAGGCGCACGCCGCGCACGGCGAGCCGGCCGAGCGCGTTCTGGAAAGCGGTGACCCCGTTGCCGCCCTTGCGGTCGAGGCTCACCGCGAGGTGGTCGCGGTCGCCGAGGGCCTGCGCCACGAGACCGGTGAGGGTGCCTCCGGCCCCGACCTCGACGAACGTGCGTACACCCGCGCCGTACATCGCCTCGATCCCGTCGCCGAACAGCACCGGCGCGGCCACGTGCTCGGCGATCCGGCGCCGGATCTCGGCGGCCGATTCCGGGTACACCGCGGCGTCGGCGTTCCCGAACACCTCCACCTGAGGGGCTCCGACCGGGATCTCCCGGAGGAAGTCCAGGAGCGGGGCCGTGGCAGACGCGACGACGGGTGTGTGGAAGGCGGTGGCCGCGTTCAGCCGCCGGGTCGTGACGCCCTCCGCGGAGAGCCTGCGCACGACGACGTCGACCGCCTCGGCCCTGCCGGACAGCACCACCTGCCGCGGGGCGTTGTCGTTGGCCACCCACACGTCCGCGCCGCCGCAGGACGCGACGGCGTCCTCCGCCTGCGCCCGGCTCGCCGCCGCCGCGACCATCACGCCCGGGCCCGTCGCGGCATCGCGCATCAGCTCACCGCGCCGCCGGGCAAGAGCCACGAGCGCCACGTCGTCCAGCACCCCGGCGGCATGCAGACCCACGAGTTCCCCGAAGCTGTGCCCGGCCACGCAGTCCGGCGCGAGCCCCAGGCCGCGCAGTACTTCGAGCAGAGCAACACTGTGCACCGCGAGTGCGGGCTGCGCCCATGCCGTGGACGTCAGTCGCGCTTCCTGCGCGGCCCGGTCTCCGTCGTCGACGGCCGGCGGCGGGAACACGACCCGGTGCAGCGGAACGCCGTCGAAGACGGCGGTGCCCAGGCGGTCCCACACCGCCAGCGCCGCCGGTGAGGCCATGGCGATGTCCTCGCCCATGCCCACGTACTGGGCTCCTTGCCCGGGGAAGAGGAACGCGATCCGGCCGACGTCGCAGCTGCCGCACGCGTAGTGCACCCCGCTCGGCGTGGAGAACGTCCCGCCGGGCGCGCGTGCGATCAGGTCGCGGGCCTGCCGGACCTTCGCGATCAGGTCCGCGGTGTCGGACGCCACGACCGCGAGCCGGCAGGCGTCGTCCTCCCGGAACGCGGCCTGGCTCTCCCGCGCGATGTCGGCCAGCGGCCGGTCCGGGTCGATCGGACGTCCGGTGACCGCGTCGGCGGAGGCTCCGCCGAACAGCACCAGCTCGCTGGGTACCGCGCGAAACCGCCGGGCGGCGGGGGTGCGGACTCCCGGTGACGGAACGTACTCCTCCACCGTGGTGTGGAAGTTGCTCCCGCCGAAGCCGAAGCTGGACACCGACGCCCGACGCGGGTGGTCGGCCGAACGCACCCAAGGACGCACGCGGGTGCTGAGGTAGAAGGGGCTGCCCTCCACGCCCAGAGCCGGATTCGGGCGGTTCGCCTTGATCGTCGGAGGCAGCACCTTGTGGTGAAGCGCGAGGACGGCCTTGAGGAGTCCCGCCGCGCCCGCCGCGCCCTTCGTGTGCCCGATCTGCGACTTCACCGATCCGAGCGCCGCCCACTGCCGGTCCGATCGGCCCGAATCGTCGAACACCTCGCGCAGTGCCGCGAATTCGGCCGCATCACCGGCCTTGGTGCCGGTGCCGTGCGCCTCGACCAGCTCGACCGTGTCGGGACCGTAGCCCGCCTCGTCGTAGGCTCTGCGCAGCGCGCGGGCCTGTCCGTCGGGCAGCGGCGCGTAGATGGCCGTGTCCTTGCCGTCCGAGGCGGTGCCGATACCGCGGACGACCGCGTACACCCGGTCCCCGTCGCGTTCCGCGTCGGCCAGCCGCTTGAGCGCGTACATCACGAGGCCCTCGCCCAGCATGGTGCCGTCGGCGGCGTCGGAGAACGGGCGGCAGTCGCCGGTGGGCGACAGCGCGGGGGTCTTCGAGAAGCACATGAACATGCCGACGTCGTTCAGCGTGTCCACGCCGCCGCTGATCACCAGGTCGCTGCGCCCCACGGTGAGTTCGGCGACCGCGGTGGTCAGCGCGGCCAGCGAACTCGCACAGGCGGCGTCCGTGGTGTGGTTGGTGCCGTGCAGGTCGAAGCGGTTGGCGATCCGGCCGGCGACGACGTTCGGCAGCAGACCGGGGAACGTCGCTTCCTGCCACGGCACGTAGTGCCCGGCGATGCTGTCGCAGACGGCCTGCGCCTCGGCTTCGGGGATCCCGTGCTCGCGCAGCGCCTTGAGCCAGACCGGCCGTTGCAGCCGGGCGTTCATGTGGTTCAGGAGTTCGAGCGGTCCCACGCCCAAGACGACGCCGGTGCGGTCCCGGTCGGCCTCGCTGAGGCCGCCCAGGTCCGCGACGACCTGCTCGGCCACCATGAGCGCGAGCATCTGTGCGGTGTCCGTCGCGGTCATCGTGGCGGGGGGGACGCCGAATGCCAACGGGTCGAAGGGCACATCGGGCAAGAACGCGCCCCGGCGGGCGTACGTCTTGTCGGGTGCCGCGGGGTCCGGGTCGTAGTGGTCCTCGACGAGCCAGCGCGTCGCCGGCACCTCGGAGATCAGGTCCCGCCCCGCGACCACGGTGCGCCAGAAGTCGCCGGCGCTCCGGGAACCCGGGAGCAGCGCACCGATTCCGACCACGGCGACGGGAACCTGGGTGCGGCGTTCCTGGGCCATGCTTCCTCATTCATCGTGTCGTGCTTCGTGTGTCGTGGATCGTGCGGATGTGCCCGGGGACGGTGCGGGTTTCAGGCGAGGCGGCGCGGCGCGAAAGCGAACGCGGCGCCGGGCACGGCGACGCCGTAGGCCCGGAGTTGGTGGGCGCGCGTGTGCACGGCCGCGCCTTCCAGCAGGTTGAGGGCGATCTGCACCGCCGTGCGGTTCGCCGGGGCGGCGAGGAAGCCGCCCGCGGTCCAGCGGTTGAACGCCCCCATCGCCGGGCCGCACCAGAGCTGGTAGTCGGTGCGCCGTGCGGTGTCCCCGGCGATCGCCCAACGGCTGGAGTTCCCCAAGTACCAGCGGAAGACCAGCGCCATCCGGTGCTTGGGATCCCGCTCGGCGCGGATGATCTCCGCCGGATCCCGACCGTCCCAGAACCGGCGGGTCTCCGCCCAGACGTCGTCGATCGAAGCGCGCAGGACGTCCTGCTCGATCTTGGCGCGCACGGCCTGCGGGAGGTCCTCCAACGAGGGGTACTCCCGGTACGTGTCGTACAGCTGCCCGGCACGTGCCGCGAACATCGTTCCCCTGCGCAGTACTTGGAGGCGTACGCCCATTTCGAACATGTCGGCGGCGGGTGCCATCGCGACGTCGGCGACGTCCGCTTCGGACAACAGGGCCTTGGCGTCGTCGGAGATGCCGGCCTCCACCGCGACCTGGTTCACCGAACCGGTGACCACGTACTCGGCGCCCAAGGCGAACGCCGCGGCGACGGCACCCGGGGTCCCCAATCCGCCGGCCGCCCCGATCCGGACCGTGCGTGTGCAGCCGAACCGTCGGGCGGCCTCGTCGCGCAGGATCAGCATGCGGGGGAGCAGCGCACCCAGCGGCCGGTTGTCGGTGTGGCCGCCGCTGTCCGCTTCCACGGTGATGTCCTCGGCGACCGGTACCTCGGCGGCCAGTTCGGCTTCCTGCGGCGACAGTTCGCCGCGTTGCACCAGGCAACGCAGCAGCTCTGCGGGGGCCGGCGAGAGGAACTTCTCCGCCACCTCGGGGCGGGAGACCTTGGCGAACAGGCGGGTCCGGCGCACGATCCGCCCGTCCGCCGCCCGAGTGAGTCCGGAGGCCGAACACAGCACCACCGCGGGCGTCAGGGCCAGATAGGCCGACGCCGAGACACACGGCACCCGGTAGCGCGTCAGCAACACCGCAACCCGGTGCTCGAGTTCCGGCTCGTTCGGCGAATGAATGAGGTTCACACCCCAGTTCGTGGCTTCGCCGAGCTGTGCCGCAAGTTCGGCGACAGCACGCTCGACGTCGTCGAACGCGAGGCCGCCGGCCCCGAAGAACCCCAGCATTTCCGCGCGGGCCATGGCGGCGACCATGCGCGTCGTCGCAATGCCGTTCGCCATCTCGCCCGCGACGTACGGGAAGCGCACGCCGTGGGCCTCGCAGAAGGTGCGCCCGCCGAGCCATTCCGGGTAGAGAGGCGGCAGCGTCCCGACGGAAGAGGCGGTCGGCCGGGTTCCCATGACCAGGCCGAGCCTGCGCCCGGCAGGATCGGACACCACCTGCGCGTGCTCGCGGACCCGCGCCACGCAGGACGCGATCCCTTCGGGGGAGAACACCGGTTCCGCGGCGGTATCCGGGGCTGGGGCGGCAACCCGGCCGGGTGCGGCCAACAGGGACATCAACGGGCTCCATCCGGCAGAGTTGCAGAGTTGCGGGGGCGGCGTACTACCGCCGGACGGCGGCGACACCGGCCGGGGAACCCGGCTGCGCCGGCAGCACGCCGGAAAGCAGGTACGCGAGATCGACCCGGCGCCGCGACGGCGACGCGCCCAGGGCACACCGCACGCGGGTGTCGTCGTGCCGACGCCGGTGGTGCAGGTACGGCGTGAACCCCGGATACAGGTCGGTGGCGGCTTCCATCGGGGACACGTCGTCGGGGCGCTTGGGCACCAATTCGATGTCCACGGGCGCCAGATGCTCCATAACGGCGGTCAGGGTGGTGATCGGGACGTCGTGGCCGTGAACAACGTGGTAGGTGTCGACGCCGCCCGAACGCTTCCGCGCACCCAACTCGGCCATGACCCGCGCCGCGTCCTCCACCGGCATCAGGTTGAGGTGTCCGTGCGGATGCCCGGCGATCCGGATCCGCATCCGCACGCCGTCCGCCCGGACCCCGCCGGCGCCACGCAGAATCGTTTGCAGCATCTCGTCGACGAACTGAAGCGGATGCGCGGGGAGTTCAGGATGCGGAGGCATGTCCGAGACGAGGACGCCCGGTCTCAGGATCAACGCCGGGCGGTGGTGCTTGCGAGCCCACGCGTGCACCAGCACCTCGGCCTCGTACTTCGAACGCTCATAGGCGTTCTCGAATCCGTGCGCGCCGTCCAACTCGTCCTCGTAGACGACGCCTTCGCGCCGCGAGCCGGCGACGAAGGCCGTGCTGACGTGGTGGACGACCGGCTCTCGGCAGCCGGCCGCGGCCAGCGCGAGGACGTTCCGAGTGCCTTCGACGTTCACCCGTCGAAGCCGGGCGGGATCGTCGTCCAGGTGGATGTTGCCCGCGCTGTGCCAGACGACGTCGATGCTGTCGGCCAACTCCCGGAACGACATCACGGACAACCCGAGGTGCGGCTGCGTCAGGTCGGTTTCCACGATCCGCAGACGGTCTGCGATCTCGTTGATGAACTGGCTTGATGATCCGCTGAGTTCGAAGAACCGTGTGATGCGCTGCAATGCCCCGCCGGATCCGGCATGGGCGAGGACGGTCAACTTCCGATGCCGCGCCAGCAACTCCCGCACCAGCCGTAGCCCGAGGAATCCGGTGGCGCCGGTGAGAGCAACATGCACGAGCTGACGGCCCCAAGCTCATCGGAGGTGACGGCGAACACCCGGCCGCAACCGACCGGACCCCGGCGAGCCTAGACAGACCGAACGTCTCCCTCCCCACCGATTCCCTCGAAAGAGTCCCCCTGCACGCCCCTTTCACCCATATGGCCGCGCGGCCCCGCGCGTGGGCTGATCACCTCAGGACGGTCGACCGGGGAAGCGACGATGCGGGCCAGGGCTGTCGGCGTAGCGGCCGTGAGCGCGGATCCCCGCGACCGGTCCGGTGCGGATGCGCGGCTCAGCTGTCCGTGGAGCGAACCTTTCGCGGACTCGGTTGACGAGCAATCCCGCTGCTTGGAACGGTGGCGTGTGCGCGGGAAGCGGTCTGCGTCGTATCTCGGGGCAGCGCGGCGCTCCAGCGGTTGACGGGGGTGGGATTCGTCTCGACGGCCGCCGGAGCCGGCCGCCGATCGGCGCAGCGGCGCCGCACGTGTAGGGACTGGTCCAAGGAGGCGGGCAGCGCGGAGCATGAGCGAGCCGAATCGCCTGTACGACGACCTGACTATGCCGGAGGCATACAAGAGGCTCGTCCAGGACCTCGTCGCGGCGTCGGATGCTTTTGCCGACCGTGACCGGATCGGTGAAAGCGTCCGCCCGACTTACCAGGTCTCCGATGACGCCGTCGAAAGGGATGTGCTGGCAAAGACCACCCGGACCAGCCAGGGGCTGGAACGGTTGCGCGAGTTCTTCGTCGAGGAGGCCGAGCGCGCCCCGGCGAGCGAGCGGACCGCCAAGCGGACCCACGTGTTGCTTTTCAGATTGCCTTTCAGGTTGCTTTCCAGGTTGCTTTTCAGGTTGCCTTCGAAGCTGGGCTCCGAGGGGCGAACCCCCAGGTCGCAGGACTCAACCGCGCCTCGCGGACATGCTGACTACTTCCCCCAGACGGCCCCATCGCGGCCGGCGTGAAGTCCCCCTTCGTCCGACCGGCCCCGGAAACGCCCTTCGCCTGCGGGCGGCAGGGAGCATCAGCCGGACGGCGGCCGGGGCGCCTCGGGGGGCCGTGGCGGCGCGGCGCGGCTGTCTGCCCTGTCCCCGGGCGCTACGGGACCAGGCGGCCGTCGCCGTCGCGGCGCAGCCCGCCGTAGTCCTGACCGGGGATGGGCCGCA
>NZ_JBPKBI010000031.1:0-27068 GCF_051388935.1 Yinghuangia sp. YIM S10712
GTCGAGCCGGGCGTGGTCTTCGCGTACGAGCGCAACGTCACCACCAACACGCACCTGCGCAAGAACGGCGTCGACGTCGTCGCGATCCGCGGCAGCGAACTGGGCCGCGGGCGCGGCGGCCCGCGCTGCATGAGCTGCCCCGTGGAACGCGACGCGGTCTCCTGAGCGCCGGGCGCGCCCGCCCACACCCCGATCACCCTCCTCCGCCGTCCCAGCGAACAGAAACACTGGAGCCATGCCTTTCAACCTGCGTCACCGCAACTTCCTCAAGGAACTCGACTTCACCCCAAAGGAGTTCGTGTTCCTGATCGACCTCGCCGCGGACCTCAAGGCGGCCAAGTACGCCGGTGTCGAGCGGCAGCGGCTGCGGGGCAAGAACATCGCGCTCATCTTCGAGAAGACCTCGACCCGGACGCGGTGCGCGTTCGAGGTCGCCGCGTACGACCAGGGCGCGAACGTCACCTACCTCGATCCGACCGGCTCGCAGATCGGCCACAAGGAGTCGATGAAGGACACCGCGCGCGTGCTCGGGCGCATGTACGACGGCATCGAATACCGCGGCTCCCGTCAGGAGTACGCCGAGGAACTGGGACGGTACGCCGGTGTCCCCGTATGGAACGGCCTCACCGACGAGTGGCACCCGACGCAGATCCTCGCCGACATGCTCACCATGAAGGAGCACTCGGACAAGCCGTTGCACCGGATCTCCTTCGCCTACCTCGGCGACGCGCGCAACAACATGGGCAACTCGCTCATGGTCGCCGCCGCGATGCTCGGCATGGACGTGCGCATGGTCGCGCCCAAGGCGCTGTGGAACGACGAGGCGGTGATCGCCCGGGCCAAGGAGATCGCCGCGAAGACCGGCGCGACGATCACGCACACCGAGGACGTCAAGGCGGGAGTCAAGGGCGTCGACTTCCTCTACACCGACGTGTGGGTGTCGATGGGCGAGCCTAAGGAGGTCTGGGAGGAGCGGATCGCCCTGCTGACGCCGTACCAGGTCAACATGGACGTCGTGCGGGCGACCGAGAACCCGAAGGTCAAGTTCATGCACTGCCTCCCGGCCTTCCACGACCGGCACACGACGGTCGGCGAGGAGATTTACGAGAAGACCGGCATGGAGGCGCTGGAGGTGACCGACGAGGTGTTCGAGTCGGATCACTCGATCGTGTTCGACGAGGCCGAGAACCGCCTGCACACCATCAAGGCCGTCATGGTCGCGACACTCGGCGACTGACGCGGGATCGCCCCGAAAGGACGGCCGAACACGACTTCGCAGCCGGTGCCTCCTCGCGCCGGCCGCCCATCGTGTCCGGGACGGGGCGGGTGATCGCAAGGCGCGGTTCGCACAACGTACTCGCTTGTACCGACCTGTCGGGCCCGGCCGCATTCTTCGCCGCAATCCCGCGCGCGTGGGTGCCCGGGCCCGACCGCCCTCCCCGGCAATCACGCGGTCCGATCCGAGGCGACCACCCGGACAGGCCCTCACCGGAGGGCCCGTCCGGACTATGGAATGCCGCGACCGCGCCGGGGGAGGCAGGCGGCGTCGAAGGCCGCGGCGCGGCAAGCACCGACCGCCCCGCCAGGGCGTGTCTTGCCCGCGGCCCCGGCGCAGGCGCTTTGCGGGCATTCGGTCGGATGCGCCGACTGCCGAAAATCATGACGGCCTGTCAGTATCACCCGTATGGCCGCCTCAGTGATGCCTGCCGCCGACACCCTCACCCGGACACTCCTGGCCGCCCGCGCCGCCGACTGGCGCGGGTGGACGCGTCACGACGCGGAGCGGGTCGCCGCCGCGCTGGCGTGGCGCGCGGTCGACGGCGACGCGACCGCGTGGGATCCGGGCGTTCCCGGGCTCCACTGCCGCTGGGTGCCCGCCGAGGGTGACGACGGTTGCCCGGAACTGCTGTTCGAGGTGCCGATCCCGGAGCCGGCCCCCACCCCGGATCTGCCGCAGCCGATCGGTCCCGGACGCGCGCTCGGTTTCGGCGGACTGCCCGGAGACCCCTGGGGACCGGTGGGGGCGGGGTTCCCCCGCGACCGGGACCGCGAACTCGACGCCGCGCACACGCGGCTGATCGCGGCCGTCACCGCGGCACTCGGTCCGGCGCCGTGGCGCGGCGGCCCCGGCGCGTGGCTGCGGTGGCGCAACCGGGAGATCACGCTGCGCCTGGCCCGCGACCACGCGCGCGGCGCGCTGACGATGGAGTTGTTCCCGACCGCGGTCTGGGAAGCGCGCGAGCAGCGGCAGTTCGCCGACGCGCGGGGCCTGGAGGGACTGCCGTACGACTGGTGCGTCAGCCGCCCCGACCTGGCACTCGCCGAGCTCTTCCTGCCGTTCGGCCCCGACCCGGCCGACTGGGACGACTTCCGCCGCGCGCTCCCCGAACTGCTCGCGTGCGCTGTCACCGACCTGCCCCTGGTCGGCTGGATCGAGCCGATACTGCTCGTCGTCGGCGAGGTCGCCCACCCGAGCCGCACGGTCGAACTGCGCATCGGCCAGGACCGTTTGGAGCTCGGCGGCATACCCGACCGAGCACGCCAGGTCTGGTTGCGCCCGGGCGCCGACCACGGCCGCCGCGCGGGCGGCCTGCTGCTGGAAGCCTTTGCCGCGTGGGACATCACCGCCGCCTCGCGGATGCGCGTGCGGTCATGGACCAGCGGCGGCTACATCGACTTCCCCGGCCTGGGCGTCCGCCCCGAAGGGACACACCCCGACGACCTCGCGTGAATCCCGGTAGGTCACCGGCGGTCGCATCCGGTAGTCTGTGCGGCCTTGCCCGGGGTGCCGCGGGCGGGTTCGACGGCGTGCCGCCGTATCAGGACCCCTGCGGCGAAACCAAGAGCGACCGACCCAACTGACGCCAGGCGTCGGGCACTTCGGCGTGCCCGGCGCGCAAGGAGTTCGTCATGCCGTCTGCCGCCGCATGCCCGAAACCGGCTTCCGATCCGGACGCCCCACCGAAGCCCGCCGCGTTCCCGCCCGCCGCAACCTTGCGGCGCTTCGCCGCGCTCGTCTCCGCCGGTTTCCGCCGGCACTCCACCTACCGCCAGGCGATGATCGCCGGCATCTTCACCAACGTCATCTTCGGCGCGATGCTCGCCGCCGTTCTGTCGGCCGTCGCAGAGGGCGGCGGACGCCCCGGCGGGTACACCGGCGCCCAACTCGTCACCTACGTGTGGGTCGGCCAAGGCCTGCTCAACGTCTCCTACCTGTGGAACTGGAAGGAACTCGCCGACCGCGTCGCGACCGGCGACGTGGCGGCCGACCTGCTGCGCCCCGTCGACCCGCTGACCTCCTACGCCGCCGCCGAGTTCGGCCGGGCCGCCAACGCCATGCTCGGCCGGTTCATCGTGCCGGTCTGCGTGGGCCTGGTCTTCTACACGATGTACATCCCGCACCGCCTCGCGACCTACCCGCTGTTCGCGGTGTCGGTGGTCCTGGCCACGCTCGTGAGCTTCGCCGGCCGCTACTTGGTGAACCTGACGGCGTTCTGGCTGCTCGACGTACGCGGGCCGCTGATGTTGTGGATGCTCTTCGTCGCTCCGTTGAGCGGCGCCCACTTCCCGCTGCGCTTCCTGCCCGAATGGGCCCAGTGGCTCATCTGGCTCGGCACGCCGTTCCCGAGCGTCTTCCAGATCCCCCTCGACATCGCGGTCGAACGGACCTCGGCGGGCGTGGCGGCGGCGACGGTCCTGCTGCAACTGTGCTGGGCGACCGCGTTGCTGCTGCTGTGCGTCGCGGTGCAGCGGCGTGCGCTGCGCCGGCTGGTGGTGCAGGGTGGCTGAACTGCCGGTGCGACTCCCCACGAAATCCCCCACGCGACGCCCCGCGCGACCTTCCGCGGAGAAGGACCGTGCCGGTTCGGCTGCCGCGTACGCCAGTCTCGTCCGGGCCCAGATCCGCAGCCAGCGCCAATACCGTCTGTCGTTCGCACTCGACGTGGGGCTGACCTCACTGGTGTCGGTCGTCGAGATCGTGGCCATGCTTGCGCTGTTCCAAGTCACCGACGAGCTCGGCGGGTTCACGCTCCGCGAAGTGCTGCTCATGGGCGTGCTGTGCGAGTTCGGCTTCCAACTCGCCGACCTGGTGGTGGGCAACATCGAGAGGCTGGCGCAGTATGTGCGCACGGGACTGATGGACGCCGTCCTGGTCCGCCCGCTCAGCCCGCTGGGGCAACTCCTCGCCACCGACTTCCCGTTCCGCAAGGTCGGGCGCACAGTGCAGGGCGCCGTCTTGTACGCGGCCGTACTGGTGTACGTCGACCTTGACTGGACTCCCGCGCGCGTCGCCCTCGCCGTCGCCGCCCCCTTGGCCGCGGCCGCTTTGTTCGCGGCCATGTTCGTCGCGGGCGCCTCCGTCGCCTTCTGGTGGATCGACTCGGGCGAATTCGCCAACGCGTTCACGTACGGCGGTCGCACGTTCGCGGAGTACCCCGTCACCCTCTATCCGGCCTGGCTGCGCGGAGTGTTCGCGTACGGCCTGGGCTTCGCCTTCGCCGGCTACCAGCCCGCCCTCGCCCTGCTCGGCCGCCCCGACCCCCTCGGCGCGCCCGGGTGGCTCGCCTGGAGCACGCCCGCCGTCGCCGCCCTCGCCTGGGCCGCCGCAGTTCTGCTGTGGCGCACCGGCATTCGTCATTACAGGAGCACCGGGTCTTGAACGACACCGCCATCCACGCCGCCGAACTGCGCAAAGAGTTCACGGTCAAGCGCAAGGTGGGCCGCGTCCGCCGCACTTCGCACGCGGTCGCCGCGGTCGACGGCGTCGATCTGACCATCCGACACGGCGAAACCGTCGGCTACATCGGCCCCAACGGCGCCGGGAAGTCGACGACGCTGAAGATGATGACGGGGGTGCTCGCCCCGAGCGGGGGACACCTGAGCGTGTGCGGGTTGGAGCCCGTGCCCCGGCGCAAACAGCTCGCGCGCCGGATCGGCGTGGTGTTCGGCCAGCGCTCGCAACTGTGGTGGGACCTCCCCCTGCGCGAATCGTTTCGGCTGCTGCGGCACGTGTACGCGGTCCCCGAACGCGACCACACCGGCCGCCTCGATACCTGCCGCACGCTGCTCGACCTCGACCCGTTCCTGGACACGCCGGTGCGCCAACTCTCGCTCGGCCAGCGGATGCGCGGCGAGATCACCGCGGCGCTTCTGCACGGACCCGAGGTGCTGTTCCTCGACGAACCCACGATCGGCCTCGATGTGGTGAGCAAACACGCCCTGCGGGCCTTCCTCGCCGACCTGCGCGACGGCGGCGACGTCACGATCGTGCTGACCACGCACGATCTGGCCGACATCGAACGCCTGTGCCCACGACTGGTGGTGGTCGACCACGGCCACATCGTCCACGACGGGACCCTCGCCGAACTCCACGAGCGCTACGGCTCGCGGCGCCGCGTCGTGGTCGATCTGGACACGCCGTACGACGACCTCCCCCGTGTGCCGGGCGTCAAGGTCGAACGCGTCGAAAACGAAGGGCACCGGGTCGTGTTCGCGCTCGACGGCGTCCCGGCGGGCGGGCTGATCGCCGACGTCGCCCGCCTCGGGGTGATCCGCGACATCGCCGTCCAGGAACCGGACATCGAGGAGGTCGTGGCGCGCATGTACGCAGGCGCCCCCTGAGCCGGGCTGCTCACTGGTAGTGCGGTCCCGGCGGCGTCATCGGGGCACCGGGGTTGTACTGCGGGGCCGGGCCGCCGTGCTGCGCGGGCATGGGCGGTTGGCCCGGACCGCCGTGTCGCGGTGCCGCGTCACCGGGCCGCCGGAACTGCCCGAGGGCGACGGAGGTGCCGATCAGACCCAGCCCGACGATGCCCATGACCATGATCTCGGCGTACGACTGGGCGGCTTGCCCCGGGCGGACGAAGAGGTGCTGGACCTCGCACTTGGACTGGTTCTCCTCGGCTCTGCCGATGCTGTCGTCGGGCTTGCAGATCAGCATGCCGTTGTTCGATGTGGCGATCGTCTCGTTGTCGCGGTCGAGCGAGAACAGGAAGACCACCGAGAGGCCGATCAGGGCCAAGCCCGCGACCAGCAGGAGTATGCGCAGTGCTTTCATGGCGCGCATATTCGCACGTAAAAGCCGACAGATCGTCAGGGTCTGTGCCACGGCGCCATGCGGATATCCGCAATGCGACGCGACGCCGGTCGCCCCGTGCCCGACCGCGCGTGGCCGTGGCGATACGTTCCCCTGGACCGCAACGGAAGGGGACGGATCGTGCTCATGGAGGCTGCGCGGGCTGCCTTGTGCGATTACGGGCGGCGCGCGGTCGAGGAGCGCCTCGTAGTCGGGTCCTCCGGCAACCTCAGCGTTCGAGACGGGGACCTCGTCGCGGTCACGCCCGCCGGCGGCCGGCTCGAACGCCTGGTCCCGGCGGACTGCCCGGTCGTCGACCTGGCCGGTCACGTCGTGGACGGCGGGCGCGCGCCCTCGTCGGAGACGCCGATGCACCTGGCGCTCTACGACGCGGCGCCCGAGGCCGGTGCCGTGGTGCACACGCACTCCGTCTTCGGCGCGGTGGTCGCGAGCACGCGCGCGGTGCTGCCCGCGATTCACTACAACGTGCTGTTGTTGGGCGGCCACGACGTGCGGGTCGCGGAGTACGCGACCTACGGCACACCGCAGTTGGCCCGCAACGTGCGCGCCGCACTGGCGGGCGGTCGCCAAGGGGCGCTGCTCGCCAACCACGGAGGGGTGACGCTGGGCCGCGACCTGGACGAGGCGTTCGAACGCACGCACATCCTGGAGTGGCTGTGCGAGGTCTATGTGCGCGCGTGCGGCATGGGCCCCCCGAAGCTGCTCGACGCCGACGAACTCGCCGATGTGGAAAGGCGCATGGGCCGCTGACAGACCGCGTCGGAGACGACACGATCGGGGGAGTTGAGTACCCGTACGGACGCCGTGCGCGCACCACACACCGAGCATGGTGGGCATGACGCCGTGGCGCCGGCCCGTGAAGCACAGCCCGTCCGTTGTTTACCGCGAGCCGGAACGTCCTTGCCAAGACGCCCCCGCCTGCTCCGGGGACCGATCGCACGTGCCGTCGAACTGCCGGTGCCGACAAGAGGTTTCGGCCCGTGGCCGACGGATCCGCGTCATGCTCGTCCTGACCGTGATGTGGTCGTTCACGCTGGCCACGATGCTGTTTCTCCCGCTGACGATGCTCGCGGTCGACGACTGCGCGTACGGCAACCGCGGTTTGCTGTGCACCCGCCGGGGCCAGCACCTTGGCATCGGCCTGCCGTGGCTGTTCGCCGTCGCGGTGACCGTGACCGCCGCCGCGGGCACGCGGGGCCGGTGCCGAAGACTCCGGCCGGCGTTCTGGTGCTGGGCGGCCGGGCTGCCGTGTCTGTGGGTGGTGATGCTCGTGATCGCGACCCGGTAGCGGACACCGGAAGGCCCGGGGAGGCGAAGGGCTTCCTCCCCGGGCCCGGTCGCGGATCAGCCGTAGTGGACGTCGACGACGATCCGGCTCGGGTTGCTGAGCGGGAACGTGTGGATCTCGGTGACACCGGCCTTCGTCGCGAAGCCGACCTTGAGGTGGCCCTCGAAGTCGCAGGTGACCGCGAAGCCGGTGACCTTGGCCAACTGCGGCGTGTAGACCACGCGCGGGCCGGTGTACGTCGGGTTGCCGTTCTCGTCGTGCGCGGCGGCGTTGGTGGCGGCGATCTCGGTGTACTCCGTGCCGGTCAGCGGAACGGTGTTGCCCGAGCCGCAGTCGGTGAGCTGGTCCGGGCCGCCGGTCACGCCGTACGCCGGGACGCTGCCGGAGAAGTCGAGCACGATCCGGTCGAACGTCGGGTGGCTGCCGGTGCGGATGTTCGTCAGCAGGCTCGGCGCCGAAGCCGCCGAGACCGACGCGCTGCCCGACGCGGGGGCCTGCGGTGCCGCCTGCGCGGCCGTGGCGGGGATCAGTGCGAAGGCGAAGAGCAGACCCGCCGACGCGGTCGCGACGGTGGCACGGCGGGCGGTGCGGGACAGGCGCGCGCGACGCGGGGGCGTCGCGGCCGCGGAGACGGCGGCGTCGGTTGCGGTGGCGTCGGCGCTGGAGGGCGACAAGGACACGGGGACCTCCCACAGGATTGGCCAGGTGCGAAACGCGCCTGTGTTCTTGAAGACGCGGTGGCCGGCGGCCCGGGTTGCTCGGCGGATGTCTTGGTTGTGTCTTGGTTCGGTGACACCGCGTAGATCTTGTCGCGACAAATCGAGTTTTCGAATAACCCTCGATGGCTTCACTCATGCGGATGAATCGCCATGTTTCGGCTGGCGTACGCCCGGTTGGCACGCAAACGTACTGGCGGACGGGTCGCCGATCGGCGACCCGTACCGAATTTTGTGGAGGCAGTTTCATGGGTCGGCGCCGCGTCGCGTCCTTGTGTGCCGTCGTTGTTCTGGCCGCCGGCGCGGCCGCGGCGTGCGGGGGTGCCGAGAAGAAGGTCGCCCCGGCGGGCGAGGTGGCGCCGAGCGGAGCCGTGTCGGGCGCGAAGCACGGCGCGGGCGGGGGTGACACGGGCGGCGTCCCCCAGGGCGGCAAGCAGGACGCGGGCAGCCGCAACAACCTTCCCCTGCCGCTGCCGGGCCAGTCCGTGATCGTGCCGCCGCCGCTGCCGCCGCACGAGGCCGCGGGGGCGGCCCCTGCCGCGCAGCCGCCCGGGCTTCCCGGCGGCGGCCCCGTTCCGGCGGTTCCCGGCGCAGCCGCCCAAGCGGCCCCTACCGCGCCGAGTGACGACCGGACCGGGGAGGCCTCGTCCGGTCCGTCGACGTCGCGGCCGACCGTGGAAGCCCCGACAAAGAAGCCCGACGAGCCCACGACGAAGGCACCGCAATCGTCGAAGCCGTCGGACGACGTGCCCCAGCCGTCGAAGACGCCGCAGTCGTCGAAGCCGGCGTCGAATGACGAGTGAGCGGGCGCCGCACAAAGCGGACCGCGCGATGGCGGAGCACGCACCTCACCCGTCGTGCGCGGGCGGGTCAGCGCAGTGGGCGGTCGGAACGCGCCGTCCAGTAAAGCTGTTTGTGGTGGCCCCCGGTCGCCTCCATCCGGGCGAGCCGCGTCCGGGCTTCGTCCTCCGTGTCGTAGGACGCGATGAGAAACCGGGCCCCGTTGTCGTCCTGGCGCCAGACCTGCCAACGGATCGCGTTGTCCACCGCCGCATTGTGGCAAAGCCGGTCGTTGTGCGGCCTCACCGTTTGTGCAGTTGCGCCGTCGGCTCCGCCGATTCCGGCACCCTGACCGCCCTGCGCAGCGGGAGTTCGCGCAGCGCGAGCGACAACAGAAACGCGCACACGCCGAGCGGGATCGCGGTGGCGAAGACCCACGACAGCGCGTCGGCGAACGTGGCGAGGACGTCGCCGTGGGCTTCCGGGGGCAGCGCCGCGATGCTGTCGTGGGTGAGGGTCGTGTGGTCGCCGCCCAGCGCGGCCTCCTCCGACGGCGACAGGCCGGTCGACAGGCGGTGGGTGAAGACCGCGCCGAGCAGCGCGACACCGAACGACGAGCCCATCGACCGGCTGAAGGCGTTCAACGCCGTGGCGACGCCCAGGTCGCGGTGGTCGACGGAGTTCTGCACCGCGAGCGTGGTGACCGGCCCGATCGTGCCCACGCCGAAGCCCAGCACGATCAGCGCGACGAGCAGCCGCCAGTACGGGCTGCTCACCCCGAGCGTCGCCAGCAGCGCGAGCCCGGCGATCGCCAGCAGTGTGCCGCCGATCGGAAAGCGCTTGTACTTGCCGATGCGCGAGATCAGCCGCCCGCACACGGTCGAGCTGACGAGCATCGACAGCAGCAGCGGGGCCAGCAACAGGCCCGACGCGGTGGGTCCTTTGCCGTGCACGACTTGTTCGTACAACGGCAGGAAGGTGCCCAGGCCGATGAACAGGCAGCCGGCGACGAACGACAGCGGGCAGGCGACGCGGACCACCGCGTTGCGCGACAGCAGATGCAGCGGGATGAGCGGGTCGGCAGCGCGCCTCTCCGCCCAGATGAACGCCGCCAGCAGCACGACCGCCGAGACGGCCAGGCCCACGGTCGGCGCCGACAGCCACGGGTACGTCGTTCCGCCCCACGTCGTGACGAGGATCAGCGCCGCCGTACCGCCGGACAGCAGAGCGCTGCCGAGCCAGTCCAGCGGTTTGCGCTCCCGCCGGTACGCGGGCGGGCGCAGCACGAAGGTGGTCACCACGAGGGCGATCGCGCCGAGGGGGAGATTGACGTAGAAGATCCATCGCCACGACAGGCCCTCGGTGATGACCCCGCCCAGAAGCGGGCCGCTGACCGTCGCCAGGGCGATCACCGAACCGATGAGCCCCTGGTACTTGCCGCGTTCCGCAGGCGGCACCAGGTCGCCGATGATGGCCTGCGCGTTGCTCATCAGGCCGCCGGCGCCGAGCCCTTGCACGACCCGGAACGCGATGAGCGCGGTCATCGACTGGGCCAGCCCGCACAGCGCGGACCCGGCGAGGAAGATGCCGATGGCGATCTGGAACAGGTACTTCCGGCCGAAGAGGTCGCCGAGCTTGCCGTACACCGGCGTGGAGATCGCCATGGCCAGGGCGTATGCCGTGGTCACCCAGGCAAGTCGGTCGAGTCCACCGAGTTCGGAGACGATCGTCGGCAGCGCGGTGGCGACGATCGTCTGGTCGAGCGCCGAGAGCATGATGCCGAGCATCAGCCCCGAGAACGCCAGCAAAATCTGGCGTCGGGTCAGGGACGCTTGTGGAGGCGGAGCGATGTCGGCGGTTTCCCCTGGGGGCATGGCCGAAAACTAGTTGCACTGTGCAACGATGTCAAACGGGCCGACCGTCCCGGAAAGCCAGGGGAGTCTGGTGCGGGCGGCCTATGCCGCCGCGGTCGGGCTCTGGGCCGGCTTCCAGCCGTTTCGCCGCAGGATGTCGACGACGCCGTCGACGCCGTCGCCGCGCAGCCGTTCCACGACCCGGACGCCGTCGATGCGCGCCTTCATGTCGGCCGGGGTGAGCCCGCGGTCGATGCACTCCTTGGCGAGCTCGTGCTGCGCGGGCAGCAGGCCGGCGGCGAGCCAGGCGTGGACCTGGGCCGCGGACAGGTTGAGGCGCACCCACGCAGCAGCCATCTCCGAGCGCCACTCGGGAGTGGTGCGCGGGTCGATCTGCTTGATGACCCGGCCGATGTCGAGGAGCCGGGTCTGGCGCAGGTCGGCGACCTGCGGCGGGGCAGCCGGGCTCGGGATCGACGCGCGCCGTGCGGCGGGCGCGCCGTGGTGTTGGTTCCGGCGCTGGTTGCGCTGCTGCGGCGCGGTCTGCCGGGAGGCGGAGTTGCGCTGTGCCTGCGGCATCGTGGTGGCCCGGCGGCGGGGCTGGCGACCTTCGAGGAGGTTGGCCAGCATGAGCCGTTCGAGCGCGTCCAGGTTGTCGTCCACCCGCATCACCCTTCCGTGGGACTGAGCGGCGGTTCCGGAGCCATCTTGGACTGCGGCTCCGACACCGCAACGCGCGGATATGGGCGCACCCTTGGGGGGCGCCGTCATATACGCAGACGCCACGGTCTTGCCCAGCACGGCTGTGGTTCACACACCGGATCGATCTGCCTTTCGCGTTGATGTGACGATGCGTCAATCCGCTTGCGTCGTACGACTGCCGGCGTACGCGGTGGCGCACGCTGGAGTGCGCCCCCGCAGTTTGGCCGGTCACGGTGTGTATTACCTCGGTCGCCCGATTCGCCACGGCGCTTTTCCCGGCGCGGAGTTGGGAACGTGCGCCCCCTTTTTGCTTCGCTCGGCCATGATCGGACCCCCTTGTGGGGCATTAGGCTGGACCACCGCACGAGGAGGTGGGCCCCGTGACTCTGGGATACGACAGGTCCTGCTGGTTCACGCTGCCCGCCGAGCCGGCTGCGGTTCCGCAGGCCCGCCGGGCACTTGCCGACCATCTGACCTACTGGGGGCTGCCGCAGGCACACGATCTCGGGTACGGGCTGCGGCTCATCGCGTCCGAACTCATCACCAACGCCGTCGAGCACGCGGCCGTCGTGTCGCCGGAGATAGTCGTCACACTGACCGTGCACGACGGCTGGCTGTGGCTCGGCGTCCGCGACCGGCACCCCTACCGTCCCGTCGCGCTGCTGGAAACAGTCGACGACACGTCGGGGCGCGGGTTGCTGATTGTCCGTCAGGTCGTCGAGGAGTCGGGCGGCCAGATCCACATCGAGGCGCACCCGGACGGCAAGACACTGTGGGTGATCCTGCCGTGGCCGGTGGCGTGAGGGGGCGGGCGGACGCAACAGCCGCCACCGGGCAGCGGCGGTTCCGGAAGTGGACTCACTCGCAGATGACGCCGATCTTCTGAGCCGCGTCGGACACCGCCTGCCACTCCGGGGAATCCTGGGCCACCTTCTCCATCGCGGTCTGGTAGCCCTCGAAATCGCCTGCATCGAGCTTGGCCGAGGCCTCCGCGACGTAGCCCACAACCTGCCCGTAGTTCGTCCGCCAGGTCTCGGCGTCGTCCACATCCGACTGCGGTGCCTCGACCATCGGTACCGCGTTGATTTGCGTCATTTGCGACGAGTATGTCAGCGACGCGGAGCGCAGCGCCCGCTGTACCTCGACCAGTGCCTCGTCGGTCTGAAGTTGCTGGAAATCGACCAGCGCGCGGTCAAAATCGTCCAGTTTCGCGGTTACTTCGGCCTGGCGGTCGCTGCACACCTTGTTGACCTGCGTGACATACGCTTTGAGCGTCTGCTCCTCGACTTTGTCGTTCACCGCAGGGGCCACCGACGCGGGCGGAGCGTCCTTGTTGTTGTCCGACGAGAGGTCGAACGGCCCGACGCCGATTGCGACCAGCACGCTGACCACCGTGGCGACCGTGCCGACCAGGGTCAGGATCAGCATCAACTTGCCGCTGCGGTCGCCGCTGTTGCGCGGGGGCGGGCCGGGGTGCCCGTATCCGGGCGGCGGCGCGCCGTAACCAGGCATCCCCGGAGGCATGTGCGGCGGGTGGCCGTGCCCCCGTCGTTGGTGACCCCAGTACGCGTTCATGTCGTCTCCGTCCGAGCCATGGGAAGGCAGCCCGGCCTGATGCCGCGCAGCCGGGCGGTGCAACGATTTCGGCCGTGACGGGTCGACCCGTGCGCTGTCGTAAGGCTCCCCCCTCGACCGGCGCACAGCGGCGGAACAGCTCCCCCCATTCCGGCCATCTGACGGTGTATCGGATCGGTGTCCCGTACCCCGGCAGAAGCGCTCCGTATGGTAGCGACCCACCCGAGGCGGAACCGATCAGGTCCGCAGATCGTTGAAGGGGACGGCCGCCCGGCGCGGGTGGTTCCCTGACGTATGGGTTACCGTTCTTCGAACCACCGGTGACGGACTCGCTTCGGCGCGCCGGCGCCGGCGGCCGGGTACGTCGCCGAACACCGCCCCACCGCACGGCCGTTGTCGACCAGGGGGAGGTCCGTCCATGTCGCTGTCCGGTCAGGTCCCGGCGCGCGTCGCACGCCCGCGTCCCGACTCGCCGACATTCCCGCCGCAACCCGATGCCGACGGACCGCCCACCGACACCGCCGAAGCAGCCGACCATGCCGCCGTCGAGGCGCTGCTGCGCTGCCTGCTGCGCGAAAACGGCGTCGCGGTACGCGACATCTCCCCGAGCGGCGAACAGCCGTCGGTACGTGTGGCACTCGCCGACGCCGGTCCGGTCGTCGACGTCCCGCTGGCCTACCGCTCGCCCACCGGGTGGCACCGGTTCGGCCAGGTGACCACCCCCGACGGCGGCCCCCTCGACGCCGCCACGCTCGCCCGGCTGCTGTGCGCCGGGCTGCCCCCCGAAGTGGCCGCGGAGTTCGCCGCGCGCGTCGCCGACTCGGTCGCGCGTACCGCCGGACACCTCGCCGCCCGGCGGGCCGAAGCCGCGGCGTACATCGCGCGCGGCGGCGTGCCGGCCGACGAGGACGACCCCTCGAACCTCGAACCGGCCGCGCCCTCCCCGTTCCTGGAAGCCGAGCAGGCGCTCGTGCTGGGGCACCCGTTCCACCCCACACCGCACAGCCGACAAGGCGTTGCCGACGACGAGGCAAAACGGTTCTCCCCGGAGCTGCGCGGGCGTTTCCCGCTGCACTGGTTCGCCGCGGACCCCGATGTCGTGCAACTCGACGAGGACTTGCTCGGCCCCCTCCCGCACATCTTCGCCGCCCTCGCCGGGCCGTCTCTCGAACGCCCGCCCGGCACTGTCGTCTTCCCCGCCCACCCCTGGCAGGCCCGCGACGCACGCCGGCGCCCCGGCGTTCGGGCGCTGCTGGAGGCGGGCCTCCTGCACGACCTCGGCCCCGCCGGCCCCGCGTGGTCGCCGACGTCGTCGGTCCGCACGCTCTACCGCGCGGACGCCCCCGTCATGCTCAAGACCTCGCTCGGTGCCGAGATCGCCGACTCCCGCCGCGAGAACCTGCGTTCCGAGATGCGCCGGGGCCTGGCCGTGCACCGCGTGCTCGACGCCGGGCTCAAGCGTGTCCTGCACGGCGCGCACCCCGGCTTCGACGTCGTGCGCGACCTGGGCTGGCTCACCCTGCGCGCGCCCGGCAGCACGTGCGAAAGCGGCCTCGAACTCGTCGTGCGCGACAACCCGTTCGGCCCGCGCGACCGCGTCCAGTGCGTCGCCGGCCTGACCGCCGCGCGGCCCGACCTGCCCGGCGGGCGGTCGCTTCTCGGCCGGACGATCCGCCACCTCGCCCTGCACACCGGCCGGCCGCTGGCCGAGGTCGCCGACACCTGGCTGCGCCGCTACCTCGACGTCGTCGTGGCCCCCGTGCTGTGGCTGTACGCGGAATACGGCCTCGGCCTGGAGGCGCACCAGCAGAACACCCTCGTCGTCCTCGACGGCGACGGCTGGCCCATCGGCGGGCGCTACCGCGGCAACCAGGGCTACCACTTCTCGGCTGCGCGCGGCACGCCGCTCGCGCACTGGCTGCCCGCCGAGGTCCGCGAGGACGCCGCCACGTGGTCCACCGACGAGGTCGTCGACGAACGCCTCGGCTATTGCATCGGCGTCAACAACATGCTGGGCGTCGTCGGCGCCATGGGTGCGCAGCAACTCGCCGACGAAACAAGTCTGTTGGGGCACGTGCGGGCCTTCCTGACGCGTCTGCGCGCGGAACACCGGCGGGTCGGCTCGCAGGGGCAGGCTCTCGCCCCGGGGACCGCCGGCGCGTTGGTCACGACGCTGCTCGACGCGCCGACCCTGCGCTGCAAGGCGAACCTCCGGACACGTGTCACAGGCCTTGCGGCACCCGCCGCGCCGCAGACGAACCGCACGGTGTACGTCGACATCGGCAACCCCATCGCCGCGATGTGACCGCGCGCGGCACCGGATCGAACGCCGGTGCGAGCGAAGGCCACTCGATTGAGGTAACACCCTTGGACGCCCGGGAGCCTGCGTCCCTAGCCTGGTCGCGCCGAAGCACTCCACGCCCACAGGGCCAGGGACGCAAGGGGACGCAGCATGCCGTACACCGCCGAGATCAGCCGTGCGCACCCTGGATGCCTGATCTTCCTGATCGACCAGTCGAGTTCGATGGACGACCCGATCGGCCGCGCGCCCGGTGGCGACCGCGCCGACACCGACCCGCCGCTGCGCAAGGCCGACGTCGTCGCCGACTCGCTGAACCGGCTGCTTTTCGAACTGTCCGTGCGCTGCGCCAAGGAAGAAGGCGTGCGCGACTACTTCCACATCGCGGTCATCGGCTACGGCCACGTCGTGCGGCCCGCTCTGTCAGGGGCACTCGCCGGCCGCGACATCGTGCCGCTGAGCGAGATCGTCGCGCACCCCGCACGCTTCGAACCCCGGGTCAAGAAGACCTCCGACGGCGCCGGCGGCCTCGTCGAGCGCACCATCGAATTCCCCGTGTGGGTCGAGCCGGTCGCGTCCGGCGGCACCCCCATGTGCCAGGCGCTGGGCGGCGCGGCGAAGCTCGTGCAGGGGTGGGTCGACACACATCCCGACGGGTTCCCGCCGATCGTGCTCAACCTCACCGACGGCGAGTCCACGGACGGCAACCCGGCCGACCCGGCGACCCGGTTGCGCTACCACGTCACCGGCGATGGCGAGGCGCTGCTGTTCAATCTGCACATATCCAGCAACCGCGCCGACCCGATCGAGTTCCCCGGCCCCCACGACCCCCTGCCCGACCAGTACGCACGGCTGCTCTCCACGATGTCGAGCGAACTCCCGCCGGGAATGCGCGCGTACGCCACCGAACAAGGCCACGACGTGACGGATTCCGCCAAGGGTTTCGTCTTCAACGCCGACCTTTCCGCCGTCGTGCAGTTCCTCGACATCGGCACGCGCGCCACGGACCTGCGGTAACGGTCGTGCGCGCCCACGTCACCGTGCACGCGCTCCACAAGGGCGGCGCCGAACCGCACGAATACGAGGACGCCGCCTGGATCGGCAGCAGCTCCGTGGCAGAGGGCGGGCGCAGCATGCTGCCGCCGCCCGGCCCCGCATGCCGACGCGGCGAGGTGGGCCGGGTCGCGACCGTGCGCGCGGCGGTGTCCGATGGCGCCTCCAGCAGCCTGCTGGCCCGGCGCTGGGCGGAGGTGCTGGTGCGCCGCGCCGGCGCCGCACCCACCGGACTCCTGCGCAGCGAAGGCGACTTCGCCCAACTCGTCGCACACGCGGCAGACCGCTGGCCGGAACTGATGCGCCGCTACGAACGCATGCGCGAGGCACGCGGCCGACCCCTGGCGTGGTACGAGCGCCCGGGATTCGAACGCGGCGCCCACGCGACGCTGGTGGTCGCGCACTTCGCGGCGCACCGCTGGGCTCCCGCGTGCGGGACTTGGTCGGCGGCGGCGTTGGGCGACTCGTGCCTGTTCCACGTCCGGGGCGACAGGCTGCGCGTCGCTTTTCCGGTCGAGCGTGCGGCGGACTTCGACAACACCCCGGCGCTGGCCGCGAGCGGCGGCCAGGACGAAAGAGCCGTCGCCGCCCGGGCCCGGTGCGTGCACGGACGCTGGCTGCACGGCGACCTCTTCTACCTCGCGACCGATGCGATGGCCGCGTGGTTTCTGCGCCAGGTCGAACGCGGCGGCAAACCGTGGGCGGCGCTGCGCGCGCTCGACTCAGCGTCCCCGAAGGACCTGGCCAGGTGGGTCGAACGACAGCGCGAGTCAGGGGAGTTGCCCAACGACGACGTGACGCTCATCCGCATCGAGCCGCGCTGACCGGCACGTGCCGGAGGGGAGGGACGCAGGCCGGGTAGCGGACAAGGGAGCCGGGAAGCAGAGGCAAGGGGAGGTCGGTCGGGATGTCCGGGGCGGGACCGTGGCAAAGGTGACAAGTGCGGGCGTCGGGGGCAGGCCGTACCCGACAGGCGCCGACTACAGCGAGGCCCTGCGCGACACGGCCACGTGTTTCGAGCATCCGACCCTCGCGCGCGGCTTCGTCGCGATGGGCCCGCTGCGCATGCCGCGCGTGGTCTCGGGCAACTTCGGCAGCGTTTTCCGGGTCACCGGTGTGGGCGGCGCGGGCGGGCGCGAGTATGCCGTCAAATGCTTCACGCGCGCGGTGCCCGACCGTCTGCGCCGCTACCAGGCCATCGCCGAGGCGGTGCGCACGGCGCGAGGGAGGTGGCGCGTCGATGTCGAGTACGTGCCGCGCGGGGTGCTGGTGCACGGGCACTGGTATCCGATTGTGCTGATGGAGTGGGTCGACGGCAGCGGATTGGTCCCGTGGCTGGAGGAGCACCTCGGCGACCGTGCGGCGATCGAGGCTTTGGCAGACCAGTTCGCCGTCGCGGTGGGCGACCTGGAACGCAGCGGCGTCGCGCACGGCGACCTACAGCACGGCAACATCGTGGTCGGACGCGACGGCGTGCTGCGGCTCATCGACTACGACGGTATGTACGTCCCCACCCTCGCGGGCCTCGGCCCCGCCGAACACGGCCACCGCAACTACCAGCACCCCGGGCGCGGACCCGCCGACTTCGGCCCCGGCCTCGACAGGTTCTCCGCGCACGTGATCCACCTGAGCCTGCGCGTGCTCGCCCGCGAACCGTGGCTGTGGGAGACGTACCACGAGGGGGGCGGCGAGCACCTGCTGCTGAGGGCCGAGGACCTGGCGGCACCGGCGGCGTCCGAGCGTTTCGCGGTGGTGTCCGGCACGTGCCCTGAACTCGCGGGCGAATTCGCGCGGTTGGCGTACTGGGCCGGGCAGCCGGTCGACGAGGTCGGGAAGCTGGGCGAGCCGGTCGCGGGCGCGGGGCGCGAGGCCGGGCAGGGGCTGCCCGACTGGCTCGCGGAGGCGGCGAGGTCGGTACGGGATTTGGGGGCGGGGGCGCGCGTCGCGCCGAAAGGTGCAGCAGGCGCGGCGGGTGCGCACGGGAGGACGCCCCCCGCGTCGCAAGCTCCGCCGTCGTCCGTTCCGGGAACCCAGTTTGTACCGCCCCCACCCGCGACGGATCCGGCCCGGTCAACCCCCGCGCCGCAAGCTCCGCCGCTGGTTCGGGGGACGCAGTCCGCACCGTCCCCGGCCTCGACGGATCCCGCCCGGCCCGTGAACGCGTTTCCCGCCGGAGTCGGGCGGGGCACGACCCCGAATGCCGGGACGTCCGTTCCGCCCTCGTCTGCGCACCGGGTGCCGAGGCAAACGAGTACGCCGCCTCCCGAACGGCAATCGGGGGCGCACACCCGGTCGTCGAGCCGGACTCGACCGTCCAACCAGGCTCGGCCGTCGACCCCGGGACAGCCCTCAGCCCAGGCCCAGTCGCAGGCACACCCTCAGGCGGCACCCCACTCGGCGCCACCCCTCCACCCTCGGCACGGTGGGCAACCCCAACCACACGCCCATCCTTCGGGCGGTTTCTCGTCCCTCTCCCGCCGGACCCGCTGGACGGCCCGTCTCTCACTCGCCGCCGTGCTTGCCCTCACCGCCGCAGCCGGCACGTGCACAGCAACGATCGCGGTCGGCGCCGGGCCGCCCCTGTTACTTCTGATCGGTGCCCTCGCCGCATTCGGCACGACGGCGGCCGTGGCCGGCCTTATGCACCGCCGGCTACGCCGCGCATATTCCGCCACCCCCGAGGTGCGCCGCTACGAGGACGCCAACGCCGAACGCGAACAAGCCGGCGACGCCGTCATGGACGCGTTGCGGCAACTCGGCGACTGCGAAGCGTCGTTGCAAACCGTCCACCAGGCCCGCGCCGACTTCGCCACCGCACAGCTCGCCGAAGCCGAGGCGCTCCGGGTCCGGCACGCCCAAGACTGCGACGCCCTCGGCAAGCGCCTCGCCGACGCCCTCGAATCCGTCGAGCAGCGCCGCGAGTTGCTTGAGGCATCGGGGCCCCGGGAGGAGGCGCAGGCCCTGCGCGATCTCCACGACCGAGCACTGCGCGACGGCCTGGCCGACAACGCCCTTCCGGCCGATCTGCTCGGTTCCCGCCTCGTGACGCAGCTCGGCCGCGAAGGGATCCTCACCGCAGCGGACTTCGTACGAGTCACCTCGGCCGTACCGACCTCGCCGCACTTGCGGGCCCAGGCAACACTGTCGCGCCCGGGCCGTACCGTCCGCGTCGACGGCATGAGCCCCGCACTCGCCCGCCGGCTCCAAGAGTGGCGCGACGAGATAGTCGAAGACCTACGCCTGAGGCTCCCGGCCACGCTGCCGTACCAGGTGGCTCAGGAACTCCACCGAAAACGCGCCGGCCAACGCATCGGCCTGGCCCGCGAAGCGGCTCGGATCCGCGCCACGGCGTTGGCTGAACTGACCGCTCTGGAAGCAGAGTTCGACACCACCCAACAAGCCCGGCACCGGACTGGGGTGCGGGAAACCGTTCGCGTGGACGCGGCGGTGCAAACGGCCGAGGATGCTCTGCAACAGGCACAGAAGACATATGACCAGGCATTGAACCGAGCCACGGCCGCCCGAGACGCCTGCGCGGCCCTATCGGCCACGACCTACAGTCGTTTCCTGCGAGATGCGTTGCTCGGTTCCTGACGGCCCGCCGTGAGTGCCGTTCGGCACCCGGCCGGACAGCCATCGGGTGCCCAGGACCACGGCCGACGCCGAAGCCGCGCAGATACCCGCGAGCGCGCGGCGGCGAAACCCGCCGCGAAGTTTGCCGGCCGAGACGGAGAAGTGAACGCCGGGGTCACTCGACCGGTTTGGCTTCCACAGGTTGCCGCAGGATCGTTTTGAGTTTCGCGGGTGCGGTCCTGCGTGGGTCGCTGAGGTAGATCTCGTGGTGCGGCCCCGTCTCCCGCAGGTTGCTCGCGGGGAGGTAGTCGTCGTGCAGCCTGGCCAGGATCGGTGTCTCGTCGTCGTAGGAACCGATGTGGAGGACCTGGGCGCTGGTGCCCTCGTGCAGGGTCTCCGTCCGGATGTCCGCGATGGCCGGAAGCTCCTTCTTGGTCAGCGCGGCCTGTTCGGCGCTGTCGATCATGTCGGCGGTGATCCAGTCGGGGACGTGGATGAGCAGTTTCCACTGCCAGTTGTCCTTGCGCCTGGCCAGGAAGTCGCCCATGTCGTCGGCCCACCACAGTCCCTCAAGCGGACCCACGACGTAGTCCTTGCCGAGATCGCGTTTGCTTGCGAACTTGAGGGTGTACGCGGTCGCGTAGAGCGCTTCGACCGCATGGCGGTACGCGGCGCTGGTGTTCGGGTCGCCGTGCCCGTCGATGGCGAGGTATCGCAGCTCGGGGACGTCGACGACCTCCCAGTCGGTGTTCTTCGGCGAGTAGCACGTCTTCAACTCTCGCTTGACGTCGTACTTGGCTGTCATCGGAAACCTCCGAGAAATCTCCCGCTTTCAGGCGGGAGGAATCGAATCGCTCGCGGAACGGAGCAGGGGAGGACCGGGTCGGCTGCCCCTCGTGGTCGGGCCCTCCGAGGCCAATTGTCATGACGTTGAAGCGCTGTTGGCCAAACACGATCCGCACCGCGGTCGATCGCGGGCACCGGACAAGCCGCACGCGTCCAAGGGCTGCGGCGATGCGCCGCCGCGGAGATGGTCGCGGGGGTGCGCACCAGGGTCGGAGCGCGACCGCGACCGACCCCGGCACGAGGAGGCGATCGTCGAAGGACGCGATCGACGGAAACAGACCTGGGGAAACGACGAACACCCGACTCGGCGGAAGCCGAGCAGGGTGTCGGTCGACACTGCCAAACACGTGTTTCCATGAGGCAAATGCATGTTCGACTCAGGCCGAACGACTATGCCGCAGTCACCGGGACCTCGTGGTCCGCGTCGTCCGGACCGGCCTGAGGTCGTGGACTCCGTCTGCGGTCCCTGTTCCAGATGCGGTCAGTACGCTGTGGCCGAGGAACCTGAACAGGCGCCTGAACCACCGCTGGAAGCCCGCACTCCGGCCACGCCCACCACCTCAATCACGCACGTCAGCCCACGTCGAGTGCTGTCCCGTAGAGCCGGCTGACCCGAATCCGGATCACGACGCGACGGTCGGCCACCATCTGCCTCAGAAACGCGTCTTCCTGTGCCGGGTCTTCGAAACCGGGTATCAGGGCGAGCAGTTCGCGGCCGACCTTGTCACCGGGGACGGTCGTCACCTCCGACACCTCCGCGTCGCCCTCAGCCACCGCGAACGACCAAACGTCGGGGCCCTGGACATGCAGTGCGACACGGGCATCGCGCCTGATCTGGCGAACTTTCAGACGGTTCACCGTCGTGGAGATCCGGATCGTCCGCTCCTGCGCATGCCAGTTGTAGAGGACCGTCGACAGATGCGGGTGACCGGTCGATCGGACCGCCGCAAGAGTGCCGAACTGTCGGTCGGCCAGCAGGTGCGAAAGCTCCTCATCTGTGAGCGCACGCGGAGCGGGGCCCGCACCGGGGGAGGACTGCTCGTTTTCGTTCACTGGTTCCCTGCCTTCTTCGTGGGGATTTCGGGTTGTGTGCAAGGTCGGCGCACCCGGAGACGCCGAGTACGGCTGTCAGACGGGGGCGGACGTCGGCCACCGTGGTCCAGAGCGACGCGGGCCGGTGGATGCGAACGTGGGGGCGCGGCCTTGCGACGTCATGCACCGACAGTCACGGTCGGGCCGTCATGGGTTGTCGGCGTCTGCCGACCGCTGTCCTCGTGCTCGGGCTTTCCGGTCCGGACGGCCGGGCGCAGCACCGTGATGGCGATGGCGAAGGCGGCGACCAGCAGACCGGTGCCGACCGCGAAGGCCAAGTGGTAGCCGCCGGTCAGCGCGGCATCGGCGGACCGCCCGGCCTTTTCCAGGGACTCGGTCCGGGAGGCGGCCAGCGTGGACAAGACCGCGACCCCGAGTGCCATGCCGACCTGCTGCGTGGTGTTGAACAGCCCCGATGCCAGGCCCGCGTCGTCCTCGCCCGCACCGGACATGCCGAGCGTGGTCAGCGCCGGCAAGGCCAGGCCGAATCCGGCAGCGAGCAGCATCACGGGCAGCAGATCCGTCACGTAGTTGCTCTGTACCGGGATGCGGGCGAGGAGTGCCAGCATCCCGATCAGGAGCACTTGGCCCGCCAGGAGCACCCGGTATTCGCCGAAGCGGGTGTTGAGACGGGTGGAGACCCCAAGCGAGACGGCGCCGATGACGGCGGCAGCGGGCAGCATCGCGAGACCGGTCTCGGCCGCTCCGTACCCGAGCACTTGCTGGAGGTAGAGGGCGACGAGGATCTGGAAGGAGAACAGCGCGGCCACCATGAGGATTTGGACAAGGTTGGCGCCGGAGACACCGCGTGAGCGGAGGATCCGCAGCGGCATGAGCGGGGTGGCCGCCGTGGCCTGGCGTACGGCGAATCCGGCGAGCAGCGCGAGCCCCGCGGCGCCGAGACCGAGAGTGTGGGAGGAGATCCAGCCGTACTCCTCGACCTTGACCACGGTGTAGATCGACAGCATCAACCCCGCGGTGACCAGGGCCGCGCCAAGCACGTCGACGCCCGCGGAGAGGCCGACGCCGCGGTCAGCGGGGAGGGCGGTGACGGCGATGGCCACCGTGGTGAGGCCGATCGGCAGGTTGATCCAGAAGATCCAATGCCAGTCGAGGGTGTCGGTGAGGATCCCGCCCAGGACTTGGCCGATCGACGCCCCGGCGGCGCCGGTGAAGCTGAAGACGGCGATGGCCCGGGCGCGTTGCGCGGGCTCGGTGAACAGGGTCACCAGGATGCCGAGGCTTACCGCGGCGGACATCGCGCTGCCGATCCCCTGGAGGAAGCGTGCGGTAATGAGGACACCGGGACTGGCGGCGACTCCCGCGAGCAGCGAGGCCGCCGTGAACACCACCGTGCCACTGATGAACATCCTTTTGCGGCCGATGAGATCCCCAAGGCGGCCGGCGAGCAGAAGTAGGCCGCCGAACGGGATCAGATAGGCGTTGACGACCCAACTCAGGCCGGCGGGGGAGAAGCCCAGGTCGTTCTGGATGGCGGGCATCGCCACGGTGACGATGCTGCCGTCCAACACCACCATCAGCATTCCGGTGGCGATCACGCCGAGGGCCAGGCTGCGGGAGCGGGTCGTGGGCGTTGGGGGAGCAGCCGACGGTACGGATGCGGGTTTCATAGGGTCCCTTTCAAGGATACGATCCGGTCCGTATCGCGTGACGAACCGGATCGTCTCCCCAAAGTAGAGCCAAGTTCAACACCGCTGTCAACACGAACCGGATCGTCTCCCCATGCGCTAGTCTGGGGCCGACCTAAAGAGCGAGGTGGCATTGACTCCGACACACACGCCCGACCCGGCTCGCCGCAACCCGGAGACCACTGCCGCGATCCTCGACACCGCCTTGGCCATGGCCCGTGAAAGCGGCCTGGCGAAAGTCACCATCGAGGGCATCGCGGCCCGCGCGGGCGTCGGCAAACGGACGATTTACCGGTGGTGGCCGTCCAAGGGCGCGGTGGTCTTGGACGCATGGGCGCAGCGCCTCGAAGCCGGGCTGTACAAGCGCATCGAGCTGGCGCAGAGCGACGACTTCGAGGCCGACCTGAAACAGATGATCAAGGATGCATGGGTGGACGCGGTGGGTGACTCGCTCCCCGTGCTCGCGTGGCTCATCGGGGAGGCCCTGCATGACCCGGACCTCGCCACCGAGCTGTGGAACCGGCTCCTCGGCCCCACCAGCGATCAGGTCGCCGCGCGTATCCGCCGCGCCCAGGACGAGGGCCAGGTTGCGGCGGACATCGACCCCTATCGGGCCATCGAGCTCGTCTACGCGCAGATCTACTACCGGCTGCTGCTCGCGCCCGGCCCTCTCGACGAGGCGTACATGGAAGACGCCGCCGACCTCGCCCTGCGCGGGCTGCGACCGCGGTAGGTCCGGCGATCACCTCGGGTTCAGCAGGTTCGAGCAGGGGTGACCTCGGGGGTGGTGGTCAGCCTCGCTGGTGGTGGGCGAGGAGGTCGGTGAGCAGGCGGACCAGGGTCTGTCTGTCGTCGGCCGACAGCGGGCGCAGAAGGTCGTCCTGCACCTGGTCGAGTGCCTGATCCATGCGCCGCAACTGCCGTCGACCCGCCTTGGTGAGGGTCACGATGTTGCGCCTTCGGTCGTCCGGGTCCGGCGTACGCTCGACGAAGTCCTGTTCGGCGAGTTCGTTGATCGTCGCCACCACGTCGCTGCGGTCCATGTTGCTCCGGCGGCCAAGCTCGGCCTGGCTGGACGCCCCGAACTCGGCCAGGGCTGCCAGGATCCGGTAGTGGTACCCGCGCGCGCCCACGCCGCCGAAACCGTCGGACGCCAATCGGTGGGCGTGCACGGCGAGTTGAGTGAGCAGCCAACTCGGTTTCGCGGCCAGTAGCGCGGGCGTCTCTTCCACGCCGATCACTCTACATCGTTGGCGCAGCCAATGAATCTGTGTGTACTGTTGGCAATGCCAATGTTGGTAGCGCCAACGAAAGGAACCGTCATGTCCACGGATGCCTCGATCGCCGACCGCATCGAGATCGCCGACCTGTTCACTCGCCTGGGGCGCCTGCTCGACGACAAGAGGTGGGACGATGCGGGCTCCGTCTTCGCCGAAGACGTGGCAAGTCACTCGCCGCGCTCCGGTGAGATACGCGGCATCGACCAACTCGTCGCCTTCATGCGACGGGCTGAGGTCGAGGGGGAGCACACCCAACACCTGGCCGTTGACCTGCTGGTGAACGTCGACGGCGACCAGGCGACCGCCTCGGCCAACTCGCTCGTGTACTTCTACCGGGAGGGTCAGGCACCCCACCAGACAAGCGGCCTGCGACTGACCGCCACGGTCGTGCGAACGCCGGCGGGTTGGCGATTCCGCGAGTACGAGGTAGCGCCCGCTTGGATCGCCAAGAACTGACCACCGGCCGGAGACCGTGGGGGACAAGGAGCGCGTCAGACAGCCGCGACAGGCGCGTCCTCCGGACCGAGGCCGAACGGCGCTCGCGGTGGAGGCAGTGGTTGCAGACGGTGCCGGTCGGGCGGACCAGCGGCAGTCCTGCTCCGGTGAAGAGGCCTGCCGACGACCCGTGATGAGGACGCGCTGTTCAGGCGTTGTGGCGCAGGGAGTTGGTGAGGGCGGACAATCACCACCGCCGAAGTGACGGCTCGCCCGACCGCGTCGGATTCTTCTGCTGAGGACACCCACCGGACGGGCGAGCCCGTCGACTGCGAACTGCGGTGCGCTTACAGCCCCGGGATGCGGCCGTTGCGGAAGAGGTCGACGAAGAGGGCGTGGTCGTCGCGGGTGCGCGCGGCGTAGGTGTGGGCGAAGTCGACGATGTGGGCGACGAAGGCTTCCTCGTCGGGCTCGATCGCCTCGCGGATGGCGTGTTCGGTGGAGAACGGGACCAGTGAGTGGCCGCTGCCGCCCTCGTCGGCGGCGGCGTGCATCGTGGCGGTCGCACGGGCGAGGTATTCGACGACACTGCGGATGTCGTCCGGCTCGTTGAGCGAGGACCAGTCGAGGTCGTTGGCGTACGGCGAGACCTCGGCGACGAGTTGGCCAACCCCGTCGATGTCGGTGTAGCCGAGCCACGGGTCGGCGTGCGCCTGGAGCGCGCGCTGCGAGATGACCGTGCGGTGGCCCTCGTGCTTGAAGTACGCGCGCACCTCGGGGTCGGTGACGTGGCGGCTCGCGGCGGGTGTCTGGCCCTGCTTCATGTAGAGGATGACGTCGTTTTCGAGCGCTTCGGTGTTGCCCTCGATCAGCAGGTTGTACGACGGCAGCCCCGCGCTGCCGATGCCGACACCGCGCCGCCCGACGATGTCCTTGACCTCGTACGTGTCCGGGCGTGAGCGCGTGGTCTCCGGCGTGGTCGACAGGTAGCGGCCGAATGCCTCCAGGACGGTCCTGCGCGTGGCCTCGTCGAGGGCGAACGCGCCGCCGGTGAGCGAGAAGCGGCGGTCGTAGCCGTCGATGACCGTCTGCTCGTCGAGCAGCGCGACGCGGGTCTGGAGGCGGGCCCGGTGCAGGACGTCCAGGAGCGGGCCGGAGGCGGTGTTGAGCGTCAGGGCGGTCTGCGCGCCGGCGGCGTCGTCGGTGAGGAGGAGAATCTGCGTGCGGTAGGCGCGCGCGTACCCGGCCACGAGGTCGCCGATCAGGTCGTCGCTGAGCGCCTTGGCGTAGCCGATGAGCGCGAGGCTGGCGGCGAAGCGCTGCACGTCCCAGATGAACGGCCCGACATAAGCCTCGTCGAAGTCGTTCACGTTGAAAACGAGCTTGCCGTCGGCGTTGAGGTACGTGCCGAAGTTCTCGGCGTGCAGGTCGCCGTGGATCCACACGCGTCCGGTGCGGTCGTCGACGAACGGGTTCGGGACGCCGTCGAGGTCCGCGTAGTACAGGCACGCGGTGCCCCGGTAGAACGCGAACGCGGACGCGGCCATTTTGCGGAACTTGACGCGGAACGCGGCCGGGTCGGCGGTGATCAGCTCGCCGAACGCCGTGTCGAAGACCTCCAGGATCTGCTTTCCGCGCGCGTCACGGTCCGTCTGTTCGAACAACCCACTCGCTCCTTCGTACGCCGTGCCTGATGTGCCGGCCCCGGCACGCGAACGCAGGCCGGGGGATGGCTGACGCAGCATCTCAGCCGGTCGGTAAAGAGCACATGTCGGGACGGGGAAACGTTGCGGAAAGGGGGCGGGGGAGGAGCGGCGGGGGGGGGGGGGG
>NZ_JBPKBI010000031.1:27160-40336 GCF_051388935.1 Yinghuangia sp. YIM S10712
GCGGCGGCCCGCCGCCGGACCGGGTGGGCGGCGGCGGGCCTGGGCGTCATCCGGCGGGCCGGTGTGTCACCCGGTGGTCGGCGGCGTCCTGCCCTCCCCCTTCCCGGCGCTGTTCGCCGTGTCGTTCGGCGCGAACTTGGCGCCCTGCGGCAGCTTGTCGGGGGTGACCAGGGTCGTCCACTGGGGGGCCGTGGCGATGCTCCGGAGCTGTTCCAGCGTCAGCGCCGGGGCGGTCCGCGTCTCGGGGCTCTTCTCGGTCGACGCGCTCGACGCGCTCACGTAGATCCGCACGCCGTCCGGTCGATTCAGCACCGCGCTCCACAGCTCGGCGCCCGAGCCGTCCGTTCCCGCCTTGCCGTCCTCGGTGCTCGGCGTCGCGGGGTACTCCCAGTTCTTTTCCAGGCGCAGCTGCGACCCGTCGGGCTGGGGAAGCAGGTCGCACGTCGCGTTCAAGCCGGTGTCGTCGAAGCAGGTCAGCTCGCTGTTGCCCGAACTGATCAGCAGCGTCACCAAGCCGAGGCCCTGCCCGTCGGGGTCGACCTTCGAGTAAACGCCGATCCCGCCGCCGTCGAGCGACACCCACTGCTCGACCTGGGCGCCCGCCGGCCAGAACTGCCGCAGCACCTGCCCCGCTTCCTCCGCCAGCGCCTTCACTTGTTCCGATTCCGCCGTGAGCAGCGGCGTCGTCGGCGTGGCACTCGGGGTCCCCGCCACGCTCGACCCCGGAGCGGCGACGGTCGTGCCGCCGCCTCCGTTCAGGTCGCTCAGCGCCACCGTGCCCACGCCGCCGAGCGCGACGACCGCCGCGGCGGCCACGACGACCTGGGCGCGGCGCGCGACACGCATGCGACGGCCGCGGGCCATGCCGCCTCGGACCAGTGCGGGGGTATTGGGCATCAGGTCGCCCGCGGCGTCGCGCAACGCCGTGGACAGGGCGGCCTCTTCGGGGCGGCCGATGCCGCCGGTGTGGCCGTGTTCGGGATTCATCGGTTCTTCACCGTCTCCTGGGTCAGGTCCGGTCGATCCGGAAGGGATGACGCGCGGTGCCGCACGGCGCTCCCGCGCAGATGGGGTTTCGGGATTTCCGCCCGCCGTACGGCCGTGCCGGCGGGGTTTCCGTGGTGCCGGTTCCGGCAGGTGCCGGGCTGTACAGCGAAGTCGAGCCGGCGTACCGGCCTTGGTTCACGCGGCTGCGAGCAGGTGCAGTTCGCCGCCGAGGGCCGTGCGGAGTTTTTCCAGGGCCCGTTGGGAGCGATTGCGTACCGCCCCTTGCGAGCACCCCATCTGACGGGCCGTCTGTTCCACGCTGAGGTCCTCCCAGAACCGCAGCACGAGCACCGTGCGGTCCTTCGGGGCGAGTTCGGCCAGGCCCTTGAGGAGGGTCAGCCGCAGCGCGGGGTCGACGTGGCGGTCCGCCGACTCGGGCAGGGTGCTGTACGGCTGTTCGCCACTGCTGCGCCGCCGCCGCCACGACAGGTAACTGCGCGTCAGAACCGTGCGCGCGTACGCGTCGGGGTTGTCGGCGCTCTTCACGCGCCGCCACGAGCGGTACAGCTTGCCGAGCGTCGTCTGTACCAGGTCTTCCGCCAAATGCCAGTCCCCGCACAGCAGCCAGGCCGTTCGAAACAGCTGCGCGCTCCGCGCGGTGGCGAATTCGAGGAATTCGTCCGGATCTGTTGCCATCACCCCGCCCTTGTCACGTTGTTGCGTTGTGCCGTCACCCCTACCGACGCCGCGTCCGGCCGCCCGTGTCACACGATCCGCACAGGCTTCTCGCGACTCCCGAACGGCATGATCGGCCAGGGTCGTACGCTGATGCCAGGTTGATCACGTTTGATCGGTTCTCGTGACAGGGAGTGAGCGTGGCCATGGGGTCGACGACCGGCACCGATGTGGACCGGGTCTGCGCCACGACGCGCGGGTGGGTGAGCGAAGCGGTGCGCAAGGTCAACGCGGACGCCAACCGGTCCGCGGACACGCACCTGCTCGTCTATCCGCTCCCGCCGGAATGGGGCATCGACCTGTATCTGAAGGACGAGTCGACGCACCCGACCGGCAGCCTCAAGCACCGCCTCGCCCGCTCGCTCTTCCTCTACGGCCTGTGCAACGGCTGGATCCGCGAGGGCACGACGGTCATCGAGGCCTCATCCGGCTCGACCGCCGTCTCCGAGGCCTACTTCGCCCGCATGCTCGGGCTGCCGTTCATCGCGGTCATGGGCAGGACCACCAGCCCCGAGAAGATCGAACTGATCGAGTTCTACGGCGGCACCTGCCACCTCGTCGACGATCCGGCGACGGTGTACGACGTCTCACGCCGCCTGGCCGAGGAGACGGGCGGCCACTACATGGACCAGTTCACATATGCCGAACGCGCCACCGACTGGCGCGGCAACAACAACATCGCCGAGTCGATCTTCGGCCAGATGGCACAGGAACGGCACCCGATCCCCGCCTGGATCGTCGTCAGCGCCGGCACCGGCGGGACGAGCGCGACCATCGGCCGCTACGTCCACTACCAGTGCCACGACACGTGCCTGGCCGTGGTCGACCCGGAGAACTCGGCGTTCTTCGAAGGCTGGACGCGCGGCGATCCGACGTACACCGTGGGCGCGGCGTCCCGCATCGAGGGGATCGGACGCCCCCGCGTCGAACCGAGCTTCGTGCCCGAGGTCGTCGAGCGCATGATCAAGGTGCCGGACGCCGCGTCGATCGCCGCGATGCGCCACCTGCACCGCCTCACCGGCCACAAGGCGGGCGGCTCGACCGGCACGAACCTGTGGGGCGCGCTGCAACTCGTCGCCGAGATGCGGGAGTCGGGCCGTACCGGCTCCGTCGTCACTCTGCTGTGCGACGGCGGTGCGCGGTACGCCCACTCCTACTACTCCGATGCGTGGCTCGCCGAACAGGGCCTGGACATCCGTCCGTTCGCGCGCACCCTCGACCACTTTCACGCCACCGGCGAGTGGCACGCTCCCTGACCGGCGCGGGAGCTCACGACGCCAGGATGTAATGCAGGATCACATCGTGGACGTGCTTGCCCTTTTGGTCGTCGCGCATCTCGATCGAATGCGTCTGCGTCCCCACGTGCAGGGCGACTTCGCTGGAACTGAAGAACGACCCGGCGAACGACTTGTTCGACACCATCGACACGGCACTGATCTTCGAATAGGGGATCGACGTCAGCGCGATCTTCTTCCCCACGAAGCTGTTGTCCTGAAGAATGACCCGCCGGTCGGTCAACCCGATGAACCCGGTCCCGGTCCCTTTCGCGTCGTATACCGCAAGCACCTGCTCTCCAGGCAGCAACCCCGCCTGGATCTTCTCCAGTTGCTCCCGCCGGTCATACGCGATGTTCGAACTCACAGGTCCCCTCCTCGAATCGCAACCAGTCCAGGCTATGCGTACCCCGGATCCGCGACATCGGAAGCCCACCGCCGCGGCCGGCGGCGGCCACATCCGCATCGAACGAACCGCACTTGAACGGCGAAACCCTCGCGATCAACTCCTCCAGCCGGCTGTCGAACCCCTCAACCACCCGTACGAGCCAACGGATTCGTAGACTCGCAGGCTTCGCAACCACTACGTTTGGCTGTTGGTTCGGCACAGAGCGTGGGGGATGCGCGTGATTCCGGCACAACGGATGTATGCCAAGCACCACCTCGATTCCCATCGAGTCTGTCGTGTACGGCATCGCCATGACCGACCTGGAGCCGCTTCTCAAGTACCTCGGCGAGCACCACCGTGTGCCTGCGCCTGACCGTCCGATACCGATTCCCAGCCAGTACAAGATGGACTACAACCGACTGAGCGACGACGCGCGTTACAGGTTCACTGTCGGGCACCCAAGGCTGCACTTGGTGGACATGTACTACCAGCGCACGTTGGACAGCACCGAACGCGACGAGGTGGCGGAAGGGTTCCGGGAGGCATACCGCGAAGCGCGGGCGCGTCACTGCGACGACAGCGACGAGATCCTTTACGACCTTGAGGGATACATCGTTGGCAACCGGCGACCGACGCGAAAGGATGAAGTCGCGGCTTGGACTGTCCTCGCGTACTTCTTCGGCGCGTGTGACATCTTCGAGGTTCCGCCTGGCGACTGGGTGCCGACTGGGGGAGGGACATGATCACGCCGACCAAGGGCATTGCTCCGGACCGTGCTTTGCTCACGGTCGGCGCCCAGGTCGTCAAGCAGCTCGACCGGCCGCGTACCGTCAGCCAGACGTGGTCACGCCTTCGTAGTTGGCGGGAGACCGAGGGGTACCACGCCCCTATCTCCTTCGGCTGGTTCGTCCTCGCGCTTGATGTCCTCTACACCCTCGGCGTCTTGGACTTATGTGATGACCTCCTCGTCATCAGGAGGCCCGATGCTCCGGCAGCTTGAAGCGGACGACCCACGGTTCAAGACGGTCACGTTCAAGCCCGGTCTGAATCTGCTGGTCGCCCAGGCGACCCCGGTTTCGTCGAACACCGACAGCCGTAACGGCTCGGGCAAGTCGAGTGTCATCGAGCTACTGCACTTCCTGCTCGGCGCCCGAGCCGATCCCAAGTCGTTGCCGATGCGTCGTGAGCTCCGGCAGACGTGTTTTTCGCTCACCCTCGATTGGCCGCCGCTTCGCGAAGAAGTCCGCGTCGGGCGTACGGGATCGAATCCGAAGTCGGTGCGGTTACAACCGGACATCAGTCCGTCGGCCGCCACGCGCTTGTCCGGGGACAACGCAGACATTTCCGTCAGCGAATGGCAGGAGATCATCGAGGCCGGGCTTTTCGGTCTTCAAGGCGAGCACCCTGGGGTGAGCGGACGCGCCATGCTGGCCTTCCTCATCCGCCGCGACCGTGATCACGGTTTCAACGAGCCCACCCGTTCGTTCGCTCGGCAGCCTGAGGCCCAAGCCGGCCCCAACCTCGCCCATCTACTGGGGCTCGACGCCGATCTGACTGCTCGTTACCTCACACTCGCGGAGCGCCGCGCGGCCCGTACCCAGCTCAAGAAGGTCGCGGGTGACCCGGTCTGGGGGAAAGTCGTCGGAAAGAGCGCTGATTTGCGCGGCCAGATCGCCGTGGCGACCGCGAAGGTCAACGATCTGCGGCGCCAGGTCGCGGAGTTCCGGGTACTGCCGCACTATGAAACCCTCAAGGATCGCGCTGACGACCTCGCGCGCAAATTGCGCGAACTCGTCTCCCTTGACGTGATGGACCAACACAATCTCGACCATCTGCAGAAGTCGGTAGACGAAGCGGACGACCCCGAATCGGCGTACCTGCTCCGCGTCTACGAACAACTTGGCGTCAACCTCGGCGACCAGGTCCGGAAACAATACGACCAAGTGAAACTTTTTCACGAAGCCGTGGTGCGGAACCGCCGGACCTACTTGGACGAGGAGATCCGCACGATTCGGGAGCGCATGGATGCCCGGCGGCAGGAACAACGCGCCCTCGCCGAAGAGCAGCGTGTGGTCGTCGCCCAACTCGATCAAGGCGGTGCCCTCGAAGCACTGACCGAACTTCAAAAAACACTGGCCCAAGAAGAGGCCAATGTCACGACGCTACGCCATCGTCTGGAGTCGGCCGAAGCGGTCGAAGCCACCAACCAGGCCATCGCCGCCGAAAGCGTCGCGATCCAGAACGCCTTGCTTCAGGACATCGGCGAGCGTCAGACGCAAACCGACCAGGCCCACCTGTTGTTCAACGAACTCGCCTACCGCCTCTACGGGTCCGACCGCCCGTCCTACCTGCGCATCGATCCCGGTCCGAGCAGCCTCAAGATCCTCCCCAACATCGGGAGCGATGACAGCAAGGGCATCGGCCGCATGGCGATCTTCTGCTTCGACATGACGCTCGCCGTGGTCGCCCACCGGGCCGGCCGGGGGCCTGACTTCCTCGTCCACGACAGCCACCTCTTCGACGGCGTCGACGACCGGCAACTCGCCAGGGCGCTTGGTACGGCGGCGGAGATCGCGGAGGCCGAGGGCATGCAGTACGTCGTCACCATCAACGAGGACGACCTCAACAAGACGGCCCACTTGGGTTTTCGTCCGGAGCCCTACGTCATCGAGCCGAAGCTCACCGACGCGTACGAGGAAGGCGGCCTGTTCGGTTTCCGGTTCGACGTCCCGCGTTGATGTCAGCGGTCGATTCGGGTCAGCGGGCGGCTTCCTGTTCGACCGGTTTCGCAGGCGCGGTGACCATGGTCGATTCCGCGTCGCGGTCGCGGATGAGGAGGGCGAAGACCAGGCCGAGAGCGGAGATGAGGCCGGCGACGAGGAAGGCCCAGTGGTAGGCGGAATAGTCGGGGCGCGGTCCTTCGGCGGTCATGTCGAAGATGCCGATGCCGGACATGACGCTGCCGAGGATCGCCACGCCGACGGCGGCGCCGAGTTGGCGGTGGACGTTGTAGAGGGTCGAGGCCGCGCCCATGTCCGGCCCGCTGATCTGGGCGAACGCCGCGGTCTGTGCGGGCATGAAGGTGTGGGCCAGGAAGATGCCGGTGAGGAAGAGGTCGGCGCGCAGCCACCACAGGCTCGTGTCCGGGCCGACCAGGCCCAGCAGGCTGATCGTCGTGGCGCTGCCGATGATGCCGATCGCGGTGATGCGGCGCGGGCCGATCTTGGCGTAGTACCGCGACACGGCCTGGGTGGCGATCATCATCCCGATCGCGGCCGGGAAGGTGGCCAGGCCGCTGTCCGTCGCGTCCAGGCCGCGGGCCTGCTGGATGAGGATGGGCAGCACGAAGACCGTGCCGAGGTAGCCCGCCGACGATGTGACGATGATCAGCGCGCCGTTGCGGAACAGGCGGTTGCCCAGCAGCCGCAGGTCGAGCATGGGGTGTTCGGTCCGGGTCTCGACCACCACGAGCGCGGCGAGCAGAAGGAGCCCGGTGATCCCGGTGCCGAGGATGATCGGTGACGTCCAGCCCTCGCGGGAGCCCTCGGTGAGTGCGTAGAGCGTGCCGGCGAGGCCGCCGCCGGCGAGCAGGAAGCCGGGCAGGTCGAACGGGCCGACGCCGGGCTGCTTCTCCTCGCGCAGGCACAGGGCGCCGAACGTCAGCGCGGCGGCACCGACGGGGACGTTCATGTAGAAGACCCAGTGCCACGAGACGTGGTCGACGATCAGACCGCCGATGATCGGCCCGGCCGCCGGAGCCAGCGCGGTCGGGACGACCAGGTAGCGCCCGGCGCGGATGCGTTCCACCGGCGGGAACGCACGGAACATCATGGCCATGCCGATCGGGGTGAGCATGCCGCCGCCCACACCTTGCAGCACCCGGAAACCGACGAGTTGCGGCAGGTTCTGGGCGAGGCCGCACAGTGCGGACGCGAGAGTGAAGACCGCGAGCGCCGACAGGAACATCCGTTTTGTCCCGAAGCGGTCGCCCAGCCAGCCCGCCGCCGAGATGAAGACCGCGAGGCTGACCAGGAAGCCGACGTTCGCGATGCCGATCGCGTCGGGTGACTCGTCGAAGTCCCGTGCGATCGCCGGAATGGCGACGTTGACGATGGTGGTGTCGAGCACCGTCATGAAAATCGCCGTCACGTACACCGTGCTGACGACGACTTTCTGACTTATCTCACTGGGCTTCCTCACGACAACACGTCATATCGCAGGGCCTGCTCAGGTTTCGCCCCGGGGCGGTCCTCGTGTCGTTGGGTGACGGGCGTTGTTCGTACGGTTGCCGGCCTGCGCCGCGTCGGCGGCGACCGGATTCATTCATGTGGGGAACGGGCCGGCCCGGCCGAGCAGTGCCGGGACGGCGACTTTGAGCTGTTCGCCGATCCACCGGCCGGTCGCCGCCGTCGCGGCGAGATCCACCCCGGTGGCGACACCCATCCTGTCGAGCAGGTAGACGAGGTCTTCGGTGGCGATGTTGCCGGTGGCCGCCGGCGCGAACGGACATCCGCCGATTCCGCCCGCACTGGAGTCGAGCGTTTGGACCCCCGCGCCGACCGCGGCGACGGCGTTCGCATAGCCGGTGTTGCGTGTGTTGTGGAAGTGGCACCGGAGAGGAACGCCGCCGGCGACGTCGCGTACGGCCGCCACCAGTTCGGCGACCTGCGTCGGGACGCCCACACCGATCGTGTCGGCGAGCGCGATCTCGGCGGGTCCCGCGTCGACGGCCCGGCGGGCGATGGCCCGGATCCGTTCTGCGGCGACCTCCCCTTCGAACGGGCAGCCGAACGCCGCCGAGATCGTCACGGAGGGCCGGATACCGGCCGCGTGCGCCCGGTCAGCGATCTCCGACCACGCACGCAGGCTCGCGTCGACCGTCATCCCCTGGTTGCGCTCGCTGAACGTGTCGGTGGCGAGGACGACCATGTTGACCTCGTCGACGCCGGCCCGCGCGGCACGTTCGAACCCGCGTGCGTTCAGGACCAGCCCGATATACGAGACCCCTTCGCCGCGCGGGACCGCCGCCATGACCCGCTCGGCGTCGGCCATCTGCGGTACGCGCCCGGGGTGCACGAACGCGGTCGCCTCGATGCGCCGCACTCCGGCGGCGACGGACCGGGTGATCAGTTCGACCTTGGCCTCGGCCGACAGCAACGTTTTTTCGTTCTGCAGGCCGTCGCGCGGACCGACCTCACAGATCGTGATGGGCACGGGTGACTCCGTTCGATGTGAGGCCGCGACGCGGTCAGATGACGCCTTCGGCGGCCAGCTTTTCGCGCTGTGCGGGGTCGAGGCCGAGCAGGCTGCCGTACACGGCCTCGTTGTGCTCGCCGAGTTCCGGGCCGAGGGAATGGATTCGCCCCGGGGTCGCGGACAGCCGCGGCGCCACATTCTGCATGGGGAATTCGCCCAGGTGGGGGTGGAGCAGCCGGACGATTGCCTCACGCGCTTTGAAGTGCGTGTCGACCGTCATGTCGGCGGCGGTGTAGATCCGGCCGGCCGGGACTCCGGCCGCGTGCAGGCGGTCGAGGATGTCCTCCGACGCGTGCAGGGACGTCCATTCCCCGACGACCTTGTCGAGTTCCTCAAGGTGTTCGCCGCGAGCCTGGTGCGTGCGATAACGCGGGTGCGCCGCCAGATCCGGATTCTCCATCGCATCGCAAAGCCGGGAGAAAACCGCGTCGCCGTTCGCCGCGATGAGAACCTCCGCTTCGTCGGCCGTGGGGTAGACGTTGCTGGGCGCGACGCCCGGCAGCACCGATCCGGTGCGTTCACGCCGGTGGCCGGCGATCTCCCATTCCGGGATCAAGGCTTCCATCAGTGCGAGAACCGCTTCGTAGATGGCCGAGTCGACCACCTGGCCGCGGCCCGTACGCTCCCGGCCGAGAAGGGCCATGACCGCGCCGAACGCCGCGAACATCCCGGCCAGCGAGTCGCCCAGCGAAATTCCGGTGCGGCTCGGCGGGTGGTCGGGATTGCCCGTGGTGTAGCGAACCCCGCCCATGGCCTCGCCGATGGATCCGAAGCCCGCCCGCTGCGAATAGGGCCCGTCCTGTCCGTAGCCGGTGACCCGGACCAGAATCAGCCGAGGGTTGATCGCGGCGAGGGTGTCGTAGCCGAGATTCCAGAGTTCCAGCGTCCCGGGACGGAAATTCTCCACCAACACGTCGGCGTGCGCCGCGAGTTGCCGGACCAATTCCTGGCCCCGGGCGTCGCGGAGATTGCATGTGACGGATTTCTTGTTGCGCGCGATGATCGGCCAGGTCAGTGAGAAACCGTCCGCCTGGTTGCCCCATTGGCGCATCGGATCGCCGCGTCCGGGGTCCTCGATCTTGACGACTTCCGCCCCGAAATCGCCCAGAAGCTGACCGCAGAACGGCCCGGCGATCAGCGAGCCCAATTCGAGAACGCGGCATCCGGCCAGGGGCCCGCTTGCTTCTCCGGTGGTCATCGGTCTCCCTCGTCAAAGTCGCCGGGCCGCGGCGTCGGCTTCCCAGATCGCGTTGAAGATGCGTCGCGGCGCCTGCGCGTCGCCGACCAGGTGCACGTCGAGGCCGCTCCCGTCGAGTTCACGCGCCAGGCCGTCGTCGGCGGCATTCCCCAGGATCAGCACCACGCCGTCGATGTCGTGGAGCACGGAGGTCTCGCCGGTGAAGACATCCGCGAGCGTCACGGTGTCCTCCTCGATCGCGGCGACCTCCACATTGGGTGTGAAGGTGACCCCGGCGCGCCGCAACCGGCCGAAGGCGAACGGAAGGTCGTGACCGTCGGCGAACGCGTGCCCGAGTTGCGGGTATTGCGACACCACATGCACCGCGTGGCGGCGGCCGACCAGATATTCGGCGGTGACGAACGCCTGCCGGTCGCCCGTGTCGTCGACGATCAGGATCCGGTACGGCAACTCCGCGCTTCCGCTGAGGACTTCCGCCGGCGCGTACACATTCCACTGGTCCGAACCCGGCAACGCGGCGGCGTCCCGCGACCAGCGCTCGGGACGCCGGGCCGTCCAGCCGTGGCGCACAGGCGTCGAGCCTGTGGCGACCACGACCGCCTCGAACCTGCCCACGAGGTCGCCGGCCGTGGCCCGGTGCTTCAGACGGACCTCGACGTCCGTCCGGGCAAGCTGGGCGGACAGCCAGTCGGTCACGCCCGACCACTCGCGGTAGGAGTCGGCCCGGGTGAGCAGATTGACCTGCCCGCCGAGCGTGTCGCTCGCCTCGAAAAGCGTGACCTGGTGGCCCAGTTCTGAGGCGGTGAGTGCGGCCCGCAGCCCGGCCGGGCCACCGCCGACGACCGCGACCCGCCGGCCTTTCCGCTCCCGGCCGTCGTCGAGACGGAACTCCCGCTCACGACCGACCTGCGGGTTGTGGATACACGACAGCGGGCCGCGCGCGAAGGACGCGACACACCAGTTCGCGCCGATGCAAGGGCGGATGTCGTCGGGCCGTCCTTCCCGGGCCTTCACCGGCCACTGCGGGTCCGCGATGAGCTGGCGGGCCATGCCGACGAACTCCGCCTTGCCGGTCGCGAGGATGTTCTCGGCCATCTCCGGTGTGGTGATCCGCCCGACCGCCACGACCGGCAGTGACACCGCACGCGCCATATTGGCGGTGTCGGCGACCTCGTACCCGGCCGGCCGCGCCGCCGAGGTGCCGTAGATCTGCATCCGGTCCAGGTACGTGCCCTGGGTGGTGGAGATGTAGTCCAGCGCGCCCCAGCTCTCGACCTCCACCGCGATGCGCACCCACTCCGCGTTGCCGAGCTCCTGTTTGAAGCCGGGCGCCGACTTCGCTGATCGCCCGTCGCCGTCGTTGCTGTTGAGGCGGATCCCGAGCACCCGGTCCGCGGGCACGACGCGGCGTACCTCCTCGACGATGCGCCGGACGATGCGCAGCCGGTTCTCGAACGAACCGCCGTAATCGTCGGTCCGGTGGTTCGTGGCCGGCGACAGGAACTGGCCCAGCAGATAACCGTGCGCCAGGCCGTGCACCTCGATGCCGTCGACTCCGCCCTCCATCGCCAGGCGCGCGGACAGCACATAGTGCGCGACCAGTTCGTCGATCTCGCGCACCGTCATCTCATGCGGAATCTCCCGGTACACCGTGTCCGGAACCGCACTCGGCGCCCACGTGGGCAGCCGGCTGATGATGCCGTCGGTCTGCCGCCCCCGGTGCCACAACTGGGCCATGAGCATCGCGCCGTGCGGGTGTACCGCTGCCGCGACCTTGCGGTAGCTGTCGACGACGGCCGCGTCGTACGCCTTGACCACCCCCCGGCGCGGCTGGCTGGACGGGTGAACCGCCATGGCCTCCATGGTGATCACCGCCGCTCCGCCCCGGGCGCGCTCGGCGTAATAGTCCACGCTGGCGTCGGCGAAAGTCCCGTCGGTGGAGAATTCCGTCGCGTGGGCGACAAGCCAGATGCGGTTTCCTGCCGTACGCGGGCCCAAAGCGATGGGGGAGAACAGCGTGGGATATCCCTGGGACATCAGGCGCCTCCAAAAGCGTGGTCAGTGACGTGCCAACAACTGCCCGAAACCTTCCGCCTGGTCGTCGATTCCGTTGCTGCGCAGGGCATGCCAGTACGTCGCCGTGTTGACCGCGATCACCGGCAGGTCCAACCACTGCTCGGCCTCGGCGGCGATGCGTCCCATGCACATGTTGGCGCCGAACTGCACGATCGCCCTCGGCCGGTCGGCCGCGATCCGCTTCAGCTCACCTCGCAGAGTGTCCCCGGAGATGTGTGCAATCTTGACCGCGCTGGGCGCACGCAGATGGACGGCGGTGCTCAGCTCGTAGCCCCGGCTCTCGACGAACGCCCGCAGGTGCGGCTCGGACACGGGCTGGTACGGAGTGACCACGCCGATCGGCCCGTCCTCGACGCCGACCGCGCGCAGTGCGGCCGGAATCGCGTCTCCCGCGTGGATCAGCCGGAGTCCGTCGCCGAACTTGGCGCGCAGGCGATCCCTGATGGCTTCGCCGGCGTTGGGGTCGTCGTAGACCGCCTCGATCGAGACGCCGAGCACCACGCATGCGGGATCGCAGGTCAGCACGCGTTCGACCGCGTCGTCGACGCCGCGGTCGATGTCCCGGACAAGCTCGACGAAGTCCTCGTCGTTGGAGGTGACCCGCTCGGGGGTGTGAATGCGGGCGATGTGGTTGGTCACACCGCGTGGCCGCATGTCGTCGTATTCCGGCTGTACCACGGTGTTCACCGAGGGCGTCACGACGCCCAGTTTCAGTCTCCAGCCCAGCGCGTCGGTCATCGTCTGCTCCGTTCTGTCCGGACATGAGAGGCGTGGTCACGCCGCCGCACACGGCTCGCTTCGCCGTTCGACGGAACGGCTTCGCCCCCGCGTCTGCGCCCTCGCCCGCAGGCCGGTCGACGCGCTTCCGAAGGTGTCGGCGGGCCCGTTGAACCCGCCGCGATCCCTATTGCATACACGTCGACGGTCAATCTTTACAAGTATTGAAAGTAGAGCTGATGATCCCTAGCATTGCATACAATTACCCTCGCGGAGGCGGTGATCGGATGCCCAGCGCCGACCCTCGGCCCAGCAGCCGACGGTCGAGGTACGGCCCTGCCCGCGTCGGCGGCCGAGGCCGCCCGGTGGTCCGGCCGCAGATTCCGTCACAGAGTCCGCGTCGTCGCGACGCGTCGAGCCTTCCCCGGTATTCCCCCTGTCCGCCGGCCGAGAAAAGGGAACCGAACGTGTCGGTCAAAGTTTTCGAGCGCATTCTTCAGCTTTTCGAGGCGGAGGGGATCAACACGATTTTCGGGATTCCCGAC
>NZ_JBPKBI010000032.1:0-38219 GCF_051388935.1 Yinghuangia sp. YIM S10712
GAAGTTCATCTGCGCGAGCATGCCGCCCGCGTTCATGTCCTTGACCCGCTCGTCCACGTCGTAGCAGCCCGGCCGGATCTCGTCCAGCCCCTGGGGCTCCAGCCCGTACTCCTCTTTGGGACGACCCGCCACCGCGTTCAGCGCCGCATTCGGGATCACCGTGTCGCGGAACTGCCACACGTCGGTGCCGTCCTCCCGGTGGACGAGGCGCGGGGCATCGTCCTTGTAGCGCTCCGGGAGGTGGTTAACGAACATGTCCGGCGGCTCGATGATGTGGTCGTCGACGCTGATCAGGATCATGTCGTCGCGTTGCATGGGGTCTCCTTCTTAGGAGTCGGGCGGCGTTCAGTCGGAGGCGGGAAGCGGCTTGGCCGCCTTCAGGGTCATCGGCTCGCCGTTGCACGACAGCTCACCCGCACCCGAGAAGGTGCAGAGTAGTTCGAGCGTGTCGTCGGCGTTGACGTAGCGCTTGCCGAGGACCGTGCCGGTGCCGTCGGCAGCAGCGGCTGCCGGCACCGTGGCTGCGGGAACCAACGGGCTCCCCCCGCACGCGATCTCCAACCCCTCGCTCCCGGTTGCACGAACCACGATCACTCGTGTCGTGCTGGTGGTGCTGGCGAGTTGGTCACCGGGACGCGGAGTCGGATTTGGCGAGGTCATCGAGGGAGTCCCTTTCGAGCAGACGATCAGCGAAAGCATTGAGGTCGAAGGACTGGCGAGCCATCCAGAACCTCAGGAAACCGGTGAGCGAGTAGCGCAGGAAGAGCGCGGAGCCCACCACGGCGGCGGCGATTCCCCCGAGGCCGAGCGCGATGCCGTCGCGCTGGACCAGCGGGTCGGTGGTGTTGTGCGCGACGAAGTACGCCGAGGCGCCCAGCACGAGGCCGGCCACCATCAGGATGCCCCCGATGCGCAGCCACAGGTTGGCCTTGCCGGCGGCCGGGTCGGCGATCTTCAGCTCGGACAGTTCGCGCACGAACTTGTCCGCGCGCGTCTCCGTGGACGTCGTCTTTTCCGTGGACGTCGTGGTCATAGCGAACTCCCCATGTAGAGGGCGGACAATTCCTCGCGCAGCCCGTCGTGGGGACTGCCCTGCCATTCGATTTTTCCGCGCACCATGACGGCGGCGTGGTCGGCGATGCCGAGGACGGCTGCCGCGAACTGCTCGACGACCAGCACCGCGACGCCCTGCCGGGCGATCTCGGCGACCTGCTCGTACAGGCTCGCGACGATCAGCGGCGCGAGTCCCATCGAGAGTTCGTCCAGCATGAGTACTGCCGGATCTGTGGCCAGGCCCCGAGCGAGGGCCAGCATTTGCTGCTCACCGCCGGACATCGTCCCGGCGGCCTGCGAACGGCGCTTTCCGAGGATCGGGAAACGCTCGTACGCGATTGTTTCGATTTCCTCACGAGGACGTCCGGTGAAGGACATCATCAGGAGGTTGTCACGAACCGAAAGGTTGGGGAAGATCCCTCGCCCTTCGGGGATCAGGCAGACCCCGGCGCGGGCCAGGTCGCGCGACTGCACGCCCGACACGTCCCGGCCGCCGAGCAGGAGCTGCCCGGACTGTACGGGGTGAATGCCGGAGGCGACCCGCAGGGTCGTGGTCTTGCCGGCGCCGTTGGGGCCGAGCAGAGCGACCACCTGGCCGGGTTCGACGGTCAGGTTGACCCCGTGCAGGACGGTGATCCGATCGTACGCGGCACGCACGTCGCGCAGTTCGAGCAGGGTACTCATGCGTCCCCCAGGTAGGCGGCGAGGACCTTCTCGTCCCGCTTGACCTCGTCGGGCGAACCCACGCAGATGAGCTTGCCGAGGTCGAGTACGTGCACGACGTCGCACACGCTCATGACCAGGCCCATGTCGTGCTCGACCAGGACCACGGTCGTGCCGTCGTCGGCGAGCGAGCGCAGCAGGTTCGCGAAGCGGTCGGTTTCCTCCGCGTCCAGACCCGCCGCCGGCTCGTCCAGCAGCAGCAGGCTCGGCCGCACGGTGAGCGCGCGGCCCACCTCGACGAGCCGGCTCACACCGGTGGGCAGGGCGTCGGACGGGTCGTCGGCGATGTCCTCCAGTTCGAGCCTGGCGAGGATCTCGTCGACGATCTTGTGGGCGTGCCGCTTCTCGGGGCCGATTTCGGCGGCCACGAGGAGGTTGTCGCGGACGCTCAGGCGGCCGAACAGCTCCAGCCTCTGGAACGTCCTGGCGAGCCCGTGCCGGGCGCGGGGGGGGGGGACCACGCGGGGCACNGGTTGTCGCGGACGCTCAGGCGGCCGAACAGCTCCAGCCTCTGGAACGTCCTGGCGAGCCCGTGCCGGGCGCGGCGCGAGGGACCCATGCGGGTCACGTCGCGCCCGAGCATCCTGACGCGTCCCGAGTTCGGCCTGCGCAGGCCGGACACGACGTCGAACAGGGTGCTCTTCCCGGCGCCGTTGGGGCCGATGAGCCCGGTCACCTGGCCGGCCTCGGCGGTGATGCCGACCCCGTCGAGCGCCCGGTGCCCGCCGAACTGCACCGTCACGTCGTTAGCTTCCAGCGATGCCACGGGCCAGCACCTCCTTGTCCTCCTCGCGGAAGGGACGCTTGAGACCCCACCACTCGACGGGGACGAGTTCGTCCGCGGTCTTCGGCGCTGCCGCTGCGGCATTCGCCCTGTTGAGAGCCCACCGCTGCAGGATCATGCAGATGAACAGCGCACCGAACAGGAACGTCCAGCCGCTGATGACGTCCTGGAGCTTGAGCAGCCAGCCCAGAGCGATGGTCGCGAGTGCCGCCGGCAGCGCGATCGGGCTGCGCAGCAGCGGTGTCCAATCGTGCCGGAAGTGCGCGTTGACACCGTCCGGGTTGCTGCCCATGCCGACGCCGGCGAGGCCGGGCAGCAGGGCGGCGAGGTTGTGCGTCCAGTGTGCCAGGGCGACCATCGCGTTCATCGGGCCGACGAACATCAGGCCCGACGCGAAGCCGGTGCCCACCGCGCCCAACCCGGCGACGACGGCGATCAGGAAGATCGGCAGACCCGCGATCAGGTTGAACTGCTCGGGGGTGACCGACCGCTGCTGCATGCCGTACAGGGCGCCGCCGAGACCGGCGATGCCGGCCGAGAAGGCGAACACCAGCACGCGGGAGATCAGCAGGTTCCCGCCGAGCGTCGCGTACGCCGCCTCGCTGTCGCGGCTGGCGATCAGGCGCCGCCCGAACCGGCTGCGCCGCACTGCGGCGATGCCGATCGTGGCCAGGGCCAGGCAGACGGCCGCGAAGATCATCATTTCCTTCGAGTCGTCGAGCTGGTAGCCGAAGAGGTCGGGACCGACGACCTCGACCGAACCCTGCTCGAAGAACGCGATGTTCAGGCCGAACAGCTCGAAGTTGGGCAGCGTGAAGATCCACCGGTCGAGGATGACCGCGAACGCGACGGTGCCGAGCGCGAGATACACGCCGGACAGGCGCAGCGCCGGGAGCGCGACCAGTGCGCCGACGACCGCCGACACCAGCATCGCGACCACGAGCGCCCACAGTTGCCCGCTGTCGCCCACGTGTGCCCAGACCACCGCGCCGATGCCGGCGATGCTGAGCTGACACAGCGAGATCTGGCCCGCGAAACCGGCGAGGGGCACGTACGAGAGCGCCACCACACCGAGCGAGAAGATCGGACCGTACGTGATGAGCGAGGCCTCGTTGAGGACTGTCGCCAGGATCAGGCCGAAGATGACCGTGCCCAGGGCGAAGTACATCGTGCCGACCATGGTCGGCATCGGGACCTTGCCCAGACGCTCGCCCTTGCCGTGCAGGCGGCCGTGCGGGAAGACCAGCAGGGCCAGCAGCAGCAGGATCGCGGGTGCGGCGAGGCGCAGGCCCGGCAGGTACTCGTTCTGCGGCAGGTAGCCGGCCAGGTAGCTCTCCATGCACCCGACGACGACCGCGCCGAAGAACGTCAGCGGCAGGCTCTTCATCCGGCCGAAGACGGCGGCGGTGTAGGCGCTGACGATCAGCAGGGCGAGCTGCTGGGCGTCCAGGGTGACCGTCGGGGCGATGAGGATGCCGCCGAGCGCCGCGAGCTGGGTGCCGAGGATCCACGCGACCCGGTTGGCGCGCACGGGGTCCGCGCCGTTCATGCCGGCGAGGGCCCGGTCGTCCACGGTCGCCCGCATCTCGGCGCCCGTGCGGGTGCCGAAGAGCAGGATGCGCAGACCGATCGCGACCGCGACCGCGACCGCCATGGTGATGGCCTGGTGCCACGTGATGGTCGCCGAGCCGATGTGGAACGGTTCCTCGTTGTTGAGGAACGGCTGCAACGGACGGGGGAGGTTCGGGTCCCAGATCCAGCGGGCGAGCGCGATGAGCCCGCTCAGCAGGGCCACGGTGACCACGAGTCGTTCTGCTTCGCCTAGTCGGGCGACCGGCCTCACGATGATTTCGACGATGAGGCCGAACAGCGGGGCCAGGATGAGCAGACACACGATGAGGGCGATCCACACGGGCATTCCCCAACCGACAGTGAGCTGCCAGTAGGCGAACGCCGCCAGCATGCCAGCCGCGCCGTGGGCGAAGTTGAACACGCCGGTCGTCGTGTAGGTGAGCACCAACCCGGAGCCGATGATCGCGTAGATCGCCGCGGTGCTCAGCCCGACGATCCCGAACGTTATGAATTGGTCCATTACTTGAAGTCAGCCATCGTCTTGCCGACATCGGCGAGGGTCAGGGGCTTTGCGTACTCTCCGGTGAGTTTCACGGCCGGAGCGTCGCAGCGGTAGGCACCGTTGTTCGGCTTGAAGTCAGCCGGCTTCCATCCATCTGGGGTTGCCACCTCGACGTTGTAGCAGGCAGGTGCCTGGTCACGGTTGGAGACGTCGAGCGGCGCCTGGAGGCCGCCCGCGGTCCACTGGGTCTCCTTCTGGGACGCCTCGTAGACGCACTTGCGGGTGAGCTCGTTGCCGCAGCTCGTCGCGGACTTGGCGAAGAGCAGCCACGACGAGATCGCGCGAAGCGACGGCAGGCTCACCTTGGCGCCGGGAGCGTACTTGGCGTACATGTCCAAGACCTGCTTGGTGGCGGCGTTGGACGCGGCGCTCTCGAGCGGGTGGACGCCGCCCAAGTCGGCGAAGTTGGCCTGTGCGGCGAGTGCTTGGTCGCCGGCGAGCTTGATGAAGTCCTCGGTGTACGCGTTGTTGTTCGCGTCCACCCAGTCGAGCTTGTAGCCGATGGTGGTGAGCGACTGCTCAAGCTTGGCCAACTGGCTGTACTGGCCGTAGAAGATCAGACCCTTGACGTTCTTGGTCTTGATCGACTGGGCGTACGGCGTCCAGTCGGAGACACCCGAGGCCGGGTAGAGGTCGTTGTAGACCATCGTGCCGCCGGAGCCCTGCACGGCTTCCACGGCTTCGGCGCCCAGGACCTTGGTCACCGCGGAGTCGCCGTTGATGATGCCGACCGCACCGGCGGAACCCGGGAACGCCTCCTTGAGCAGCCACGTGTAGAAGCCGGCGTACGAGGCGTACGAGACACCGCCGGGCTGCACACCGGACTGCAGGTCCGAACCGTCGTTTTCGGCGTTGGTGAGCTGGGCGGGGAAGTCCGGCAGCAGGCACGTCAGCCGGTCCTTCACCCCCATGCCGTCCAATGCCGCGCCGCCGCCGACGAGGGCGAAGTCCTCGCGGCAGGCTTCGGACATGCGCTGGCGGACCTCAAGCATCTTGGTGTCGTGGACGTTGGCGACGAGCTTGCGCCCGTTGATGCCGCCGGCGTCGTTGCACCAGGACGTGAACACCTTTGCAGCGTCGGCGAGTTCCTGGTTCTTGGTGAACCCGACGTCGGAGAAGACGCCGAGTTTGATCTCTTTGTCGGTGACCCCCTGAGCCGGCGAACCCGTCGGGTTACCGGGCTGGCAAACCCCTTTCAGATCGCCGAAATCGGCCGGAAGGACCGATGCAGGAGCTTGCGGTGTGGAAGCCGAATCGTTCTCGGTACCCCCACGGTCGGCGCATCCGACTGCTAGCAGAGCGACCGCCCCCAGGGCGGCGAGGGTTCTCTGCGGTCTCACGGGCTGCCTCCTCAGGCATTGTCCCCAGAACACTTGCTGACGTGCAGGTACTTGACCCGCCGGTTCCGGGTAGGGAGACCCCGGGCCGGGCGGATTCGTGCGATGTGCGGCGCCGTGCGGGCGCCGCTTCACGGGACCTCGGCCGACTCCGGCGGTTGCTCCGGAACCGCGGCTCCCGCGTGCCCGCCTCCCCCGACCGAGACGGAGTACGTGCAATCACCGGCCTGGCGCCGGTGTTGTCGTGGCCTCCATTGCTGATGGATTCCGTATGTGCTGCTGGATTCCGTTGACGCTGGATTCCGCTTCGGCAGGAACGGGACGCCACTCCCGGGTCCTGCGCGCGACGGACGGCTGTCCGGAAGGTGGCGGCCAGAGCCGTGGCGAAGCGCTGGCCACTCCCCCTCTGCAAGCCCCTCACGGAGCTGTCTCATCGCGACTGGTCTGACATGTCCCTCTCGACTTGAGGAAAGTAGCTTCTCTGTTAACGAGAATCAACATCCCAGGGCAGGCCTCTCCATCCTCTTCCCGGCTGCTGCGCAGGCGGGAGGCTTGCGGTTCACCAAGGACGTTGACGGCGTAGCCCGACGTATGGAAACCTGCCATTCATAATTGAGAATGTAATTCTCTCAGTGGGAAGGTCCATATGGCCATGCGAACCGCGGCCCTCAGCCCCTCGGGCGTCGCCACGACGCGCCGAGAGATGTGCGAGGACACCCGGTGACGCGCCTTCCGCTGCAGGGCCACCCGGCTCCCGTCGTCCTGGCATCTTTCCTTCCGACAGGGCACCGCGGCCCCCGGAACACCGATAACGCTTTGGCCACATTTGTTCGGCACCCCGAGCCGAATCGGTCTTTCTTCACTGTTCGGTCCCGCCCGATGTTGCGCCGCCCTCTGCTTCGGCGCCCGGCCGTGGGATCCGGCTTGTCGAAGATCGAAGCCAAGTTCGGGCCGAAGATCAAGACCTGGACCGAGAGTCGGCCCGCGACAGGCACCGGCACCGGCCCCGAGACCCACCGGACGGGGTCGCCGACCGCCGGCGACGCATTCGGTGTCGCGCCCGAATAAAGAGAACAAGCGCGGCACCACCTGGACCGCGTGCGTGAGGAGGACGGAAAGCCCCATGTCCACTGACGATCTGATTGAGATTCAGCAACTGCTCGCCCGCTATGCGGTGACCATCTCGCAGGGCGACATCGAGGGCGTGATCGGCGTCTTCACGCCCGACGGCACCTACAGCGCGTTCGGCGACACCTACGCCCTGGAAGAGTTCCCGGAGCTCGTCGAGGCGGCGCCCAAGGGCCTCTTCATGACCGGCACCGCGCTCGTCGACATCGACGGCGACACCGCGACCGGCACGCAGCCGCTGTGCTTCATCGACCAGAGCACGCACAACATGCGCATCGGCTACTACAAGGACACGTACGTGCGCACCGCCGAAGGCTGGCGGCTGCGGACCCGGGCCATGACGTTCATGCGCCGCAGCGGCGCGCACGACTCGGGCATCCCGCACTCGTACAAGAACTCCAAGGAAGCCAAGGCGTCGCAAGCATGAACGTCGCCGAATTCCGTTCGGGCCTCCAGGCCTGGCTGGCCGAGAACGACCTGACGCCCGGCCCCGACTGCACGACGTTCGACGCCGAGGTGGCGCAGCTCTCCCGCGTGCGCCGCGCGCTGTACGACGCCGGCTGGATGCGCTACGGCTGGCCCGCCGAGGTCACCGGCCTCGGCGGCCCCGCGGTGCTGCGCGCCGTGCTCGGCGAGGAGGTCGCCACGCGCCACCTGGCCGAGCCGGGCATCTACTCCATGATCGAGGTCCTGGCCCCGACCATGATCAAGTACGCCCCGCCGGCGCTCGCCGCGGAGATGGTGCCGCGCCTGTTCAACGGCGACGAGCACTGGTGCCAGGGCTTCTCCGAGCCCGGCTCGGGCAGCGACCTGGCATCGCTGACCACGCGCGCGACGCAGCGCGAGGACGGCTCGTGGGTGGTCAACGGCCAGAAGGTGTGGACCAGCCTCGCGCAGTTCGCGGCCCGCTGCGTGCTGCTCACCCGCACCGCGCCCGGCCACGGCGGGATCACCGCGTTCTTCGTCGACATGGACACCCCGGGCATCACCGTCCGGCCGCTGCACACCATGCACGGCGTGGACGAGTTCTGCGAGGTGTTCTTCGACGACGTGGTGGTCCCCGCGGACCGCATGCTCGGCAAGCCCGGGGACGGGTGGCAGCTCGCGATGGACCTGCTCCCCCACGAGCGGTCGAGCTGCTTCTGGCACCGGATCGCGTACCTCCTCGCACAGCTCGACTCCGTGCTGGAGCGCGACCCGTACCCGGACGACGCGGCGATCGGCTCGTCGTACCTGGCACTGCACACCGCGCGCTGCCGGTCGCACGGGACGCAGCGGCGGCTCGCCGAAGGGCACAAGCTCGGCCCCGAAACGTCGGTCGACAAGGTGCTGTTGGCCACCGCCGAGCAGCAACTGTTCGACACCGCCCGCGAGTTGCTTCCCGCATCGGTGGAACTGACCGACGCCCGGCTGCGCAAGGAGTTCCTGTACTCCCGCGCGGCCACGATCTACGGCGGCACGGCGGAGATCCAGCGCAACATCATCGCGCGCCGCCTGCTCGACCTCGGGAAGGAGTGACCATGGACCTGAAGGAACAGGAACTCCTCGCCGAGACGATCCGCAAGGCCATGACCGCGGCGTCGGGCCAGGAGCTCGACAAGGCCCTGGTCGAACTCGGCTGGCCGGACATGCTCGCCGAGATCCCCGACATCGCGATCCCGATCGTGTTCCGACTGCTCGGCGAGACCGGCGCGCACGCGCCGCTGCTCAACGACGTGCTGCTGCACGCCGCCGGGCAGCCGGTCGGCGGAACGCTGCCGATGCCGTACGCCGGCGGCAAGTGGGTCGTGTGGGACCGCAGCGACGAGGCGACCGGGGTCATGGACGCCGAACTGCCGCTGCGGATCGTCCCGGACGGCGACCCGGTGCAACTCGCCGCGGGGCGCCGGGCACTGGGGTGGTGGCTGGTCGGCACCGGCCGGACGATGCTCACGCTCGCCCGGTCGCACGTCGTCGACCGCGTCCAGTTCGGCAGACCGCTGGCCTCGTTCCAGGCGGTGCGCCACCGGCTCGCGGAGACCCTGGTCGCGCTGGAGGGCGCCGAGGCGACCCTGCACGCGGCCGACACCGAGTTCGGCGCGCTGCTGGCCAAGGCCGCCGCCGGGCAGGCCGCCCTCACCGCGGCCCGCCACTGCGGTCAGGTCCTCGGCGGCATCGGCTTCACCTCGGAGCACGACCTGCACCGGCACCTGAAGCGGGCGTACGTCCTCGACGGCCTCCTGGGCAGCTCGAAGGAGCTCACCCGTGAAGCCGGCGCCCACATCCGCCGGGAAGGCAAGGCCCCGCGCCTCATGCACCTGTGACGCACTGCCCGGTCGGGTACCTCAGGCACCCGACCGGGCAGCCGCACGCCGGACCAGCCGACGGTTGCGCGCACTTGCTCCCGTGGCCCATACCCTCACAGCGTCTTGGCGGTCGGACGCGGCACCTGTGCCCCGCCCGTTCCGTACTCGTCGGCCGCACCCACGGCACTCGACGGTGCCCCGCCCCGGCACCGAAACGCGAATCCCCGGAGCGGACCGGTCGTTCGGTCCGTTCCGGGGATTCGTCTGGTGGGGCTTACTGCACCTTGGTCTTCATTTCGTCGAGCTTGACCAGGACCGGCCAGCCGCCCACGCTCAGCGCGTGGCCGTGGCCGGTCTGGTGGGTGTCGAAGACCGACTGGATCGCCGCGTAGAAGCCCTGGACGTCCAGGGTCTGGTTGACGGCGCGCTTGGCCTGGCGCAGGGCGAACGGCGGCATGACCGCGATGCTCGCAGCCAACTCGCGTGTGGCGCTGTCGAGTTCGTCGCGCGGCACGACCTTGTTGACCATGCCGACCTTCTCCGCCTCCTCGGCGGTCAGCGGACGACCGGTGAACAGGATCTCCTTGGCCTTGCGGGCACCGAGCTCCCAGGTGTGGCCGTGGTACTCGACGCCGCCGATGCCCATCGTGACGACGGGGTCGGAGAACAGCGCGTCCTCCGACGCGACGATGAGGTCGCACGGCCAGACCAGGAGCAGGCCGCCGGCGATGCAGCGGCCCTGCACCGCCGCGATCGACGGCTTGGGGACGTTGCGCCAGCGCAGCGAGTACTCCAGGTAGCGCCGGCTCTCGTTGCGGTAGATGTCCTCAAGCGTGATCTTGCCCTGCCACTTCTCGCCCGACTTCAGGTCGTGACCGGCCGAGAAGTGCTTGCCCTCGCCCCGCAGGACGATGACCGCCACCTCGTCGTCCTCGGCGGCCCTGGTCCAAGCGGCGTCGAGTTCGTCGAGGAGCTCCTTGTTCTGGGCGTTGGCCACCTCGGGACGGTTGAGCGTGATCGTGGCGATCTTGTCGGAGACCTCATAGAGAATCGTGCTCACGTGGGTACCTCAGCTCCGCGGCAGGCCGAGCACGCGCTCGGCAACGATGTTGCGCTGGATCTCGGAGGTTCCGCCCGCGATCGTGCCGGCGAAGCTCCGGACGTACCGTTCGAACCAACCGGAGGTGAAAGCCTCCATGTCCATGTGAGAGTACGGCGCCGTCCGGCCGGGGTGGGCAAGGCCCTCGGGACCCGCCGCGTTCAGCGCGGCCTCGCTCGCGGTCTGCACCGCCTCGGAGCCGAACAGCTTCAGCACCGACATCCCGGGGATGTCCTCCTCGCCGCGCGCCGCGCGGGCGAGTGCCTGGGAGCCGAGCAGGCGCAGCGCCACGGTGTCCATGGCGAGCGTGGCGTACCGGTTGCGCTCCAGCGCGGTCTTCGGGTGGAAGTCGCGGGTGAGGCGCGTCAGGTACTTGAAGAAGTCGAGCCACAGCATGGTGCGTTCGTGGCCGAGCGAGCCGTTGGCGACCGTCCAGCCCTTGTTCAGCTCGCCGACCAGGTTCTCCGCGGGCACCTGGGCGTCCTCGAAGAACACCTCGTTGAAGTCGCGGTCCTCGCGGTCCGCGATCGAGGGGAACGGGCGCCTCGTCACGCCGGGGGTGTCGGTCGGGATGAGCAGCGCGCTGATGCCCTTGTGCTTGGGCGCTTCCGGGTCGGTGCGCACGAACGTGAGCAGCACGTCGGCGTGGTGCGCGCCCGAGGTCCAGACCTTCTGGCCGTTGACCACGAAGTGGTCGCCCTTGGGCACGGCGCGCGTGCGCAGGCCGGCGAGGTCGGAGCCGGCACCCGGCTCGCTCATGCCGAGGGACGCGGTGATCTCGGCGCGCAGGATCGGCACCGCCCAGCGCTGCTTCTGCTCGTCCGTGCCGAACGTCAGCAGCGAGGCGGCGATGATGCCCACGCCCTGCGGGTTGAACGAGTGGTAGATGCCGCGCTCGGACAGCACCGCCAGGTGGATGTACTGCTGGAGCAGGTTCGCGTTGCGGCCGCCGAACTCCGGCGGGTTCCCGGGCAGCAGCCAACCCTCGTCGAACAGCAGGCGCTGCCAGCGGCGGGACCACTCGGGCACGTGCGAGCTCGAAGTGGAGCGCTCGGTGGCCTCCGCCTCGGCGGGCAAGTGGGCGTCGAGGAACGCCTCGAACTCGGCCTTGAAGGCCAGGACGTCCGCGTCAAAGGTCAGTTGCACGGTACTCCTCGGCTATCAGCGCGCGGTGCTCGTCCGTACCGCCGAGCAGCAGCTCGCCGGCCTTGGCCCGCTTGAGGGCGAATTGCAGGTCGTTCTCCCACGTGAAGCCCATGGCGCCGTGGAGTTGGAGGCCGTGCCGGAAGACGAGTGCCTGGCACTCGCCGGACGCGGCCTTGGCCATCGACGCGGCGACGCGGCGACGCGGGTCGTCGGTGGCGATCGTGAGCGCGGCGTAGTACGCGAGGGCGCGGGCGCGCTCGATCGCGACGTGCATGTCTGCGGCCTTGTGCTTGACCGCCTGGAACGAGCCGATCGCGACACCGAACTGCTGGCGATTGCGCACGTGCTCCAGCGTCAGGTCCAGAATGCGGCCGCACGCACCGACCGTGGTCATGGCCATGCCGGTCAGAGCGGTGTGGCGTGCGCGCTCGGGGTCGGCGCCGGTCCGCGCGCTGTCGGCGACGCGGACGCCGGTGAGGGTGACCTCGGCGACGTGCAGCAGCGGGTCGAACACGCTGGTACGTGTCGCGGTCACGTCGTCGGCGGTCACGACGAAAACGCCTTCGCCGGTGACGACGGCGAACAGGTCGGCGCGGTCGCCGTCCAGGACGAAGCTCGCGGTGCCGTCGAGGATCCAGCCGTCACCGTCGCGTCGGGCGGTGACGCCGTCCAGGAGCGCGGTGCCGGCCTGCCCGGCCTCGGCGACGCCCGGGGCGAGGGGGGCGAACTGCGTCATCGTCGCCAGGTAGGGGGTGGGGTCGGTGGCCCGGCCCAATTCCTCCAGGACGATGCCCAGTTCCACGGAATCGGCGGGATCGGTCAGTTCGGTCCAGCCCAGATCGTTGTAGATCTTCCACACCGGTGCGGGGTCGGCCCCTTCGTCGGCCACCTTGCGGACCAGCGCGGGCGGGCACTCCTTGGCAACGGCCGAGCGGACCGTTTTCTGCCACAGCCGCTGGTCGGAGTCGAACTCAAAGAGCATCCCGGCCTCCGGCGTCTTGCTCCCTAGCCACGAACGGCCTCCTTGTAGGGGTTTCGGTGCGCACCGGCAGGAGAATATCATTCTCGGTTGTAGAGAGTAAGAGTCTCGCGATTTACCTGGCAGGCCCTCTGAGAGTGAAATGTCCCACCGTTATCGTGCAGTAAGGTTTCGAATATGCCGCAGAAGACGAATGCCTCGCCGAGCACCGCGAACGACGAACCTGCGTGGAAGCAGCGCGCGGTGGAGCGTTCGACGAAGACCGCCAGACTGCGGGCCGAGCAGCGTGTGGAGCGGTTTCTCGATGCGGCCCAGGCGATCATCACCGAGAAGGGGACGACCGACTTCACCGTCCAGGAGGTCGTCGACCGGTCCCGGCAGTCGCTGCGCAGCTTCTACCAGCACTTCGACGGCAAACACGAGCTCCTGCTCGCCCTCTTCGAGGACGCGCTGCGCAGGTCCGCGGACCAGATCCGCGCCGCCGCCGCCGGGCAGGACGAACCGCTCGACCGACTCCGGGTCGCGGTGCAGCTTCTGTTCGAGCTCAGCCGTCCCGACCCGACCGCGCAGCGCCCGCTGTTCACGGACTTCGCGCCCCAACTGCTGATCACCCACCCCGACGAGGTGAAGGTCGCGCACGCCCCGCTTCTCTCCTTGTTCAGCGAGCTGATGACCGAGGCGTACACCGAGGGCCACCTGCGCGAGGGGATCAAGCCGCGCCGCGCCGCGGCACTGACCATGCAGACGGTCATGTTCATCGCCCAGTCCAGCGGCGGCTCGGACCACGACAGCACCCACCCGATCACCGCGGACGAGATCTGGGACTTCTGCTCTCTGGGATTCGTGCATCTTTAGACGAGAACAACATTCTCACGAGATAAGAACATCATTACACTCGGGGCATGTCTGAAACCGCGACCGATCTCTACAGCGACCTGCTCGGGTGCCTGGAGCTCCAGGAGCTCCCCTCGGCGGACGAGGGCACTGCCGTCTTCCAGGGACGCAACCAACAGCTCACCTACCACCGGCTGTTCGGCGGACAATTGCTCGCCCAGTTCGTACGCACGGCCGCCCTCGCGTGCCCCGGCAAGGCCGTCAAGTCCCTGCACGTGCTGTTCCCCCGCGAAGGATCGGCCGCCGAGCCGGTGCGCTACGAGGTCGCCCGCCACCAGGAGGGCCGCACGTTCGCGACCGTCGGGATCACCGCCCGCCAGGACGCCGGCGTCATCGCCACCGCCTCCGTCTCCCTGCACGCCGTCGAGGACGGCCCGGCCGGCCAGAGCGTCGCGCCCGTCCCCGCACTCCCCGGCCCGGAGAGCCGCATCGATCTGCACCTGATGCCGTGGGAGACCCGCAGCACCTTCGATCTGGACACCCCGAAGTCCGAGACCGCGGAATACGAATTCTGGATCCGCACTCCCGAGGTCGACGCCGAACTGGCCCCCGCGCTCGCCTCGTACGCGACCGACCTCACCATCATCGGCACCGCCCTGCGCGCGGTCGACGGCATCAGCCAGCAGGACGCCGGCAAGGCCTTCACCTCCGCCGTCACCTCGCACAACCTGTGGTTCCACCGCCCCTTCCGCTCCGACGAGTGGCTCCTGATCCGCCAGCACAGCCCGCTCTACGCGGGGGGCCGCTGCTTCGGCCGCGGCGACATCCTGACCGAAGACGGCACGCTGGTGGCCTCGTTCGCGCAGGAAGCGCTGCTCCGCTTCCGCGGCTGAGCCGAGCCGACGGCTCCCGCCCCCGCAGGATCCCGCAAGGCGCAGCGACAGCAAGGCAGTTGCGCCGGCCCTGCGGGGGTCGCCCGCAGCGGCGGTGACGCCGACGACGGGCACGGCCACAAGGGACGTGCGACCGACATCCGACCGGGACCTGAGCGTGACCTGCGGGCCTTACGTTCTCCTGGGTCGGCTCCGAACAGGACCGGGAACAGGGGCGCGGACCATGCAGATGACGTGTGCGTGCGGCGAACCGCAGGCTGTGTCGGACTTCCTCACGGGAACGGCGCGCGTCACGACGACCGCGATCGTGCTCGCCGGGATCGTTCTCGCGGTCGGACTGGTGCTGCTGTGGGCGGGCCCATGGCTGTCCGAGCGGTTCCCCGCGCTCTTCCCGGGAACCGCGGACACGGCCGACGCGCACAACGGCATACCGCACATACGGCACAACGCAGCGGACGCCGAGACGTTCGCCTTCTTCGCGTGGCCCGACGCGGCCGAACTGGATGGCGACGGAACGCGCCGCTGACACCTGGGCGCCGCAGCGACCCCTGCGGCCACGACGCCCCTGCGGCGCGAACGGGAGCAGGGACGACGGCAGCCCTGCTGCCCGCCTCCGGCGGCCTTGCGCCGATCTCGTCAGAAGGTCGCGTCCACGCGTCGCGGCGAGGGCACGCCGCCTGCGTCGCGGAGGCGGCGCAACAGCAACTCGGCTGCGGTGTAAGGGTCTTGGTTTCCCTCGGCGACCTCCGCCGCCAGCGCGGCGAGTTCCGGGTGGGTGCGCAGGCGGCTCTGTGCCAGCGACAGGATCTGCGCGTGCGCGCGGGCCGCACGGCGGGCCGGAGTCTCGTTGCGGTGGTGGGCGTCGATCGCGGCCGTGAGCTCCGGCAGCCCGTCACCCCGCGACGCGACCAGCTTGAGGACCGGTACGCCGACCTCGGCGCGCAGGTCGCGCACGGTCTGGTCGGCGCCGTCGCGGTCGGACTTGTTGACCACGATGAGGTCGGCGACCTCCAACAGGCCCGCCTTGGCGGCCTGGACGGCGTCGCCGGCGCCCGGTGTGAGGACGACCACCGTGGGGTCCGCGACCGCGGCGATCTCGATCTCGGACTGGCCGACGCCGACGGTCTCCACGAGGACCAGGTCGAAGCCGAGGGCGCCGAGGACGCGTACCGCCGCGGGCACCGCGGCGGCCAGGCCGCCCAGGTGTCCTCGGGTGGCGAGCGAGCGGATGAGCACGCCCGGGTCTCCGGTGTGCGCGGACATGCGGATCCGGTCGCCGAGCAGCGCGCCGCCGCTGTAGGGCGACGACGGGTCGACGGCGAGCACCGCGACCCGCAGGCCTCTTTCGCGGTACGCCCCGACCAGCGCGGCGACCGTGGTCGACTTGCCGGCCCCGGGCGGCCCCGTCACCCCGACCACCCGGACGGGCGCGACGGGCCCGAGAACGGCCAGCACCTCGCTGCGTTGCCCGCCCTCGACCAGGCTCAGCAGCCGACCGGCGGCGCGTTGGGAACCCCCGCGCGCCGCCGCGACCAGTTCCGCGACATTCACGGAGCGGGGACCTCGATCACCGCCGCCGAGCCCATGCCGCCGCCGGCGCACATCGCCGCGACACCGATCCCGCCGCCGCGGCGGCGCAGTTCGTGGATAAGCGTGACGACCATGCGCGCGCCGGTGGCCGCCACGGGGTGGCCGAGCCCGCAGCCGCTGCCGTTGACGTTGACGCGGTCGGGGTCGATGTCGAGGATCTTGATCGTCGCGACGCACATGGCCGCGAACGCCTCGTTGATCTCGAACAGGTCCACGTCGGCGAGCGAGAGCCCGGCGCGCCCCAGGGCCTTGGGGATCGCCAGCGTCGGTGCGAGCCCGGTGTACTTCGGCTCGATGCCGACCGACGCCCAGGAGCGTACGGTCGCCAGCGCGGGCCGGCCCAGCTCGGCGGCGACCCGGTCGCTCGCGATGACCAGCGCGGCGGCGGCGTCGTTCGCGCCGCTGGCGTTGCCCGCGGTGATGCTGAAGCCCTCGATCTCGGGGTGCAGCGGCTTGAGCGCGGCCAGCTTCTCCAGGCTCGTCGTGCGGCGCGGGTGCTCGTCGACGGAGAACAGGCCGTGCGGCGTCTCGATCGGCAGGACCTCGGCGTCGAACCAGCCCTCGTCGATCGAGCGGATGGCGTTCTGGTGCGAGCGCAGCGCCCAGGCGTCCATCTCCTCGCGGGTGACGCCGGCCTTGACCGCCGCGTTCCAGCCCACGGTGATCGACATGTCGCCGTTGGGGGCTTCGGGGCTGTCCGGGTGCGTCGGCGGACGCCACGGGTCGATCCACTCGCCGTTCTCCAGGTACCGCATGCGCGGCCCGGTGGACGAGGAGTTGACGCCGCCGGCGATCACGAGTTCGTCCATGCCGGCGCGAATGCTCGCCGCCGCGCTCTGCACCGCGGACAGGCCCGCCGCGCAGTGCCGGTTCAGGGCCACGCCGGCCGCGGCCGGGAGGCCGGCGGTCACCGCGGCGTGCCGGGCGACCACACCGCCGCCGTACAGGCCCTCGCCGAGGATGACGTCGTCGATGCGCTCGGGATCGAGGCCTTCCGCCGCCGCCTTGACGACATGGTGCGCGAGGTCGAAGGCGCTGGTTTCCCGCAGCGTGCCCTTCATCGCGGTGCCGATCGGCGTGCGCAGGGCGGTGGTGATGACGGCCTCAGGCATGGGTGTCCTCCAGCTCGGCGCGCAGCGTACGGCGCAGCAGCTTCCCGGTATCGGTTTTGGGCAGTTCGTGGCGGAACACGATCGTGTCGGGCGTCTTGGACGACCGCAGGCGCTCCTTGACCCAGGCGCGCACCTCGTCCGGGTCGCCCTCGCCGACCACGACGGCGACCAGGCGCTGACCCCATTCGGGGTCGGGGACGCCGATCACCGCGGCCTCGACGATGCCGGGACAGCCGAGGAGGACGTCTTCGATCTCGGCGGGAGCGATGTTCTCTCCGCCGCGGATGATCGTGTCGTCGGCGCGGCCCTCGATGAACAGGTAGCCGTCGGCGTCCAGGCGGCCGAGGTCGCGGGTGGGGAACCAGCCGTTCTCGTCCAGGGAGCTCTGGCCGCCGTACTCGCCGGAGACCTGGTCGCCGCGCACGAAGACGAGGCCTGGCTCGCCGGCCGCGACGGGGGTGCCGTCGGGGGTGCGCACCTCGAACTCGATGCCGGGCAGTGCGCGGCCGACGGATCCGAGCCGGTCGCGGACCTCGGGGTCGGTGGAGGCGAACGCGGTGCGGTGGTCGTCCGGGCCGAGGACGGCGACGGACGAGGCGGTCTCGGTCAGGCCGTAGGCGTTGACGAAACCGGTGTCGGGGAAGACCTCCAGGGCCCGTTCCAGGACCGGGCGGGGAGTGCGCGAACCGCCGTACGCGAGGCTGCGGAGCGACGGGACGTCGGCGTTGTCGCCGGAAACCGCGCCGACGATGCGGGCGAGCATGGTCGGCACGACGAGCGCGTGGCTGACCTTCTCCCGGCGCACGGTCTCCAGCCAGTCCTTCGGGTCGAACGCCGACAGGTAGACGATGCGCCTGCCGGTGTAGAGGTTCGACAGCAGGTTGGTGAGCCCGGCAATGTGGTACGGCGGGACCGCGACGAGGGCCGCCTCGGTCTCGTCGGACGCCGCGAACTCCAGCGTGTTGAAGATGTACGCCATGAGGTGGCGGTGGCGCAGCAGCGCGGCCTTCGGCGCGGCGGTCGTTCCGCTGGTGTAGAGGATGACCGCGACGGCGTCCGGGTCCGGGATCAGCGGCTCCGCCGCCTCGGCGCCGTCGGCCTCCGCGTCGAGGGAGGCGATCAGGTCGTCGAGGTCCTCGGGGCTGAGGATGAGCGCCCCGGGGTGGCGGTCCTTGAGGGCTTCGAGCTGCTGCTCGCCCAGGCGGTAGTTGAGGGGCACGAACGGGACGCCCGCCTGGGCCGCGCCGAAGAGAGCGACGGGGAAGGCGAGGTGGTTGGTGCCCAGGTACAGGACAGCCGGATGCTTGCGGAAGCGCGGGACCGCGGCACGGGCGAGGCGGAGCAGTTCGGCGGCGGTCAGCGAGCGTCCGCCCGCCGTCACCACGGCTCGGTCCCCGGCCGAGGCGGCCATTTCGAGGATCATGGCGATGTTCATGAGAATGATACTCTCTCAAAACAAGAGTCTTGTTAACAAGAGAGCCATAGAGAGCGGAGCGGTGATGCAGATCAGCGGAAGCTCAGCAATCGTCGTCGGTGGCACCGGTGGCCTCGGCGAGGCCACGGCCCGACGGCTGCACGCGGCGGGTGCGAAGGTCGTCATCGCGGATGTCAACGACGACAAGGGTAAGGCTCTGGAGACCGAGCTCGGTGTGCGGTATTTGCACACGGACGCCACCAGCGAGGCGGACGTGCAGGCCGCTGTCGCCGCCGCACAGGAGCTCGGACCGCTGCGCGTCTCGGTCGACACCCACGGCGGTCCGCCCTTCGGCGGCCGGCTCGTCGGCAAGGACGGCTCACCGCTCGACCTCGCCGGCTTCAAGATGACCATCGACTACTACCTGACCTCCGTGTTCAACGTCATGCGCCTGGCCGCGGCCGCGATGGCGAAGCAGGAGCCGGTCGACGACGACGGTTCCCGGGGCGTGATCATCAACACGGCGTCGATCGCGGCGTTCGAGGGCCAGGTGGGCCAGCTCCCCTACTCCGCCGCCAAGGGCGGTGTGGCGGGCATGACGCTCGTCGCGGCCCGCGACCTGTCGCCGCTGGGCATCCGCGTCGTCACGATCGCCCCGGGCACGGTGCTCACTCCCGCGTACGGCAAGGCCGGCGACCAGCTTGAGGCGTACTGGGGCCCGCAGGTTCCGCACCCGCGGCGCATGGGCCGCTCGGACGAGTTCGCGCAGCTCGCGCAGCACATCGTCGAGAACGACTACCTCAACGGCGAGATCATCCGCCTCGACGGCGCGATCCGCTTCCCACCGAAGTAAGCGGCGCGTCGAGGTGACCGTGCGCACGCACGGACCGCGCTGAGGGCACCGGGCTTCGCTGCCGTGCGGCCGGGGGCGGCGAGTCGATTCCTCCGTGCGGGTCGCCACGAACCATCGAGGTCCCGGGAGCACTGCTCCCGGGACCTCGTGTCTTCGGCCCGTAGTCGCCTCGCAAATCGCCGCCGCCCCCGTGTCCCGGGTGCGAGGACGGACGCTCCCGAGACGCCGTTGAGAATATCACCCTTGTACTGCGAGAATATTATTCTCGCTCTTGTAGAACCCATATACCGAAGGCAGGCCCCGATGTCCCGACCCCCAATGTTCGAGCGGGCGACAGTCACGCGGATCGTCCAGGAGACCGCCGACGCCCGTACCTTCGTCATCGCTCCGCACGGGGGGCCGTTCACGTACCGCGCCGGCCAGTTCTGCACCTTCAAGGTGCGGTTGAACGGCGAGGAGCTGCTGCGCTCGTACTCGATGTCCAGCTCGCCCGACACCGACGGCGAGCTCGCGGTGACCGTCAAGCGCGTCCCGGGCGGCCAGGTCTCGAACTGGATGCACGACAACATCTCCGCGGGCGACGAGGTCGAACTCACGCGCCCCGCCGGTGTGTTCGTCCTGCAGGACACGAACGCGCCGCTGCTGGCCTTTGCCGGTGGCAGCGGGGTCACCCCGGTCATATCGCTGGCGAAGAGCGCGCTGGCGACCACCGACCGCCGGGTGCGGGTGCTGACCGCCGACCGCGATCGGGACGCGGTGATCTTCCACGCCGAATGGGCCGAACTGGTCGAGAAGCACCCCGGGCGGCTGTCCGTCGTCCACCACCTGGACAGCGAGTCGGGCTACGTCGACGCGGCGACGGTACGGGACTTCGTCGGCGCCGACGGTGCCGCCGACATCTACCTGTGCGGCCCCGAGGCCTTCATGGACATCGTCGAGGCCGCGCTCCCCGGCCCCGGCAAGGTTTTCAGCGAGCGCTTCGGCGGCGCCGCCCGCAAGCCCGAGGACGAGCCCGGTGGCGAGGTGCAGGGCACCGTGACCATCCTGCTGGGCCGCAAGAAGGCGACCGTTCCCCGGCACGAGAACGAGACGATCCTGGAGAGCGCCCGCCGGGCCGGCCTCACCCCACCGTTCTCCTGCGAGGCGGGCAACTGCGCCACGTGCATGGCCATTGTGAAGGAGGGCGCCGCGAAGATGCGCGTGAACGACGCCCTGACCGACGACGAGGTCGCCGAGGGCTACGTCCTCACCTGCCAGGGCGTCCCGACCAGCGAGTCCATCACTGTGCAGTACGAGTAATCGGGCCAAAACGTGGTCACCCGGGTTACGGCCGGCCGCCGTGCTCGCCCAGACGAGGCGGCGGCCCATGGTCCGGTTCGTACCCGGCAACCCGGATCGGGCTGCCGATCAGCCGGAACCCGCCGGCCGTGACGATCGCGTCCGGCGACTCCGCGAGGGCCTCCGGCAGCGTGCGCACAGCGGCGGCCGGCACGCCCAGCGGCAGCAGCCGCGCCTCCCAGCCCCGGGCCGTGTCACCGGCCAGCGCGCGCGTCACGGCCTCCAGCACCTCGTCGCGGCGCTCCGCCCGCTCGGCCATCGTCGGGAACCCCGCGATGCCCGCCTCCGCGGCGAAGGACGCCCAGAAACCGTCGTGCGTGACGAACAGCGCCAGATGCCCTTCCGCCGTCGGAAAAAGCTGCGCCGGGACGTAGTACGGGTGCGCGCCGCCCCGCCTGCGCTGGGGCACCGCGCCGTCGTTGAGGTATGCGGACGCCCGGTAGTTGAGCTGAGACAGCATCACATCCCGGAGCGAGACCTCGATTTGCCCGCCGCGCCCGGAGACGATCTGGGCCAACAGCCCGAAGGCCGCCGTCAACCCCGTGGAGTTGTCGGCGGCCGAATAGCCCGGCAGCGTCGGCGGACCACCGGGGTCGCCGGTGAGCGACGCGACCCCGGTGGTGGCCTGCACGACGTAGTCGAACGCGGGTTTTTCCTCTTCGTCCATGCCGAACCCGGTCACCGCGACGCAGACGATGCGTTCGTTGAAGCGCTTCAGCACGTCGTAGGTCAGGCCGAGGCGGCGAATCGCCGACGGCTTGAGATTGACCAGCAACGCGTGGGCGCCGGCCACGAGTTCACCCAGCTTGGCCTGGCCGGCCTCGGAGGTGAGGTCGACGACGACGCTCCGCTTGCCCCGGTTGAGGCTCGCGAAGTAGGCGTCACCCACCCGCCGGGAGATGTCGCCCGTCGGCGGCTCCAGCTTGGTGACCTCGGCGCCGAGATCCGAGAGCAGCATCGTCGCGTACGGCCCGGCGAGCATGGTGCCGACCTCCAGGATCCGGATCCCCGAGAGCGGCCCCGTGGTCACCGGAATTCGGCCGCGATGGCTGCGACCACCTCACGTGTCCGGCGCTTCGAGGCGATCAGCTCGTCACGGTTGTCGCCGATGGGCAGCAGGCGGATCGACAGGTCGGTCACCCCGGCGTCCGCGAAGGACTGGAAGCGTGCGCGAATGGCGTTCTCGTCTCCCGCCGCGGCCAGGTCGCCGACGTTGTTCGCGTTCCCGGTGTCCAGCAGGCGCTGGTAGTTCGGGGAGACCTCGGCCTCGCCGAGAATGCGGTTCGCACGCTCGCGCGCCGCGTCCACCTCCGACGGCTTGCACAGGCACACCGGGATGCCCGCGACGATGCGCGGTGCGGGGCGCCCCGCCTCCTCGGCGGCCTTGGTGATGCGCGGCACGACGTGGTCGGCCACCGCGCGCTCGTCGGCCAGCCACAGCACCGTGCCGTCGGCCCGCTCCCCCGCGATCCGCAGCATGACCGGGCCGAGTGCGGCGAGCATGACCGGCAGCGGGCCGCCCACCGGGCCGATGCCCAGCGGGTTGTGGACCTTGTAGGTCTCGTTCTCGACATCGACGTCGCCGGGCCCGCGCAGCGCCGAGTCCAGGACCTCCAGGTAGTCGCGGGTCAGCGCGGCGGGCTTGTCGTACGGCAGCCCCAGCATGTCCCGGACGATCCAGTGGTGCGACGGGCCCACGCCCAGCACCAGCCGCCCGCTCGCCGCGGCCTGCGCGGACAGCGCCTGGCGCGCCAGCGCGATCGGGTGCTGTGCCTGGAGCGGCACGACCGCCGTGCCGAGCTCGATGCGCTGCGTCTTGGCGCCCATGAGGGCCACCGCGATCAGCGCGTCGAAGTCCGACGGGACCTGCGGAATCCACGCGGTGTCCATCCCGGCGGACTCGGCCCACTCAACATCCTCGATCATCCGGCCGACCTTGCGCGCGGAGTCTCCGCGCTCAGGCCCGATCATGACGCCGACCCGCACTGTCCCTCCAGGGGTTTGAACTCAGGGTTGTTCTTTGGAACTTCGGGCGGCGAGCCGCCCCTCGGCCGCGTCTCCCGACGGATGGTCGGGGTGTGCGGCCGGGCACTGCGGTCAGGAAGGCGCGGCGGCGCCCGTCAGTCTGCGGACCTCGGACACGACGGTGTCCAGCGGCGTCCCCGTCGGGAACACCGCCGCCGCGCCTGCCTCGTGCAGGCGCGGGATGTCCGCGGCCGGGATGGTGCCGCCGACGATGACGGCCATGTCGCCCGCGTCACTCGCCCGCAGCGCCTCGACGGTCTTCGCGGTCAGCGCCATGTGCGCACCCGACAGGATGCTCAGCCCGACGACCGCGACGTCTTCCTGCAGGGCGATCGACACGATGTCCTCGACCCGCTGGCGGATGCCGGTGAAGATCACCTCGAAGCCCGAGTCGCGGAGCGCACGGGCGATGATCTTCGCACCGCGGTCGTGGCCGTCCAGACCGGGCTTGGCGATCAGGATACGTGCCGTCATCAGAACACCACCGGCTGCTGGAATTCGCCCCAGACGTCCTTCAGCGCGGCCGTCATCTCGCCGACCGTGCAGTAGGCGTTGGCGCAGTCGATCAGGGGGCCCATGAGATTGTCCGTGCCCTCTGCCGCGCGCCTCAGTGCGGCGAGGCGGTCGCGCACGGCCGCGCCGTCGCGCTCCTCCTTGACCCGGGCCAGTCGCTTGAGTTGGCGTTCGCGGCCCTCGGCGTCGAGTTCGTACGTCGCCAGGTCGGGCGCGGGCTCGCTCTCGTTGACGAAGCGGTTCACGCCGACGACCGGGCGCTCCCCCGACTCGACCTCCTGGTGGGTGCGGTACGCCTCGTCGGCGATCAGCCCCTGGAGATAGCCGTCCTCGATCGCCCGGACCATGCCGCCGTGGTCGTCGAGGTCCTGCATGATCCGGGCGATCTTCGCCTCGGTGGCGTCGGTGAGCGCCTCGACGAAGTAGGACCCGCCGAGCGGGTCGGCGACGCGGGTGACGCCCGTCTCGTACGCGAGGATCTGCTGCGTGCGCAGCGCGAGCGTCGCCGACTCCTCGCTGGGGAGGGCGAACGGCTCGTCCCAGGCCGCCGTGAACATCGACTGGACGCCGCCCAGCACCGACGCCATCGCCTCATAGGCGACGCGCACGATGTTGTTCTGCGCCTGCGGCGCGTACAGCGAGGCGCCGCCCGCGACGCAGCCGAAGCGGAACATCGAGGCCTTGTCGGCGGTCGCGCCGTACCGCTCCCGGACGATGGTCGCCCAACGGCGGCGCCCGGCACGGTACTTGGCGACCTCCTCGAAGAAGTCGCCGTGCGTGTAGAAGAAGAACGAGATCTGCGGCGCGAACTGCTCGATCGTCATCCGGCCGCGCGCCAGCACGGTGTCGACGTAGGTGACGCCGTCGGCGAGGGTGAACGCCATTTCCTGGACCGCGTTGGCGCCGGCGTCGCGAAAGTGCGCGCCGGCCACCGAGATCGCGTTGAAGCGCGGGACTTCGGCCGCGCAGAACTCGATGGTGTCGGCGATCAGGCGCAGCGACGGATCCGGCGGCCAGATCCACGTTCCCCGGGAGGCGTACTCCTTGAGGATGTCGTTCTGGATGGTGCCGGTCAGCTTCGCCCTCGGCACACCGCTCTTCTCCGCGGCGGCGACGTAGAACGCCAGCAGGATCGCCGCGGTGCCGTTGATCGTGAAGCTGGTGCTGATCTCGTCGAGGGGGATGCCGTCGAACAGCACCTCGGCGTCGGCGAGGGTGTCGACCGCGACGCCGACTCTGCCGACCTCTTCGCCCACTTCGGGGTCGTCGGAGTCGTAGCCGCACTGGGTGGGCAGGTCGAGAGCGACCGACAGGCCCGTGCCTCCCTGGTCCAGCAGGTAGCGGTAACGGGAATTGGACTCCTCCGCGGTGCCGAACCCGGAGTACTGACGAAACGTCCAGAGGCGCCCCCGGTAACCGGAGGCGTAGTTGCCGCGCGTGAACGGGTACCTTCCCGGCTCGGGCGGCTCGGCCTGCCGGTCGGCGGGTCCGTAGACCGGCTGGAGCGGCAGACCCGATGCGGTCTGGGCGAAGTCGTTCATCACTGGATACCGTACTTGCAGGTATTGAGAATGCCAATACCGGATAAGAGAATCACATGATCGCACGGCTGCGGACGCGGCTCGTGGCGGGTGATTCCGGATCGCGCCGGCGGTCGCGCGCGTTCAGGTGGGATGGAATCGGCACCACCGACGACCGCCAGTGGCTGCGCGGCGGCCGACGCCGATCCGGTTGTGCACGGAAGAAGCGGCGAAGGGCGCGCGGCCCGCTCCGACCGGGAGGGCCGGTCCGGGCCGACGCGCCCTTGGCAGTCGGCGACGCGGCGCGCCTGACAGTACGTCAGCGCAGTTGGTCCTTCATCACCTTGCCGGTGGCGTTCAAGGGAAGTTCGTCCAGGAACTCCACGTATCTCGGCACCTTGTAGCCGGCCATGCGGTCGCGGCTCCACGCGATGACGTCGTCCGCCGACACGCCTTCCCCGGCCGCTCCTTCGCGCAGTACCACGAAGGCCTTGCCGACCTGGCCCATCCGTTCGTCGGGCACGCCGATGACGGCGGCCTGCCGGACCGCGGGGTGTTCCAACAGGAAGCCCTCGATCTCGGCCGGGTAGGCGTTGAAGCCGCCGACGATGAACATGTCCTTCTTGCGGCCGACGATCCTCAGGTGCCCGCGCTCGTCCAGGGTTCCCAGGTCGCCGGTGTGCAGCCAGCCGTCCTCGTCGATCGTCTCGGCGGTGGCGACGGGGTCGTCGAGGTAGCCCTGCATGACGCCGTGGCCACGCACCAGAACCTCGCCGTCGTCGGCGATGCGCACCTCGAACCCGTCGCACGGGGTCCCGACGGTCGTGGCGATGTCCTCGAACGAGTCGCCGGGCCGGGACGCGGTGACCGTTCCGGCCTCGGTGAGCCCGTAACCGGTCATGATCGTCTCGAACGGCAGTTCGTTCTTCATCCGCCGGACGAGCTCGACCGGGATGTCCGCCGCACCGGTCACCGCGACCCGCAGTGTGCCGAGGTCGCGGCCCTCCCGCGCGGCCAGCAGCGAGTGGTACAGCGTCGGCGGCCCGGGCAACACGGTGATCTTCTCGCTCGCGACGAGTTCCAGTACCCGGTCGATATCGAAGACCGGCACCGGAAGCATCGTGGCCCCGCGGATCAGGCAGGCGACCAGGCCGGCCTTGTACCCGAACGTGTGGAAGTACGGGTTGACCATCAGGTAGCGGTCGCCCTCGCGCAGCCCGGCGAGGTCGCACCACTCCGCGTACGCCCGCAGCGTCTGCCGGTGGTTCATCATCGCGCCCTTGGGGCGCCCGGTGGTCCCCGAGGTGAAGATGATGTCGCTGATGTCGGTGCCGCTCAGCTCCCGCACGAGCGGGGTGCCGCAGCTGAGGAAGTCCCCCTTGACGTCGATCGCCGGCACTCCGCGCGGCGCCGTGAACTCCTGGCCGAGAAAGCCCTGTTGGACCATCACGGCCTTGGCGCCGCTCCGGAGGATGACGTCGTGCGCCTCATCGGTCTTGAAGCGCGTGTTGACCGGGATCAGCACGGCGCCGGCGGTCATCGCGCCGAACGCCGCGATGATCCACTCGGCGGAGTTGGGCGCCCAAACCGCGACACGGTCGCCCTTCTCGATCCCCTTGGCGGCATAGGCACCCGCCGCCACGCGGATCCGGTCGGCCAGCTCGGTGAAGCTGAGCCGCAACGAGCCGTCCACGACCGCTTCGGCATCGCCGAAGCGGTCGGACGCGCTCAACACCATCTGCGGGATGGTGTCCCACTGCATTACGCCATCAACCTGGCGAGGTTGCCGCCCATGACCTTGGCCTGGTCGGCCTCGTTGAGGCCGTGGGTCTTGATCTCCTCGATGAAGCCGGCCGGGTCGGCGAGGCCCTCGGGGTGCGGGTAGTCGGAGCCGAACAGCACCCGGTCGATGCCCAGGAGGTCGGCGAGGTCCGCCATGTTCTCCTCCCAGAAGGGGCTGATGTGGATGTTGCGCCGCACGACCTCGACCGGGTTCTCGCCGCCCTCGAACTGGTCCGGCATCTTCTTGTAGACGTCGGCCAGGTTCTTCAGCAGCGGGCCGACCCACGACGCGCCGTTCTCGACGACGGCGACCTTGAGGCCGGGGAAGCGGGTCAGGGCACCGTGGCACACGAACGACGCGACCGCGTCCTGGATCGGACGCCATTCGTTGACCTGGCGGAACGCGCTGGGCTTGAACGGCAGCATCTCGTTGCCGTGGCCCTCCCAGTCGTTCGCGTAGCGGCTGTAACCGCTGTCCGAGGAGTGCAGGCCGACCAGGAGACCGAGCTGCTCGACGCGCTTCCAGAACGGGTCGAACTCCGGCAGCGCGAAGGAACGCGGGCCCTTGAAGCCGGGGACCGGGGCGGGGCGGACCAGGATGGCCTTGGCGCCGCGCTCGGCGACCCAGTTCAGCTCGTCGATCGCCTTGTCGACGATCGGGAGGCTGATGACCGGGGTGGTGAAGATGCGGTCGTGGTAGTTGAACGACCACGTCTCGAACAGCCACTGGTTGAGCGCGTGGACGACCGCGTGGATGAGCTCGGGGTCGTGGCGCATGCGCTCTTCGATGAGGCTGGCCAGCGTCGGGAACATCAGCGTCTGCGCGATGCCCTGCTCGTCCATGAGCTCAAGACGCGGGGCCGGCTCCCGGAACGCCGCCGGCGAGCGCATCGGCTCACCGAAGATCTCACGGCGGCTCTTGCCCTCGGGGTTGCCGACGCGGAAGTACTCCTCCATCGCGCCCGGACGCGCGACCACCTCGAAGGTGGGGTTGGGGATGTACTCGCTGATCTGTCCCAGGACGGCGATCTTCGTGCGGCCGTTGACCTGCACGTACTGGATCGCGCCCTCGTACTCCTTGGGGAGGTACTTGGTCAGCGCTTCCTGGGGCTCGTACAGGTGGTTGTCAGCGTCAAAGACCGGGAAGGCCGTTTCGCGGATCGGCATGGAAGACTCCTTCGCTATCTACGAGAATCCTATTCTCACTCTTGTTCGGCCGCAACGCTGCGTCGGAGAACGAACTTCTGGACCTTGCCGCTCGCGGTCCTCGGGAAATCGTCTGCCTGGTGCAGCTCCTCGGGCCACTTCTGCCGCGCCAGCCCCACCCGCTCCAGGTGCGCGCGCACATCGTCGAGCGTCGGCATCGCCGCGTCCGGCAGCAACCGCAGGAACGCCGCGGCGTGTTCGCCGAGCCGGGCGTCGGGTGCGGACACCACGACGGCCTCCGCGACACCGGGCATGACCAGCAGTGCCTCCTCGACCTCCAGGGCGCTGATGTTCTCGCCGCCGCGGATGATGATGTCGGACTTGCGGTCGGTGATCGCGAGGTAGCCGTCCTCGTCGAGCTCTCCGATGTCCCCGGTGTGGTACCAGCCTTCGTCGTCGAACGCCGATGCGGTCAGGTCGGGGTCGGTGTAGCCCACGCACAGGTCGGGGCCGCGGCTCAGGATCTCACCGTCCTCGGCGAGCCGGATCTCCACCCCCGACAGCGGGTTCCCGTCGGTGAGAAGACGCTTGTCCACGGGGGCGTGGTACATCGAGCCGGTGATCGACGGGTGCTCGGTGCTGCCGTACGACCGGAAGACGATGATGCCGAGCGCGTCGAGCCGGCGGGTGACCGCGGCGGGCACCGACGAACCGCCCAGTCCGGCGTACTTCATGAACGGCACGTGCTCGGGCGTGAAGTCCGGGTGGTCGATCAGCGACGTCATGAAGTACGTCGCGCCGCCGCCGACGTGCAGGCCGTCGCTCTTCATCAGGGCCAGCGCCTGTGCCGGATCCCACACGTCCGTCAGGTGCACCGGGGTGCCGTCCAGGACGGGGATCAGGAAGGCGTTCACCATGCCGATGAAGTGGCCCACCGGCGCGGCGGTGAGCTGCTTGCCCCGGTCCGGCGGGTAGATGCCGGCGAGCTGCCGGGTCTCGCAGCCGAGCGTCCGGTGGCTGTGCACGACGCCCTTGGGGTCGCGGGTGGTCCCGGAGGTGAAGGCTATGAGGGCAGCGCCGTCCGGGTCCGTCGCGACGGTTCCGGCCAGCGGCTCGTCGGCGAGCAGCGCGTCGAAGTCGCGCCCCACGACGCCGACCACGGGCACGCCGGCGCTGACGTCGGGCTCGTACTCCATTCGTCCGAAACTCTCGGCGGTGATGAACACCTTCGGATTCGTGGACTTCAGGATGTACCCGAGTTCCTTGCGGCCGTAGAAGTGGACGACGGGCACGACGGTCGCACCCAGGAATGCCGACGCCCAGAAGACCGCGGCGGCCTCCACCCAGTTCGGGAGCTGGAACACCACGGTGTCGCCCGGCCCCACCCCGCGTGAACGCAGTCCGGCGGCCAGTCTGCGGGCTATCGATTCGACGTCGGCGAACGTCCCGTTCCACGGGCGGACCGCCGAATGCACGCGGAACTCGGTGTTCGGAGCCGCCGCCAGGCCGCGCGCCAAAAGCTCCCCGATCGTGTCGCGCGTCCACCACCCTTCCTCTTCATACCGCTTGACAAGGTCGGCGGGGATCGTTCGCATCACGCGGCTCCGGGTCGTCGATGGTGGCATTTCTGCGATGAATATGATGTTCTCTTAAACCGAGAATGCCAATACCCCTCTGGAGCGCGCGACGATGGTCGAACTTGAGCTGGACGACGGCGTGGCGATCATCACCATCAATCGTCCCGAGACTCGCAACGCCATCGCGCCGGACACCATGGACGGGTTGGACAAGGCACTCGACGACGCAGCCGGTGCGCGCGCCCTCGTCATCACCGGCGGCGGCGAGCGCTCCTTCGTCTCCGGCGGCGACCTGAAGGAACTCGCCAAGCTCCGCACCGAGGAAGACGCGACCGCGATGGCCCTGCGCATGCGCGGGATCTGCGACCGCATCGCGGCCTTCCCCGGCCCGACGATCGCGGCGCTCAACGGCCACGCCCTCGGCGGCGGAGCCGAGGTCGCGGTGGCCGCCGACATCCGGGTGGCCGCCGAGGACATCCTGATCGGCTTCACCCAGGCGACGCTGGCGATCATGCCGGCCTGGGGCGGAGCCGAGCGCCTGGTCGAACTCGTCGGCCGGGGGCGGGCGTTGATGCTCGCCGGGTCCGGAAAGGTCATGGGAGCCGCCGAGGCCGAACGCCTTGGGCTGGTCGACGTGGTGCTGCCGCGCGAGTCGTTCCCCGAGGGCTGGCGTTCGCTGGCCAAGTCCTTGGCCACCACGGCCGCGGGCGAGATCAAGCACCTGATGCGCGGCGGTTCGAGCGCCGAGGACGCGGCCGGCCGCTTCGCGCGGCTGTGGGTCACCGACGACCACTGGGCGGCCGTCGACAAGGTGCTGAACCGCAGCAAGAAGTAATGCGACATCATCACCCGCGACAAACAACACTTCGGCTTGTTTGAGGAGACGACGTGGCCGGACGATCCGAGCGCCCCGTACCAGTGATCAGCAAGGAAACGGAGTTCTTCTGGCGCTCCGGGGCGGACGGCCGCCTGCGTTTCCAGGCGTGCAAGGCGTGTGCCGCGCTGATCCACCCGCCGCAGCCGGTCTGCCGCGTCTGCCGCAGCCATGAGCTCGGGGTACGCGTCGTGTCCGGCTACGCGACGCTGATCGGTTTCACCGTCAGCCACCGCTTCGGCTACCCCGGGCTGCCCTCGCCGTACGTCGTCGCCCAGGTCGCCATCGAGGACGATCCGCGCGTACGGCTCACCACCAACATCGTCGAGTGCGACCCCGACGACCTCGTGCTGGGCATGCGCATGGAGGTCGTCTTCGAGAAGGTCGGCGAAGACGACGACAACGGCGCGTGGCTTCCCCTGTTCCGCCCCGCGGCCGAACAGCCCGAGGAACCGGCCGGGCTGCCGCGCGACGAGATCGAACCCGAGGACTTCGGACGCCACGTCCGCCCGATGGTCACGCCGGAGAAGTTCGAGGACAAGGTCGCGATCAGCGGCATCGGCATGTCGGAGGTCGGGCGCCGCCTCATGCTGCCCCCGCTCCAGCTCACCGTCGAGGCCTGCGAACGCGCCATCGCCGACGCGGGGTTGAGCCTCGACGACATCGACGGCCTGGCGTCCTACCCCGGCGCCGGCAACGTCGGCGGCTTCGGCGAGGGCGGCGTGGCCGCCCTCCAGTCGGCCCTGGGCATCCGGCCCACCTGGTACAACGGCGGCATGGAGACCTTCGGGCCCGGCGGCTCGGTGATCGCCGCCATGCTCGCGGTCTCCAGCGGCCTCGCCCGGCACGTGCTGTGCTTCCGCACGCTGTGGGAGTCCACGTACTCCGAACTCATCAAGGCCGGCAAGATCAAGCCGCCGGCGGGCGCCGGAGCCGCGGGCTGGCTCATGCCGTTCGGCGCGACCTCAGCCGCGCACACGCTCGCGCAGACCGCGCAGCGGTACTTCCACCGCTACGGCGCGACGCGCGAGACGCTCGGCTGGATCGCGCTCAACCAGCGCGCGAACGCGATGGTCAACCCGACGGCGATCTACCGCGACCCGATGACGATGGACGACTACCTGTCGGCCCGGATGATCACCACCCCGCTCGGCCTCTACGACTGCGACGTTCCGTGCGACGGCTCCGTCGCCGTGATCGTGTCCGCCGTCGACGCCGCCCGCGACCTGGCCAAACCGCCGATCCGCGTCGAGGCCGTCGGCACGCAGAGCATCGAGCGACTCGAATGGGACCAGAGCACGCTCACCCACGAGCCGCAGGTCCTCGGCCCGGCCGCGCACCTGTGGTCGCGCACGTCGCTGCGACCGTCGGACGTCGACGTGGCCGAGCTGTACGACGGCTTCACGATCAACTGCCTGTCCTGGATCGAGGCCTTGGGCTTCTGCGGTATCGGTGAGGGCAAGGACTTCCTGGACGGCGGCAAGAACATCGCCCGAGAAGGCGGTGTGGTCGCGATCAACACCCACGGCGGCCAGCTCTCCCACGGCCGCACGCACGGCATGGGCCTCATCCACGAGGCCATCACCCAGCTCCGCGGCGAAGCCGGCGAGCGCCAGGTGGCCGGGGCCCAGGTGGCCGCGGTCAGCAGCGGCGGCCTGACGCCCAGCGGTGCGATCTTGTTCCGGAAGGACAGCTGACTCCTGTGGCTGAGATACGAGACATCGTCGTCGTCGGCGGCGGCGCGGCCGGGGTCGCGGCGGTGGAAACCCTGCGCCGCGACGGATACACCGGGTCGCTGACCCTGCTGTGCGGGGAGTCCGCGCTGCCGTACGACCGGCCGCCGCTGTCCAAGCAAGTCCTCACGGGCGCTTGGGAGTTGGAGAAGACGCTGCTGCGCGACGAGCAGCAGTACCGCGACCTCGATGTGCCTCTGCGGCACGTCGCGGCGACCGGCCTCGACGTGGCGGGCCGCCGGGTGCGCCTGGCCGACGGCGGCGAACTCGCCTACGACGGCCTGGTCATCGCCACCGGCGTGCACCCGCGCCGCCTGCCGATCGGCCACGACCTGGCCGGGGTCCACGTACTGCGCGGCCACACCGACGCCGAGGGCCTGCGCGGTGCGCTGGTGCCGGGGACCCGGCTCGTCGTCGTCGGTGCGGGCCTGATCGGCCTGGAGGTGGCGGCGTCCGCGCGCGGCCTCGGCCTCAACGTCACCGTGGTCGAACCGGCCGCGCTGCCGATGCTCCGCCAGGTCGGGTCACAAATCGGCGCGATCATCGCCGACATGCACCGCGAGGAGGGCGTGGACCTGCGCCTGGGTGTCGGCGTGGACGCGATCCGCGGCGACGGCGGCAAGGTCGACGCGGTGGTGCTGTCGGACGGCAACGTGCTGGACGCCGACTGCGTGCTGGTGTCGATCGGCGCCGAACCGACCGTCGACTGGCTGCGGGACTCGGAGCTGACCATCGGCAACGGCATCGAGTGCGACGAGTTCTGCCGTGCCGCACCCGGCGTGTACGCGGCGGGCGACGTCGCCTCGTGGGTCAACCCCCGGTACGGCCGCCGCATGCGGTTGGAGCACCGCACGAACGCGAGCGAGCAGGGCGGCGCCGCGGCGCAGAACCTGCTCCAGGACCTCGCGGGTGGCGAACGCAAGCCGTTCGCGCCGCTGCCGTACTTCTGGACCGACCAGTACAAGGTCAAGATCCAGGCGCACGGTGTGCTCGCCGAGGGCAGCGACATCGAGATCGTGCCCGGTCCGGCCGAGGGCCGCTGGGCGGCGGTCTACCGAACGGACGGGCAGGTCACGGGAGTTCTGGGCTGGAACGCCCCGACCATGGTCCTGCCGTACCGCAAGCAGATGCTCGAACAGGCCATGGCCCGGTAATCACCGCCGGGCCCGGGCCGGACCAGGCACGACCAGGTGATCCGAGTAATTCAGCCGTCAGGTTCCACGACCGGGAGTTGCGCATGCCCAAAGGTGTCTTCTACGTCGAGTCGATGCCGGTTTCGCCGGAGCGCGAAGCCGATTTCCACGACTGGTACCAGAACACCCACCTGCCGGAAATGGCCGCCCTGCCGGGCGTCGTCTCGGCCCGCCGGTTCGCCCCGACGAACGGCAAAGGCCCGTTCGTGACGCTGTACGAACTGGAGGCCGACGACCTCGACGCGATCATCACCGAGGTGCGGAAGGCCGCCGCCGGATTCACGATGTCCGACGCGGTCGCCATGGACGTGAACCCGAACATGCGCGTCTTGAAGCTCATCGGCGCGTACGACCCCACTGCGGGTGCCGAGGCCTGACCGGCCGCGGAACCCCCTCGGGCCGGTCTTCGAACCCGCCTCGCCGCGTCGTGCAGCCCCGCGCTGCGCGGTCCTCCGGCGCGGGTTCGAGGACCGGCCCGGATTCGCCGCCGCGCGGCTCAGCTCCCGGCCGCGCGGCGCTGTTCGCTGCCCTGCGGGTGAGACTCCCGCCGCCAGGCAAACCGGAAGGGTTTCTCCATGTTCGAACTCCACGGGCGAACCGCATTGGTGACCGGAGCAGGACGGCACGTCGGCCGCCGCATCGCCGAAGTCCTCGCCGAGGCCGGAGCGGCCGTCGCCGTCAACGACATCGACCGGGGACGCGCCGAGGAGACCGCCGAGGCCCTGATCGCGGCCGGCGGCAAGGCCGCGGCCGTACCCGGTGACATCACCGACCCCGAGACGGTGGCAGCCATCGTCCGACGGACGGGTGAACTCCTCGGCCCCGTCGACATCCTCGTCAACAACGCGGGCATCCCGGCGGGCGGCTCCAAGTGGGGCGCGCAGTTCGGCGACACGTCGCCCGAGGACTGGTCCCCGCTGATCCAGCTCAACGTCATGGCCGTCCTGCACTGCACCCACGCGGTGCTCCCGCACATGCGCGACCAGGGCTACGGCCGCCTGATCCACATCGTGTCCGACTCCGCCCGCGCCGGTATGCCCGGCCTGGCCGTGTACGGCGCCGCGAAAGCCGCCGCGGCGGCTTTCTCCCGCTGCCTCGCCACCGAGGTGGGCCGCGCGGGAATCACCAGCAACTGCGTTTCCCTGGGCACGATTCCCCCGGCCGAGACGCCCCCCGAGGTCCTGCAAAAACTCGCCCGCGGCTACCCGGCGGGGCGCACCGGCACGCCGGACGACATCGCACCGACCGTGCTGTGGCTCGCTTCGCAGGAAGCTTCGTGGGTGACGGGCCAGACGGTCTCCGTGAACGGCGGCTGGCTGACCACATGAGCGCCTGAACTCCGACATGCCGAGCTGCAAGTCCCCCTGTGTGCAGGGGATTTGCAGACCTCGACGATCCTGCCCCGGCGCAGAGACGTGCGATGCGGCCTGGGGAGGTGTCCTCGGCCATCCCGCCCCGGCGCGAACACGCGCGGCGTGCCCCGGCGCGTCAGCGAGTCGCCGCGTCGGTGGGGAACGTGACCGCGCCCAACGCCTCGCGGGCGTCCTCCAGGAGCCTCAGCACGGCCACGGTCGCGTCCAACGGCATGAGCGTGCTTTCGGTCCGTCCCTGCCGTACGCAGTCGCGGGTCTCGCGGAGTTCGCCGAGAAGGGCTTCCTTCGGGCTCTCGATGCGGAACTCCTCGACGTCGGGGTGCCTGCGCACGGTCATGTGGCTCGTGGCGTGGAACGGCGGGTCGATGTCGATGCGCCCGAGTGTTCCCGAGACGGACGCGCTCGTCGGCAACGAGCTGACCAACGAGGTCTCCAGCAGCGCGCGGACGCCGCCGGGCCAGGTCATCATCAACGCCACCTCGGAGTCCACGCCCGTCTCGGCCAACGCCCCGGTCACATGGACCGTTTCGGGTTCGCCGAGCAGGAGGTACGCCAGCGCGACCGGGTAGATGCCGCGGTCGAGCAGCGCTCCTCCGCCCTGCGCGGGGTCCCAGTGGCGATGCGCGGGGTCGAACGGCTGGGGGAAGCCGAACGACGCGGTGATGGAGCGTACTTCTCCGATGTCGCCTCGGGCGACGGTCTCTTGGACGCGGCGGATGACCGGGTTGAACCGCATCCACATCGCTTCCATGAAGAACACGCCTGCGGTCTGGGCCTGTTTCACCATCGCGGTGGCGTCCGCGAGTGTCGCGGCGAGCGGTTTCTCGCAGAGCACGGCTTTCCCTGCCGCAAAGGCGAGTTCGGCGACGGACCGGTGTTGTGCGGGCGGGGTGGCGATGTAGACGGCGTCGACGCCGGGGTCGCGGACGAGTTCGGCGTACGATCCGTACGCCTGCGACGCCCCGACCTGGTCGGCGAGTTCCCGCGCGCGTCGCGGATCGCGGGAGCCCACGGCGGCCACCCGCATGCCGGGTTCGCCGCCGATGATCGCCCCGATGGTCCGGGCCATCGAGCCCGTCGCGGCGATGCCCCAGCCGAACTCGTCGTGCCGACCTGTCATTTCGGGTTCCTCCGCGCGTGGGGGCGTGTGCCGGCGCACGGGGATCCGTCCGGGGGCGAGAGAACGAGGATGCCGGATACCGGTACGTGTTCCGTCGGTCCTCGCCTGGGCGACGCCGGGTCGACCGGTGGTGGCTGACCGCAGCATTCCAGCCCGCGCCCATCGCCTGCGGCAACCGGTTGCCATCTGTTGCCCTCCCGGCACCGCACGGGCGGGCCATTGCACCCCCTCTCCACGCGTGAGAACATCCATTCTTATCCGAGAGAACAACATTCTGCCGCGTAGCGCCGCCGCGCCCGCGGCCGGGCGAAATGGCGGTCGGCCCATGAAGGCGGAAGACCAGTTCCACACCGGGATCGTCGCCGACGACTTCGAGGCGACCCTCGCCGAGCTCTCCGACGCGTTCGGCTACGAGTGGTGCATGGACATGGGCACCTCCACAACGGTCACGGTGCCCACCGGCGAGGTGGTGGTGGACTTCCTCGCCGTCTATTCGATGAGCACCCCGCGCGTGGAGGTCATCCGCAGCACGCCGGGCACCCTGTGGGAGCCCGCGGAAGCCGGGGTCCACCACCTCGGCTACTGGTCCGACGACGTGGCTGCGGACTGCGCGGAACTCGCCGCCAAGGGCTACACGGTCGAAGCCACCCGTGTCGGCGCCGACGGGGAGATGTCGTTCGCGTTCCTGCGCAACGCCAAGGGCCTCTTGGTGGAACTGGTGAACCGGGCATCCCAGCCGGGCCTGGAGATGTGCTGGCAGACCCCCCGTGCCGCCTCGTGACGACGACGACCGCGAGACGACGGCGATCCAACGAAGGGACGAAGGTGTGACGAACGTAGGAGTGGTGACCGGCGGCGGGCGCGGCATGGGCCTGGAGTGCGCGCGGCGGCTCCCCGAGATCGTGGACGTGCTGCTGCTCGTCGACCTGGACGAGGCCACCGCCACCGAGGCCGCGCGCGAGTTGTCGGCCGCGTCACCCGGGACCCGTGCCGAGCCGTTCGTGGCCGACATCACCGACACCGACGCCCTGGCCCGGCTCGCCGACCGCGTGTCCGGGCTCGGCACGCTGCGGGCCGTCGCACACGCCGCGGGCATCTCCCCCACGATGGCCGACTGGCGCCGCATCTTCACCGTCGACCTGATCGGGACCGCCCTGCTCGCGGAAGCCCTGCGCCCGTTGGCCACGACCGGCACCGCGACGGTGTGCTTCGCCTCCATGGCCCCGCTGCTCGGCGGCCCGGCGTCGGACCCCGCCGTACAGAAGGTCCTCGACGCTCCTTTGGAGAAGGACTTCCTCGACCGCATCCGCGAGGCGGTCGGACCGGCCGTCGAGGACACCGGGATCGCCTACTCGGTCGCCAAGAGCGGCGTCCACCGTTTCGTGCGCCACGAGGCCGTACGCCTGGGCCCGCAGGGCGCCCGCATCTGCTCGGTCTCCCCCGGCGTCATCGACACCCCGCAGGGCCGGCAGGAAGCGGCGAACAACCCGACCCTGGGCAAACTCACCGGCGCCACCCCCCTCGCCCGCGAGGGCCGCGCCGAAGAGGTCGCCGCGGCAACGGCGTTCCTCCTGTCCGACCAGGCCTCGTTCGTCAACGGAATCGACCTTCTCGTGGACGGCGGCGTCTGCGCGGCCATCCACACCGGAGCGGGCTCGCTGCGCTGAGACAGGCCGGCGGTCGCCGCCCACCGCACAACGGACGGCGACCGCTCCGGTGACCGGGCGGTGGTGAATCGGTGGTTGTGAACGCGCCTCCAGCCGCGAGTAAGTCCCAAGCTTGCGAGATATTCAAGGGATTTCTTAACATTGCGGTGACAGGCAGGAGCAGTGTTGAGCTGGCTAATCAAGGTCACCGAGGAGTAGCCGTCTGGTTTGGCGTTCTGATCAAGAACGACCTGGCGTCGGCCGTGCAGGTGGCCCAAGCCGTGGCCGCGCTGCGGGAGGGCGGTCCGACTCTTGGGAGACCACTGGTCGATCGACTGAAGGGTACGGCCCTGCATCACCTCAAGGAGCTGCGGCCGGGGTCGGCGGGCCGATCCGAGATCAGGATCATCTTCGCGTTCGATCCGACGCGTTCCGCGTTGCTGCTTCTCGGCGGGGACAAGGCAGGAAACTGGGAGCGCTGGTATCGGGAGAACATTCCGGTCGCGGAACGGCTGTACCGGGACTACACCGAGGAGACGGAGAGCTAGCGATGCCGAAGAAGACGCCGCAGGACTGGGAGGACCTGGAGCAGCAGTTGTACGCGGCCGGTGCAGATCCGACCGAGGTGAGGGCTGGGGCTCGGCGTCTGCTGGCCGAGGCTCGCGGGCGACAGCTTGCCGCAGCTCGCAAGAGCTATGGTCTGGCACAACGTGAGGTGGCTGCCCGCATGGGGATCAGCGTGGCGCGGGTGTCCCAGATCGAAAACGGTGAGGTCGCCACACTCGATGTGGTCGCTCGCTACGTCGAGGCGTTGGGTGGGCGACTCGATTTGGTTGCTGACTTCGGCGACCACACCCTGCGTATGCCCGCCGGCGGTAGCCATGGCGGTGTGGCCGCCTGACCCTGGCACACCGATGCCGCATCTCTCGCACCCACCCTGCCGGAGAACCTGCGACGTCCATGAGATCGATCAAGGGCGAGGGCGTTGTCCAGCCGTCCCGAAGGTAAGGCCGGA
>NZ_JBPKBI010000033.1:0-35755 GCF_051388935.1 Yinghuangia sp. YIM S10712
GGCCCGCCTCGTCCTGGACCTCGACATCGTGATGGTCTTCGGCCCAGTCGTCCCCGACGAACAGCACCCATGTCTCCAACCTCTCGATGTACATCGTGCGCGTGGCCCACGGGAGACGCAGCTCGCGCCCCAATGGATCCAGTGCTCACGCCCGATCAGCCCGGCGGGCACGCCATCCCATCAGCAGTCCGGCCTCCCGGCCAACCGGCAGGGGTACGGTCTGACAGCAGAGCTCGAACGGCTCCGGTGCTGGCAGTGCTCACATGCCGGCGGCCACCCATCGAGTCTCACTCACGACCCGATGAGTCCCATTAGGTGCTGAGTGTGATGCCGAGAGAGCCCAATGACGCGCCCGGGGTGAGGCCGGTGTTGTGGGCGGCGGTTGTTGCGGTGGTGAGGATTGTTCTCACCGGGAGGTTCAGGGCTGCGGCGAGTTCGGCGGCGGGGGTGAATTCGGGGGTTGCCTGGACGATGGTGCCGTTGCGGTGGCCGATCTTGATGGGAATGCGGGCGCCGTGGACGGTCACGTGGGCCCAGCCTCGGGACAATGTGGTTCGCCGCAAGGGGAGTTCCCGTACACCGAGGGTGCTGGTGAGGTGGAAGACGGCGTCGCGGAGGGCGTCGACTCGGTCGGCGGGGGAGAGCACGCACAGAGTGTGTGCCGGGCGGCCCTTCTTCATGAGGATGGGGACGAGCCAGGCGTCGTGGGCGCCGGAGTCCAGGAGGGATGACAAGACGCTCGGCCAGGCACGGGGGTCGAGGTCGTCGATGTTGGATTCGAGGAGGAAGACCTCGTCCGGCGAGACTTCGGGCGTGCCGATGAGGACGCGTACCACGTTCGGGCGGCCAGGGGTGTCTCGGGTGCCTGCGCCGACTCCGGTGGTGTGCAGGCGTATCGGGGGAAGGTCGGTGCATGTGCGCGCGAGGGTGGTGACGGCCGCGAGCCCTGTGGGGGTGGCCAGTTCGCCGCTGCCTCCGGCGAAGACCTGCCAACCGGCGGCGAGTTCGGCAACTGCCGGGGCGGGCACCGGCAGTTCGCCGTGGGCGGTGTGCACGCGACCGGAGCCGAGGGCGATGGGTCCTGCGGTGAGGTCGGTGACCGCGAGGTCGTGCAGTGCCGCGCAGGTTCCGACGATGTCGGCGACGGAGTCCCACGCGCCTACTTCGTGGAAGTGGACTTCGTCGACAGTGGTGCCGTGCACGCGGGCCTCGGCCTCGGCGAGCCGGGCGAACACGGCGATGGCGTTATCGCGTACGGGCCGCGGCAGTTCCGCGTGCGTCAGCAGGTCTCGTACGTCGTGCCACGCGCGATGGGGGTGGCTCTCGCGAGCCGGCGTGACGGTGATGTGCGTGGCCCGGAGACCGGCCCGTCGGACTTGTTCGCACGACAGCACGACCTCGCCGGGAACCACGGCCTCGACGGCGTCGCGCACGGCCGGCAGCGCGGCGCCCGCGTCGACAAGCGCGGCGAGGAGCATGTCGCCGGCGACACCTGCCGAGCAGTCGATCCAGGCCGAGGTCATGCCGTCGACCCGCGCAATCTGTGCAGGACTTCGCCCGCCTGCGGCACGACCAGTGTGTCCGGGTCGGCTTCACAGGCAGCGAGGTCGACGTCGGCCGGGTTCAGGTAGCCGAGGTTTGCGCCGCGGACGACGTCTTCCGGAATCGCCGTCGCCAGGGTCACGTTCACGCGGCAGCGCTCGCCGTTCACCTCGTCGTACGCCCCCGCGCCGCGCAGGTGTGTCGAGTGGGCCAGCACTCCCCAGTGCAGGTCCTTGAAGCGGTCCCACTGGGCGGTGAAGTAGTCGCGGCAGTGGTAGCCGATCTGTTCGATCTCGGGGTGCATCTCCGAGATGGTGCGCACGTGCGGCGCGTACAGGATGACCTCGCCGCCGTCGGCGACCACGGGTTCGAGCTTGTAGAAGCCCTTCGCGGCGGTCCAGATGTCCTCGTACTTCGTCGGGATCACCGACAGCACCCGCTTCACCGGCCGGTCGAGATAGCGCACGTGCACCTCGGCGGACACGTCGGCCGCCGCCGACCAGGCGTCCTCCGGTGGGCCGTAGGACATCGCGTGCAGCCGCCCCGAGCCGGACTCCACCACGACGCACAGCGCCAGCCTGCGGCTCGGGATCAGCGACGCTGCCTCGTTGATCAGCGCGCGCACCGGGGTGATGCCGCGCGTGCCGATGATCTCGGCACTGGTGATCAGCGCGCCGAGCCAGTGCGACAGGTCGATGATCTCCGCGCCCGCGACGCCCGGGAAGAAGTACTTGTTGCCGCCGGAGAACCCGACGACCTCGTGCGGGAAGACGGGCCCGATGACCAGGGCGATGTCGTGTTCCACGACGGCCCGGTTGAGGCGTACGTCCACGTCCTGCCGCAGCAGGCCGCCGCTCAACTCGCCCACGCGGTCGGCGCTGATCGTGCCCACCGACGCGAACTCCGAAGGCTCCCACCACGCGTGGTTGAGCACGGTCATGCCCGGCAGCGGCGGTGCGTGCACGGCGAGTTCGGCCTCGCCCATCGGCGCGTGGGTGCCCAGCGCGATCAGCACGGTCAGCCGGGTGACCCGCCCGTACAGCGCTTCGTGTACCGCCGACAGAAGCAACGGCAGGGGGCAACTGCGCGTGCCGTCGGGGACGACGAGGCACACGCTTCGGCCGTCGAATTCCGGCCCGGCCAACTGCCGCGCGACGAAGTCCCGCACCTGTTCCTCGGCCAGGACGGTGCCCGCCCCTCCAATCTGTGCCGTCACCGCGATCCTCCCTGGGGTGCTGCGCCGAGATGGACAAGCCGCCGGTCAGCGCCGGTTTCATGCATCCCGGCGCCGCCTCCGGCTCCTCATGGCGGCCAGCCGACCACGGCGCGCGATGTGGTGCAAGTAGCCCCGGCAACAGACGGCAACCGGTTGCCGCCCGGAGTCTCCGACGACGACCATGCGACTCATGCCGCCCCTTCACCCGGATCGCCTTTTGCCCGTCGACCCCGGGGTGCGGGCTCTCGCCCGCCGCCTCTACGACGCCGTGCGCGATCTGCCCATCCTGTCGCCGCACGGCCACGTCGACGCGCAACTGCTGGTCGACGACGCGCCGTTCGGCGACCCCGCGAGCCTCCTGATCTCGCCTGACCACTACGTCACCCGGCTGCTGCACGCCAACGGCGTCCCGCTCGACCGTCTCGGTGTCGGACGCGGACCGCTCCCCGAGGCCGAGGCCCGGCTCGCCTGGTCGGCACTGTGCGAACACTGGCCGGTCTTCCGCGGTACGCCCGTGCGTTACTGGCTGGAATCGGAGCTTTCGGACATCTTCGGCGTGACCGAGCGGCCCGGGCCCGACACCGCGGACGCGATCTACGACCAGGTCGCCGCGCGGCTGGCCGACCCGGCGTACCGGCCCCGCGCGCTGTTCCGCCGCTTCGGCATCGAGGTGCTGGCCACCACCGACGACCCCTGCGCCGACCTCGCCGCCCACCGCGCGCTCGCGGACGACCCCGACTGGACCGCGCGGGTCATCCCCACCTTCCGGCCCGACCGCTACCTCGAACCGGCCCGCGAGGACTGGCCGGCGTCGATCGCGCGCCTCGCCGAGGCGGCCGACACCGACACGTCCGACTACGACGGCTACCTGCGCGCGCTGGAGGCCCGGCGGCGCGTCTTCGTCGAGCACGGCGCGACCTCCACCGACCACAGCCACGCCGACGCGGGCACCGAGCCGCTGTCGCGCAAGGAGGCCGCGGACATCTACCGCGCCGCGCTCGACGGCACCGCCACCGCCGCCGAGACCACCGCGTTCCGGCGCCACATGCTCTTCGAGATGGCCCGCATGTCGTGCGAGGACGGCCTCGTGATGACGCTGCACCCTGCCGTGCGCCGCAACCACCACACGCCGACCCTGGAGCAGTACGGCCCCGACACCGGCCACGACATCCCGCTGCGCGTCGAGTTCACCGACGCCCTGCGCCCCCTCCTCGAACGCTTCGGCACGGCCGAGGGCTTCCAGATCGTGCTGTTCACCCTCGACGAGACCGTGTTCTCCCGCGAGATCGCGCCGCTCGCCGGGTTCTATCCCTCGGTGTACGCCGGCGCGCCCTGGTGGTTCCTCGACGCCCCCGACGCGATCCGCCGGTTCCGCCGCGCGGTGACCGAAACCGTCGGCTTCTCGCGTACGTCCGGCTTCGTCGACGACACCCGCGCCTTCTGCTCGATCCCCGCCCGGCACGACATGTCCCGGCGGCTCGACTGCGGATTCCTCGCCGAACTCGTCGCCGAACACCGCCTGGACGAGGACGAAGCCCTGGAGACGGCCACGCAGTTGGTCACCGTCAACCCGCGGAAGGCATTCCGGTTTTGAGCACCGCGCACCGCCCCCTCACCCGTGCGGCCGCCGGGCACCCGGCCGCTCCCGTACGCCTGCTGCACCTCGGCCTCGGCGGCTTCTTCCGCGCCCACCAGGCCTGGTACACCGCCCACGCGCGGGACGCCGACCGCTGGGGCATCGCCGCGTTCAGCGGCAGCAGCACGGCCACCGCCGCGCGCCTGACCGCACAAGACGGCCTCTACCACCTCGTCACGCGCGCCGCCGACGCCGACCGCTTCGAGGTGATCGGCTCGCTCACCGCGACCCACCCCGGCGGCGACCACGCCGCCTGGCTCGACTACTGGCGACGGCCGGAACTGGCCGTGGTCACCCTCACGGTCACCGAAGCCGGATACGGCCGCGGCGCGACCGGCGCCCTCGACCTCGACCGTCCCGCACTCCGCGCCGACATCGCCGCACTGCGCGCCGACCCCGAGGCCCCCGTCGGCGCCGCCCCCGCCCGCATCCTCGCGGGCCTGGCCGCCCGCAGGCGCGCCGGTGGCGGACCCGTTGCGATCGTGTCCTGCGACAACCTCCCCGGCAACGGCGCAGCGACCGCCCGCGTAGTCCGCGAACTCGCCGACGCCGTCGGCTCCGAGACGCTTCGCGCGGCGGCCGGACACGCGTCCTACGTCACCACCATGGTCGACCGGATCACGCCCTATCCCACGGACGACGACGCCGCCGTCGTGCGCGCCGCCACCGGATGGGCCGACGCCGCCCCCGTGGTCACCGAACCCTTCTCCGAGTGGGTGCTGAGCGGGGAGTTCCCCGCCGGGCGCCCGCACTGGGAAGACGCCGGCGCCCGCTTCGTCGCCGACGCCACGCCCTACGAGGAACGCAAGTTGTGGCTGCTCAACGGCGGCCACTCGCTGCTCGCCTACGCCGGCCCCCTGCGCGGCCACGCGACCGTCGCCGAGGCCGTCACCGACCCGGTGTGCCGCATGTGGCTGGACCAGTGGTGGTCCGAGGCGTCCAATCAACTGACTTTGCCGGCGCAGGAGTTGCTCGACTACTGCGCCGCGCTCACGGAGCGGTTCACCAATCCCCGCATGCGCCATACCCTCGCCAAGATCGCCGAAGACGGCAGCCAGAAACTGCCCGTCCGCGTCCTGCCCACACTGCGCGCGGAACGCAAGCAGGGTGCCCTGCCCGAAGGCGCGATCCGCATCGTCGCCGCGTGGCTGCTGCACCTGCGCGGCATCGGCGTTCCCGTGCGCGACGCCGGGGCGCCCGACGCCGCGGGCCCGCTGCCCGACGCCGCAGCCGCCGCGCTGGGCGCCCTCGAAACCGCGCTCGCCCGCGACGCCGAACTCGTCGACGCCGTCGCGTCCCGGGCCCGGGAACTGGCGCCGTGACGCACCCGGGCATCCCGCCGCGGACCGGCACCCCCGCGACGGCCCGGGGCAGGGCCAAGGAAGTCGTCATCGGCCTGGACGTCGGGACCACCGCCGTCAAGGCCGTCGCCTTCGGCGTGGACGCGCCCTGGCGACACCTCGCGGTGTGCGAGATCGACCCCGGCCCGGTTCAGGACACGGCACGCATAGCGGCAGCGATCACCAAGTCCATCGCGCAGTGCGTGTACGCGTGCGCCGACGCGCGCGTTCTGGCCGTCTCCGTCAGCACCGCCATGCACGGCCTGATCGCCCTCGACGCCGACATGAGACCGCTCACCCCCTTGCTGACCTGGGCGGACGGCCGAGCCGCCGACCAGGCGCGAAAACTGCACACGTCTGGACAAGCCGCCGAACTGCACCGTGTCTCGGGTACGCCCGTCCACCCGATGACCCCGCTGGCCAAGCTGCTGTGGTTCCGCGAACACGACCCCGACCTGTGGGCGCGCGCCCGCTGGTGGGTCGGGCTCAAGGACTACGCGCTGTGGCGGCTGACCGGAACCCTGGTCACCGAACTGTCCTCCGCGTCCGGCACCGGCATGCTCGACATGGCCGCACGCGACTGGAACCCTGAGGCGCTGCGCCTGACCGGTGTCGGCCCCGACCGACTCCCGCGCATCCTGCCCACCACCGCCGCGCTGGAGATATCCCCGACCACGGCGTGGGACACCGGACTCGCCGTCGGCACACCCGTCGTCACGGGTGCCGCCGACGGCCCGCTCGGCAACCTCGGCACGGCCGCGACCGCCCCCGGCATGGCCGGGCTCTCGCTGGGCACGAGCGGCGCGGTCCGCGCGGTGGTCCCCGAGCCCTACGCAGACCCCGAGGGCAGGCTGTTCAGCTACGCCCTGACCGACTCGGCGTGGGTGATCGGCGGCGCGATCAGCAACGGCGGAGCGGTCGTGCGGTGGGCCGGGGACGTCTTCGCCTCCGACATCCCGGCCGGCCCCCACCGCGACACGGCGCTCCTCGAACTCGCCGCCGCCGTCCCGCCCGGCAGCGACGGCCTGGTCATGCGCCCGTACCTGCTCCCCGAGCGCGCGCCTTTGTGGGACCCGGACTTGCGCGGCGCCTACCTCGGGTTGTCCCACCGCCACACCCGGGGCCACTTCGTCCGCGCGGCCGTCGAAGCCGTCGCGCTGCGCCTGGCGGCCATCGTCGACGACCTCGAACGCGTCCACCCCGTCACGGCCGTGCGCGTCACCGGCGGCGCGTTCCGCTCGCCGCTGTGGCGCTCCGTCGTGGCGGCGACGGTCGACCGGCCCACGGTCTTCACCTCCGGCGCGGAAGGCTCCGCCCTCGGCGCGGCAGCCCTCGCCCTGTACGCCCTCGGCTGCGCGCCGACGCTCGACGCGGCGCCGGCGCTCCTGGACCCGGCCAGTGCGGAGGGCGACGTGGTGGTGACCTCCGCCGCCGACGTCGACACCTACCGGGCCATGCGCGCACAAGCCGCCGACGGATAGCCGTCACCGCTCCCGACGGAACGCGGTGGGGGTCTGCCCCGAATAGGCCTGGAAAGCGCGGCTGAACGCGCTCGCACTGTCGAACCCGACGGCGGTCGCGACGCCGAGGACCGTGTCGTCCTGCCGAGCCAACAGTGTCATCGCATGCAACAGCCTGCTGTGCAGCAGGTATTGACGCCACGTCATACCGGTCGCGGCGCGGAACCGACGGCGCAGCGTCCGCTCGGAGACCGCCACCGCGCGGCACACCTCGTCGGCCGTCACCGAACCCAAGTGCCCGTCGGTGTACCGCATGACCGCCGCGATCAGCGGATCGGTGGTGGTCGGGAGATGGAAGGGCTTCTCCCGGTGGAGCCATTCGAGGACCAGATGGGCCAGCGCCTCGAAGTACGCGTCGGCCACCGCGTCACTGCCCGGACGGCCGATCGGCCACCGCGCGGCGTACACGACCATCTCGCGCAGCACCGGTTCGACCGGCAGCACCCGGGCGCGACCGCCGGTGTCGTGGACCACGGCCGGATCGAAGAAGACCGACACCGTCTTCGCCCGGTCGAAGGTGCTCTTGTGCGCGAGACCTGCGGGGATCCACACGGCCTGACGGGACGGCAGGCGGTAGCGGGCCACCGATGTCTCGACCTCGACGATCCCCTCGAAGGCGTATTCGAGCTGGTGCAGGTCGTGGCGGTGCCACGAGGTGACCGAGACGGTGCCCTCGTACGGATAAGTCCCGGCGGTCACCCCGGGCCTGCCCCGCAGCGACACCCACCGCGAATCGGCCGCGGAGGGCACGGAGTCGGCCGTTCGTGCGGAGACGGTCATGGCTGCCGACCGTACTAACCAGGACCGCCTGTTCGTCCGCCTCCACACCGCCCTCCGCCCCGGCGCGGCACTCCTCGGTGTCGACTCCCTCGACACCGACCTGATCCGCGACGGCCACACCGACGACACGTTCGTCCCCGTCGACCCCGACACCCTTCCGGATCGCCTCGAAGCCGCAGGCTTCACCGGCATCACCACCACCCGGGCAGGCGACCACCAGTTCCGCTTCACCACACTCAAGCCCGCCGGGGCCTGACACCGCTCAGGCCGCAGAGCTCCGGGTCGCAAACCGCACCACGAGCTCGACATCCAGGGCCCGGGCGAGCCGTTCGAGCACGGGAATCGTCGGGACCGTCCCCCCGGCCTCGAATCGCGCCACAGCAGACTGCGTCATGCCCGCGGCCCCGGCCAGGCGTTCCGGGGTCGCCGCGGTCGCCGTGGGAAAAGTTCGGGCCCGCCCTCGTGCCTGAAGGGCGGGCCCGGGCGAGGGGCGGTTTGGGCCGCCGGCTCGCGTTCTTGGGGTGTGCAGGTCCAGCGTAACTACAGTGCGGGAAGACGGTTGTGGGGGCAATGGGTTGTCGCAAGTTGCAGTACGCAGATCGCTGGTGTCACGTGTCGAATCTGTCGTCGCGGTCGATGAAGTGGTCGCGGGCGGTGGCGTAGCGGTCGCGGACCGCGGCGTCGGAGCGCTGTGCGGGCCGGGTGTCGTGGGGGACGGGCCACGCGGGCGGGTGAGGACTCCCGGCGAGTGCCCAGCAGGCCTGGCGGGCCGCGCCGATGGCGACGTACTCGGCGGGTTCGGGGAGGGCCACGGGGAGTTCGAACAACGCGGGGGCGATGTCCGCGACGGCGGGGGAGCGGGCCGCGCCGCCGGTCAGGATGACGCGGTCACCGGTGACGCCGGCGGAGAAGAGGGCGTCGAGGGCGTCGGCGAGCCCGCACAGCATGCCCTCGACGGACGCGCGGGCAAGGTGTGCGGGGGTCGCGGTACGGCCGGTCAGGCCGTGGACGGCGCCTGTGGCGTGCGGCAGGTTGGGGGTGCGTTCGCCGTCGAGGTAGGGGACCACGACGAGGCCGTCGGAGCCAGGGGGTGCGGACAGTGCCAGTTCGGCGAGGCGCTCGTGGTCGACGCCGAGCATGCGCGCCGCGGCGTCGAGGACGCGGGCGGCGTTGAGTGTGCAGGCCAGCGGTAGGAAGTTCCCGGTCGCGTCGGCGAATCCGGCGACCAGGCCGGACGGGTCGGCGGTGGCGGCGGGGGAGTTCGCGTACGCGGTGCCGGAGGTGCCGAGTGACACGACGATGTCCCCGGGCGCGGCGCCGAGGCCCAGGGCGGCGGCCATGTTGTCGCCGGTGCCGGCCGAGACGAGTGCTCCGCCCGGTGCCGTGCCGACGGTCTCCGACGGGCCGACGACGCGCGGCACCACGGGAGTTCGGCCGAAGGCCAGGCTCAGAAGGTCGGTGCGGTAGGCGTTCTCGGCGGGTGACCAGTAGCCCGTGCCTGATGCGTCGCCCCGGTCGGTGGCCAGGTCCGTGATGCCGCCGCCGGTGAGCCGCCACGTGAGATAGTCGTGCGGCAGGCACACGGCCGCCACGCGGGCGGCGACGTCCGGCTCGTGCTCGGCGACCCAGCGAAGCTTCGACACCGTGAACGAGGCGACCGGGACGGACCCGACCGCCTCGGCCCACGCGGTCGCGCCGCCGAGTTCGGCGATCAGGTCGGTCGCGGCCCCGGCCGAGCGCGTGTCGTTCCACAGCAGTGCGTCGCGCAGGACGCTGCCGTCCTCGTCGAGACAGACCAGGCCGTGCTGCTGTGCGGCGATGCCGATGGCGGCGACGTCGTGGAGGCCGCCGGCGTCGTCCGCCGCCCGGCGCAGCGCCTCCCACCACGCCTCGGGGTGCACTTCTGTGCCGTCCGGGTGCGGGGCGCGGCCGTGGCGCACGACCGCCCCGGTCTCCGCGTCGCAGACGACGACCTTGCACGCCTGCGTGGACGAGTCGACGCCGGCGACGAGACGGCCCCCAGGACCTGCCATGTCAGCGCGCGCCCAGGATGTGTTCGACGGCGAGCTGGTCCAACCGCTCGTAGCCGTAGCCGCGTTCGGCCGCCGCGTCGAGGTCGAAGTCGTCGCCGGCGAGGTCGGCGTACGACTCGCCGGGCGCGAGTGTCGGCACCGCGAGGTCGTCGACGCCGGCCGCCGTCATCGCCTCGCGGACCTCGGGGTCGGCGCGGAACGCGCGGGCCCGCTCGCGCAGCAGCAGATACGTGCGCATGTTGGCGGCGGCCGACGCCCACACGCCGGAGGCGTCCTCGGTGCGCAGCGGCTTGTAGTCGAAGTGGCGGGGGCCGTCGTAGCCGCCGTGTTCGAGCAGGTCGACCAGGAAGAACGCGCTTTTGAGGTCGCCGTGCCCGAAGACGAGGTCCTGGTCGTACTTCGGCCCGTGCTGGCCGTTGAGGTCGATGTGGAACAACTTGCCCGCCCACAGCGCCTGCGCGGCTGCGTGCACCATGTTGAGGCCCGCCATCTGCTCGTGCCCGACCTCGGGGTTGAGGCCGACCATCTCGGGGTGTTCGAGGCGTTCGATGAACGCGAGGCCGTGCCCGACCGTGGGCAGGAACATGTCGCCGCGCGGCTCGTTGGGCTTCGGCTCCAGGGCGAATCGCAGGTCGTAGCCGCGGTCGCGGACGTAGGCGCACAGGGTGTCGACGGCCTCTTTGTAGCGGTCCAGCGCGACGCGCACGTCCTTCGCGGCGTCCGATTCGCAGCCCTCCCGGCCACCCCAGAACACGTAGGTGCGGGCGCCGAGTTCGGCGGCGAGGTCGATGTTGCGCATGACCTTGCGCAGTGCGTACCTGCGGATGCCGCGGTCGTTGGCGGTGAAGGCGCCGTCCTTGAACACCGGGTGGGTGAAGAGGTTGGTGGTCGCCATCGGGACGATCAGCCCGGTCTGGTCGAGCGCCGCGCGGAACGCCGCGATCGCCTTGTCGCGGGCGGGTTCGTCGGACTCGAAGGGGATCAGGTCGTCGTCGTGGAAGGTCACGCCGTACGCTCCGGCCTCCGCGAGCCGGTGAACGGCCTCGACGGGGTCGAGCGGTCCCCGGGTGGCGTCGCCGAAGGGGTCGCGCGCCTGCCAGCCGACCGTCCACAGGCCGAAGCTGAACCGGTCTTCCGGCTGCGGGGTCAGACGCGTCATGGGGGTGCCTCCCGGGCATTAAATCCAATGAATGGATTAAATCTCTGTGCACAGCTAACCCGGCGCTCTCGGCGGTGTCAACAGGTGGTCGCGGAAGAAATGCGACAAAGGGAGGGTCCACTGCGGTGGCCCTCCCCGTCGCGGCCGGGAGCGCGGGGCCTGCGGTGGGCCCTCCTCAAGTCACAGCGGGTCCGTGCCGGTCACTCCCGGGGGGTGAGCAGGTCTGCCAGCGCTTCCAGTGCCGCCTTGACCTGCTCGATGCGTTCGGGGTCGTCCGCGCCCAGGACCTTCGCCAGCACAGGGTCGAGCGGTGCCGGCGGGCGTTCCGCGGCGCGCCGCCGCGAATCGTCGGACAGGCGTACGAGCGTGCGACGCCGGTCCTGGGGATCGGTCTCGGTCGTGACGGTTCCGCGCTCGCGCAACCGGGCCACGCACGCCGACACCTGGCTCTGTGGGAGCTTCACACGCGCGGTGATGTCCGAGATCGAACTCAGCGGATTCTCCGCGATGTCGAACAAGATCGCCCGGGTCGGACCGCCGAGGCGGTCCAAGCCCGTGCCCGGCATGGCCTGTTCGCCCAGCTTCATCAGTGCGCGGCCCAGTTGGAAGAGCTCGTATGCGTCCACGGGTGAACATTACATCAACTAAGATGCATCTATCTTGATGTAACTGCCCGTCTGGGGTTAACCTCGGCAGGCTCCCTCTCCCGCCTGCCTCGTGCAGGCCGACGCCGTAATGAGAACCGCGTGCTGATCAGATTGCTTCTGCCGTACACACGCCCCTATCGACGGGCCATCGGCGCGGTGCTGCTCCTCCAGGTCGTGCAGACCGCCGCCGCGCTCTACCTTCCCGACCTGAGCGCCGACATCATCAACAACGGCATCCTGCAAGGCGAGACGGGCTACATCTGGCGCGTCGGCGGGCTCATGACCGCGGTGTCGCTGCTCCAGCTGCTGTGCGCCGTCGTGGCCGCCGTGCACAGCGCCCGCATCGCCGCGGCGCTCGCCCACGACATGCGGGCCGGGCTGTTCGCGCACGTGCAGGCTTTCTCCGCCAAGGAGCTCAACCACTTCGGGGCGCCGTCGCTGATCACCCGGACGACCAACGACGTCCAGCAGATCCAGATGTTCGTGCAGGTCACCTTGTCGTTCATGGTCACGGCGCCGATCACCCTCGTCGGCGGCATCGTGTTCGCGCTCGGCCAGGACGTGCCGCTGTCCCTGCTCCTCGCGGTGGTCGCCCCTGTCCTCGGCATCGCGATCTGGGCCATCGTGCGCCGCATGACGCCGTTGTCGGCCGCGCTCCAGAACGCCATCGACTCGGTCAACCGCATCATGCGCGAGCAGATCACCGGCCTGCGCGTCATTCGGGCGTTCGGCAAGGAGAAGCACGAGCACGCGCGCTTCGCCGGCGCCAACGACGAACTCACCGACGTCTCCCTGCGCGTCGGCAAGCTCATGGCGGTGCTGCACCCCCTGGTCACCGCGGTCGCCGGCATCGCCGGTGTGGCCGTCGTGTGGTTCGGCGCCGGGCGGATCGACGACGGGGCGATCGACGTGGGTGAGCTGTCGGCGCTGCTGGGCTACGTGATGCAGATACTCGGTGCCGCGATCATGGCGACCTACCTGATGCGGCAGCTTCCGCGCGCGGAGGTCTGCGCGGTACGCATCAGGGAAGTCCTTGACACCGAAAGCACCGTCGTCCCGCCCACCCGGGCCGTCACGGCACTGGCCCACCCCGGCCGCGTGGAACTGCGCGACGCCGGGTTCCGCTACCCGGGCGCGGAGGCAGCCGTGCTGAGCGGTGTCAGCTTCACCGCACAGCGCGGCGAGACGGTGGCGATCGTCGGCGGCACCGGCAGCGGGAAGAGCACGCTGCTGAGCCTGCTTCCCCGGCTCGCCGACGCCTCCGAGGGGACGGTGCTCGTGGGCGGGGTCGACGTACGCGAGCTCGACCGGGCACTGCTGGCCCGAACCCTCGGGTACGTCCCGCAACGCCCCTTCCTGTTCTCCGGGACAATCGCCTCCAACCTGCGGTTCGGCGCCCCCGACGCCCCCGACGAGGAGCTGTGGCGGGCCCTGGAGATCGCCCAGGCACGGGAGTTCGTCGAAGCGCTGCCGCTGCGGCTGGATGCGCCGATCTCCCAGGGCGGTACCAACGTCTCCGGCGGCCAGCGCCAACGCCTCGCGATCGCCCGCGCGTTGGTCGGCCGACCCGACGTCTACCTCTTCGACGACTCGTTCTCCGCGCTCGACTACGCCACCGACGCCCGGCTGCGCGCGGCGCTCGCCCGGGAGACCACAGGCGCCACGGTGATCATCGTCGCCCAGCGCGTCAACACCATCCGCGACGCGGACCGCATCATCGTCCTGGACGAAGGACGCGTGGTCGGCATCGGAACACACCATGAACTGCTCGCCGGCAACACGACCTACCGCGAGATCGTGCTGTCGCAGTTGACCGAGGCGGAGGCGGCATGACCCGGCGTCCGAAGAACCCTGCGACCGAGGGCCTGCCCGCCGGCACCGGCGGCAAGTCCGACCTTCCCCGGCGCCCCGACCGATCCGCCGACGCCCGCGGTGCGGCGCGCCGCCTCCTGCCGCACATCCGCCGCGAGCGCGGACTCATCGTCGGCATCGTCGTCTTCAGCATCCTCAGCGTCGCCCTGACCGCGACGGGACCGTGGCTGTTGGGCCGGGCCACCGACCTCATCCTCGCCGGTGCCGTCGGCAGCGGCTTCGCCGCGGGCACCGACCGCGACGCGGCACTCGACAACCTGCGGGCCGACGGCCACGGCACGGTCGCCGACATGCTCGGCGCGCTCGACTTCACCCCCGGGGACGGCATCGACTTCGGCGCCGTCGGCCGCGTCCTGCTGTTCGCCACGCTCGTGTACGTCTTCGCCGCGCTGTTCACCATCGCGCAGGGTTGGATGGCCAACCTCGCCGTCCAGCGCATCCTGCGCAAACTCCGCGAGGACGTCGAGGTCAAGATCTCCCGGATCCCCCTCGGCTACTTCGACAGCAGGCGCCGCGGTGAGATCCTCAGCCGGGTCACCAACGACATCGACAACCTCGGCAACGCGCTGCAACAGACGTTCGCCCAGCTCGTGATCCCGGTGCTCAGCATCGCCGGCATGCTCGCCGTGATGTTCTGGATCTCGTGGCTGCTGGCCCTGATCGCGCTGGTCACCGCGCCGCTGTCGGTCTTCGTGGTCGTCGTCCTGGCCAAGCGCGCGCAGCCCTCCTTCGCCGACCAGTGGAAGCAGACCGGGCGGCTCAACGGGCACATCGAGGAGATGTACACCGGCCACGCGCTGATCAAGGCCTTCGGACGCGAGGAGCACGCGCAGGAGGTCTTCGCGGACGGCAACGCCGCCGTCGCGGCCGCGACCCGCAAATCGACGTCGATCACCGGCGGCATCCAGCCCGCGATGATGTTCCTCAGCAACCTCAACTACGTGCTGATCGCGGTGGTCGGCGGCGTACGGGTGGCGGCGGGCGCGCTGACGGTCGGCGAGATCCAGGCCTTCATCCAATACTCACGGCAGTACAGCCAGCCCTTCTCCTTCGTCGCGAGCATGGCCGGCATGGTCCAGTCCGGGCTCGCCTCGGCCGAGCGGGTCTTCGAACTCCTCGACGCCCCCGAGCAGTCCCCGGACCCGGTGACCGCGACCGAGACCTCCTCCGCACCGAGCGCGGACGCCACAGGACACGTCGTCTTCGAGCACGTCTCCTTCCGCTACGCCGCGGACAAGCCCCTCATCGAGAACCTGTCCCTGGTCGCCGAACCCGGCCACACCGTCGCCATCGTCGGCCCGACCGGTGCCGGCAAGACCACGCTGGTCAACCTGCTCATGCGCTTCTACGAGGTTGACAAGGGCCGCATCACCCTGGACGGCACCGACATCGCCGAGATGCCCCGCGCCCGGCTGCGGTCCCGGATCGGGATGGTCCTTCAGGACACCTGGCTGTTCGGCGGGACCATCGCGGAGAACATCGCCTACGGAGCCGACGACGCCACTCACGAACAAGTCGTCGCCGCGGCGAAGTCGGCGCACGCGGACCGGTTCATCCGGACCCTGCCCAACGGTTACGACACGGTCATCGACGACGACGGAGGCTCCGGCGTGAGCGCGGGGGAGAAGCAACTCCTCACCATCGCACGGGCGTTCCTCGCCGAGCCCGACATCCTCGTCCTGGACGAGGCGACCAGCTCGGTCGACACCCGCACCGAGGTCCTCATCCAGCAGGCCATGGCCCGGCTCCGCGAAGGCCGCACGGCGTTCGTCATCGCCCACCGGCTGTCCACCATCCGCGACGCGGACACGATCGTGGTCATGGAGAACGGCGCCATCGTCGAACAAGGCGACCACGACAGCCTCTTGGCGGCGAAGGGCGCGTACGCGCGCTTGTACGCCGCGCAGTTCGCCGAGGCGGTCGCGGAAGTCGACGGGTAGTCGACGGGCAGCCGACGGGTGGTCCACGGGCCGCGGGCAAGCGAACGTCCCGGCACCGTGGGCACACACCCGCGGCACGGGCACCTGGAAGTACCGCGGATGCGCGCTCACGATGCCGGGACGTTCAGGCCGAGCGCAGACCGGTGTCAGCCGATCGTCGGCACGATCTTCGGAAGTTCGACCGCCGTGCGGATGCCCGGCTCGGCGGCGATCACGTACGGCACGGCGTTGACCGCCGGGTTCGCCGTGTAGCCCGGAGTCGTCTGCGCCTGCACGTCGAACGACATCTTCGGGAACATCAGGTCGAGCGTCATCGACGCGTCGCCGTCGACCACGACCCGCCAGCCGTTGCTGCGCAGTTCCCAGTCCTTGTCGATCTCGGTCGTGCAGTACCAGGTCGCGGTGAAGCGCACCAGCTCCTTCCCGTCGCGCAGACCGGCCACCGTGATGCGCTGGGCGCCCACGGTGCCCTTCGGGACGGTGCCCGCGGCGATCTCGACGTCGCGCGTGGTCAGCGCGACCTCGCCGGACGCCTCCAGGGTTTCGATCGGAAGGGACAGCGCGTCCGCGACGTTGGCGAGCGACGGTCCGAAGCTGGTCCGGGCGTGCGTCAGCCGCGCTTCGGAGAAGTCGCCGACCGTCTTTCCGAAGCCCATCACGTGGAACAGCATGTCCGGCGAGTCACGCGTGGACACGTCCGCGAACTCGTGGATCGACAGCGAGTCGACCCGCCGCTGCATCGACAACAGGGCCAGCGGCACGGTCTCGGTGATGAAGCCGGGGCTGCTGCCGGTGCTGTGGATCGACGTGCCGCCCTCGGCGCACGCGGCCTCGACCCGCTTGCGCATGTCGGGCTCCATGCTCGCCGGCCGGTGGAACTCGCCGCGTGTGGTCACCACGTTGGCGCCGGACGCGAGCAGCCGGCAGACCTCGTCGAGGTCGAGCTTGGCGGCCATGTACAGGACGCAGTCGGCGCCGAGCGCGATGATCTCGTCGATGTCCCGGGTGGCGGTGACACCGGTCTCGGCGAGCCCGCACAACTCGCCGGCGTCCCGGCCCGCCTTGCCTTCGGAGTGGACGTACAGCCCGACCAGGGACATCCGGGGGTGCTCGATGATCTGGCGGAGCGAGCGGGTACCGACGTTGCCGGTGGCCCACTGGACGACGCGGTACGGCTTCTCGGCCGACGCGGAGCCGTCTGACGGGTTCTGCTGGTCTTGCAACGGGCTGGCGTTCATGACCACCTCATGTCGTTCGACCGCGGGGGAAGACACGGGACCGGGGCGGTCCCGCGCGCCAGGGGGTAGGGCACACCGTGCCGGGCACCCGGTGTGGCCGCGTCGCGCGCGAATGCGAACTCGGCGGCCACACCGGGAAGTTCACCGGCTCAGGCGGGCGCAGGGGAACAATGCGTCAGTGCTCGATCTCGGCGCGCGCCTTCCGCACGGTGACCGGCTCGGCGAGGCGCTGTTCGTCGCAGGCCTTCTGCAGCACCTCAAGCGTCTCGTCGATGCCGGCGCCGATCCGCTTGCCCGGGGTGAAGGTCGCGGGAAGGTGCTTCATGCCGTTGATGACACCGATGGACGTGTAGTGCTCGGCGCCCTCGGGGTCGCACTTGAAGTCGGGCATGCGGTCCAGCACGGCGACGACCATCCGCTTGAACACCGTGCGGGCGACATTGGAGCCGATGCAGCGGTGCACGCCGAGGCCGAAGCTGGCGTGGCGGTTGTTCTTGCGGTCGAGGTCGACCTCGTCGGGGTTCTCGAACGCGGCGGGGTCGCGGTTGGCCATCGCCCAGGACAGCCACAGCCGGTCGCCCTCCTTGAACTGCACGCCCATGATCTCGCAGTCCTTGGAGAAGGTGCGGCCGTCGCCCACGGCGGGCGTGTAGAACCGCAGGAACTCCTCGGTGGCGGAGTTCAGCAGCTCGTCGCGCTCGCGGCTGAGCCGGTCGCGCTCCTCCGGGTTCTCCGACAGCCATTCGAGCGCGTGCGCGGTGAGTGCGGTGGTCGTGTCGAAACCGCCGCCGATGAGCAGCGCGAGGTTGCCCAACAGGTCGATGTCGGACGGGGTCTCGCCGCCGATCTTGGCGGTGACGAGCGCGTTGACCAGGCCAGGACGCGGGTTGGCGCGGATGGTGTGCATCTGGACCATCAGGTCCTTGATCATCTCCCGGTGCAGCGCCTGGATACGCGGCGCGTCGGGGGAGTTGGGCGGGGTGTAGACACCCGCGTGCGTCGGCTCGTTGTAGATCGCCCAGTTCTTGACCGGGATACCCATCATCGCGAGCGTGAGCACCGCGGGCACGACGTTCGCGAGGTCGTCGACGAAGTCGATCGACCCGCTCTCGATCTTCTCGTCGATGCAGGCGCGCACGATCTCGTCGATGAACGGGATCCACCGGTTGACCGCGGCGGGCGACAGATACGGGTTGAGTACCTGGCGGTAGTAGCGCTGCTCAGGCGGGTCCATCTCCAGGATGCCGCCCCGGGCACCGGCGTCCTTCGTCTTGGGGATGGAGATGCCCTTGTAGCCGCTCCCCTCGCCGGTGATGTCGTGGTCGTTCGACAGGACGTCGGAGGACCGGGCGATCTCGAACAGTTCACGGTTTCCCGCGGCGACCCAGTGCCCGTCGTACGTGTCCGTCCACGCGATCGGACACTTGGCATGCATTTCCTGCGTGATGTCCTCGAACTTCTCGTGGTAGTCCGCGGCATGCCGGTCGAAGAAGTACTTGTACGGCGCCTTGCGCTGCTCGTCTGTGACGTCGTCCACGGTCACGGTGGATCTTCTCCTGGTGTGGTTCGGAGCGGTTGCGATGCCGGGCCGTCAAGCGGGAGCGTGGCCGGACTGGAGTTCAGGAAATCGAAATGGCGCGTTCCGGGCAGGAGTTCACGGCCTCCATGACCCTCTGTTCTTCGTCGGCGGGGACTTCGTCGACCACGACCGAGGAGTGGCCGTCGATTTCGCTGAGTTCGAAAATCTTGGGGGCAATCATGGCGCAGAGTGTGTGGCCCTGGCAGCGCTCATCGTCGACGTGCACCTTCATGATCTTCTCCGTGTTCCCTCGTGGTTTTCCCGAGCCTTGGGGTGTTGCGTTTCGAACGCCTGGTCCCAGGCGTCCCCGAGTACCCCGAGTCCGCCGCCGAGTTCGGCGGCGGTGTGGCGGGCGACCGCCACGTCCTTTTTCAGGAATTCGCCTGCGGACGCGGCGAATTCGGCGACCGAGCCGCGCGCGGCGACCAGGTCCAGCGCACGGCTCGCACCGCTCGCGTGCCGTAGCGCTCCCAGGAGCGCGCCCTCGTCCACGCCCAGCCGCGTCGCGAGGCCCACGGCGTTGGCGAGCAGGCCGATCTGCGCCGCGAACAGCGCGTTGTTGACGAGCTTCACGCGCTGTCCGGCCCCCAGGGAGCCGACGTGCAGGACGGGGTCGCCGTAACTGCGCAGCGCCGGCCGTACCGCGTCGACGGCGTCGTCGGAACCGCCCACGAACAACGTGACGTTCCCCGCCGCGACGTCGTGCGGACCGCCGCTGACCGGCGCGTCGACGACGCGCACTCCGTGGTCGGCCGCGCGCTCCGCGACCGCCTCGGCGGTGTTCGGGCTGCCCGTCGTGTGCACGACCAGGACCGATCCGTCCGGCATGCCGTCGAGCAGCCCGCTCTCCAGGCACACCTCGCGGACCTGCGCGTCGCTGAACACGCACACGAGTACCGCGTCGGCCCCGCGGCCGACCTCCGCGACGGCGTCCACGACGTGCGCGCCGTCCTCGGCGAGTGCCGCGCGGGTGGCCGCCGAGCGGCCGGTGGAACGCACCTCGTGGCCGGCTGCGAGCAGGCGGCGCACCATCGGACGGCCGATCCTCCCGGCGCCGACGAATCCGAGACGCATCATCGCCTCCAGACGGGCGCACACGCGCCTTTGCGGACGGAAAGCGGAGGTACCGCGGGCCGGAACCTGTCCTGGGGGGGGGGGGGGGGGGGGGGGGGGGGGGGNCGAATCCGAGACGCATCATCGCCTCCAGACGGGCGCACACGCGCCTTTGCGGACGGAAAGCGGAGGTACCGCGGGCCGGAACCTGTCCTGCCGGGCCGCCGGATCCGGTGTCCGACGGCCCGGCACGACGGCGATCAGGTGTTGCGTCCGCCGTTCACGCCCAGGATCTGCCCGGTGATGTACCCGGCGTCCTCCGAGATCAGGAACGAACACGCCGCCGCGATGTCCTCGGGGCGGCCGACCCGGCGCACCGGGGTCCGCTTGATGTGGTCCTCGACGGTGCCGCCGAGCAGCTCCTTGGCCTCGGCACCGCGCAGCATCGGGGTGTCGATGAAGCCGGGCGGCACGGCGTTGACCGTGATCCCGCGCGGACCGAGCTCCAGGGCCAGTGCCTTGGTGAGCCCGTTGACCGCCGACTTGGCCGCCACATAGTGCGCCATGAACGGCTGGCCGGAGTGCGCGCTCGACGACGAGATGTTGACGATGCGCCCCCACTTGGCCTCGACCATGTCGGGCAGCGCGGCCTGGATGCAGTGGTAGACGCCGTTGAGGTTGACGTCGATCACCCGCTTCCACGCCGCGAAGTCGATGCGGTCGAAACGGTTGAACCCGTCGAGGCCCGCGGCGTTGACCAGGATGGTGACCGGGCCGAGCTCCTGCCGGACCGCGTCCAGGGCGCCGTTCACCTGGTCCGGGTCCGTGACGTCGGCCTTCTGCCCGAAGAAGCTGCCGGTCGGGTTCAGGTCGAGGACCGCGACCTGGTGGCCGTCGGCGGTCAGGCGCTCGGCGATGGCCTTGCCGATGCCCGAGCCGCCGCCGGTCACGACTGCCGTCTTCGTCACAGCCACGGCTCGTCCCCGGTGATCGTGGTGCGGTGCATCGTGCGCTGCGAGGACGCGTCGTAGGGAAGCGCGCGGTGCAGGATGCCGGTGTTGTCCCAGACGACCAGGTCGCCGACCTGCCAGTCGTGGGTGTAGCGGAAGCGTTCCTGCGTCGTGTAGTCGAGCAGCTCGTCCAGCAGCGCCCGGCTCTCCTCGGGGTCCATGCCCACGACGTGGTCGGCGGTGGCGCCGATGACCAGCGAGCGGCGGCCGTCGCGGCGCTGCCAGACCAGGGAGGTCTCGTAGCTGGGCAGGGCCCGCCACATCGCGATCTGCTCGTCGGTCGGCTCGGGGTAGACCAGGCGCTGGGCGGCCTCGATGCTGTGCACCACGCGCAGGTCGTCGTAGCGCTTGCGGTCGTCCTCGGACAGGCTCTCGTACGCCGCGTACGTGCTGGCGAACTCGGTGCCGCCGCCGACCATCGCGACGTGGCGCGCGGTGAGGGTGGTGGCCTTGACGGGCACCTTGTCGGTGGTGCCGTCCAGGTGCCAGTGGAACGTGCCCTTCAGGTACTCGGCGGCGCTGTTGACCGCCGGGTCGAGGGAGACCTTGAAGATCTCCTGTCCGCCCAGGGTGACGACCTCGCCGAGTTTGCGGCTGAAGGCGAGTTGCGCCTCGTCGTCGAGGTTCGCGCCGCGGATCAGCAGCACTCCGCGCCACTTGAGCGCCTCCACGCACCGGCTGATCAGCACATCGTCGAGAAGGTCCTCGACGCCCACGACCTCGACGCCCATGCCCGGGCGCAATGCCGTCGTGTTGCCCATGAAAATCTCCCTTCCGGATCGGAGAATACTATTCTCCCGGGGTCGATTCCGAAAGGTCTGCTAGGCACTTGCTCAGCGGTACTTCCGGGTCCCGTGCGGTACCCGTCGAGGTCAGGGCCGTCGTCCGCTTCCAACATTATCGTTGGCCTGTTGAGGCGCCGTCTGGCGGCCCCCGGCGAGCTGTTGATTTGCGAAAACTGAGAATGTAGTTTCCACTCAGCCACGCCGCCAAGAAAGAGGAGGCAACATGCGATTCCGAGGCAAGGTGGTCACCGCCACCGCTGCCGGACAAGGGATCGGCGCAGGCCATGCCTGCGTATCGGCCGCCGATGTCACCGCGAAGCAGGGCCGGCGGCTGGCCACGGGCCCGGGCTCCGCGAAACTCGTCAACGTGGACGCCACTGCGGCAGTCCAGGGGGTGCGCCTGTGAAGCGTCTGCTGATCGACGGACAACTCGTCGAGACCGCAAACTCGTTCGATTCCATCAACCCGGCGAACGGTGAGGTCGTCGGTACCGCCGCCGACGCCACGGTCGCCGACGCCGAGGCCGCGGTCGCCGCCGCCCGCAAGGCCTTCGACACCACCGACTGGGCGACCGACCACGAGCTGCGCTTCCGCTGCCTCGACCAGCTCCACAAGGCGCTCGACACGCACCGCGAGGAGCTCCGCGAGCTGACCATCGCCGAGGTCGGCGTGCCGCGCGCGCTCACGTACGGCCCCGCCCTCGATGCCCCCATCGACGTCCTGCGCTACTACACGGACCTGATCCGTGACTACGAGTGGACCAAGGACCTCGGCGAGATCGAGGCGCGCGGAGCCAAGCACCGCCGCTGGGTCGAGAAGGAGCCGGTGGGCGTCGTCGCGGCGATCACCGCGTACAACTACCCGAACCAGCTCGCGCTCGCGAAGCTCGCCCCGGCACTCGCCGCCGGGTGCACCGTCATCCTCAAGGGCGCCCCGGACACCCCGCTGACCACGCTCTTCCTCGGTGAGCTCATCGCCGAGCACACCGACATCCCGCCGGGCGTCGTCAACGTCCTCGCGTCGCCCGTCCCCGAGGTCGGCGAGGTGCTCACGAGCCACCGCGACGTCGACATGATCACCTTCACCGGCTCGACCCCCGTCGGCCGCCGGATCATGGAGGTCGCGAGCAAGACCGTCAAGAAGGTCTTCCTCGAACTCGGCGGCAAGTCGGCCATGATCGTCCTCGACGACGCCGACTTCGACAAGGCCGCGATGATGGCCGCCTTCACGATCTGCTCGCACGCCGGCCAGGGCTGCGCGATCACCTCCCGCCTGCTCGTGCCCCGCGAGCACCACGACGAGATCGTCGCGAAGGTCGCCGCCATGCTCGGCAACGTGCCGTGGGGCGACCCCGCCAACCCGCAGAACCTCATGGGCCCGCTGATCAGCGAGAAGCAGCGCGACAAGGTCGACGCCATCGTTCAGCGTGCCGTCGAGGCGGGCGCCACGCTGGTGACCGGCGGCAAGCGCGTCGACCCGGGCTTCTACTACGAGCCGACGCTGCTCACGAACGTCTCCTCCGGCGACGAGATCGCGCAGGAAGAGGTCTTCGGACCGGTCCTCGCGGTGATCGCCTACGAGGACGAGGACGACGCCGTGCGCATCGCGAACGACTCGATCTTCGGTCTTTCCGGCGCGGTCGTCAGCGCCGACAACGACCGGGCGATCGCGGTGGGCCGTCGCATCCGCACCGGCACCCTCAGCCTCAACGGCGGCAACTACTTCGCCCCCGACTCGCCGTTCGGCGGGTACAAGCAGTCGGGTATCGGCCGTGAGATGGGCGTCGTCGGCCTCGAAGAGTTCCTGGAAGGCAAGACCATGGCGGTGGTAGTCGGATGAGCAAGCCGTTGGAGGGCATCCGCGTCCTCGAAGTGGCGATGTACGGCTTCGTCCCGTCGGCGGGCGGCGTGCTCGCCGAGTGGGGCGCGGACGTGATCAAGGTGGAGCACGCCGTCACCGGCGACCCGCAGCGCGGGCTGCGGCAGACGGGGACGTTCAAGGTGGAGGGCGATCCCAACCCGAACGTCGAGCACGCCAACCGCGGCAAGCGGAGCATCGGCCTGGACATGTCCAAGCCCGAGGGCCGCGAGGTGCTGTACGAACTCGCGAAGCGCGCCGACGTGTTCCTCACCAGCTTCCTCCCCAACCACCGGACGAAGTTCGGCATCGACGTCGACGACATTCGCAAGGTCAACCCCAAGGTCATCTACGCGCGCGGCAGCGCGCTCGGTCCGCGCGGACCGGAGGCGACCAAGGGCGGTTACGACATGACCGCCTTCTGGGCGCGCGGCGGTACCGCGGCCAGCATCACCCCGCCCGGCTCGGGTGGCATGATCACGCCGCCCGCTCCGGCGTACGGCGACACCATCTCCGGCACCAACCTCGCGGGCGGTGTCGCCGCGGCACTGCTCAAGCGCGAGCGCACCGGCGAGCCGTCCGTCGTGGACGTCTCACTGCTCAGCAGCGGGCTGTGGGCCATGGGCCATGGCATCGCGCTGTCGTTGCACCTGAACCAGGCGTGGGTGGCCACCGCGCCCGGGACGCACGGCTCGCCGGGCAACCCGCTCTCGGGCCTGTACGCGACCAAGGACGACCGCTACATCAGCTTCGTCATGCTCCAGCCGACGAAGTTCTGGGCCGACGTGTGCCACCACATCGACCGCCCCGAACTCGCCGACGACCCGAGGTTCACCTCCGCGGAGGGCTTCAGGGAGCACACCGAGGAGGCTGCGGCGATCCTGCGCGAGGTCATCGGCAGCCGGACCCTTCCGGAGTGGACCGAGAAGTTCGCGACGCTGGCCGGCCCCTGGGCGCCCGTGCAGGACACGCTCCAGCTCGGCGCCGACCACCAGGTGCGCGACAACGAGTACATCGTGCAGGCGGGTGAACTCGAACTCGTCGCGAACCCCGTGCAGTTCGACGTCCAGGCGCCCCAGACCCAAGGGGCCCCGGAGTTCGCCGCCCAGACGGAAGAAGTCCTGATGGAGCTCGGCTTCGACTGGGACCGCATCCTCGCCCTCAAGGCGGCGTCGGTCGTCACCTGACCCTCATCGCCCTCGGCGACAGCCTCACAACACCTCCGCACCGCCTGCTGTACCGCCTCCGGACGCTTCCGGACACCGACGCCGGTCACCGCACGGTCCGCGCCCACCACGGCGCGGGCATGTGCGGTGGCCGGCGTCGTGACGTCATGGCCATGGGACGGAAAGTGCCGAACGACGGCGCTTTCCGTCCCATCGTCGTCTCCGAGGGCGGACGGGTGCGACAACAAACGGCAACCGGAACATCCGGCGCCCCTTCGTCCGGGAAACTTCGGGTCCGGAACCGGTTCGACTCGTGTGTGCGGCTTTCGCGGTTCGCGCACTGACAGGGACGAGACGAACCGGGGCCGCGCCACACGAGTCCAGCCATCCACGGCACTCCCCCCGACGCCGTCCCCGACCGGGGAAGCGGGCGCCGGCAGGTGCGGGAGCGGCAACTCCGCCTCCGGCACGGCCACTCACGGCAAACCTGCGACATGCGCGGGCGATGTGTTCCGCCGTGCCCTGCCTGCCGGCGCCGGCCCAACGCCTCATATGCGCTACCCGCCACTCGCTGACCTCGTCAGCCCGTTCTTGCGGAGAGTCCATGCAAATGCCCCCTGTCCGAGTCCCGCGCACCGATCGGCCGCAGCCGTGAGCGCGCCCACGGAACCCGCGGAAACCGGCGGTGCCGCGGCGTCGTCCGCAGCCGGGCTCGCCGCCGGACTCATCGAGGCCGAGGCGGAGCGCCGCGCGCGCCAGGCCGAGGCGCAGCGCGAGGTGTTGTTCGCGGACGAGCTGTTGCCCGGCGTCGGCGACGAGAAACTGACGTTGCGTCAGGGACTGGCCGCCGGCGGGTCGATGACGTTCCTGACCCTGTTCCTGCTCAGCACCCTGGACGAACTGGAGTCCGCGGCGCTGGGCATCCTGTCGCCCGAGATCCGCGACACCTTCGGCCTGAGCGACTCGGCGATCGTGTTCATCTCGGCGGCGTCGGGCGCGTTCCTGGTGCTGGGCGCGCTGCCGATGGGCTACCTCGCCGACCGGTTCCGCCGCAGCCGCATCGTCGGCTGGGCCGGGATCATGTTCTCGGCGATGGCGGTCGCGAGCGGCCTCGCGGCCAACGCGTTCCTTTTCTTCCTCGCGCGCTTCGGCGTCGGGGTCGCCAAGGCCAGCAACATGCCGGTGCACGGCTCGATGCTCGCCGATACGTACCCGATCGGTGTCCGCGGGCGGATGTCCGCCCTCAACTACAGCGGTTCGCGTGCCGCTGCGGCACTGAGTCCGGTCCTGGTGGCCGGCATCGCCACGCTGGCCGGCGGAGACGAGGGGTGGCGCTGGGCGTTCCTGGTTCTCGGCCTGCCGTGTCTGGTCGTGTCCATCTGGGCGTTCCGGTTGCCGGAGCCCAAGCGCGGCCAGCACGAGATGAAGTCGGTGCTCGGCGAAGTCGTCGACAACCACAAGCCGATGCCGATCTCGATCGAGGCGGCGTTCGCGCGGCTGCTGCGCATCAAGACGATGAAGACCTCGATCCTCGCGTTCTCGGCGTTGGGGTTCAGCCTGTTCAGCACCGGTGTGCTGGGCAATCTGTGGGCGGACGACCACTTCGGGATGTCCACGTTCTCGCGTGGTCTGATCGCCTCCATCGGCGGTGCCGCGGTGCTGTGCACGCTGCCGTTCATCGGTCCGTGGTATGACCGGCTCTACCACAGCGACCCGTCCAGGGCCGTGGCGCTGCTCGGTTACCTGATCCTGCCGGGCGCGGTGCTCCTGCCGATCCAGTGGTTCATGCCGAACGGGTACCTGTTCCTGATCTTCGGTATCCCGGCGATGCTCTTGTCCTCGGTGTCGTTCGCGATGACCGGGCCGTTGTTGAACTCGGTGGTGCCGTACCGCCTGCGCGGGTTGGGGGCGGCGCTCGCGGCGATCTACATCTTCTTCATCGGCGGCACCGGCGGTGCCGTGTTGTCGGGCCTGATCAGCGATGTGTACGACCCACGCGTGGCGGTACTGGTGATCGGCATACCGTCCACCGCGATCGGCGGCTTCCTGTTGGTCCGCAGCTCGCACTTCATCCGCAACGACCTCTCGCTCGTCGTGCAGGAACTGCGCGAGGAGCTGGAGGAGAAGGAACGGCAGGAGCAGGACCCGGAGCAGATTCCGGTGCTCCAGGTCAACAACATCGACTTCTCGTACGGGCACGTGCAGGTGCTGTTCGATGTGGCGTTCGACGTCAAGCGCGGCGAGACGCTGGCGCTGCTGGGTACGAACGGTGCGGGCAAGTCGACGATCCTGAAGGTGATCTGCGGACTGGGCACCCCCGAGCGGGGCGTGGTCCGGCTGGGCGGTCAGACGATCACGTATGTCGCGCCCGAGCAGCGCGGTCGGTACGGCATTCATCTGCTGCCGGGCGGCAAGGGCGTGTACACGGACATGACGGTCCGGGAGAACCTGGAGATGGCCGCGTTCCGGTTCCGGAAGGACGCGGCGCGGCGGGATGAGCGGTTCGCTTATGTGCTGGACCTGTTCCCGGACCTGAAGGGCCGTCAAGGGCAGGTGGCGGGGTCGTTGTCGGGTGGTCAGCAGCAGATGTTGGCGCTGGCGATGGTGCTGATGCACGACCCCGAGGTGCTGCTGATCGACGAACTCTCGCTCGGGCTCGCGCCGGTGGTGGTGCAGGACCTGCTGGCGATCATCGAGCGGCTCAAACAGGACGGGCTGACGATCGTCGTCGTGGAGCAGTCGCTGAACATCGCGCTCGCGATCGCGGACCGCGCGGTGTTCCTGGAGAAGGGCCAGGTCCGGTTCACCGGGCCGGCACGGGAGTTGGCCGAGCGCGATGATCTGGCGCGTGCGGTCTTCCTCGGCAAGGAAGGCGGCTGACGGTCATGGAAATGCCAACGACACAACTGCTGTTCGACGGCGCGGTCACCGGTTTGGTCATCGGCCTGCTGGCCATGGGCATCGTGCTGGTCCACCGCTCCACCCGCGTCATCAACTTCGCGGTCGCGAACATGGGCCTGGTCGGCTCGGTGCTGTTCGCGCTGCTGGCGGTGCGCTACAACGTGCCGTACTGGATCGCTCTGCTCATCTCCCTCGCCGCGGGCACGGCGTTCGGCGCGATCATCGATCTCGTCGTCGTACGAAGGCTGTTCAACGCGCCCCGGGTGATTGTCCTGGTCGCCACGATCGGTGTCGCCCAGCTCGCGCTGACGATCGTCACCGCGTTCCCGGAGATGGACGACTACACGAACGACGTGTATCCCGTTCCGTGGTCGGGGAGTTGGTCGCCCACCGACGACCTGACCGTCACCAGCGCGCAGATGAGCATCCTGGTCACGGTGCCGGTCGCGGCGGTGCTGCTCGCGCTGTTCCTGAGCCGGACGGTGCTGGGCAAGACGGTGAAGGCGTCCGCGTCCAACCCGGAGCTGGCCCGTCTCCAGGGCATCAGCCCCAAACTCGTCTCGACGGCGGTGTGGGCGATCGCGGGCCTGCTGGGCACGCTGTGCCTGATCCTGATCTCCGCGCAGAACAAGTCCCTGACCCAGCTCACCACCCTTGGCCCGGGGACCCTGCTCCGTGCCCTCGCCGCCGCCGTCATCGCCCGGATGGTGTCGTTCCCGATCGCCTTGGGCGCGGGGGTGGCGCTGGGTGTCCTCCAGTCGTTCATCCAGTTCAACTGGCTCGACCAGCCGGGCCTGACCGATCTGGTGCTGCTGGTCCTGGTGCTGGTGGCGGTGTTCTTCGTCAGCCGGGGCCGGGACACCGAGTCGTCGGCGTTCTCCTTCGCCCCGAAGATCAAGCCGGTTCCCGAACGCCTCAAGGGCGTGTGGTGGGTCCGGCACATGGAACGCGCGACGCTGCTGTTCCTCGGCCTGGTCGCGGTGATCGTGCCGCTGATCGTCACCCAGCCGTCGCGGCACCTGCTCTACACCGTGATCCTCGCGTACGCGATCTGCGCCGCGTCGGTCACGATCCTCACCGGCTGGGCCGGGCAACTCTCCCTCGGCCAGATGGCGTTCGCCGGCCTGGGCGCGCTGACCGCGGCCGCGCTCAACCGCGGCATGCGCATCGAACTCGGCGACACCGTCTACAGCATCCAGGCCCTGACCTTCCCCACGGCCGTCCTCATCGCGACGCTGGTGACCGCCGCGCTGGCCGCGCTGATCGGCGCGGGGGCGCTGCGGGTCCGCGGCCTGCTGCTCGCGGTCAGCACGTTCGCGTTCGCGATCGCCGCCGAGCAGTTCTTCTACCGCCGGGACATGTTCCACGACGAGGGCATGGACACCGCGTCGTTCCCCCGCAGCACCGTGTTCGGGATCGACGTGTCCAGCCAACGCTCCTACTACTACCTGGTGTTGGTCGTCCTGGTCGTGGTCATGTGCATCGTGGCGCGGCTGCGCAAGACGGGTGTGGGCCGGACCACGATCGGTGTGCGCGACAACCCGGCCACCGCGGCCGCGTACACCGTCGCGGCCGCGCGGGTGAAGCTCCAGACGTTCGCGCTGGCCGGCGGTATCGCGGGCCTGGGCGGGGCGCTGCTCGCGGGCGCGGTGCAGACCGTGCCGTACGCCGACAAGTACTTCCTCGGCGACGACTCCCTCGTGCTGGTCTCGATCGTGGTGATCGGCGGCCTCGGGTCGGTGTCCGGGTCGGTGCTGGGCTCGCTGTGGGTGATCGGCCTCCCGGCGATCTTCCCCGACAACGAACTGGTGCCGATGCTGACCTCCAGCATGGGCCTGCTGATCCTGCTGCTCTACTTCCCCGGCGGCCTGGTCCAGATCGGCTACACCACACGCGATGCGATCCTGGCGTGGGCCGACAGGAAACTCGGCCCCGCCGCTCCGACCAAGACCGCGACAGCCGCGCCGAAGGCACTCACCCGGACGGAACGCGAGCCGCTGCCGGCCGACAAGCCGGTCCTGGCGACGTCGCAGGTCCGGGTGCGGTTCGGCGGCCGGGCGGCGGTCGACGGGGTGTCGATCGAGGTGATGCCGAACGAGATCGTCGGCCTGATCGGCACCAACGGCGCAGGCAAGTCCACGCTCATGAACGCGATCGGCGGGTTCGTCCCGGCCAAGGGCGGGGTCGAACTGCTCGGCCGCGACGTGTCGGGAGCGGCCCCGGCCGCCCGCGCCCGCATCGGACTGGGCCGCACGTTCCAGGCGGCAACACTCTTTCCGGAGCTGACCGTTCGTGAGACCGTGCAGATCGCGCTGGAGGCGCGGGGCCGAACCGGACTGCTGTCCACGGCACTTCATCTACCGCACACGTTCAAGAAGGAACGCACCAAGCGGTCCGACGCCGACGACCTGATCGACTTCCTCGGACTCGGCCGCTACGCCGACGCGTTCATCGCCGACCTGTCCACAGGAACCCGGCGCATCGTCGAACTCGCGGGCCTGCTGGCGCTGGACGCCCGCGTGCTGTGCCTGGACGAGCCGACCGCCGGTGTCGCGCAGCGCGAGACCGAGGCGTTCGGGCCCCTCATCCAGGAGATCCGCCGCGAACTCGGCGCCTCCATGCTGGTGATCGAGCACGACATGCCGCTCATCATGGGCATCAGCGACCGCGTCTACTGCCTGGAAACAGGCCGCGTCATCGCCGCCGGCCAACCCGACGAGGTCCGCAACGACCCCAAGGTCATCGCGAGTTACCTCGGCACCGACGAACGCGCCATCGAACGCANGACATGCCGCTCATCATGGGCATCAGCGACCGCGTCTACTGCCTGGAAACCGGCCGCGTCATCGCCGCCGGCCAACCCGACGAGGTCCGCAACGACCCCAAGGTCATCGCGAGTTACCTCGGCACCGACGAACGCGCCATCGAACGCAGCGGCAGCACGGCCACCCACGAGCCCGACCCGGCCAAGAAGCCGGTGGACGGCATCGGCGCCGCACGGTAACGCCGGACCGGCCGGGACGGAGCGTCGAGCCCGACCCGGCCGGTCCGTCCCCGCGAGTCGGCCCCACAAGTCCGCCCGGACGATCGCACGACCCCGCGACACCCGTCAAGACAAGGAGATCTCGGCATGTCCGCTCGTTCGTGGACCTCCGAAGACATCACAAAGCTGCTGGCCAAACTGACGCTCGATCAGAAGGCAGCCCAGCTCGGCGGTTTCAGCGTCGCGGAGCTCATCGTCCGGGGCGAAGGCGCCCCGGCGGAGGGCCCGGCGGTCGACGTGACGAGGCTCGCGGCACTGCAGCCGCACGGTGTCGGACACCTGTCGCTGGGCTGGTTCCTCGGGCGCGATGCGGACAGTCTGCGCGCTCGGCTTGCCGAGATACAGGCCGGTGTCCGTGACGTGTCGCCGTTCGGGATCGGTGCGTTGGTCCACTTCGAGGGGATCAACGGCCTGGTCCACGACTCCGGTTCGCAGTTCCCGACCGCGTGGGCGCAGGCGGCGACATGGGACCCGGAGCTGGTGCGCCGCTCGGCCGCGGTGACCTCAGCGCACATGCGCGACGCGGGAATCCAGCTCCTGTTCTCCCCGGTGATGGACATCAACCGCGATCCGCGCTGGGGCCGCGTCCACGAAACCTACGGCGAAGACCCGGAGTTGGCGGCGCAGTTCTCCGTCGCGTTCGTGCGCGGCATCCAGGGCGACGGCCACGAGCGATCGCCGGCGCGTTGTTCGGTGCGATCAACCCCAGCGGCAAACTGCCCAGCACCTTCCCCCGGCACCTGGGCCAGATCCCGATCCACCACGGCCACCACCACGGCAGCGGCTACGGCCACCCCACCGGCACCCGCCACGGCTACGGTGATCTGCGCGAACAAGGCCCGCTCTACGCGTTCGGCCACGGCCTGTCCTACACCACATTCGCGATCGCCTTCGACGAACAGACCGGGCCTGCCGTCGAGTTCGCCGACGGACAGGTACGCGTGCGGCTGACCGTGGCGAACACCGGAACGGTCGACGGCGAGACCGTCGTCCAGGTCTACGCCCGCGACGAGGCCGCCTCCGTCGTCCGACCGGTCCGCCAACTCATCCAGTTCCGCCGCGTCGCTCTGGCCGCCGACGAATCCCAGGCCGTCACCCTGGAAGCGCCCATCGAGCGGCTGCACTACACCATGACCGACGGCCGCCGCGGCATCGAACCGGGCGATGTGACAGTCATGGCGGGTACGAGCAGCGACGACCTTCCCTGCACCGCCACCATCACCGTGCCCGGGACAAGCCCGTCCCAGGCGACCACCTGACACAAAGCGGGATGTCCCTCGCGCCGCACGACGAGCATCTGCGGCGAGAGGCGTTCACGTAAGGCAGTGCCGCCGACGTACGACAACGCCGACGCGGGGGGCGTCATCGCGTTTCGTTGCCGGAACGTGCCGCACCTCCCCACAGAAGAGGCATCGCACAGCCATGAGAAGGAACCGCACCAGACGACGTGTCACGGTGGCGATCACCGCGGTCGCCGCCGTCATCGCCACCGGATGCGCCGGCGAGAAGAACGACGACGCACCAAGCGCCACCGGCAGCACGGTCGTTCCCCCCGCCCCGGATGTGGCACCCGGCGTGACCGAAGACAGCATCAAGGTCGGTATCACCTATCCCGACTTGTCGTCGGTCAAGCAGTTCATGAACATCGACCACGGCGACTACGAGGTGGTCTACCGCGCACTGATCCAGAAGATCAACGCCGACGGCGGCATCAACGGCCGCAAGATCGAGCCTGTCTTCGGGAAGATCAACGTGGTCTCCCCCGCGACGGCTCAGGAGGCTTGCCGCCAACTGACGCAGGACGCAAAGGTGTTCGCGGCGATCGGCAGCTTCAACGCCGACGAGTCGCTGTGCTACGTCCAAGCCGACAAGACCGCCGTCGTCGGCGGGCCGCTCACCGCGAAGTATTACGCCCAGGCTCAGGCTCCATGGTTCTCCTACGACCGCGGGGGCGACGAAGTCGCCGACGGCATCGAGCTGTTCGCGCAAAACGGTGCCTTCGCCGGCAAGAAGGTCGGCGTTGTCGGCGTCGTCAACGAACAGTCCCTGGTCAAGGATGTCGTGGTCCCCGCTCTGCAACGACGCGGCGTCACCCCGGTACAGACCGCGATACTCGATGCGAGCCTGCGCGACCCGGCGGCAGTGGCGCAGCGAACCGACGCGATCATCCGGCAACTCCAGGCCGCGGGAGCCGACACCATCGTCGTGGTCGGCGGCATGGGGCAGGCGTTCCCCGTGCAGTTGGAGAAGACCGGTTATCGGCCGCGCCTGCTGTTCACCAATCTCTCGACGGCCGAGATCTACACCGGCGACAACGCGCAGCACGACCGCGGCGTCCTGACGAACGCTGCCGCCCTGGGCCCGCTCATCCGCTGGGACGAACCCGATATCCGGCGGTGCGTCGCCACCGTCGAGGCGGCGGTGCCCACGCTGCGCGACAAGCTCTACACCGACGCGCGGACGTTGCCCGCGGGTTCCCCGACACCGCAGGTCGCCGTCGAAACCGCGTGCCGCGCCCTCACCCTCTTCACCGGCATCGCCACCAAGGCCGGCCGCGACCTGACCTACGCGAGCTTCCAGAAGGCCGGTTTCACACTCGGCCCGCTCCGCATCGCGAGCTATGTCGACCCGGCCGACTACAGCCGCGACACTCCCCACGGCGCGATCCCCCCGCGCACGTACACCTACGACCCGGAAGCGAACAAGTTCCAGCTCTCCTTCTCCTGACACCTGACACCTGACACCTGACGCGAACAATCGTCACCGAGCATTGCGATACCGGACCCCGGACACCGGCCCCGCCGCCCCCAGCGCGGCAGGGGCCGGTCACGTTCGCGCGGCGGGTGACCGCAGGCACGGGAGCCGGCGCTCGGTCGTGAGCAGGTGGCGGCGCAGGACGTCATCGTCGAGGTTGGCCAGATGGGGATCCTCTCCATGCATCGGCGGTGTCTCACCGTGGGTGCGTCAGGTGGGCCGTTCGGCCCCTCGTCTGGGCCTGACGCCTCATGTGCCGTCGCGAGCGTTTCGGCACAGTGGACGCGTAGAGGGGGACGGCCCCGGCACCGGCGCGACCGAGCGGAGGAACCGACATGAGCGCCCGGGAGCGCGCTGCCTCCGGATGGAACTGGCCGACGTAGCAAGCGCACGACCGCACCGCGCACCAGACCTTGATCATCCGCCGCACCACCCGATGCCGGGAGGCACACCATGGCCCATCAAATCGTCCGCTCGGTGATGTCGACCGACGTGACCACCGCAGACCCCGACACCGACTTCAAGGACATCGTCGCGGCCATGCAGTCTCGCCGGGTCAGCGCCCTGCCTGTCGTGGACGCCCGCGGCCGGGTCCTCGGCGTGGTCTCCGAGGCCGACCTGTTGCGCAAGGAGGCGCACGCCGGTGGAGAGGAAGGGTCCGCGCGCGCGTCGTACGGTTTCATCACCGGCCGCCGCGCTCGGAACAAGGCGCGCGGAGAGCGGGCCGGCGAAGTCATGACCGCGCCGGCCGTCACCATCCGGGCCGATCAGAGTGTCGTGGACGCCGCCCGGCTGATGGAGCGCAGAAACGTCAAGCGCCTGCCCGTCGTCGACGCCGACGGACGCCTCGAAGGCATTGTCAGCCGCTGCGACCTGCTGCGGGTCTTTCTCCGGTCGGATGAGGAGATCCGCACCGAGATCGCCGAGGAGGTGCTGCTCCGCGCGCTGTGGATCGATCCGGCGATCGTCGCGGTGACCGTCGACGGCGGACGCGTCCACCTGACCGGCACTCTCGAACGCAAAAGCCTCATCCCGCTGGTCGTGCGTCTGTGCCGGGCCGTCGACGGCGTCGTCGGCGTGACCCACACGCTGCGGTTCGACTATGACGACACGTCCACCCGGCCCGGTCGCCGACGTCCCGCAGCCGCCATCGGGGAACGGCATTTCTGAGGTCACGCTGGTCACAGCGCACATGAAGGGACCCGTGCTCACCGACGGGTCCCTTCACGCTTGTCGTCCCACTCGCCCGTCGGAGACGTCGGTGCGAAGCGCGGGTTGAGGTCGACTTCGTTCGGGCGCTCCGCGTGCCTGGCCTCCCACGCGGTGAGGCCGGCGAACCCGCCGAGTCGACCGGCCCCTTGAGCTGCGCGAGGCGGTCGCCCGCGAAGTGACAACGGCGGTGTGTCTCCGCGCGTCCTGCCCACGACGGCGACGTGCTGCTCGAAATCGTCGGACCTGTGGCCCGAACGGCCCCTGCCGAACATGGGTGTCTTCCAACTCCTGACGACTGTGCTCAAGTTCGTCCCGCTGCTGTTCGTCGCGGTGGTCGGCATGTTCTTCGTCAAGGGCGCCAACTTCGGCCCGTTCAACGCGAGCGGGGACGACTTCTTCGGAGCCTTGCAGACGTCCGCCGCGCTGGTGGTGTTCGCCTACTCCGGCATCGAAGCCGTCTCCGTGGCGGCCGAGAAGGTCCGCGACCCCGGACGCAACGTCGGCCGTGCCTCGGTTTACGGCACACTCGCGTGCGCCGCCGTCTACCTGCTGTCCACCGTCGCGATCATGGGCACCGTTCCGCACGGCGAACTGGTCGACTCGACAGCCCCGTTCTCCGACGCGCTCAACAACATGTTCGGTGGCACCATGTGGGGCGGTGTGATGGCGGCCATGGCCATCATCTCCGGCCTCGGCGCCCTCAACGGCTGGACCCTGCTGGTCGCCGAAATGCCCTACGCGGCAGCACGCGACGGCATGTTCCCCACCGCGTTCACGAAGACCCGCCGCGGTGTTCCGTACATCGGCGTCATCATCGGCACGGCGCTCACCATCATCGTCATGGCGATGAACTACCTGCGGTCCGAGGACGCCTTCGAGGACATCCTGCTGCTCGCGACCGTCACGACGGTCATCCCCTACCTGTTCTCCGCAGCCGCACAGCTCTTCTGGCTGGTCACCCGCGAACGGCCGGTGACCCGTGCCGCACTCGCGAAGGACCTGACCATCTCCACACTCGGCCTGGCGTTCACCATCTGGATGGTCTACGGCTCCGGCGCCGAGGCCGTGCTGAAGAGCCTGATCCTGCTGCTGGTCGGCATCCCGGTCTACATCTGGGTGAAGGCCGCGCGGGGCGAGTACGGACCCGCCGAGGCCCCGTCCACCGTCTTCGACGCATCCGCCGTCACCACGACGGACACCGGACCCACAACCGGCCGCCCCGACGAACAGGCGAAGTAGTCCCGCCGATCCGGATGGTCGCGTGTCAGCCCGGTCCCCGCGCGGGCACGCGACCGCCGATCCGCGTCACCAGTACCGCTCCCGCCGCGTGGATCGCCGCGGCGTCCCGCATATGTCTGCGGAAATTCCCGTACCACGAAGGAGAATCGATGGGATTCAACGTGCAGTCGGAGACCGGACGGCTGAGGCAGGTCATCCTGCACCGACCGGATCTGGAGCTCAAACGCCTCACC
>NZ_JBPKBI010000034.1:0-9860 GCF_051388935.1 Yinghuangia sp. YIM S10712
GAGCGTCCAACGTCAAGGCCACGGCCGGGTATTCGGCCGCCGCGTCCGCGTGCGCGATCGAACCGCCCAGCGTCCCGCGCGAACGGATCTGGAAATGCCCGATCAACGGCGTCGCCCGAGCCAACAGCGGAACCCGTGAACGCAGTTCCTCCGACCGCCCGATCGTCGCCTGCGTGGTCCCCGCGCCGATCCACACCGAACCGTCGCGGTGTTCGATGCCGCGGATCTCGTCCAGCCGCCGCAGGTCGACCAGATGCTCGAACACCGCCAAGCGCAGCGCGAGCATCGCCACCAGGCTCTGCCCGCCCGCGATCGCCTTCGCCCCGTCCCCGAGTTCGGCGAGGAGCGCGACCGCGTCCTCGGCCGTGTCCGGTACGTGGTACTCGAACGCTGCGGGCTTCATGCGGTCACCGTCCCGGTCGTGGTGGGAGCCGATGAGGTTGCGTCACCGTCGTCTTCCCGGCGGCGCGCTTCCTCCAACAGGCCGGCGATCGACGCGGGGGTGAGCGGGAGCCGGTCGATGCGGACGCCGAAGGGGGCGAGCGCGTCGGCGACCGCGTTGACGACGGCCGGCGGGGCGCCGATCGCACCGCCTTCCCCGACACCCTTGTAACCGCCCGGTCCCGGGCTGGGTGTCTCGATGTGCCCGAGCTCGATGGTCGGCACCTCGGTCGCCGTGGGCAGCAGATAGTCCATGAACGTGGTGGTGACGGGGTTCCCGTCCTCGTCATAGGCGAGGTGTTCCAACAGCGCGCCGCCGATCCCCTGCACGGCACCGCCGAAGATCTGGCCCTCGACGACGTTCGGGTTGATCATCGGACCGCAGTCCTCGCTCACGATGTACCGCAGCAGTTTCACGTGGCCGGTCACCACGTCGACCTCACAGGTGCACACGTGCGTCGCGTTGGCCCAGATGGCCGGATTGGTCGCGCGGTATCGGCCGCTCGCCTCCAGGCCTGCCGGGATCTCCGGTGGCAGCGCGTGCATCTGGAAGTACGCGATGTCGGCGATCTCGGCGAGCGTCACCGACGCGTCCGGCTTGCTCTTCGCGGTCGCCACGCTGCGCACGAACTCCACGTCGTCGACCGGGACTTCGAGCTTGTGTGCAGCGATCGCCAGGATGCGCTGCCGCAGGATCGCGGCGGTTTCGGCGACCGCGCCCGCGGTCATCGGGCCGGACCGGCTGCCGCCCGTGCCGCCGCCGAAGGGCGTCAGCGCGGTGTCGCCCTGGATGGTGCTGACGTCCTCGATCGCCGCGCCAAGTGCGTCGGCGGTGAGCTGGATGACCGTGGTCTCCAGGCTGTTCCCGCACGACCCGCCGGCGACGTAGACGTTGACCTTGCCGGACGGCTCGATGCGGATCGTCGCGCCCTCGGTGCTGTGGAACGGCGTCGCCCCGGCGGTCGGTTCGACGTACGTGCAGGTGCCGACGCCGAGGAACCGCCCTTCCGCGCGGGCGAGTTCCTGCTCGCGGCGGAACGCGTCGTAGTCCAGGATCTCCAGCGCCTGCTCGAACGTCTCCAGCGGCGTGATGTTGTCGTACGGCATGCCCATGCAGTTGAACGTCGGCAGCTCGTCGCGCCGAAGCATGTTCTTGCGGCGCAGCTCGACCGGGTCGATGCCGATCTGCCGCGCGGCGGTGTCGAGCAGGACCTCGCGCGCCATGGACTCGAACTGCCACGGACCGCGGTAGGCCACGCGCCCGCTGGTGTTGGAGAAGACGAACCGCGACCGGAAGGTCCCCTGCGGAACCCGGTACGGGCCGGGGAACAGCATCCCGACGGCGATACCGCTTTGGACGGGCGAAGGGGTCGGGTAGGCACCGGCGTCCTGGACGTGGTCGAGGACCGCGGCGAGGATGTTGCCCTCCTCGTCGAACGCCATCTTCGCCTCGCCGTGCTCGTGGCGGGCCTGGCCGGCCGACATCAGGTGTTCCTGCCGGTCCTCGATCCACTTGAGCGCGGCGGGCAGTTTCGTGGCCGCCAGCATGACGCAGATGTCCTCGCGCTGCGGCAGCACCTTCTGGCCGAAGCCTCCCCCGGTGTCGCGCATGACGACGCGTACCTTGTGTTCGGCGACTGCCAGCAGCCGGGCGCAAAAGGCGCGTACCTCGTGGGGGGCCTGCGTCGACGCCCAGATGGTCATCTCACCGCTGGGTGCCGACCACTCGGCGACGATCCCGCGGGTCTCCATCGGCACGGGGCCGTGGGACTGCTGGCGGACGGTCTGGCTCACGACGTGTGCCGCGCTGTCGAAGACCGGCGCGAGGTCGTCCATGGGCCGGCCGCCGAGTTGACCCACCAGGTTGTCCGAGCGGTCGCCGTGGACGAGTTCGGCGGACTCCAGCGCGGTCGCGTAGTCGACGACGGGCGGCAGCGGGTCGTAGTCGACGACGACCAATTCGGCCGCGTCCTCCGCGACGTAGCGGTCGACGGCGACGACCATCGCGACCGGGTCTCCGACGAACCGCACGTCGCCCTCGGCGAGCGGCGGACGGGGCGTGTCGGGGTCGTGCCGGCCGTTGAGCGAATACCACTGCTCGTGGACACCGGGGTTCAGGTCCTCGGCGACGAACACCGCGTGGACCCCGTCCAAGGCGAGTGCGTCGGTGACGTCGATGCCGAGGATGCGACCGCGCGCGATCGGGCTGCGAACGAAGCAGGCGTGCAGCATGGCGGGCCGGACGACGTCGTCGACGTACGTTCCGGCGCCGGTCAGCAACCGCGCGTCCTCGACCCGGAGCGTACGGGTGCCCGCGTACGTGTCGGTCGGCGGGGAGGCGCTCATCGGCCCACCCCGGCGGGATGTCCGGCCGGTGCGGTCGGGCCGTGACCACCTGGGTCAGGCATCGCGACCGTGCGGCGGCAGAGCCGCGCGGTCTGGGGCATGGCGGGGCAGTTGGTCATTGCCTCTTCCCAAGTGGTGGACGTGCACGTTCGGTTCGTGCCATCAGCCGGTCCTTCGTCTCCGCGGTCTGCCGCGCGGGGCAGGCGGAGCCGACCCGCGGAACGGCGGGGCGTACAGAACAGGGAATCGACGTGCTCCCGGCCGCGAGGGTCCGAGGCGGTCTCGGCTGTGCTTGGCTTGCATTGTGGTTGCAGGCGGTCGGGCCGCCTGGTTAAACAATTGTTTACACAGGGGCCGCAGGCCGTCAAGGACAATGTCCCCATGACCGCACCGGACCGCAGAGGGACCAGAAACTCCAAGACGCGCCAAACACTGCTCGACGTGACCGAGCGGCTGATGATCGACGAAGGCTACGCCGTCGTCGGCGTACGGCGCGTGGCGCGCGAGGCCGGCGTCGCGCCGGCGCTGGTCCTGTACTACTTCCCGACCCTCGACGACCTCTTCCTCGCCGTCCTGCGGCGACGCACCGACCAGGAAGCGGAGCGGCGATCCCGCATCAAGCCGTCCGCGTACCCGCTGACGGTCCTGTGGGAGATGAACAGCCACCCCGGTACCGCGCTGCTCGCGGAGTTCATGGCCCTCGCCAACCACAGCGAGGCGTTCCGGGCGGAGCTCACCGCGCACGCCGAGCGCTACCGCCACGTACTGCTCGACTCATTCAACCGGATGATCGCGGAAGGCGACCTCGACATCGGCGACGCGCCCCCCATGGCCATCGTCGTACTGACCACCGCGATCGCCCGCGTGCTGGTGAACGAGCGGGACCTCGGGCTCACGACCGGCCACGACGAGACCATGGCGTTCGTGGAGTCGCTCCTCCGGAGGTTCGACGGCCCTCCGGACAGCCGCACGGGGACAAAGCAGCCCGAGGACGGCGCCGTCCGCCCGTAGACGGCGCCGTCCGGTTGACGCCTCCGCCGCCCGGCTGGTAGGCATGGGCCCGCATTTTCTTTGAACATTTGTTCACTTGCCAAATCGCCGGGACGTCCGCACCCCCCCCCGTGCGCCGTGCCCGGCCCCGCAGGCCCACGACCGAAGGATCACGCAATGCAGCTCGAAGGCCGGGCGGCCGTCATCGCCGGCGGCGCGGGCGGGCTGGGCGGCGCCACCGTCCGGCGGCTCGCGGCGCACGGCGTGGGCGTCGTCGTCCTCGATCCCGACGGCGACCGCGCCGCCGCGCTGGCTGCCGAACTGGGCGACCGGGCAAGCATCGTCGTCGGAGACAGCAACGACGACGACGCCGTGGCCGCCGCCATCTCCGCCGCCCGGGCCCTCGGCGTGTTCTCCATCGCCGTCAGCGCCACCGGGGTGGTCATCCCGAGCCCGAGGCTGGTGGACCGCGACGGGACGGTCATGTCCAAGGACGTGCTGAGCGCCAATCTCGACCTGCATGTCATGGGCCCGTTCAACCTCGCCCGGCTGTCCGCAGCCGCCTTCGCAGCCAACACCCCCGACGCCGACGGACAACGCGGCGTCATCGTGCAGACCGCCTCCATCAGCGCCTACGACGCCCAGGCCACCATGGTCCCGTATGCCGCGGCCAAGGGCGCCGTCGCCGCCATGGTCCTGCCCATGGCACGCGACCTGGCGCCCCTCGGCGTCCGTGTCTGCGCCATCGCACCGGGCGCCATCGCCACCCCGCGCCTGTCCTCACCCCGGGCGCAGCAGGCACTCATGGGCGACATCCTCTTTCCCGAACGCCTGGGCAAGCCCGAGGAGTACGCCCTGCTGGCCGAAGCGATCATCCGCAACCCCTACCTGAACGCGGAAGTCATCCGGCTCGACGGCGCCGCGAGGCTGTCGGCGGAGTTCGGTGCGCGGTCGGCCGCCAAGCCGTGAGACCGTGCTCCCCCTGAGGTCACACCCACGCCGGTCCCACCGATCCTCCGGGTCCGGCTCTGCCGTACACGCGGGCGGGCAGCGCCGCGCCGAAGGGCCGCTCCACCAGCCAAGTACCGCTCTCGGCAGGGAGGTTGGTGACGGAGCCCGCGTGCCTCGCGGCTCCGCGGTCGACGCCATGCGATGTCCCGCGGAAGACGCGCGGCACCGGCCACCGCGATCCCGGCACAACAAGGAGACGTACCGAAATGTCGGGCACCCTCAGCGTGCAGCTCTACAGCGTCCGCGATCACCTGGCGGCCGACCGCCCCGGCACCCTGCGGCGCCTCGCCGACATCGGCTATCGGCACGTCGAGCCGTTCGCTCTGGCTCTGTGGGACACCCCGCTTGCGGAACGTGCTGCCGCCGCACGGGCATTCCGCGCCGACCTGGACGCCGCCGGCCTCGCGGTGAGCTCCCTGCACGGCGCGATCGCCGCGGGAAGTCAGGCCGCCCTCGTGGAGGAGTGCCGCGCCCTGGGCGCGGACACGGTGTTCGTCCCTGTCCCCTTCCTCGTCGAAGGCTTCGGCGAGGGGGTCTTCGACAACCGGGAGACCTTGTCGGCGTTCGCGCAACGCCTCAACGAGGCCGCCCGTGAACTCGCCGACCACGGAATCCGGCTCGGCTACCACAACCACACCTTCGAATGGTCCGAACTCCCCGACGGCAGCCCCGGGTTCGATGTCCTGTGGGACCTCCTCGACCCGTCCGTCGTCGCGGAGGTCGACCTCTACTGGGCCACCGTCGCCGGGCAGGACCCGGCACACGTCCTCGCCCGGCTCGGCGACCGAGCCGTGGCCGCCCATGTCAAGGACGGCCCCGGCGCACCGGACGATCCCCTCACAGCCAGGCCGCAGACCCCCCTAGGCACCGGCGTGCTGGACGCACCGGCCGCACTCCGGGCGGGCGACCACCTGCGCTGGCACATCACCGAGATCGACACCACCGAGGCGGACCCCTTCAAGCTCCTGGCAACCAACCGCGACACCCTGCTCGGCACCGGTCTCACGACGCCGTGACCGGCCGCGGCATGGCTCCGATGCCGCCCGGGACCGGCCCCGACTGAACGCAAGGCACAGATCCAAGCTCAGCCCGCCGCGGGTCGGCGAGGCGTGCGCGCGCCGGACCACGAGGCGTGGACCGCCGCGTCCCGGCGAACGCTGCCGCGCCACCCGGCACACGACGACACCACAACACCACAAAGCAGACGGAGGTCAGCGTTCCGTGCTCATGCACCACCAACGACGCAGGACTCGTGGACGAGTACTGCGTACGCTCCGGTTCGGCCTGGTCGCGGCGCTGGTCGCCGTGTCCGCCGCATGCGCCGGCTCGTCCAGCAGCAGCGCACCGGACCCGAACGCGACCCCGCGCCGGGGCGGCGACCTGACGATGCTGGTACTCGGCGAGGCACGCGGGCTCAATCCCTACACCGCGGTCACATCGCCGCAAGGCGACGGCAGCAAGCTCTCCGCGCTGTACGACGTGCTGCTGTGGAGCGACCCGTCCACCGGGACCGTGCGCCCGCAGATGGCCGAGTCGATGCTCCCCGACCACGAGTCGCTCGTGTGGACGCTCACCCTCCGCGACGGCATCAGGTTCAGCGACGGGGCCCCGCTGGACGCCGAGGCGGTCAAAACGGCCTGGGAGAAGCACCTGGACCCCAAGCTGCAATCCGCCGCGGGCGGAACCGTCAAGCAACTCACCCTGACCGTGCTGGACGCACGGCGGCTGAGCATCAAACTCCCCTCCCCGAACGCAAACTTCGACCGCATGGTCGCCCGCCTGCTCAACTACATACCGTCGCCGCGCACACTCGCCTCCGACACTGCGCTCGCCGCGTCGAACACCGCCCCCGTCGGGGCGGGGCCGTACAAGCTGCGCGAGTGGGTGCCCGGAAGCCACATGACCTTCGAACGCAACCCGGACTACTGGCAGCACGGCAAGCCCTACCTCGACACCGTGACCATGCGCATCAGCAAGGACACCTCGAAGGACGTGGCAGCCGTCGACGACGGCGACGCGGACCTCACCTTGACCTCGGACCCGGTGCAGGTGGCCGAGGCGGACGACCGCGGCCTGGCGGTCTCCGAGATCAGCCTGAGCGGCGGTGTGTCGTTGGCGTTCAACACACGTGACAAGCGTCCGCTTGCGGATTCCAATCTGCGCCGCGCGATCGCGCTGTCGTTGGACACGGAGGACATCAACCGGGTCTTCTACGAGGGCAAGGGCCGACCCGCGAAGGGCATCTTCGAATCCTCCTCGCCGCTGGGCAACATCCAGCTTTCCCTGCCGCAGAACGACCCGGCACGGGCCGCCGCGCTGTTCGCGCAGGCAACCGACAACGGCCGCAAGCCGATCAAGGTCACGTACGCCGCCCCGAACACTCCGCGGTCCGTGCAGTTGGCGCAGTACTTCAAGGAGCGGATCGAAACCGCTTCGAACCGCACCATGACGGTGGAACTCGTCGTGCTCGACCTGCACGTCGTGCCCAAACGCGTCAACATCGACCTGGACTTCGACATCACGACAAGCGCGACGGCCGCGGACGACCCCGAGCCGACGCTGTACCAGTTCCTGCACTCCAAGAGCGGTCCAGCCAATCTGACGGGCTATCAGAACCCCATGGTGGACGCGGCGTTGGAAACCGCCCGGCTGTCGACCGACCGTACGACGCGCAGCGAGGCGTACACCCGCGTGCAGGTCGAACTCATCAACGACATGCCGTTCTTCGTCTTCCAGGAGTCACTCGCGGTGACCGTCGCGACTCCGAAGCTGACCGGTGTGCAGTTGTTCGGCGAAGGCCACATCCTCTGGGACCGGCTCGGCCTCCGCGCCTGAGAAGACCCTGCGGTGCCGGCCACGGAGCCGGTCGAGGCGTCCCCGCGAAAGGCACCACAGCGCACCGCAGCACGATCGGGGCCCCTGATCATCCACCCAAGGGACCCCGATCGTGTCTCCGCCCGGTAATTCGTCCGGGCGCCGCGGCGGCCGCCCCTCGCATTCACGGACACCACAGTCGCAGATGGTTATGCGGGGCGAGGTCGCAGGATTTTGCGCGCCTGAATATCGGGTTTCCATGGCCGGGAGTTCTCTTCGGCGCGGGCGGGATACTGCTTGCCGCCCGCCCGGCTTGCGAATACCGAACTCACCTGCAAAACAAGCGACTTGAGGGCACCTGCCCGAGGATCGACATGTCCGGACAATGCCTCTTTCACTCGCGTGCACCGCTGAATGGCTGCCCGGTTTCTCCCCGCCGTACCGAGCATCCACCATGCGAATCAGAGTGGCTTTCTGATAAAACGAGAATGGCACTTCCCAAACCCAATATCGCCGCTCTATCGTTCATCGGGCGAGCGCAACGGCGCGAATCGACGTGCGTCCCCCGGCCACCCGCAGACGTCGAGACGGAAACGCCGACGCCATGGCGCCACCGGCGCGAGGCGTTCGCCGGACAAAGCGTTACCGGCAAGGAGAGCCGGCGTCGTCAAAAACGCCGGACGGCACTGAGGAGCCAAGCCCGTGAGACCCACCAAGACCTTCACCAGCCTCGCGCTGGTGGCCGCGTTGTTCGCGGCGGCCGGCTGCGCCGACCGGGGCGGCGAGCCCGACCGCGGCGAAGGGGCTGCGGCCAAGCCGTCGGGGACCACCTCGGTGTCCGCCGACTTCGGCGACCTGAAGGGGGTGTGCGGCCCCGGTGACCCCACGGGCTCGCCCGCTCAAGGCGTGACCGCCGACAGCATCAAGGTCGGCGTCCTGTCGGACGTCGGCTTCACCAAGAACCACGAGTACGAAGACGCGGCCAAGGTGTTCACCGGCTGGTGCAACGACCTGGGCGGCATCAACGGGCGCAAGATCGACGCGACGATCCGCGACACCAAGATGCTCGAAGTACGCCAGCGCGTCCTTGAGGCCTGCCGCGACGACTTCGCGCTGGTCGGCGGCAGCGCGGCGCTGGACGGCATGGGCACCAAGGAGCGGCTGTCGTGCCTGCTGCCGGAGTTCCCCGCCCAGTCCACCCAGCGCCAAAACGAGGGCTCCGACCTCCAGTTCACCGTGCAGGCCGGCGGGCCGTCGTACTTCCGGTACGCGGGCTTCTACGAGTGGCTGGTTGCGGAGGCGTACCCGCAGACCGCGAACGCGGTCGGCATCATCGCGGGTGACTCCCCGGTCACCAAGGTCTCGGTCGACCAGCGCGCGGAGTTCTTCCAGTCGCGCGGCACGCCGATGTCTTACACCGAGCTGTACCCGGCGGCCGGCGTGTCCAACTGGACGCCGTACGCGCAGACGATCAAGAACAAGGGTGTCAAGGGCCTCATCTTCATGGGTGACTTCCGCTCTCTGGCGAAGCTGGAGCAGGAGCTGACCAACATGGACTACAAACTCGACTGGATCGACGCCAACAGCAATGCCTACGGTCAGCCGTTCCTCGACCTCGCCGGCCCCGCGGTGCTGAACGCCCAGAACAACCTGGTCGACATCAGCGGGACCCACCCGCTGGAGAACGCCGCCGCGAACCCGGCCACCAAGCAGGTCGTGGACCTGTACGCCAAGTACGCTCCGGGCACCCAGCCCACGTGGCCGGCCGTGAAGGCCTTCTCCTCCTGGCTGCTGTTCGCCAAGGCGGCCGCGAACTGCGGCGACAACCTGACCCGCACTTGCCTGGTCGAGGCGGCACGCAAGGAGACCGCGTGGACGGGTGGCGGCTTGCAGGCACCCATCGACCTGTCCGTCCAGGACGGCCCGGCCAAGTGCATGAACATCGAGAAGGCGACCGCCGACGGCTGGAAGCCGGCAGCGGAGTTCCGGCCGTCCCACGGTGCCTATGACTGCGACATCGCCGCGTACAAGCTGACCGGCGACTACGGCAAGCCGGGGACGCTGGCCGACGTGGGCAAGAGCATGAGCGACGTCAAGTAGGCGTCGTACAAGACCACCGGTACGTCACCCGCAGGAGGCGGTTCGTCGGCAGGCGTGGCTGTGTGCCGACGAGGTGATTGCGGGGACGTGATCCGGTTACGGCGGCGTCGCGGCGGAAGTCGGCCGCTGCGACGCCGCCACCCCGACTTGGGCGTGGG
>NZ_JBPKBI010000034.1:9924-31328 GCF_051388935.1 Yinghuangia sp. YIM S10712
CCCCCCCCCCCCCCCCCCCCCCCCCCCACCCCGATTTGCCCTCGGCCACGCGCCAACGCGTGGCCGAGGGCAAGTTGGCACATTCGTGGGGGCGAACACCGACAACGCTCACCGGAGTCAGGCGACACTGGGTGTTCAACGGCGCCACGACGTGGAGCGCCTGGGCACACGCGGACGACGGGTTCCCGCCTCGCGGCACCGACAACAGCAAGCCCAGGCACGGTGGTTCACGATGATTGTGGTCCCCCCGGCACCAGAAAACGGCGCCAGGACATTGAGCGCCCGGGTATGGACGGACGACGGGCTCAGCCTCGCCGCAGCGACAAAGACCAGCCCGAGCACTGCGGTTCGCGATGTTCACAGCCCCGCCGGACGGCGGGTGCGGGCGGCGCGGGGCCGAGGGTGACGCACGAAATTGGGTAGGGCGGCGGTGTCGTGGGCCGCCGCCCTGTTCCTCGGCCGCCGGCGCTGCTCCCGTTGAACGCCGGCAGACCGAGGAGTCCATGTCAGCGGGCGGCGACCGGCCCTGCCGTCAGGCAGGCTGTGGCGCCGTCCCGTCCCGGGGGTTCGGGCGTCACTGCCGCCACCCCGAAGGCCAACGCAATCGCACGGTATCCCAGCGCAGTTGGCGCGTGCTCGTTGCCATGGCCCGGGCCCTATCGCCGCAGCGCGTCCGCGAGGAGTGCATCCGCCATCTCGCGCAACTTGCGGCGTGCCTCCGGGTCGTAGGCCTGGGCATGGGCCCCGGCTTCCTTCAGGCCGTCGAAGAACCGGCCGGAAGTGGTGTCCGAAGCCGGCGAATCGATCAGCCTCATCAGCGCGTCACCGCCCGTCTCGACGGTGTTGAGCGGCGCCGATCCGGCCTCCTTGACCATGCTCGTGGCCATGAACGTCGCCGGATGCAGCGCGTTCGCCGTGACCGCCTGGTCGCCGAGCTCGTCGGCCAGATCGATGGTGTCCATGATCTGCGCGAGCTTGCTGCGGCAGTACGCCCGACTCCCGTCGTAGTCGCGCTCGGTCAGCAGGTCGGCGAAGTCCAGCCGTGCCTGGCCCAACGAGGCGACGTTGACGATCCGCGCCGGGGCCGACCGGGTCAGCAGAGGAATCAGCCGCCGGGTGAGATGGTGGCCGGCCAAGTAGTTGACGGCGAACCGGAGTTCGATGCCGTCCCTGCTGACCTCGCGGCCGCTGCCGGGCGTGCCGAACCCGACGCCGGCGTTGTTCACGAGGACGTCGAGCCTCGGGATGCGGTCCGCCACGTCGTCCGCCATCCGGTCGACCGCGTGAAGGTCGGCCAGATCCGCGACCACCACCTGCGGGTCGGGGCCCCCGGCTCCGGCGACCTCCGCGCGGACGCGCTCCGCCTTCGCCGGGTCGCGCCCGTGCACCACCACGCGCGCCCCGGCTTGCCCGAGACGTACGGCAACGTGCCGACCGAGCCCGTCGGTGGCTCCGGTGATCAGGATGGTCTTCATGGGCGCCGTCTGCTCTCGACTCGGGTGTGGTCGGCCGATTTTGGCATCAGTTGCGGCATCGGCCGGAGTCGGTCCCGGTGCCTGCGCGTACAGACTCCGCGTGCGTCGGGCACCCCTGATGAAACAACTGTTCAAACAAAGACTAGCGTACCGGCTTCAGGTCTCCCCCGCCCCGGGAGCGACGTTCGTCACGGTGCCCACCGAAGGAACCGGCACCGCTTGGCGGCACACGACGGAACGGCTTGGACCGGTCGCCCCCGGAGCCCGCGCCCGGCCGGACAGAGCCCACGGGCCTTCATACGCGCTCCGGTGGCGCTGTGCCACCACCCTCAAGCTCCGCCCGCCTGACCCGCGCGACCGCCGCGCGCATCGACCACGACCATTCGCCCGGCAATGTGCGGTGCATTTTGCGCGGTGTGCCTGACGGTCACGAGGCCGATGCAGAATATGCGTCGGCGCCGAGGTCGCCCGAGCGGGCCTGTCGAGTCGACGGGGAAATCGAAATAGGTGTCCGGGTAAGGTTCGTCTTTCAGCGTGTAATGCCACCATTCGTAATCGTATGCACTGAATCCGCAGGCTTCCATGACGGAGCGGAGGTGGCGCCGGTTTGTCGTCTCGGCTTGCGTGATTCCTTTTGCTCCGTGATGCGAGATGGAATCCATCAGGTCGTGGCCGCCGCCCATGGGGACAAGTTCGCCGGTGGCCAAGTGATACAGCGTCAGGTCGACGGTACTGCCCCTGCTGTGGCCCGATCTGGCGGCCACGTAACCTTTTTCGAACATCTGGGCTCTGTCGATGTTCGGATAGTGCCGGCGCTTCGTCCGGCCGTCCTCCGGCTGCTTCGACCAGCGAAGAAAGCAGTTCACGGCGCGCTGCGGCCGGTAACCGTCCCAGAGAAGCAGACCGAAACCGAGGGATTCGGCCCTGTCGCGCGCCCGCTCCAGGGCCGCACACAAAGCCCGTGTTCCGACGATTCGGTTTGCCAGGTAGCCGTCCACCGGTTTTCCGGTGAAGTTGTCCCACGTGGCGTACTTGGCATCCCAGCGTATCCCGGGGACGAACTCGTCCACACGAACGAAGTCTTGTTTCATCGGCCCGTCCCCGCCAAGGCCGACGTCAGCATCCGGTCGATGACCGCGGCAAGCGGCAGCCCCGCGGCCGCCATCATTCTCGGATACCTGCTGTACGAGGTCATGCCGGGCAGAGTATTGACCTCGTTGAGGACGACTTCTCCATCGTCCTTGAGGAACATGTCGACCCGTGCCAGCCCCCTGCATCCCAAGGCACGATAGATGGCCTGTGCCGTCTCCCGGACGAGTGCGCGCGACCTCTCCGGTATATCGGCGGGAACAATCGCCGTCGAGTTCTCGGAACCGGTTTCGGGTTCACTTTCCTGATGGATTCTGAAAAAGCCGTGGGACAGGGCGATTCTGTCCACCTCGCCGACGATGAGATCAGGGTCGTCGCCCAGGACGGCACAGCCGACCTCCCGGCCGGCGACGGCTTCCTCGATCAACACCTTCGAGTCGTACTGTCTGGCGGTTTCCACCGCACTGGGCAGTTCCTCTTCTCCGGATACCTTGGTGACACCGAAGGAGGACCCCGAGCGGGCGGGTTTGACGAAGACCGGGTAGGTCAGCCGATCGGCGTCGGCGGTCGCGTCGGCCGTGACGGTCCAGAAATTCGGTGTGGCGATTCCCGCGCTTCTCGCGACGATGTAAGCGAGGGACTTGTCCATGCACAGGGCGGAACTTTGGACGTCGCAGCCTGCGTAGGGGATGCCGGCGAGCTCCAGCAGGCCCTGCATCGCCCCGTCCTCGCCGAGCTTGCCGTGCAGCACGGGCAGGACCACGTCCAGGCCGATCACTTCGTATCGCCCCTGCTCCAGGACGAGCAGTCCGCGTTCGCTTCTGTCCGGTGACAGCACGGCCGGCCGGCAGCTTCCGTCCTCCCATCCTGCTTTCGGGCCGTCACACAGCCTCCAGGCACCGCTTCTCGTGATCCCGATGAAGAACGGCTCGTACTTCTCCGGGGCGAGGTTTCCGGCGACCTCTTGCGCGGACTTGACGGAGACGGGGTGCTCCTCGGAACAACCCCCGAATATGATCCCGACCCTCAGCCTATCCATGGCGTTTCCTGCTTTCGAAATTCCGGCAGTTGGCGAGAGAATTTTCGACCATGTCGCCGAGGGCACGGTCCGTGTAGTAGGCGGTGTGCGGACTGATCACCGCGTTCGGCAGTTCCTGTAGCCGCAAAAGCGCCTTGCTCTCGATGCGCCTGTTCCTGAAGTCGGCGTAGAAAATTCCCTCCTCGCCTTCGAGGACGTCCAACGCGGCACCGGCCAACTTTCCGCTTTCCAATGCGGAGACAAGGGCCCCGGTGTCGATCAGCGAACCGCGTCCGGTGTTGATGACGAACGCGCCGCGCTTCATCTGCTCGATGCGTCGACGATCCAGGAGGTGATGAGTGTCCGCGTTCAGCGGGGTGTGAAGCGTGACGATGTCGCTCAGGTGCAGCAATTCATCGAGAGGGACGTGATGCGCGGCGGTGCTGCGACCGTTGTCGCACGCCAATATTCGGCAGCCGAAGCCACGCAGCCTGTCCATGACTGCGGTGCCGATGCGTCCCGTTCCGATGACTCCGATCGTCAGATCGCGCAGCTCCCTGCCACGCGCGTCCTCCAATCTGTAGTCGTGGACGTCCGCACGGCGGATGACGGACTTTGCGCTGCGCACCGCCATCAACATCAGCATCAACGTGTAGTCGGCCACACCGTCGGGCGAGTAGGCGACGTTTTCGACGCAGATGCCGATGCTCTTCGCGTATTCGACGTCGATGTGGTCGCACCCGACGCTTCTTGTGGAGATATAGGCGACGCCGGCTCGGCCCAGCGCGAGAAGAGTCGAATTCGCGATTCGATTTTTGTGGCCGACGCTTATGCATCGGCTTCGCGAGGCAAGTTCGATATTCGCTGCGGACGGCGCTGCGGTTGTGAGGGTGGGCGTGACGCCGAAGCGAGGGGACATTTCCCGGAACAGAACGGCCTCGTCCGGCCCGCATCCGTAAACCGTGATTTCCATGGTGCGCTCGGCCGAGGCGGACGAGGACGCCGGCGACCGGGTGCGGCGGGCCGCGGTTCGGGCGGTTTCGCTGGAGGTCATGCCTTGATTCAAGCCGACGTGGTGTTGCCGGCGCGTATGTGCTTTTCGATATGCCGACGAAATGCTACCGGCCGGTAGCAACAAGAGAATATGAAGGACCCGTCGGCCACGACTTTCGGACTTCGGAGCCGCGCACTTTTGCAATTGCCGTCCACGACGGGCCCGCGCCTATCGCCCGCGCCGCCGCATGTAAAGGGCGAAGGCCCGGTAGACCACCGGCCGCAACGGCAGATCCCATTCGCCGACGTACCGCACCGCCTGACCGCCGGTACCGACCTTGAACTGGATCAGCCCGAGGTGCGGGTCGTCGGCGTCAAGCGTGGGAGTGATGCCGCGCAGGTCGTAGACGTCGCAGCCCGCCGCCAGACAGTCGCGGATCATGGCCCACTGGCAGGCGTTGGCACCGCGTACTTCCCGCTTCTCGCTGGAGGAGGCGCCGTACGAGTACCACGCGTGGGCGCCGACGCGCACCAGAATGGCGGCGGCGACCAGGTCGCCTCGGTGGCGGGCCAGGTACAGACTGATCCGCTCGGGGGCCTCGGCGCTCATCGCCGCGAACATGGTCTCGAAGTAGCGCAGCGGCCGGGGCGTGAAGCAGTCGCGCTCTGCGGTGTGCACGTAAAGGTCGTGGAACGCCTTCAAGACCTCCCCGACTGCCTCCCCGACGGCGACCTCGACGCCTTCCTTGGCCGCCTTCCTGATGTTGCGGCGCCAGAGCTGGTTCATGTCGCCGAGCACGTCGTCCTCGCTCCTGCCGGCCAGCGGGACCTCGTACTTGAACTGCGGGTGCCCGACCCCGAAGCCGTCCTCCGGGCTTTGCGGCAGCCAGCCGGCGTCCCTGAGCCTTTCGGCCACGCGGGTGCCGACCGGGTCGGCCCGCGCGCCGGAGACGTCGGTGAGCCGCTTGATGCCGGGCGCGGCGATGCCCTCCTTGACCTGCGCCGCGCTCCAGGTATTCGTGCGCACCGGCGGGCCCAGGCGGATCGCGAACGCTCCGTGTGCCTTGAGATAGGCCGCGAGCGGGTCGAGCCACGCGTCGATCTCGCCGGTCCAGTCGATGGCGGGGCCTTCGGGCAGGTACGCCAGCGTGAATCGCTCAAGTCGCGGCACCGGGCGGTGCAGGACGAGCCCGGCTCCGACCAGCAGCGGGCCGTCGTACCAGCCGAGGGATTCGCTGCGCCACTCGGTCTTGACGCGGCCCCAAGCCGGGGTCTGCAGGAAACTGACCGACCGCCGGGTCCGTACGAACGCCAGGTGCTCGGCGGCGCTGATCGGCGCGACAGCGAGAGTTCGGCTCACCGGGCCACCGTCCGCACGTCGTCGTGCCGGACGCTGACAGCCCCTGGACACGACCAGCCCGCTGATGGGGGTGCCTTCGCGCCGGATTCGGTAGGAAGGAGGCCGGGGCAAGGTCTGTCGGTGGTCGAGGAGAACGCCGGAGACTGGGCTGCTGTTCGTGTCGGGTCGCTGGAGGTCATTTCCCCAGTGAAAGCAACAGGGTGTTGCCGGCACGTATGCGCTTTTCGATATGTCGGCGATATGCACCGAGTCGGCGCCTCAAGACATCAGCTTGCCGATCGCCCGCGAGCCGGTGACGTCACTGCGGCGCTCCCTGGCAGGTCGTACGACCAGGCCCTCGCGCAGAACCCCGTCGTCCGTCCCGGCTCGATGCCGACCACTACTGCAACCTCGGGTCCTGGGTCGGGTCGGCATACATACGCGGGCAACCGCGGTTGATCGCTTCGGTGCGCAGTTCGTAGTGCCAGGGTTCGTTCTTGTAGATCTGGCACACCCCGTACTTGTCACCGTGTTCGGACAGCCACGCCGTCGCGTCGGACGGCCCGATGTCGACCGCGTCCCCCGCCACGTGAAGAGACTTCTCCGGGGTGGCGACCCATCGGGCGGCCTCGCGTTCGGACCCGTACTCGGCGATCGCCTCGCGGAGCAGCTGCTCTTGGTACTCCGGGGAACGCCAGCCGCTGTTGACATGGAACTCGACGCCGTCGTCGGCGGCATCCGTCGCCGCCTGGCGGAGCGCGCCCAGCAGCGCCGGATCGAGCTTGGCCACACCGGGGACCACGTCGTCGAAGACCGTCACGCCGTCAGGGACGACACCGTCGGCCTCGTCGGGCTCCCCGGGCTCGCCGGGGCGCTCGGTGCGAGGCGTATCCGGGGGCGACGAAACCAAGGGCGAGGAGGAGGACGGCAAAGACGACGAAGACGAGGTGGAGGACGAGGATTCCAACCCCGTGTGGCCGAGAGCCACGGCGATCACGGCTATGCCGACAAGGAAGCCGATGATGAGGCCGACGACAAGGAGCCGGCGGAACGGGCGGGTCGGCGTTCGTGCCGAGGGTGGGGTTCGCGTCATGCTGCCAGTGAAGGCAGCGCGCTGTTGTCGGCACGTATCCGGTTTTCGATACGCGGACGATACGCACCGGCTCGTAGCTTTGGTGGCATGCGTGTGCTGATTGTCGAGGACGAGCCCTTTCTGGCGGAAGCCATCCGCGACGGCCTGCGCCTTGAGGCGATCGCGGCCGACATCGCGGGTGACGGCGACACCGCCCTGGAGCTGCTGGGCATCAACACCTACGACATCGCCGTCCTCGACCGTGACATCCCCGGCCCCTCCGGTGACGAGGTCGCCAAACGCATCGTCGCCTCCGGCAGCGGCATGCCGATCCTCATGCTCACCGCGGCCGACCGCCTCGACGACAAGGCCACCGGGTTCGGGCTCGGCGCGGACGACTACGTCACCAAGCCGTTCGAGCTCCGGGAACTCGTCATGCGGCTGCGGGCGCTCGACCGCAGGCGTGCCCACAGCAGACCGCCCGTGCGAGAGATCGCGGGCCTGCGCCTGGATCCGTTCCGCCGCGAGGTCTACCGGGACGGCCGCTACATCGCGCTCACCCGCAAGCAGTTCGCCGTGCTCGAAGTCCTCGTCGCCGCCGAAGGCGGGGTGATCAGCGCCGAAGCACTGCTGGAAGGCGCGTGGGACGGCAATGCCGACCCGTTCACCAACGCGGTGCGCATCACGGTCTCGGCGCTGCGCAAGCGCCTCGGCGAGCCGTGGCTGATCGCCACCGTGCCGGGAGTGGGCTACCGCATCGACACCCAGCCGGAGGCCGAACACGAGGGAGGCCGGCGTGGATAGGGCACCCGGGTTGAACGTCCGCCTCAAACTGACCCTCAGCTACGCCGGGTTCATCATGCTTGCCGGCGTCCTGCTGCTGGCGGCGGTGTGGGTGTTCCTCCTGCGCTACGTCCCCGATCGAGCGATGCTCATCGACCCGACCGACAAACCCGACGGGGTTTTCCCCATCCGGTCCAGCCTCCTGCACGTTTTTGCGCCGCGAGCGGCGGCGGTGCTGGCGTTCCTGCTGATGTTCGGTCTCGCGGGAGGATGGTTTCTCGCCGGCCGCATGCTGGCCCCGCTGGGCCGCATCACGAACGCCACCCGCATGGCTGCGAACGGGTCGCTCTCCCACCGGATCGCGCTGGAAGGCCGCCAGGACGAGTTCCGCGAACTCGCCGACAGCTTCGACGCGATGCTCGCGAGGCTCGAAGCGCACATCGCGGAGCAGCAGAGATTCGCCGCCAACGCCTCCCACGAGCTGCGCACCCCGCTGGCGATCACGCAGACCCTTCTCGATGTCGCCCGCAACGATCCGAACGGCGACGGCCGCGCGCTCAACGAACGCCTTCGCGCCGTCAACGCCCGAGCGATCGAACTCACCGAGGGACTGCTCCTGCTCAGCCGTGCCGACCAGCGATCCTTCCCCCGGGAACACGTCGACCTGTCCCTGGCCGCGGAGGAAGCCACCGAGACGCTGCTCCCCCTCGCCGAAACGCGCGGCGTCACGATCGAGGCATCCGGCGATATCACCCCCACCGCAGGCTCACATGCGCTCCTGCTGCAGATGACGACGAACCTCCTGCACAACGCCATCGTCCACAACCTCCCCGACCGCGGCACCGTCTGGGTCACCACCCGGGTGGACCGCAACAACGCGGTGCTCACCGTCGAGAACACCGGCGAGAAGCTCAGCCCCCAGCTCGCCTCGACACTGACGGAACCGTTCCAGCGCGGCACCCAGCGCGTACACACCGACCACGCAGGCGTCGGCCTCGGTCTGGCGATCGTCAAGACCATCGCCCGCGCGCACGACGGAACACTCACGCTCACCCCGCGCTCCTCCGGCGGGATCCGCGTCACCGTGGAGCTGCCTGCGGCGCACGCGCACACCGGCGCGCGACACCGATTGGCCGACGCTCGGACACGACCGTGACGTTCGCGCGGGAGGTGTCACGGGCCGCCGTTGTGGAACGGCCGCCGCAAGTGCGCGCGCTGGACGGCCTCGGGTGGGTCGTCCGCCGAACGCTCCCGCGTGCGCTGCTTCATCTCCGCCCAGAAGCGGAGCAGCGCGCCTGCTTCGACACCGCGTTGCCAGGGCGCGCGACGGGACGCACGCGGGCGGCGGCCCGGTCGGATCAGATCCATCTGCCGCTGGCAGAAGATGTCTCCGAACTCGATGCGCGTGCTCTGCCGGTTCCTCGCAGGATAGGGGCAGAGGTCGAAGGGGCAGCCGCAGTGCTTCGGCGGCTCGGTGTGGCTCGCGCCGGGTTCGAGCTCCGACGGATCGCGCGCGAGGCACGGGGGCAGGTGCTGTCCGGCGTTCCCGGTGCGCTCCAGCAGTTCCAGGCGCTTGCCGGGGTGGTCGCCTTGCTCGATCAGGTTCAGCAGCAGCAGGACGTCGGCGACGAGCTGCTGGGCGACCGGGACGAGGGCGCTCCACCCGATCGAGTACGGGATCCACAGGTTGTGCTTGCGCGGTTTTCCCTGCTCGGTGCTGCGTGACCCGATGTGTCCGACGACGATGCTCTCGTCCATCCACAGGTAGCGCTCGGGTTCCCGCGTGAGAAGCGCTTTCACGGCCAGGTCGGCCGTGGCGCGGACGAACGGGTGCTGCTCCTCGGTCCCGTCCGCGGCTTCGAGCCATCCCCGGATCTTGGCCTTCGGGTCGGCTACGAGTCCTGTGGTCGCCTTGGGGGTGTTGACGTCGTCGGGCAGTTCCCACAGCGTCCGCGCCTGGAGGAGGGTGAGGCGCGTGTACCAGAAGCGGGTCGTCCTGAGCATCTGAAGGGCGTGGTCGGCGAGTTCGGCGTGCGGGCCTTTGCCGAACGGGTGCTGGTGCCGCCGGTTCGCGGCGAACTTGAAGCCCTGCGCCAAGGCGATCTCACTGGACAGCGGCAATCTCGCGGCGCCGTCGCGGGAGTCGTGCCCCACGCGCGCGAGCCAGCGCTCAAGGTGGCGCAGCGGTGAGTTCTCTCCCCTCGTGTCGCCGCTCGCCGAGACGACCAAAAGCGGCAGAAGCGTCGCGGTGAGTGTCTCGCGGCGCCAGGCTTCCTCGTGGGGCGGCGGAGCGCCGCCGGCCGGCGGGACGAAGTGGTTTTCCAGGGCCCGGAAGGCCTCGCGACCGCCCAGCCCCATCTCCAGGGTCGCCACGACCCGGGTGCGGTAGGAGGGTTCCTTGCCGACGATGTCGAACATCGCCTGGTAGACGCGTGCCGCAAGGTCCCTGGCGACCTTGCGGTCGGCGCCGTCCTGGTGCGCGGCCTCGGCGGTCCGTTTTCGCACCGCTGCGGCCAGGCGCCGGAGGAACGCGTTCTTGGCGGCCTTGTACGCCTCCGGGTCGCGGTCCTGAAGGGACGCCCATTTGTCGCGGACGGTCTCGGCGATGTCCCCCAGCACGGAGTCGCGCTCGGCGGTGTCCACGTCGATGGCGGTGGCGTACAGGTCCAGCGCCCGCGCCCCTCCCAGCGGGAGTTCGAGTACGCGGGCCTCGATGTCCTTGGTCGTCTCGGCCTGGCCGTCGTCCGGCGGGGCCTCGGTCGCCCGCTCCGCCGCCGTGAGCAGCAGGTCTCGTGCCACGGCCGTCGGGCACCAGCCGCCGCCGGGGCCGCCGGCGGCGTGCGTGCAGCGACCGTCGGGGCTGCGCGAGTACAGCACCAGCGCGGAGAGCAACTCGTGGCCGGGCTTCCGGAGGGCCGTCGGGAGGAACATGCCGCCCGTGGGGGCGGCGGCGCGGCGGCGCAGCACGCTCGTCAGGCGGGTTCTGCCGGCCGTGACCCCGTTTCGTTCCGCAGGGGGCGGTGGCTCGTCCCGGCGCAGCACGGTGCCCATGAACCGGGCGCCGAGATAGGCCTGCATGAGGCTGTGGCGGAAGCGGACGCCGTCGCCGTTGGCTTCGACGAGGCCCATCTTCTGGCCCCACCTGGCGGCGATGAAGGCGTCGCAATAGACGTTGTCGCGCCGGAGGCGTGTGCGTACCTCACCGATGATCCCGGGATAGGGGCACACGGCGGCACGGGACTCGTCGGTTCCGTTCTGTGGGGCGGCTGCGGAGTCACTGTTGCGGGTCGCCGGTTCGCCGTCCTGGCAGCCGCCGAGAAGAGCGGCGAACGAGACTTCCGAGGAATCGTGTCCCAGCCCGACGAGCGCCAGCGCGGACAAGTAGTCGATCGCCGCTCTGCGTTCGGACGGGCTGAGCGAGACATGCGCTTGCAGTCGGCCTCTGATGAGGTTTTCGACCCAGGTGTCGAACAGCGACAAGCGCAGGCAGGCCCGGTCGGCTCCCGCGTTCTGCGCGAGCCCTTGTTCGAAGAGTTCGGCGCTGTGGAGTTGTCGGGCGAGTTGGAGGTACAGCGGGGCATCGGCGAAGTCGGCGGTCTGGACGAGCTGATCCACCAGGCGTTCGTTCGCGCTCCATCCGCCGGTGCTGGAGACGTACTTCAAGGACGCCTCCTCGTTCAGCGGCTCCAGTTCGCTGATGGTCGCGTCCATGCCGCGCAGCGGATCGTGCGGACGCGAGGTGATGATGACCGGCAGCCCTTGGTCGTTGGCATCGGCGATGGCCTTGCGGATCAGGGCGTCCCGCTCGGCCTCCCGCCCGCCGTCGAGCAGCGCCTCTTCGAGGCCGTCGGCCAGGACGACGACCTGGCGGCGCTGCAAGAGCCACCGCCAGGCCTTCTCGGCCTCGGATTTCGCGGCCATCTTGGTGCTGACGGCCTCGACGAAGCGGGTGTACGCGAGCTCGCAGAAGTTGATCTGCTCCTTCGCGTCCCGCAGCCGCACGGGCACCGGGACGGCCCACATCTCCGCCAGGCGCTGCGTCAGCAGGACCAGCAGCGCGGTCTTGCCCGCCCCCATCCGGCCGACGACGACATGGGTCCGGCTGCGCCCGCCCGCGGCGTCCGTGCGTCCCCGGGCGCTGCTGCGGTCGACGCTCGAAATGAGTGCCGCGCAGAACTCCTCGCGGCCGATCACCTGGTCGCTGATGTCGCCGGCGGTGGTGACCAGTTTCCGTGGGTCGCGCACGGCGGCCAGCCGGTAGGGCTTGACGATGCGGGAGCTGTATGTGCCCGCGAAGAACAGGACCGCCGCGATCGCCGCGGTGGCGGGCCACATGACGATGGCCAGCAGGGCGCCGGCCCCGGAGATGTACTCCTGGAACCAGTCGCGGACGCCCGCGTCGAAGAACGCGATCAACGACCAGACGAGGATTCCCAGGTACACGACCGCGCCGACCATCACCAGTACCTGCCACACGCGGTGGTCGGAGTAGACCCGCCATTTCCGGTCACGCCGGTGTCGGATGGCGAACAGGCTCGGTTTCAGGACGGGGGACGCATGCGTCCGATCTCTTGGTACTGCCACGGTTGTTGTCCCTGCGGGTCTCGTCCGGTCCCCGGGCCCGGTTTCGGGTTACGGCCACACGTCCGCGAAGTCGATCGCGTCCGCCCAAGCCGGGTTGTCTATCAGGGGATTCCTGTTGCCCTGGATCTCGGCGACGGCGAAATTGCGGTGGCGTTCGTGGTCGCTGACCGGGTCGGTCTCGTGCCAGGCCCGCAGGAGACCCAGTCGCTCGGCGGGGAACTCGCGGGCGGTGTCGCCGACAAGCCTCGGGTACCTCAGCAGGAAGTACATCGTGGCCCGGGCTACGGCGCCCTTCCCTGCGGCGGGTTCGAATCCTTGGCTCTCGCGTCGGCCGCAGTCGGTGCGTACGGCTTCCTCGGGGTCCTCGAAGTCGATGTACGGGATGTTGCCCCGGAAGCTGTTGCAGCCGGCTTCGCACGCGAAAAGGTGGTGGAGGTCGCCGCGCATGGGTTCGGCTTTCGCGAACCACGACTGGGGAACGACGTGTTCGCAGTTGAACGGCAACGCCGCTTCCAGTGATTCGAGTTCGCGCTCGATGGCGTCCGGGGTGGGCGTGCTTTCGCGGCGCAGGAACTCCTGCCAGTGTCCGATTCGTGCGGATTCGACGGCGGCGTCCGCTCGGATCAGTTCCTCCGCGGTGAAGGTCTTGCCGGAGTAGATGCTGCGCAGTCGGCCGTCGGGATGCAGGTCCACCCACGGGTAGACCAGGCGCATCGGCTTGTATGCGGGCCGCCGCTGGTGGGTGTTCTCCAGCAGTGCGGTGAGCATGCGGCGCAGGGTGCTGCCGGTGGCTCCGCTGATCTGGGCGTAGTAGGTCTCCCGCGCGGCGCGGTCGGCGGCGTGGTCGTAGTACGCGCGGCCTTGTCCGACCTGGAGGTCGACGAGCGCGGCGTTCACGTCCGCCTCGACGGAGGGGGCCGCGGCGCCCGGAGCGGTCACGGGAGGTGCCGCGGGCGCGGTCGGTGTCGCCCCGTCGTACGTGACCGCGCTCGTCGCGGCCGCGGAGACGGAGACGTCGATGCGGACCGGTATCTGCATGCGGACGACGCCGTCGTACGCGGCTGCTGCGGGCGCCGGAGGTGCCGTGCCGGCGGCCGTGCCCGGCGCGGGCCCGGCCGGGCCGGGGGCCTGGACCGCCGGCGCCGACTGCGGGATCGTCGGCCCGGAGGGCGCGGCTGTCGGCGCCGCGGGGACGGCGCCCGGCACAGGCGCCTGCGGCGCGGTGGCGAACAGTTCCGCCCGCAGGTCGGCAGCCGAACCGGTCAACGGGTGCGTGCTCAGCGCCGCCAGGATCCGGCTGGTCCGCACTCCCTCGTTCGCCTTCCACGCGAGGCGCTGTTCACCCATGTCCGGTGTCCACACCGTGCCGTCCGTGCACAGCAGGCGGCCTTGGTCGTTGGTGAGGGGCACGCCGGAGTGGTGGAGTGCGACGACTTCCCACTGGTCGTTGAAGACCGGCGAGCCGGAGGAGCCCGGCGCGGTGTCGGTCTCGTAGTGCAGGAAGTCGTCGAGCATGTCGACGACCCGGTTTTCGCGCAGCGCCAGTTGCTTGGGCTCGCCGTTGGGGTGCTGGATGATGTTGACGAGCTCGCCGATGATCACTTTGCCCGGCAGTTCGATGAGGGGCACGTGGCCGAACGACGCGAGTTCGATGCCGTCGGCGCTGCCCGGGGCGACGGCGACGAGTGTGAAGTCGAGGGCTACGTCGGTGGTGAAGAAGCGCGCCGGCTCCAGGGTGAAGGCGACCGGGGGCAGCGGCCGTCCGTCGGTGCCCGCCTGCAGGTTGAACTCGATGAAGCCTCGGGCGGCTTCGTCCTCGTCGCGCAGGACGTGGTTGTTCGTGAGCAGGAGCGACGGGGACACCATGAAGCCCGTGCCGAAGTGGGCACCCGCGCCGCGCACGGTGATGCGTCCCACGGAGCGCGAGGCGAGGTATCCGGCTTCGAGGAAGCCGACGTCGATGAGGTCGTTGCGTCCCATGAGCCGTTCCAGGCCGAGGACGTCGGCGCCGAAACTGTCCGGTGCCAGCGCCGTGCCGAAGCTGCGGCCGGTGCTCGCGGACGGCGGCGTGCGCTCCATGGCGGTGGCGAGGGACCAGTCGACGCCGAGCCGCGCGAGTCGTCGGGTGACGCGCTCGGGTTCGTCGGCGTGCAGGACGCCGCGGCGGTCGAGCGTACGGCGTGTCTCTTCGCGTGCGGCGGCCCGCGCCTCGTACCGGGACTGGGTCTCGCCCATCTGCGCCAGGTACTCGGTTGCGGCGGGGGCCGCCCCGGGGGTGACTGTCGTGACCATGGTTGTTCCTCGCATGGTGTGGCGAACGGGTCGACGGCCGGCACACCGCGTCGGGGCCCCCGGTGGCCGCGGTTGGCGGGCTATCGTCGGTCACTGAAGCGGCGAGTCCGGCGGTGGCAGCCGGAACTCGCGTTCCACGTCGACGGCTTCGACACCCGGGATGTCCGCGAGTCCGCGGACCCCCTCCTCGGCGATGCCGCCGACGACCGCCGCGATCGCGGCGTATTCCTCCTCCACGTTCAGTCCCGCCCCGCGCAACGCCTTCACCACCTCGGCGAAGCGCTCCGGATCCACCGCGACGGTCACGCGACGGCGCGGCCCCGCGCTCACGGCGCCTGGACCAGCCCGACGCCGACGTCGACGGCCGGAAGCGGCAGCCGGCGCGCCCCCGCGAGCAGGAGCGACTTGATCTCCGCCGCACTGGCGTCCGGGTTGGCTTCCGCGAACAGCGCGCAGATTCCGGCGACGTGCGGCGTGGCCATGCTGGTGCCCATGAGCCTGCGGTAGCCGGATTCCGGCCACGACGACAGGATGTCCACGCCCGGCGCCGCGAGGTCGACCTGACCGCCGTCGGTGTCGAATCCGGCGCACGAGAAGAACGCGACCGTGAGGTCTTCGGTCAGCGCGCCGACCGCGAGGATCGACGGGCAGTTGGCCGGATGTCCGACGGGCCTGATGTCGTCGGGGCGCGTGCTCTCGTTGCCGGCCGCCGCGACGATCAGCGTTCCGGCCCGCAGCGCCCGGCGTGCGGCGTGCTCGTAGACCTGCGAGAACGGCTGGCCGAAATCGGTTGGCGCGCCCAGCGACATGGAAGCGATCCGGCAGCCCGCGGCCACCGCCCAGTTCATGCCCGCGAGGATCCCGGTGTCCGTGCCGCTGCCCTGGTTGCCGAGCACTTTGCCGGCGAAAACCTGTGCCTCGTACGCGACTCCGTAGCGGGGCAGCACCGCGGGCGTCAGCGGGCCGCAGGACGTTCCGATGCAGTGGGTGCCGTGGCCGTTGCCGTCGTCGACGTCCTCGCCGGGGACGAACGACGAGGTCCCACCGAACCGACCGACCAGGTCGGGGTGTTCGAGGGCCACTCCGGTGTCGAGGACCGCGACATTGACGCCTGCGCCGGACAGCGTGGACTCCGCGACGCGGGTCGCCTGGAGTCCCCAGGTCGTGTGCGTCTCGTCCCGGCGCGCCTCCGCGGTGATCTGCGCGGCGCCGGGCTCCAGGCGTTCGAGTGCGTGCTGCACGAGTTCCTCGACGCCGTCCTGGTAGCCGCGCAGGTAGTCCGCGGTGGCAGTCTCCGGCGCGGTGCGGGTCATCTGCGAGGCGTAGACGGTGCGTTCGCGTTCCAGCGAGAGAATCCCCGTGTGCTCCCGCGCCGTCGTCGCCAGCGCCTCGCGCTGGTCGGGTGCGGCGTCGACGACGGCCACGCCCAGTTCCTCGAACAGCACGGAGTCGCCGCGGTCGAGGAGTTCGGCGGCTCCCGTCGACTCTCGTCCCGGCACTCGCTGTGTGCGCGCGACCCCGGCTCCCGACTCCAGCGCGGCCAGTGCCTGGTCGGAGGAGTCGGGATCGAGCAGTACGAGGTACCGCCCGGTGAACTCGTCCGTCTGCTTGCTGATGCCGGCATCGGCCCTGCCGCCGTTGTCTCCTCGTGCCGGACCGTCGACTGCTCGGTGGTTCATGGTGGCTCCCGTCTGTGGGCCCCCGCCGTTTGACTGGCATCGCCCACAACCCCGCGGAAAACCCTGGAACACCAGCAGTCCCGTATTGCTCACGAACCGTGCACCGGACCTGTGGACACCCTCCTCAACCACCGTCACGCCGACCGAGGCCTGGTGCAACCGGGCGGTCGCCGACCCGTCTCCGTCAGCCGGCGATCCGGACGGCGAGGATGGCGATGTCGTCGTGTCGCGTGTCGGCGCGGGCGGCAACGAGGGCGTCGCACAGTCGGTCGAGAGGGGCAGTGGCGTGGGTGGCGGCGATCGTGGCCGCGTGACTCATACCCTCGTCGATGGCTTGGCCCTTCGCTTCGATGAGTCCGTCGGTGTGGAGGACGACCGTCGTTCCGGGCGGAAGGTGGACGGTGTGGTCGCTGTGCGGTTCGCGGGGGTCGACGCCGAGAGGCACGCCGGGCTCGCCTTCGAGGTGGCGGGCGGCTCCGTCGGGCGTGGTCACGAGCGGAGGCGGGTGCCCGGCACTGGCCCAGACCATCATGCGGCCCGTGGGCGCGGGTTCGAGGCGGGCGACGATGACTGTGGCCATGGGCCCGCCGTGCAGGGAGTGGAGGATCTCGTCGAGGCGCTGGAGGATGCGGCTGGGAGGTTCCTGTTCGTCGAAGGCGACGACGCGCAGGATGTTGCTGATCTGGCTCATCACCGCGGCGGCCTCCATGCCGTGGCCCATCACGTCACCGACCATCAGGCACGGAACACGGTCGGGGAGGGTGATCAGGTCGTACCAGTCGCCGCCGATCCTGGGCGCGTCGTCGGCGGGCACGTAGCGGGCTTGCAGGTCGAGACCGGGCAGGTGCGGCAGCTCGGGGAGCAGGCGGCGTTGGAAGTCCTCGGTGGCGCGGCGCAGCCGCTGGTAGAGGTCGGCGTTCTCGACGGCCACTCCGGCGGCGCGGGCGAGAGCGGTGAGTGCTTCCTCGTCTTCGGAGGTGAAGTCGCCTCCGCCTCGCTTCTGCGTCAGGTAGAGGTTGCCGAAGACCGCGTTGCGGACCTGGATGGGAACGCCGAGGAACGTGGTCATGGGCGGGTGGTGGGGCGGGAAGCCGTACGACTCGGGGTGCTCGGTCAGGTCGTGCAGACGCAGGGGGTGGGGTTCGCGGATGAGCAGTCCGAGGATGCCGTGGCCTTCGGGATAGTGGCCGATTTTGGCGATGGTGTCCTCGTCGACGCCGGTGGTGATGAACCGGCCGAGCATGCCGTCGCTGCCGATCACGCCCAGCGCGGCGTACTCGGCGTCGGCGACCGACGCGGCCGACTCCACGATCTGGCGCAACACGCTCTCCAGTTCGAGGTCGCTGCCGATCGCGAGCACCGCCGCCAAGAGCGCCCGCATCCGCCCGTGGGCCTCATCAACCTGCGGGAGTTCCGCCTCGATCCGCTCCCATGACGCCCCCGCCAACCGCCCGAAATCGTGCGGGTGGTCGGCCCGCGCTGTCGGATCGTTCCGCCCGTCCGCGTCAGTCATTCGGCCGCCTGTCCTCACCTCGGCACCATCCGCCCTGTTTACCGGACCGCGGCACGCTCTCGGCGGAGCACAGGGCCGTGCGCCCGCATTGACAGTTGGTTCGGACGCGGCGGTCCCCGGCCGCCACGCCGACTGTGCGGGGCGTCGCCTTCATCGGGGTCGCGGTCCCCGGCTTCATGATCGCGCTGGGGCCGATCAGACCCGCCGACACGTACCCCGGCCGCCGGCGCCGCGTCTCCGGCACGCCGCAGGCCCTGGCCGCGCCCCGGTCGCGGCAGCATGCCGGTCCGGTCACCGGCGCGGTCCTGACCATGCGTGGCGCCCGCCGGTCATCGTCCCGACGGCCTCAATGGCCCGGCCCCCAGGGCCCAACGGCCCTGTCCGGAGGCAGGCTCCGACCGCGAGACTCGGCAGTGGTCCACACAACATCTTTTTGATCCACCGGAGTTGACGATGTCTCAGGGAACAGACGCGCCTCGTGGCCACGTGATCGTCGCGGTCGACGGGTCGGCCGCCGCGGACAACGCGATCGACTGGGCCGCGGACGAGGCCACGCTGCGCGGCACCGACCTGGAAGTGCTGCACGCGTGGGAGTGGAAGACGTACGAAGGCAGCGAGTGGTACAACGGCCAACTCGCCGACCTGGGCACCGCGGTCGTTGAGGTCGCCGCGGACCGCGCACGCCGGCGCCGCCCGAATCTGACCGTGAGCACGACCGTGAAGCACGGACCGGCCGACGACGTCATATCGGCCGCGGCCGGACGCGCCGGTCTCATGGTGATGGGCAGCCGCGGACGCGGAGGCTTCACCGGCATGCTCCTCGGCTCGGTCAGCCGTGCCGTCGCCGCGGAAGGCCGCGGTCCCCTGCTCGTGGTCCGCAGCGGCACCGACGGCAGGGCCCAACTGCCGCTCGATGAAAACCTCCACCGCACCGACACGCTCACGGTCGTGGTCGGCGTCTCCGAAGAGTCGTGCCTCCCTGCCGTCGAGCAGGCCTTCGCCGAGGCGTCCCTGCGCAAAGAACCCCTCCGTGCGCTGCACGCCTGGTCGTTCCCGGACCTGCCGGCCTACGGACTCGCCGCCGCCGGAGCCGTCGGCCCCACCGCCGACACCATCCGCCTGTGCCAGCAGAACGGCGAGACCATCGTCTCCCAGACCGTGTCCCGCGCGCGCGACGGGTACCCGGACGTCGAGGTCGTCGAGGACGTCGTCAACGGCCCCCGCGCCCAGGCCATGGTGGACGCCTCCCGCTCCGCCTCGCTCGTGGTCGTCGCCACCCGCAGGCGCCCCGGCCGCATCGGCCGCCACCTCGGCCCGGTCACCCACGCACTGCTGCACCACGCGCACGCCCCTGTACTGCTCATCCCTGTCGACTGACCGGCCCGGCCGATGCGTGCCCGTCGCGGCCGCATCGGCCGCCGCATCGGCCCCGCAAGCGACGAGCGACGCGGGGGGGACGCCGGGCGGGCGCCTCGGTCCGGTGCGGGCAAGGCGTGTCTCCGGGCGACCGGGCCCGTGACTGCCGGTGCTCATCGCGACGAGGTTGGACGCGCGACGTTGTTCAGGTGGTGAGAGGGACCCGCCACGTGAGGACGGTGCCGGAGCCGTCCTCGCGGGGGCGGATGTCGAAGGTGCCGCTCCGGTTGTCGGCGCGGTCGGCGAGGTTGGCCAGTCCGCTGCTGCGGGCGGGCTGTTCGGGGATGCCGATGCCGTTGTCCGTCACGGTGAGGACGAGTTCCTGGGCGGTGGCTTCGACGGACACTTCGACCCTGGTCGCCTTGGCGTGGCGGGCGGTGTTGGACAGTGCCTCGCGCAGGACGGCGACGGCGTCGTCGGCGAGGTCCTGGGACACGGCGGTGTCGAGGAGGCCTTCGAGCCGCAGTGTCGGGGTGGATCCGAGCGTGGTGGCCGCCTCGTCGGCGAGCTTCAGGACGCGCGAGCGCAGCGCGGTGGACTGCGTGCGGTCCCGCGCTTTGAGGGAGAAGATCGTGGACCGGATCAGGCGGATGGTCTCGTCCAGGTCGTCGACGGTGCGCATGATCAGGTCGACGGCGTCGTCGCGCCCGAGCATGCGTGCCACGCCCTGGAGGGTCATGCCGGAGGCGAAGAGGCGCTGGATGGCGACGTCGTGCAGGTCGCGGGCGATGCGGTCGCGGTCCTCGAAGCCTGCGATGAGCTCGGCGTCGCGGCGGCGGTCGGCGATCTCCAGGGCGAGGGCGGCGTGGCCGGTGAACCCGGACACCATGGTCACGATCGCCTCGTCGAACGGGTTGTGTCCGGTGTGCGCGGCGACAAGCAGGACGCCGCGTGCCTGGCCGCTGGTACCCAGCGGGAGCATGAACGCGGGGCCTATGCCCTCGAAGGGTCCGCCTTCGGCCGTGTCCCGCACGCGCGGGTCGGACGCGGCATCGTCGATGACCGCCGTCTCGCCGGAGGCGTGGACCAGGCCGGCCAGGTCGCCGGCGGGCAGGACCAGGCCGCGGATCCGGTCCGCGCCCGTGCCGGAGACCGTGTCGACGACCAGGTCTCCCGTGCCGGGGACCGGCACCGCGACGGTGACCAAGTCGGCACCGGACATCTCCTTGACCTTGTCGGCGAACGAGCCGAGCACCGTGCCGGGGTCCGCGCCGGACAGCAGGGTGCGGGTCAGTTCCGAGGACGCTGCGAGCCACTGCTCGCGGCGCCTGGCGTCGTTGTACAGGCGGGCGTTGTCGATGGCCACGCCGGCTGCGGCCGCGAGGGTGCGCAGCACGGTCTCGTCGTCCTCGTCGAAGTCGGCCCCGTTGCGCTTCTCGGTGAGGTAGAGGTTGCCGAAGACTTTGTCGCGGACGCGTACGGGCACGCCCAGGAAGGTGTTCATCGGCGGGTGGTTCGGCGGGAAGCCGTACGACTCGGGGTGCTCGGTCAGGTCGTGCAGCCGCAGCGGCTCGGGCTCGCGGATGACCAGGCCGAGAATGCCCCGGCCTGCCGGGTAGGGGCCGATCGCGTCGATGGTGTCCTGGTCGAGTCCGACGGTCAGGAACCGCGACAGGTTCTCCTCGTCGCCGATCACCCCCAACGCGCCGTACTTGGCGTCGACCAGGGACACCGCGGACTCGACGATCTGCCGCAGCACCGTCTCCAGGTCCAGGTCGCTGCCGACCGTCAGGACCGCTTCGAGGAGGGTCTGAACCCGGTCGCGGCTCCCGCGGACCGTCGCGATGTGCGCCTGCAACTCGTCCAGCAGCTCGTCCAGCCGCATGCGCGGAATGGCAGGGCGGTCGGTTTGGCCCGGCATGTTCCCTTCACCCTCCCCTGTGCGTCGCCGATGGTCGTGGCGACCTGCGAGTCATACTGCCCGACTCGGTACCACCGGACGCAAGTTCTCGTCGTGACCGGTCTCACGCCGACCGGTGTCGACCGGTGGCATGAACGTCGGCGGTGGCCTCTCAGGGGTTCGTCCGTCGCCGGACGGGCGGAGGGTGGGCCCGGGTTCAGCTCTCCCGCGGTGTCTGTGTCCGGTTCAGTTCGGTGGCGAACACGGCTGCCTGCACGCGCCGTTCGAGGCCGAGCTTGCCCAGCAGCGCG
>NZ_JBPKBI010000035.1:0-14837 GCF_051388935.1 Yinghuangia sp. YIM S10712
ACCTCGCCCGCCAAACCATCATCCGACCACCAGCCCTACAGACCGCTTGACGATCTATAGGAGCTTCCATCCCCGCCCCCGGGTCCCGTGGTACGCCCCGGCCGCCCCGTCGCGTTTCGCCGGAACCAACCGCGTTCCGGAAAGCTCCTGAAGTCGTCTTCATGGGATGCAACGTTGTTTGAGTGTCGGTTGTGTGTCCCGGTTCTGAGTGGGGGCGGGGGCCCGGCGGCTGCCGTTGTCAGCGGTGTCCCGACCACTGCTGGGCGTCCGGTTCGGCGTGGGCGAAGGGGATCGGAATCGCGGTTGCGGACGCCAGGAGGTTCCGGACGGCGGTCCTGGCGACGTTGTCGTCATGGGGAGTGCCGTCGTTGCTTCCGTCGTGGACAAGGCGGCGCTTGGCGTCCGCGAACTGCCGCAGTGCCGGCAGCAGTGCTTCGGGGACCAAGCGCATGTCCGTCAGAAGCCGAACCGCATGTTTCTGTGCGGCGGTGTAATGCCCGTCCGTGATCAGCGCGTGCGCGGCGACGACGGGGAGTGTGTCCTCGGTTCGTCCGGTGATTCGCCAGATCGATGCCGCCGCGCCGACGCGCGCCCAGCCTGTTTCCCCGCCGAACCCCGCTGCCAGCGCCGGGAGAAGCGGGTTTGCTGCGGATGCGAGTTCACCGACGCGGCCGTACGTCCATGCCTTGTCGCGTCCGGCAAGCCCGCGGCGGAACACGTCGAGGGCGAGAGCCGGGTTCCCGGTCGCCCGGAAGTGCGCGGTGGCGGCGACGCACGCAAACGCGAAGTCGTCGTCTTGTGCCGCCGATGCCAGTACCGCGTAGGCGCTCTCTGCTCGGCGTCCCAACGACTTGAGCACCAGCGCCGCCGAGTGGGCGCAGGGACCCCGCTCGACGAGCCTCGCCAGTTCGTCCACAACGGTGGCGGCGATGTCGGGAAAGCGCGTGAGCGCCAGAATGAGGGCGATTTCCTGATTCGACGTCTGTTTCGGCCTTCGGCTCGGTGACCGCAGTCGTTCGGCGACAACGACCGCGACTGGCTCAGCGCGGACACCGAGCGCCTCCACAGCGGCTGTGACCGCGAGTCCGGTGCCGTATTGGTCCGAATCGTTTTCGACCAGCCGTACGACTTCGGCCACGGCCTCCCGGGACCGGCCGCGTGCGAGTGCGGTGGCGGCGGCGGACCGGATCGCCGCCTCGGGGCTTGCGGCGAAGTCGACAAGTCGGTCCTCGCAGGACCCGTCGAGTCCCGGAACGGCAGCCAGTGCGCGAGCGATCCGATACAGCTCGTTCGATCGCCGCAGGGTCTCCTGCGGATGCTCCAACGCGCGGACGTACCAAGGCAGCGCGGACGCCTCTCGATCCCGCCATTCCTCATCGATGTCCCACGCCAGCGACCAGTCCGAGCCGGCCTCGGCAGCTCGCGCGGTGGCGAACAGCGCCGCGTCGGGATCCTCGACCAGCAGATCCTCGAACGACTTGCGATCCTCGCGCCAGGAGCCTGTCCGCTCGGGCCGCGCGGCGGCGATGTACGCGTCGACGGCGTCCGAGACGAGGCTCCTCGGATAGGGGAGTGGCGTTCGCCGCAGGATCTCGCTCACCGCGGCCCAGCGCACAGCGGGCACCGGATCCGCCATCAGCTGCCGGTTGCGCCGGTCGCGGTCTTCAGCCGACGGATCGATCATCGACAACACGGTCACGACGTCAGCGCGAACCCCCGCGTCAGTCTCGGACGCAAGACGCTCCTCCAACGACGGGAACGCCGTCAGGCTGTCGGGTACGCAGGCGGCGATCAGACGCAGCAGAGCTCGCCGCACCGTCGGGTCCTTGTCATCGACGAGGCCAAGCAACCGGGGCATGAGATCGCACACCGCACGGCGGCCGGTATCGACGGCTTCCGCGTCGCCACCGCAGTCCGAATTGCCTTCCACGACACGCGCGAGCAAACGAAGCATGTCGTCCCGATGGCCGGGGCCGCGTTCCGCGAGGTCGGCCACAAATGGGACTGCATACGGCGTTGCCGAGTACACCGTGCCCTGGTGCCACACCGTCCCGAAGAGCTCGTGGACCGCTTCAGCGCGTTGTTCCTCGTTTGCGGACGCAGCCCCCCGCAGCAGCTGGGGCAGATCACCGGCAGGTCCATATGCATGGCTGAGCGTCGACCAGGCAATCGCTCCCAAGCCGTCCAGCACCGAAAACCCCCTCAACGACAGCGCTCACCGTGAGCCAGTCGAAGGTCAAGCTACACACGGCAAGCGACGCCGACGCGCGGCAGAGCTCGGGCCCGGTGGTCCGGGACGGAGCGCGATCCGGCAGCCGGGCGGGTACGGGCGGCTGCATCAGCTTGCCGTCAGCAGGGTGATCACGCTCTACGCGTCGGATGTGCTCGGCACCGGGCGCCCGGACGATCGCAGACTCCAGCACCCCTGGACGTCGACGGTTCGACGTCCGGCGCCTGTTCGAGGACGGTGGTCCGCGTTGAGCGGCCTGGTAGAGGTCGCGGACGCCCTGCCGGTCGTCGGCCGTCAGTCGCCCGTTGCCTGTCTCAACGAGAGGGTGATCCGTCTGCGTTCGAGGTCGATGCCGAGAAAGACCACGCGGACGTCGTCGTTTTCGGAGACCACTTCCTCGGGCTCGGTGACGTTGTGGTCCGCGAGTTCCGCCAGAGGCACCAGGCCCTCGATCCCTGGCGCGACGCGGACGAACGCGCCGAACGGCACCAGTTTGGTGACCTCTCCCGGCAAGGCCTCGCCCGGGGTGTGCGCGGCGGCGAATCCCCGCCACGGGTCCGGCTGCAACGCCTTGATCGACAAGCTGACCTGCTCCCAGGCGAAATCGACAGAGAGGATCTGGGCGCGGATCTCGCGGCCGATGGGGGCGACGTCGTCCAACTCGACGCGTTTCCAGGACATCTCGGGGACGCGCAGCCACCCGATGCCGCGACCGAGGTCGTCGTCCAGATCGACGTGGACGGCGATGTCGCACAGTCCGCTGGACACGACACCGGTCACGGTGTCGCCGACGCGCAGCGAGGCCAGGTAGCTGCGCAGTTCGTCGGCGCGGCTGCGGTCGGTGCGCCAGCGTGCCCGCAGCTCGCCGTCGGGGTCGGGTAGCACGGCGGATGCCAAGGGCGCGCGGTCGGCGGGCTCCAGCGGAACCAACGCGTAGCGCCGCCCGGGCTCGTCCTTCAATCGTGCGCCTGTGGGGTAGTCGGCGACCCGCTCCTCGTGGAACCCGCCGGGCCACTGCTCGACCAGGAGTTGGAGCCGGTCCTGCCGGACGATCGCGGCGCTGACCGTACCGGCGTCCTCGGTCAGGTCCGGCCACACGGCCAGCCGTGCGCGCGGTGTCAGTCGCGCGCGCAGTTCCTCGACTTCGGTCGGCGTCGTCGGCCGGTGCCACTTGTACGCGTTGCGGATGTACTGCTCTTCGACCAGGACCCCGCCGTGCTCGTCGACGAGCTGTGCCACCTCGTGCCAGAACTCGTCGTCGGCGGGCCGTTGTTCGTCGACCTGGTCGAGCGCGGGATCGTACGGCGACTGCTCCACCCGGTCGACGTCCAGCCCCAGTGTCCGCGCGCGGGAGGCGGCCTCCTGGTGCTCGACCGCGGTCCCGATGTACACGTCGTACCGCGTTCCGACATGGATGAAGAACCCGCCGTCGCCGACCAGGCGGCACCAGGTGCCCTCGCCGAGCACCATGGCGCGCACAAGTCCCATGGTGGTGCCGAGGTGGATGGTCGCGCCGTCGTGGTAGCCGGACAAGTCGTACGGGAACAGCCCGTCCAGTCCGTGGTGGCCGCGGCCGCTTCGCACGGAGTAGGAGAAGAACCCGTTCTTCACGGGGTTGTCGATGGTCAGGTGGGTGAGTCCGGCGTCGAGCGCGAACCCGATGGCCGCTGCCGCCCACATATTGGCCGCGCTTTCACGGGTGTTGTACGCGAGGGTGGTCCGGCCGTCGCCCCCTTCCGCGTCTGCGGCGACGGCACGCAGCCGGTACGCGAAGGGCGCCATGTCAGCGCCCGGCGCGGCTCGAAGTCGCCCCGAGGGCCGGTCGCGGGTGGACAAGAGACAAGATCATCCCCGACACCGTAGCGATGTCCCGCACTTTGCGGAAGGCCACCGCGGAGCGGCACGCCAGTGTGGATGGGGGAGTAGGGCCCGGAGTGATGTGTCTGGAGGTCCACCGCCTCCTGATCCGGCACCCGCAGGCGCAACCGGCTCGTCCCCGCGCTCAAGCATGCGATGGCCGTCGCCTGGAACAGGCCGCCCGCCACCCTCGACTCGCCTGTCGGCTCCTGACCTTCGTGTGCTCCATCATCCGACTGAAGGATAAAAATAGGAGTAAATCCATGGTATATTCGAGAGTGGAGGTGGGTGATGTCCACGGATAAGGACGAGCTGTTCGCGGCGGTGGACGCGCTGTTGGCAGGTGAGCCGGAGTTGCCGCCGCCGTCGGAACGGGCCCGGCTGCGGGAAGCCGCAGGCGTGACACAGGCCCGTCTGGCGCAGGCGTTGAAGTCGACGACGCAGACGGTGAAGAACTGGGAGGCCGGCCGGGCAGAGCCGAGGCCGCCGCGACGGGAGGCGTATCTGCGGCTGCTGGACGGCTGGGCCGCCCGCTACCCCGCCCCCGACCAGCCCCCGCCCGGGTCGCCGACCGGTCCTCAGCGGCCCACCGGCGAACCGGGCGCGGGTGCCTCGGCAGCGCCGCCGACCGCGCCTGTCTCCCCGGCGCAGCTTCAGCCCGCCCCCGCCCCCGTCGTTGCCGCGCCACCCCCCGCCCCGGCGCCGACCGCGCGGCCGGGAGCGGCCCCACCGTCGACGACGCGTCGGCCGGCCGCCCGCAAAGCCGCGCCGTCTCGGACAGCTGCCCCAGCCGACGACCGGTTCCCGCACGGCCCGCTCGCGGTCCTGGACGGCGACGGAAGGGCGTACTGCCCCGGCGGCGTCGTGCTGGACTGCCCGGCGACCACGGTCCCGGAGTTGGTGGAGTGGACGCTCGCCGAGTCCGGGATCGGCGCGGCGCGGCTGCACCGGCACGGTCGCGACTCCGACCCGCTGATCGTCCTCACCGAGGCCGCCGCGGTCCGCCTCGGTCTCCCCGCCCGCTTGGAGGGCGCCGAGGCCCGCCGGTCGCTGCGGCTGCCGGACGACCACCCCGTGGTCAAGCAGATCGGCAAGGCGAAGTGGAAGCTGACCAAGCGCGGGTTCGGCCCGTGGGCGAGGGTCTACCGCCCCGCGCAGGGCTCCCAACGCGCCTGCGTGCAGCTGGCGTTGCCGTCGTGGGACGCGTTCGACTCCCGCGCGTGGGGCGGCGCCGGCAACCTGCCCGCCCCGGAACTCGCCCGCGTGCTGGGCACCTACGCCGACCGGGTCCTGACTCCGCGCGGGTCGACGGCGGTATGCGGCCTGGAGTTGATGTCCGCGCTGCGCCCCCCGACCCGCGCCGCGAAGAACGACGCTGGGGAATGGGTGTCCGCGACCAACCCCGGCGCGCTGACCGCCCCGGTCGACCCGGCCCCGCCGGAAGCGCCCACCGAACACCCCGTCGCGCAGGGCTGGACCGGCGGGAGCATCGACGAGGAGGCGTACCAGTGGGTGCGCGACCCACAGCTCCTGGACGACGACGAGTGCCTGTCGCCGTACGCGGTCGGTATCGACATCAACACCGCGTTCCTCGCGGCCGCGTCCCGCTTGGTCGTCGGCCTGAGCGAACCGGTCCACCTCGTGGCGCCGCCCTTCGACAAGAAGCTGCCGGGCTGTTGGCTGGTCGACCTGTCCGGCATCGACCTGGACCCGCGTCTGCCGTCGCCGTTCACGCCGACCGGGAAACGCCCGGACGGCCCGGCTTGGCATGCCACCCCCACGGTCGCCTACGCCGAGGAACTCGGCGCCCGCCTGCGGCCGCTGGAGGCGTACGTCCGCCGCGAGACCGGCGCGTACCTGGACCCGTGGCACGACCGCCTCAAGCAGGCCTACCTGGCGACCATGGTCGGCCTGGGTGTCCCGGTCCCCAAGGACAGCAAGGACATCGTCGACGAACGCGACTTCCTCGCCGCGATGGAGCACCACAAGCAGACCGACCCCGGGATGGCCTGCGTGCTGTCCGCGATCAAGGCCACCGTCAAAGGCGGCATCGGCAAGCTCCGCGAACGGCCTCAAGGCCGGCACTACCGCGACGGGGAGCGCTGGCCCGCCCTGGCCCGCCCCACCTGGCGCCCCGACATCCGCGCGATGGTGATCGCCAAGGCCCGTGTCAACATGCACCGCAAGATGGCCAAGACCGCCGCCCTCACCGGCCGTTACCCCCTCGCGGCGCTGTCCGACTGCGCCGTGTACGCCAGCCCGACGCCCAGCCCGCTCGGGTTCCTGCCGCTGACCGACGACGGCCACGTGGTGCCCGGAAGCTTCCGCCTCGGTGCCGGCCCCGGCCTGGCCAAGCTGGAGGGCGTCCAGCCGATGCTCACCGCCATCGACTGGATGGAACAGGGCCTCAACCCCGCCCGCCACATCAAGGGCGGCGACGCCGTCGCGGAAGGAGAGTGACCCGTGGGCGACATCGACGAAGCCCTCGACCGCGCCGGATACGAGCACGTCACCAAACCACCGCCCAAGACCCCGATCGCCCGAATCCGGCTGCTCATGCGCGCCGAGAAGGGCAGCACGAAGGCCGTGGCCGACCGTCTGGGCGTCTCCCGCCGCACGGTCGAGCGCTACCTCGCCGGCACCCGCAAACACCCCCGCAAGCCCCTCGCGGAAGCCCTGGATCGCGAAGTCCGCAAGGTCTGGCAGCCCCGGGTCCGCGCCCTGGCCCGCAAACGCGCCGCCACCACCGGCGGGATCACGGTGGAGACCCGCGCTCGGTTCGGCTACACCGCACCGATCGGCACCACCGACGACCCGCGAATGCGGCGCCTGACCGTCCATCTCCCGCCGCAGTACGCCGGACAGCTCTTCACCGCCCAGCAGCAGGGCGCCGACGACCGGCGGCTTCGGGAGATCGTCGCCGAAGGGCTCCAGGAGGCCTACTTCAAAGAAGGCGGCGTCCGCGCCCACAACCTCGAAGTCGAGATCACCGACATCGACTACATCGACCTGTCCTTTTGACCGCTGCCGCTGCAAGGCGGCGCGACCCACGGTTGCGGCTGGAGGCGACCAACGACGACCGGGACGTTGGACACGACCACCCCTGTCCCACCCTCAGCCGTGGCACGGTGATCCGGAGAACTCATCGGCCACTTCCTGCCCGCCGGGCTGCCCGGCACATCCGGGTCGGTGCCGACAACCGGATTCACCAGGACGGGCAGGACGTGGGCCGTCAGCATTCCCGCGCTCCCCGGCGGTCTCACGGGGCACGCCCGGGGGCCGTAGCTGGGGCGAAGCGCAGGACAACGCGTTCGCGCGTGCGGCCGTCGACGCGCGGATGGCCCTCACGTACGCCGAACAAGCCGTTCGCGACGCGGTCCGCCACGCGGCGCGCACCCTCACCGACCAAGGCCGGAACAACCGCGACCCGGGAACGGCCCTGCGCCTGTCCCACCAGCGGATGTCTCAGCTCGCGCCCCGAACGGCTCCTTAACCCCGCCTCGGGCCGGGTACGCCGCGCCCGCAGAACCGCCATCACGCCGTTGCCGTCCCACCACGGCGGGAGCAGTCATCATGGAACGCCACAAGATCCGGACCCTCGCTGAGGCCGGGGTCCCGCTGGCGCGCGTGCGGGAGCTGCTGCAGGCCAACGAGGAGGAGTTCGCCGCAGCAGTCGCAGATATCGACAAGCGGTTGCGGGCGGAGATCCGGGAGCGGCAGCGACACCGGTGTTGACGCAATGTTGAGCATTACAGGCCGTGGCCGGCGGTGTTCATCGGGCGTTCATGCCGCACTTGCCGGGGCTCGAAACGATCGCCTCCTCTGATGCGGAGGTGCGCGTGAATACGCGGAGAACGACTGGCCGTACGGCCGTGATCATGTCCGTCGTGGTGGCTTTGTTGCTCGGTCTGATACCCACGGCGTCGGCGACGCGAACGACAGCGGCGGGGCCGCGCCTGGCCGCGCTTGGTGGTTCGGTGGGAGAGTTCTCCACGGCGGTGGCCGGGGACGAGTCGGTCACCTTGAATCTGGATGTCTCCGACTTCGACCCGGACCGGATGCGCCAGGTTCTCGACGAGACCCAGAACCGCAACCCGCTCCTCAGCGACACCTTCCGCGAGGACTTCGAGGCCAGTGGCACATCGGGGGGCGGTGCCGGCACCGGCAGCTGGATCGACTTCGACGGGCAACTGTCGATGACGGACACCGGGATCGCGGTACGCGTCGACGGTGGTGAGCCGCTGACGAACGCCTCGTGGTGGGCCGACATCCTGGCCACGGCCGCGGGGGCGCTGACCGGGCTGGTGGTGCGGGCCGGCTGCATCGGCTTCTTTCCCGAGGCGGCCGTCATGTGTGTCTCCATCGGCGGCTTCGTCGGCGGGCTGACGCGGGGAATGATCATCCAGGCGATCGACGGCACGCTCAAGGACGGCGAGGCGTGGGCCAAGACGCTCGCCGGTGCGCTCATCACGGCCGCCGGCGGAGCCGCCTGGGAGGCCGGGGTCAAGGACTGGGCCAAGGAGGTGCTGCCTGCTCACATCGAACGTCTGGGGGCGGCGCTCGTCCGGCTGGGTGAGAAGCTGGCCGCCGGGTGGGGCGTTTTCAAGGAGGGCTGCACAGCGGCGGGCCAGTTCCTGGCGGAGGTCGGCAGGCACCTCGCCGACGCGGTCTCCCGGGTCCGGATCCCGGTCGCACTGCGGGTGATGCCGCTCGGAGACTCCATCACGTACGGAGTGGAGAGTTCCGACGGGAACGGCTACCGCGACGAGTTGTACGACTACCTTCAGGGCAGTGCGCCCAGCGTCAATTTTGTTGGATCGGTGCAGTCCGGCTCGATGGGTGATCGCGACCACGAGGGTCATCCGGGCGACCGCATCGACGAGATCGCGGGCTTCGCATCCTGCAGCGTGCCTCGCTACCAGCCGAACTTGATCACCCTGCACGCGGGCACCAACGACATGAACCAGGACTACAACCTCGCCACCGCGCCCGACCGGCTGGGGAAGCTGGTGAACCAGGCGCTCGCGGACTCACCGCATGCCACGGTGCTGGTCGCCCAGCTCATCCCGACCGGCAAGGCCGGGCTGCAGCCGCGCATCGACGCCTACAACGCAGCGCTGCCGGGCATGGTGGACGGCCTGCAACGCGAGGGCAAGCGCGTCCTGTTGGTGGCCATGGCGCGGGTGGAGGTCAGTGACGGGCTGCAGGACGACGCCCACCCGACGGACGCCGGCTACGCGAAGATGGCCGACGCCTGGTACGACTCCGTGCAGGAAGCGAACGCCATGGGCTGGCTTCAGACGCCGCTGTTGGAGAGGGCACCTGTCGACTGCGACCCCGCGAACTCGGGCATCGGCTCCGACGACCCCGGGGACTCCGGGATGGAGTCCGATGGAACGGCTCTCGGCGAGGGTTGGCGCGCGCTGGGCGTGATCGCTCCCGGCTACGGCACCCGGGAGGGCCGCACCGTCATCACCGAGCTCAACGGCGACCAGCGGGCCGACTACCTCCAGGTCCGTGACGACGGCGGCTTCCGCGCCTCGGTGAACACCGTCGGCACACCCGGCCAACCCGACTGGGTGGACGCGGGCACCTACAAGCCGGCGGACGGCGTCCACGGCGACGAGGTGCGGTTCGCCGACCTCAACGGGGACGGACGTGACGACTACCTCGTGGTCGACTCCTCCAGCAAGGTGCGCGCGTACATCAACTTCCCCGGAACAGGCAACACCCTGAGATTCGTCGAGTGGGGGACGGTCTTCGACGAGGAGTCGTTCAGCCGGAACAACCTCCGCTTCGCGGACGTCACCGGCGACGGACGCGACGACGTCCTGCGGGTCGGCGCGGAGGGTGCGGTCCACGTGTACCGGAACCTGTGGGACCCCACCAGCGGGCAAGTCAGTGACCAGCCGAATCCCCCGGACTGGTCGCTGTGGCTCTACTGGGCCGGCGGAACCCGCGGCTCGTCGCTGGAAGCCGTCAGGTTCGCCGACGGCGACGGCGACGGCCGGGCCGACTACCTGCAGGTCGGCTTCGACGGCTCGGTGCACGCCTTCCTCAACCGCGGCGGCGGAGGCAACGGCAGCTTCGAGGCCCGCTACAACTGGGTCAACGCGGCCAACTACCCACGCCCGTACGTCCAGTTCGCCGACATCAGTGGCGACGGCAAAGCCGACTACCTCGTCGTCTACGACGGCGGCGCAGTCCGCGCCTGGCTGAACCGCGGCGGCAACTAGCCAGACAAATCCACGAAGATCTCGTCGACGGGGCGCACGGCCGGATGCCGGCGCCCCGTCCGGTTACGCGAATATGGGGGTGAGGGCCCAGGCGGGGCCGGTGTCGACCGACTGAGCGCGCGAAGCCCCGGAGTATTTCCGCGACTTGCCGGAGTCGGGTGGCGGGACGGTGACCACGCGTGGCCGGGCCGTACGAAATCGCGCCGCGTGCCGTCGATGAAGAACGCGGGCGTCGGCACGCGGTCGCGGGCTTCGAGCTGAACTCCTCCGGCGGGCCGTAGTCGTGCTCGATCACGTAGTGGATGATCAGGTTCGGGGCGGCGAACATCCGTCGCGGCGCCTGCGGAACAGATACGCGGATTCGGCGCTGCCGAGGAACAACGACCGGTCGCCGTGGACGGTGTGCGGGAGCCCGTCACGCAGAAGGCCCGGGGCCGGGCAGAACTCGCAGCAGTGGAACCCGCGGGTGCCGTTGGCATGGCCGCCCGGGCCGTCGTGGACGCGGATCAAAGCCTCCACGAACCCGGTCGGCCCCGCTGCGCGCCGGAAATCCCGGTCCCGGGCCAGCCAGCCGACCACGACGCGGTGATAGCGCGGCAGGAAGACCACGTTCCCTCAGGCCAGTTGCTGGGGACACACACGCGCGGAGTCGCTCGCCACCCCCTGAAGCCTGGGAACCGGTTCTGGCCGTTGCCTGTGCTGAGATCCTGGAACCCACAGCATCAGGCCTGCTCGGTTGCGTGAGCGGCCCGCCGGCATGGCGTCGCGGGCCGCGGGCTCGTGGGGGGACGCGTATCAGCGTGCGCGGATGCCGGTGATCTCCACGTCGGGGGAGGCCGCCGCCTGGTCCGCGAGGACCTGTTGCTCCACCGGGTCGATGGTGAGGCCCCAACGCAGTTTCGTGGCAATCCAGTTCGTCGTGTACTCGCACGCGTACGCCTGGTGCGGGGGCATCCATTCGGCCGGGTCCTTGTCCGCCTTCGGCCAAAGCGCGCAAGTTCCTGAATTCTTGGGCTTGTTTGCTGAGGATCCCGTCAACCGGTGGCCGTTGCGGGCGGGGTGCGGGCCGGGGTCGCCGACTGGCGATGCGGGTGTGGTGGGAGAGCGGCAACGTTTGGGCGACCGTATGCAGTGGCGGCCGTGGAGACGGCTCACTCGTCGAGTCGGCGCTTCCACCATGGGTAAGTGGGCGGTGAGAAGGGATCGTGCTGGGTCCGCGCCACGAAGTTGTCGTCCAGGTGCGCGACTGCTGCGAGGAGTTCGCGGCGCGCCCGGCGTTTCATGGCTGAGGCCGCGCAGCGTTCGCGCGTGTCTGTCCCTTCCACACGGGAGTCCCGCGGTCACGGCGACCACGGCTGCGGCCGGCCCGTGGACGCCGTACGCCGTCGCCACCATCGCCGGCCCTGAGCGCCTTGCGCCGCCCGGTCAGCAGCAGCGCGAGTATCTGCAGTCCTAAACCGATGTCGCGCATGCTTTGACCGCCAGGAACCCCTCCCCCTGTTCGTGTGCCAGGTCGGCAGCGCGAATCCTGCGGCCGTCGCCTGGGGCGCGAGCAAGTAGCTGATCCCGGTGTAGACGAGGAACAGGCCGCCGAGGACGGCGAGAACGGTGGCGAGGCGCTTCATCGTCATGACGGGGCTCGTGAGTGTCGTACGACAAGGCAAAACGGAATGACGGCGGGCTTCTCATCGCCCCGCGAGGCATCGCAACCGCATCACGGACAAGTTTCGGCGTAGTCCCGACGTCCTGATGACCGGCCTGCTGCAGCTCGCCGGTTTCGGCGATGCCCGCCACTGGCGTGGTCGTGCCGGGGGTCGGCTGCACAGCAGGCACCGGCCCCCGGCGTCCCAGGCTCCGGCGGGCAGGTGCCGGTGATCGCGGTCGGCGGCGCACTGGGCGCCGGGCTGGTCAGGGGCGGATGATGTAACGGCCGCGCAGGCCGCTCTTGGCTGTGGCCCGGTGGGCGTCGGCGACCTGGTCCAAGGGGACGACCGCGTAGACGCGGGCCGGCAATTCACCCGCGGCAACGCGGGCGAGGAGATCGGTCAGTCGCACGCCGTCAAAGGCGGTGACCACGGAGGTGACCGAGATCCCGCGCTCGGCGGGAGGTTCGAGGCCGGGCCGCAGGCCGACGTAGGCGCCGCCGTCGCGGACCAGCTTGAGAGCCTGGTCATTGAGCTGTGCGGGGTCGACGACTGCGTCCCATTCAGGCTCGGCGTGTGCGGTGAAGTCGGCGTCGAGGCCGCTGAGGAACTCTTCGTCGCCGTCGCGGGCAAGGCCGGTCACGTGCCAGCCGCGTTCCCGGGCGAGGACGGCGACGTTCGCCCCGACCGCCCCCGCGGCGCCGGTCACCAGCAGCCGGCCCGCCCCGGCGGGCGCGTCGCCGAGCAGGTCGACGATCTGAGCGGCGGCCAGTCCGTTGAGGGGGACCGTGGCCGCGGTCGGCAGGTCCAGCCCGTCGGGGACCGGGACGACGTCGGCCGCCGCGACCACGATCTGCTCGGCGTAGGTGCCGTAGTCGCGGTCGAACCCGGCCACCAGACCGACCACCCGGGTGCCGACCGCCAGGTCGACGCCCGGCCCGGCCGCATCCACGACGCCGGCGAACTCCCAGCCCAGACCGGTGTGTTCGGGCTGCTTGACCAGCCCGATCGCGTGGAAGAAGCCCGCCGCGACACCGAGGTCGGTGGGGTTGACCGTCGCTGCGCCAACAGCGACGCGGATCTGACCAGGGCCGGGCTCGGTAACGGGCACCTCAATGATCTCGATCGAGTCGGGACCATTCGGGACGCGGACGACGGCGGCGCGAAAAGTGGCAGCATGCATGGCCTTGCTCCTGTGCGGTGGGGTGATCGCTTCCGTGCTCCATGCTGGTTTCGTTAACCTCCTGACAAAAGAAGGCACTTGAAAGTGCGTAAGCACCCCTCGGGTGAGGAAGGAGCGATCGTTGTCGACGCGGACGGCCGCCCAGCACCGGGCCGAGGAGAAGGCAAGCTACAACGCGTTCATGGAGGGCTGCCCCAGCCGTCAGCTCCTCGACCGCATCTCCGATAAGTGGGTCGCGTTGATCCTCGCGGCGCTCGGCAGCGACGGCCCGCACCGCCCCGGAGTCGACCATGAAGACGGGCCCCGGCCGATGCGCTATTCCGAGCTATCCCGCCGACTCGCGGGCGCCAGCCAGAAGATGCTCACCCAGACCCTGCGCTCCCTGGAAGTCGACGGCCTGGTCACCCGTACCGTCACACCCACCGTGCCCGTCACCGTCACCTACGAGCTCACCGACCTCGGCCTGTCCCTGAACCATGTCATGGCCGGCCTCAAAGACTGGGCCGAAGCACACATGACCGACGTACTCGCCCACCGCGAGGAACACCAGCGCGCCGCAGCCCAACAGTAAGCCTCCTCTTCGGACCTTCAGCCCGGCTTGTCAAGGGACGGCTCTTCCAGACTTTCGTAGGCGTTGATCACCGCAACTTGCCTATGCTGTCGGCCTGTTGGTGCCAGGCTCGTGGTGTGTCGTCGTAGTGAAGGACCTGCTGCCTCAGCTGGCCGCAGTGCGGGTCGAGCGTGTGCAGGCCGATGGAGACTTGCTGCGGATCACGGCCCGGACCAGGGGTGACACCGCGGCGGCGTGCCCGGGGTGCGGGCAGGTGTCCGACTGGGGCGTTACGAGCGGCATGTCGCGAACGAGGTGGTGGCCGGCCGCGCGGTCGCGTGGAGGCGGTCTGTAAGGAGGTCGGCGCCCACAGCACCAGCTGGGCCAAAGCCGTTCCGCCCCGGCGCGAGGGCAAGCGCGCGCAGACAAACCGCGAACGGTGGCAGCAGGTCCACCAACTGCTCGATGCCGGCGTTGGTTTTGCTTGAATGCTCCCGCCGACTCGGCCTCGCCCTGAACACCGTGAAGCGCTACGCCCGCCACAGCGCACCCGAACGCACGGTCCAGACACCCCAGTACCGAACCTGCCTGGTCGACCCTACCGCGACCACCTGCGCCGGCGTCGGGTGGAGGACCCTGCCCGTCCCCCATCTCCTGTGCGAGATCGAGGAGTTGGGCTGCACCGGCAGCGCGAACCTCAGGTATTGCACGACCAGTTCGCCAGTTCCTGTTCGGAGATGACCGAACGGGCCTCCGTAGTACGTGACTTCGCCGCACTGCTCACACCGGGCAAGGCCAAGGCCAACGCCGAGACGTTGACTGGCTGGATGGCCCAAGTCCGGGCCACAGAGCTGCCGTTCCCGCATTCGTACGCCACCGGCCTCGAGCGCGGCCGTCGACGCCGCCCTGACCATGCCCTGGCACAACGGACGCACCGAAGGCGTCAACAACAAGATCAAACTGCTCGAAAGGCAAACATACGGCCGCGCGGACACCGTCTCCTACGCCAGCGCATCCTGCTCAGATGACATCCGACCGGAAAAGATCATCGCCTACGAAAATCTTGGAAGAGCCAACTACCTGATAGACACCTTGGACGTGTGAGGAAAGGGCTGTGGGGGGGGGGGGGGGGGGGGGG
>NZ_JBPKBI010000035.1:14961-30321 GCF_051388935.1 Yinghuangia sp. YIM S10712
CACCACAGAAGGGGGTCAGACGCCGAACGCGGCGGGGTAGCGGATGGTGCCGGTCGGGACCGGGCGGGTGTCGTCGAGGGCCATGGCCATCATTGCTTCGTCGGGTGCCTCGAAGGGTGCTTGGATGCCGAAGCGGGAGGCGGGGGTGAAGCCGAACCGGGGGTAGTAGTCGGCGTGTCCCAGGACGAGGACGAGGTTTTCGCCCATGGTGCGGGCGGCGTCGAGCGCGGCGCGGATGGCGGCGGAGCCGGCGCCGGTGCGCTGGGCGGAGGGCAGTACCGCGCACGGAGCCAGGGCGAGGGCGGGTGCGCCGTCGACGTGGCATCGGGTGAGCAGCGCGTACCCGATCGGGGTGCCGTCGGGGGTCGTGGTGACCATCGACACGCCGTCGATCCACGCCTGCGGGTCGGCGCGCAGGGCGTCGACGATGTCGGCCTCGAGGTCGGTGGGGAAGGCCGCGAGGAGGATGTCGCGGATGGCGGAGACGTCGTCGGCTGTCTCGGGGCGTGCCGTCCAGGTGGTCATGGTTCCGTTCTCGGTGGTGTCGGGGGTGTGGTCGTGAGGGCGGAGGACGTAGGCGGCGTAGTTGTAGTCGCTGCCGTCTTCGCGGTGCATGTCGATCTCTGTCCGATGTGCGGCCAGGGCCTGCGGCATGCCGGGCTGCTGCCGGTCCGCTCGGTCCATCCGCTGGGTGAGTGGCGTGTAGTGCTCGTCCCACCAGTCGCTTTCCGGCAGCGGCCAGTGCGTGTGGACGTGATAGCCGGCGGCTTGTGCGGCGTCGGTGTTCGCGGCGTGGGTGCGCAGTGGGTAGGCCACGTCCCAGTAGGCGCGTGCCGGGGCAGCGGGGCTGGGCACGGTCCATTCGATTTCGGTGAAGAACGCCTGCGTCACCGGGTCGGTGCCGGGGGCGTTGTCGGGGGTGTCACTATCGCTGTTGTTCACTGCCGACGCTCCCGGAACCGGTAGGTGGCGCGCAGATGCCGCGTGATTTCCTTCCTCGCCGTCTCGCGGTCTGCGCGCAGCCGGGCGTCGGTGCGGGAGGCGGCGTAGGTGTTCTCCCGCAGCAGCTGGTGGTAGCTGTTCAGGCGGCGTTGGGGAATCTCGCCTGACTCGACGGCGGCCAGCACCGCGCAGCCGGGTTCGCTCACGTGTGCGCAGTCCTTGAACCGGCAGTCCTGCGCGAGGTTTTCGATCTCGGCGAAGGTCTGCTCCAGCCCGTCCTGGGCGTCGTGCAGACCGATCGCACGCAGACCGGGGGTGTCCAGCAGGACACCCCCGCCGGGCAGCGGGATCAGTTCCCGCCAAGCGGTGGTGTGTCGGCCCTTGCCGTCCGCGTCGCGGACGGCGCCGGTGGCCAGCCGGTCCTCGCCCAGGAGTTGGTTGCCCAGAGTGGACTTGCCCGCTCCGGAGGGGCCGAGCAGCACGATGGTGCCGTTCAGGACGGAGGTCAGGGTGTCCAGGCCCTGCCCGGTCACCGCGCTGGTGACCAGCACGTCCACTCCGGCGGCCACCTCGGACATCTGGGCCTGCGCCCAGGGCACGTCCGCGCACGCGTCGGCCTTGGTGAGTACCACGACCGGCTGGGCTCCGCTCTCCCATGCCAGGGCGAGCATGCGTTCGGTCCGGCCGTGCTTGAGGGGTGCCGCCAGCGACACCGTCACCACGACCGTGTCGACGTTGGCCGCCAGGACCTGGCCGTGCGAGGTACGCGAAGAAGACGAGCGCACCAGGGCGGTACGCCGCTCCAGCATCGCGTGCAGCACCGGTGCATGGCCGGTGGTGACTGGGCGCAGCGCCGCCCAGTCACCCGTGCACGGCGCCGACAGCGGATCACCATGATCGGCGGTGCCAGGGATCCGCGCACGGATGATTCCGGCGTCGGTGACTGCTTCGCACGAGCCGCGTTCGGCTCGCACGACGCGGGCCGGGATCAGCCCGGCGGTTCGATGAGGTGCGAAGGCGTGGTCACACGCCTCGTCCCAGCCGTAGTCCGCCAGGGAATACGGCTGAGCATGATGCGAAAGGAGATGAGACAACGTAGAGACCCTTGAACAGGGACCCCGATCGGGACAGAGGATGGCCTTCCGCGAGCCGTCAGAGCTCTTGCGGGGGCAACGACATCAGGTCAGACCAGGGCCCGGGACGTGAGGATGATCCGGCGGGCACTGCGCACGGCAGTGGCCTTGGCGACGGTCATCAACTCACCTCCCCCTTCTGGTCCCGCAGTTGACCCGGTCGTCTCTGCGCGACTGATGCTAGCACCTCCATTCCCAGTGTCGGACGATGCCGGGAAGGGAGGTGCGCCCGCCGGCGCACGGTTGCGGCCACGGCGGCGGTCCGTCGCCAGGGGCACGGCGGTTCCCACGCCGGGGGCGTCCGTCGACACCCGATCCGGGCTGTTGTCGGAGGGGCCGGGCTTGCCGGCGCGGGGCCACCAGGACACGCGACTGGTGCCTTCCTGCCCGAGGGCGACCGGACGTGGTGGGTCTGGTGTGGTGCGGCGGGGGCAGAGGGTCGATGCCGGTGCTCGCGCTGCTGTCGGGGCGGTCGGCGATGACCTCGTCGGTGTCCTGCACCTGCGCCGCCCCGGATCCCCGCGCGCCGGGGTCGCCGTACACCGGTGTGGGCCTCACCGCCACCCGTGGCGGGCGCCGTCCGCACTCGCCGTGATGACGGTCGGACCGGTGTCCGCGCGGTCCAGGGCGAAGTCCCGCAGACCGCCCGCCGGGGTGAACCGGCCGGATGCGCCCGGCGTGTACGAAGGTGAACCACAAGGCACCGTCAGGCCCCGCGGCCACGGCGTAGGGCCCGGCATCCGGCGCGGCAGTACGGCGGTCACCGCATCGGCAGCATCACCACGTCCGGCGAGACTGCGCACTTTCCCGTCCCGGAGTCTCTGGCCGGGCCGTTCGGGATCGCCGCGGGCTCGGATGGTGCGCTGTGGTTCACCGGGACCGTTCTGGGTGGCCGCGGAATGCGGCGCGCTGGTCGAGATCCGCCCCGGCAACTGACCGCCCAGCCCCGGCGTTTCGTGACGGCGGGTACTCGGTGGCCCCCGAGGCGGCTCAGTCGTCGCCATTCGCCGGCCGGCCGATGGGCGGTTCGAGGCCGCTCACATCCTAGCTCCGGATGAAACCAGGCTGTCGAAGGCAGGCGCTGTTCACCGCCTCGGCGTGTCGACCAGCGTCGGGGGGCTTCCGACGCGGCACGGGGCCTCAGTGTCCTGATTTCCCATGTTGGTGGCACGGGTGTGCACGTCACGGTCGGGCTTTCGCGGAATGTGCTTGAAAAGGCACGGGAGCGACCGTGGGTGCCGGCCGAACAGAGTCCCCGGTTTCCGCGACTTCGATGGCTTGGGCGCCTCGGACCTGCGGAAGGTGAGTCAAAATCCCACCCTTTGACGGGCTTCCTCATACCGTTTCCGGCCCAGGTGTCGACGTACTGCTGATCGTGCTCAGTGGCGTACAAATGATCGTGCTCGGATTGCGTCTCGTGAGCGTCACTTGGGACGTGGGAGACTCCGGCTGTGCGGGACGTCGATGGTTCATTCAGGTGGCGGTTGTTGATCGAAGCTTTGACCGTGTTGGCGGCGGAGGCGGATGCTCAACGGCAGTGGCTCGATGAGCATGTTGTGGGGACCGATGAGTTGGCCCTGGACTTCGATCACGCGTTTCGCCTGGCTGACGGCTTCTTGGCGGAAGGACGCATCGATCACGAGGCGATGGCCTGCTTGCGGGACATCGACGCGCTGCTCGCCGAGATGAGCTGCTGCGGGAACGAGGAGTGCTGGGCCCGGGACGCTCTTTCGGTTGACGCGGGTTGGCAGCGTGCGCGGGTCTTGTCCCGAGGGTTGCTCGTCAGGTTGCGTGGGGAGTGGCGGCTGCCTCTCCCGGAGATTGTCGTGGTGCGTTAGCCGGGTGTGTGGGGTCAGGCGACGTCGGCGTCTCGTTCGATGGCGGCGAGTCGGTTCCTGAGCCGGTAGCTGGTGCCGTTGATGGAGATCACGTCGCAGTGGTGGAGGAGGCGGTCGAGGATCGCGGTGGCGAGGACTTCGTCGGCGAACACCTGTCCCCATTCGCTGAAGGTCTTGTTCGAGGTCAGGATGATCGAACCTCGTTCGTAGCGCTTGGAGATGACCTGGAAGACCAGGTTGGCTTCGGTGCGTTCGAGCGGTGTAACCCACCTCGTCGACGACGAGGACGCCGGGCCGCAGGTAGGTGCCGAGCTTGTTGGTCAGCCGGCCGCCGGCCTCGGCTGCGGTGAGGTTGCGGACGATGTCGTCGAGGCTGGTGAAGTAGATCGAGTAGCCGGCCCGGCAGGCGGCCACCGCGAGGGCGACGGCGATGTGGGTTTTGCCGACCTCGGGCGGTCCGAGCAGGGCGACGTTGGCTTTCGCCTCGACGAAGGAGAGGGTGGCCAGGTCCTTGACCTTGCGCGGGTCCAGCTCGGGCTGGAAGGAGAAGTCGTACTCGTCGAGCGTCTTGTGGTGCGGCAGCTTCGAGGTCCGCAGTCCCTGGCGGAAACGGCGGTCGTCGCGGATGACGAGTTCTTCGCTCAGGATCAGGTCGAGCAAGTCGAGGTAGCCCATCTTCGCCTCGTCGGCGCGTTGGACGTACTGGCTCACGGTCTCGGCGAGGTGGGGCAGGCCGAGTTTGGCGGCGGCTGTCTTGATGCGGGTGCTGACCAGCTCGCTCAACGCGGTTCCTCCGGAGCTCGGTTCGGGTGAAGGGGCGGGTGACGGTCAGCACGTCATAGACCGACAGCGGTCTGCGGCCCACCTCGATGCTGGCGGCGGCAGCCCTGGTCAGCAGGGCCTGCAATGGTCCGGGGTCCTTGCTGTGGTGTTCCGCGAGGCGAGGCGAGGTGCGGGCGGGGCGTCGGCGGGGGTGACCTGGCGGCCGACGCCGTCCGGCAGGCCGTCCCAGTGCCGCTCGTCGACGCCGCGGGCGCCGCGTCCGACCGCCCGCGGGTGAACCGCCAGCAGCGTCTCGCCGTGCGGGTCAGGGACGGTGGAGTGCAACGTAGCCTGAATATTTTGTGGCCCTGATCTCGACGAGCTGGCGAGCGCGGACCCGGCGGGCCGGAACCGAGTAGAGGTTCGCGTCGAACGCGACCAGGCAGTCCTTGCCGACATGCCGCAGGTGCCGCTCGGTCACCAGGTAGGGGGTTGGCCGCAGCGGCCGGAGCGCGATGTGGTCGCGGGCCGCGCGGTTGTCGATGACTTCGCCGTGGGTGTGGTGCACCTTCCGCGCGGCGCAAGGGCAACCACGCGGTGAACGCGGCATCCAGTTCCTCGATCGAGGAGAACGCCCGTCCGGCCAGGACGTGATCGCGGACGATCAGGACCTGCCGCTCAACCCGGCCCTTCCCGGTCGGGCGGTAGGCAGCCAACACGTCGACGTCGAAGTCGTAGTGGCCGGCGAAGCCGACAGCCTCCGGATGCAGCGGAACCGCCTTACCGGGGGCGACGTGCCGGCGCACGACGGTCTTGGTGCGATCGTAGACGATCGTCATCGGCACCCCGCTGAAGTGCGCGAACGCGCGAGCGTGGCAGTCGAAGAAGGTCTGCAGTCCTGGCTGGTGGTGAAGCAGCAGAACGGGTCGCGTGAGTACGACAGCGTCATGTGGAACGAGTAGACCTTGGGAATACCGACATGCGCGAGGATCCTGCCCTCATCGCCCCAGTCGACCTGGGCTTGAGCGCCGGGCACCACCTCGAAACGGCGGTGCAGCCCCGCGAGTTCGCCGGGTGTCAGGCCCAGTTCCCCGGCGATCCTGGGCCTGGCCTCCTGCAGGTAGAGCTTCACGCGCTGGTAGGTGCCGGAAAAGCCGTACTCCTGCACGAGGCGTTCATGAACAACCGATCCTTTGATCAGGATTTCCGACCGCAGCATCGCGTCGATCAGCGGCGCGACTCCATCGATCATGCGTCGGCGCGGCTGTCGGCATGCGGACCGGCGCGGAGGAGCGACCGGAGCCTCAGCCGACAGGTACTTGCGAACCGTGCGACGGTTCAGCCCGGTCTCCTGCGCGACCTCCGACAAGCTCATCACCCCGGACTCGCGCAAGCCACGGAACCGGCGAAGTTCCAACCAGCGCTGCGGATCCAAGACCATCGTCGACCGCCCTCCGCCGCAACGAAACCGACAGCAGCAGAGTGTCGACCGGCAGACCTCGACGCCTCAGGAGCCGAGCACGTTCACTCGTACGTGGCTGAGCACAAAACCGCGTACGCGGACAACGGGCCCCAAGTTCCGCGATCACCGCGCAATTCGACGAACAAACGACGCCACTTCAAGTGAACGAAGCCACCGGACGCCAGCCCGCCACCGATTCCGGGCGTTCGGCGATATCCGGTGCTCAATCGCTTGGGTCGCTTGAGTCGCTGCATCCAATGCTCCGCCAACACCGGCGAGGACCGCACATCGCGACAGGGAGCACACCGATCTCGCTCAGATCGCCCGTGCTGCGCAAGCCCGGCACGACGGGCGGAGTTGGACGACATCCGTTGCTGATCGCGATTGCCAAGGCGGTCGCGAGCGGGGAATACCCGCCGGACCTCGGTCCGCTCCGCGTCCAGGCTGCGCTGATGGACGATAGGATCGGCCTCCGGGAGTCCGTCGGCGTGGAAGCCGTGGGGATGCGCCAGGTCAAGGAACTGATGGATCGTCGGATCGCCGACGGCCACGGCGGACAGGGATTCTGGAGCCTGTTCGAGCTGCTGGGGAAGAAAGGCTGAATCGCGTCATGAGTCACCACGACGAAACGATCCTCCTCTTCCGCAACACCATGCGGATCACCGACGGCCACCTGGAGGATTTCCGCAACGCCATCGCCCGAGCCGTGGAGTTCGCGCAGCAGCACGGCCCGCAGCTGTTGGTGCAGACCTTCGTGGACGAGAAGCGGATGCTCGCGCACAGTTTCCAGCTCTATCGGGACTCCGACGCGGTCCGCCTGCACTGGAAACTCGCGGACCCGTTCATCCAGGACGTCATGAAGCACTGCCGGGTGGAGCACTTCGAGGTGTTCGGTGAGCCGGACGCCGAGGTGGCCGCGGGCCTGCGCTCGTCGCTCGGCGAGCAGACCCCACTCACGTTCTCACCCCGCATCGCCGGCTTCCTACGTTTCGACGCTGCACGGGATATCGCTGCCGGGTGAGCCGCCGCCGGTCGCTGCCGACTCGCCATCGGCGACCTCCAAGCGGCCGAGTGGGGCGGCAACGCCGGGTGGCGTTCTACCGCGAGTGCGGCCTGATCGGGCGTCAGTTTCGTGGCGGTGGTCTCGCAGAACTCCTTCGCACGGGTCTTGCCATCTTCCTGGCCCCCAGGCACCCTGGTCGTCCCCAGCCTTGACCGCGACGGCCGCTCGCTCTAGGACTTGGTCAACATGGTCGCCGAACTGCGCACACTCGGCTTGCACACTCGGCTTCCAGTCCCTCCGCGAGCAGCTCGACACCACCACCCCCGGCGGCCGCCTGGCCTTCCACGTCCTCGCCGCTGTGGTCGAGTTCATCCGCGAACTCATCGTCGTCGGCACCCACGAATGCCTCGCCGCCCGCGCCCGAGGCCGCGTCGGCGGCCGCCCAAGCGTCGTCAGCCCCGAACTCATCCGCGCTGCCCGCGACATGCCGCCCAACCCCGAGACCTCCGTCACCAGCATCGTCAAGCTGCTCAGCCCGAGGACGTTGTACAACCACATCCCCGACCCGGAGCAACATCGCGCCGCCGCGGTACCCCATCAGCAACCCCTGACTCCCCGGAACCGTGTGAAGCCCGCGGATCGCCGCGTCGGGGACGGCGCACCCGGTAGCGGCACAGTCCGTCCGCGACGCGTGACGGGACGGCCCCGGGCGACCTCGGGCGCGCTCCCGGGGAGTCCCTCGTGAGCGGCGACCAAGACGCCTACGAGGTCGACGTGCCGCTGCTGCTGGGCTGGGGCACCAGCAACGAGACGTTTACCGTCCCGGGAACCGACGAGGTCCAGCGCTGGCCGATCGGGGAGATCAACGCCCTGGACCTGCGGGTGGTCAACGACACCGATGCCCGCACCGCGCTGAGAGACGCCTACCCCGACGCGTACACAAGCTCGCCCACACCCACGGGCGAACCACTGGAGCCCTTGGCGGGTCTGCCGCGCCTGGAGCCCCACGAGAGGGATCCGGCTTCGAGCGAGGTGGAGTTCGACTGGTACGTCGGCCACCTGATCGACGAACTCGGCTACGTCAGCCACCACAGCGAGGCCGCCGCACACGTTCTGGCCCCGAAGGCCCAGCGTTCCGTCCGGATCCTCACCTCGCTCCCCGAGGCCGAGGTCCCGCTGCGCTGCGCCGCGGACGCGGGCTTCGTCGCGAAGCGGCTCGCGTCCCATGCCGGTCCGGGCGGATGGCTCGTCCGTATGCTCCAGTACCGCAGTCTGGACTGGATGGGCATGGCGAGGGTCCTGGGCGTGGTGACGCCCACCTACCTGTCGGCGTCCACCTATTGCATGATCGGCGACGGCCGCAAGGCGTTGACGCCCCGCCTGGTGACGGACTTCGCGACCCTGTTGGGGTTGGACGCCCGGGCATTGGCCGCGTTGACGGGCGTTCGCCTGCGTACGGCTCCAGTGCCTCCAGCCCAAGAGGTGGCGGACGCTGCGGTTCTGCTGTGGGAGACGCGGCGTCTCTCCGCCGCTCAGGCACAACGCGTCTCCGAGCTGGCTCGCTCCATGCGCTCGGGCTCGGCCGCCAACACGTACATCCTCAACCTGCCCAGTTCCTGACAGCCCCCGGGAATTCGACGCCCCGATCGAAAGCATTTGTCCTGAGATGATCCCAAGTCACTGCGTCTGACCGTGTTTATCAGGAGAACGGGTTGGTGCCGTTGCCGTGCCGGTGAATGACTGGTCGACGGCTGCTGTAGTCGACGAGCGCGACGTGTGGCGCGACGTCGTCGAGGAGGGCCGCGAGCCGGGGCAGGTCGGGGCGGGTGCCATGGAGCATCATGCACATTTGAGCGGCATCGCCGGCTGCCCAGCGCGCGGCGCTGTGTACCCAGCGGGGTCCCGTGTGCGGGAGGGCGTCGGGTCTCGGAACGACGCCGATCCACCGATTGCGCTGAGCTTTCCAGACAATGACGGCCTGGACCTGACTCCATGGCAGTTGGATGCGCCGCTCGCCGCGGATGGTGCCGGCGCGGATCACCGGTCCGTCGGCATCGGCCCTGAAGAACCAGCCGCCACGCAGCGCACCGCCGCCGATGATGAGCAGGCAACTTCCGAAGAAAACCCACGCCATGATGGAAAATCCGGTTCCGGGCTCTGTGAACCCGGCAGCGATCATGACCGTGGAGAAGGCGCAGAGCAGGACGCTTTGCCGGTTCCAGCCCTTGCGAAGCTCGAAGGGCGGCTCATCGTGGCGTGCGGATGTCATGGCGGGATTCTGGCCGGTCACCTGGAGGAGGCTGCGGGCGGGGCTGTCGCCCCCGTTGGATTGCTCGGCGGCGCTGAACGCCCCAGTCCCTGCGTTCGGGGTGAGCGGGTCGTCGGCAGGATCCGGTGTTCATTGTGCCTCGATGGCCAAGCGCGCCGACCGCCAGTGCTCCTCGAATTCGCATGCGGAGATGTACTCGGGGCGGTCGTCGGCTGGCCAGTCCTTTTCCTTTCTGGCCTACCCCTCCGGCGGTGTCCCCGTACTTGGCGACGTACACGCCCACCGAGTCCCACCCCTGGGTGTCGCGAAGGTGCTCGAACTTCGCAAGCGATGCTGTGCCGTTCTCGCGTGTCGGTCCGGCCCTTCCAACTCCACCTGCCGTGTGGTCCAACCCTCGGAATCGGCCTCGTAGAAGAACCACGTGTGTTCGTCGAAGTAGTAGCGCAGGTGGCGAAGCATCCGCCGATCATGCTGGCGACCACCCGTAGCAGCACCCAGATGCGTGTTCCAGGGCGGTTACGCAAAAGCCCGCCGTATTCCGGAAACAACTTCGCCGACCGCTCCCGACACTGACCCCGTCATCGTCCGGATCACCAGCCACACCGACGGCCACCTCACCGCCCGCGTCACCGGCCGCAAGGCGTCGACCAGGCCGCGTCGCCATATACGGCACGAGTGGATGTCAACGCTGACGGCCAAGTCCTGCGCGCCACCCAGCCCGGCGTGCACCAGGTGGCACAGCGCCGAATAGGAGGACGTTCATGCGGACATTCCGGTGTCCGGGCAGGTCGCCGGCTCCTACCGTGCAGCAACCGAGCCCACACCGGAGACGTCATGGAACGTGACCAACTGCAAGGCAACCCGCTTCTCATCGCAGCTCGGCGGGCGCAGGGCTGGTACTCCCAAACTGAATTCGCGGAGGCATTCAACCGGCGTGCGGACGATCTCGGTGAACGGGCGGCGATCTCCGTACGGCAGGTACGCCGCTGGGAATCAACGGAACCTCCCGCGGTCAGTGATAGTCGTTGAGCCAGTCGCCCGGGATCAGGCTGCGAACGCGGTCGAGGTCCTCAGCCGTCCGGCCGCGGGCCAGCACGGCCGTGCCGCCGTCATCGCGCAGAAGGGCGTCACCGCTCAGGAACCAGCGTGTCCCGGGCTCGGCGCCAGTGGGATACGAGGGGAACGGCAGGCGGACGGCGTTGTTCTCCAGCAGTTCGATGCTGCCGTCGTCCGGGTCGAGGAAGTCGCAGAACTCGTGTTCGGCCAGCAGGGACTCGGACATGACGATCTCAACGAAGCACAGCGACAGAGACTCCAGCCAGCCCTCCCAACACTCGGCGCTCTTGTCGGCGAGGTTGGGCCGGATGACCACTGCGGGGTCGTCGTCCCCGAGGCTCTCCAGGAGAACCCCCCAGGACGCGGCCCCCTGGTTTTCGTGACGGAAGACCAACGCCTCCTTGGCCCCATCCACATGCAACTCTGCTGGACCGAGGAGCACATCGTGGTTGCCGGTCAGATCCCCACGGCGACCGAACAGTAGATACGCCTCACGCAACGCCAACGGCAGCTGGAACCCCAGCCGTGACTCCGCCGCGACGAGGTCGGCCTCCGACCATCCATCACCGCTTTCCAGGGCACGAACCCAGCCGGCGCAGAAGCCACGGATGAAGCCCCACGGGGTGCTGCGACCCTCGACAACTGCGGCCAGGGATCGAGCAAGATCGAAACCTTGTGTCATGGCCGGACGATAGCCGCCCCGGGACCCTGACACGCCAGCCCGGTGTGGCCAAACCCGGCGACATGTCTGACCCACCAAATCAACTGCTGCTATTCGAAACCACCGACGTGGCGTTCTCAACTGACACTGACGAAGCCATAACCGACTGCCCATGAAGAACGGTGCTCAGAACGGAGGCTCATCGTCAGATGCGTCGGTCCATGCCGGCTCGACCGGTGTGGCTTCGCACTGTTGGAGACGCGTCACGGCGTCTTTGACGCGGCCGAGGCCGATGAGGTGCCAGGCCAAGAGGTCGTTGTCGGTAGGGGAGTGCGGTTCCAGGACGGCGACGGCCTCCTCGGTGCGGCCGGCGCCAGCCAGCAGTTCGGCGATCGACCGGGCCGCATACCAGGTGCCGCCTTCGGGGTGGGCCCGCGCCTGCGCGATCGCTTCGTCTCGGGCACCGCACGCGACCATCAATGGAAGCCGCAACCGGAAGAAGTCCCACCCCTCTTCACCCCGACGCGCCTTCAGGTCATCAAGGTAGGCCAGCCCGTCCCGGCCACGCCCCTGCTCCGCGTACAGGGTGCACAGCACATCGACGTTCCAGTCCTCCGTGCCCGCGGGCGAGTCCGCGAGGGTGCGCATCACCTTGATCGCCTCGTCACCCCGGCCGTGCCGCATCAGGAGCCATGCGAGGTGCACGGCCCCGTGGCTCTCGCGGATCGGCGAATTCCCGGGCTGCCTGAACACGGCGATCGCGCCTTCCACGTCGCCGCGTTCCTCCAGCACCTCCGCAAGACGCTGCACGGCGTGGCCATGGAAGTCGGCCGCCGCGTGCCTCCGCAATTCCTCGATCCGGCCGTGCCGGGCCAGCAGGTCGGCCAACCGGTCGCGGTTGTTGATCGGGGCAGCGTCTCGCGCCTGGAGCAACGCAACGGCTTGGTCGATGCGACCGTTGCGCTCGTGAATCACGGCGAGCAGGCCGACGAACGGTTCGACACCGTGCCGATGACACCACGAGATGTCGCAATGGGGCAGCGCCTCGATCCGAGCGGCCAGGAGCGTGGCGGCATCCTCGTCCCGGCCCGCTTGGCCGGCGACCTCGACCAAGGCAGCGGCGAGGAACCAGTCCCCAATGTGCGGGCCAAGCAGGGAGAAGGCTTCGTCACCCCGGCCGTGCCGGGCGAGCAGGCGCCCGAAGAACCCCAGCGCCAGCCCACCTCCGGCCCCCGCATACGGGCGCACCAGTGCGATCGCCTCCTCGGGCCTTCCCCACTCCTCCAGCAGCTCGGCCGTCGTTTCTGCCGCCTCCCACCACCCTGTGGCGACGTACGGGGCGAGTACCTCCAGTGCCTCTCCGTGCCGCCCTTGCTCGCCGAGCAGTCGCGCGTGTGCTTGCGCGCAGAACCACTCCCCGCGTCCGGCCTGGAACTCCACCTCCTCGGCGTGGCTGAGCTCGAGGAGGCGCGAGACCAGGTGCGGGGGAATACATCCGGAGAGCGTTCGGGCCCGGTAGTCAAGATCAGCGGCGTCCACACGGCCGGACGCTAGCTCCCGCCTCCGATATTGGGCGCTGAACGAGCACCATGGCCTGGCGACCGCCCTTGGACCCGACTGCCAAGTGCCGGGAGGTGTTGCGGCGCCACCATCGAGGTATAGATCGACGCCGCCAGGCGCGCAGTAACTTCTGTTTGTCGCGGATATCTGGGTGGTCGCGGCCCAGTTGATGCTCGGCGGTTGCAACCAGCGCTTCAAGCAGGGCAACCACTTCCCGACCGACAGGGAGCGGAGCACATGTTGCGGCTTCCCTGCAAAGCGAACTACTGGCCGGATACTGCCATATCGTCGCAAACTCATTGGTTTGCCAAAGTGGGAGTGGACGTTCCGGTCCTGTGGCGCGGCTTCTCTGGTGAAGGCCATGGGCGGCCTTCGCGGGGCCTGGCCGGGCAAGCACGCGGCCCTGCTTCTCGAAGACAAGGGATTCTCGATGCGCGATGTCGCCGTTGAGGTGATCGTCGTGGGTACGGCACTTCGTGTGTTCATACCCGACCTGCGGGCCGTGAGACGGTGGTGCGCAGCGTGGTTCGTGCAGGCCGGGCTGGCCAGGTTGCGTCAGCGCGTGTCCCGTGAGGGAGCCCCGCCCGCGCATCGGGACGGGGGAGTGTGGTGAACGACGCCGTGTGGGAGCCGCCCGACACGGCGCCGCCCAGAACCGAGATGACGCTCCCGTTGGACTTCGACGGCTTCCACCGCACGTACTGCGTCCCCTACCTGAAGTACGTGCACCGGCGGCTGGGCACCCGCGAGGACGCCGAGGACGTGGTGTCCGAGGCGTTCACGCGCCTGCTCGTCAAATGGGACGAGGCGCTGCGCAGCGAGAACCTGCGAGCGTTCGGCTGGCACATCCTCCCGTGCCTGGTCCTCGACCACCATCAGCGCACCCGCACCCGCACCCGCACCCGCCGCGCCGTCGTCACCCCGGCGCCGGACGTCGAGGGTGACCTGTCGCGGTGGGCGCTGGACCCGGGCACGGTCGACAGGCTGCTGCTGCGGATCGACGTCCACAAGGCCGTCATGGAACTCCCCCGAAACAGGCTGACTTGGTCGTCCTGGTCTACCTGCTCGGCTACTCCCACGCCGAGGCCGGCGCCGTCATGGGCATCGAGGCGACCACCGTCGCCAGCCACCTGCAAACCGCCCGCCGCACCCTGGAGCCCAAATTGCGCAACTACCTCAAACCGGGCCGCCACGAACGGAAGGACCAGCCATGAGCGTCGAGGACGTCCTGCGAGGCGCGGAAGTCCTCTGTGGTGAATACGACGACTACGACCTGGACGCCGCGACGCGCCGGCTGGCCGACCGCGTCGCCGACCGCGTCCGCAACGACCCGAGCCAGTGGCTCTTGCAGGCCGAGCCTTCTACTGAGCTTTGCTCGGTGATGTCGCAGGGTGCTGACAGGAGTTGTCTGTTGCGGTATGTCTTGTTCATGAGGTATCCGCAGGGCGGGGGCCTGACCGCTGAACGGCGGGTGTTCCGCGAGCAGTTGCGCATGCAGGCGGCGGAGATGTTCGGGGGTGGGCTGGACAATGCCGTGATCGCCAAGGAGTTGCGGGTCAGTGTGCGATCGGTGCAGCGGTGGCGCTCGTCGTGGCGGGACGGCGGGCCGCGGAGCCTCCGGTCGACGGGCCCCGCGAGTCGGCCGAAGCTGAACGAGGCCCTGTTCACCGTGCTGGAACAGGAGTTGGCGAAAGGCCCCGTCGCGCACGGATGGCCGGACCAGACCTGGACGCTGCAGCGGATCAGGACGCTCATCGGGCGCCGGTTCCACAAGAGCGTCACGTTGTCCGGCGTCTCCCGGATGCTGCGGCGGCACGGATGGACCCACCAGGTCCCGGCCCGCCGCGCGGTCGAACGCGACGAGGCGGCGGTGGCGGGCTGGGTGAAGGGGACGTGGCCGGCCGAGGAAAGACCGCGGCGGCGCTCGGGGCTTGGCTCGTCTTCGAGGACGAGGCCGGGTTCTCGATGACGCCGCCGACCTTGCGCACCTGGTCCAAACGCGGCCGCACGCCGGTCGTCCGCGTCCGCGGCCGCTCCCAACGCCGGTTCTCCGTCGCCGCGCTGACCTGCTACAAGCACGGCGAGACCTCCCGCCTGATCTACCGGCCCAAACGGCACCAGGACCACAAGAGCGGCGGCCGGCGCAGCTTCACCTGGACCGAGTACCGGGACCTGCTGACCGCCGCCCACCGGCAACTCGACGGCCCCATCGTGCTGATCTGGGACAACCTGAACGTGCACCGGGACCGCCGATTACGGGACTTCATCGAAGAACAGGACTGGCTCACCGCGTTCCACCTGCCCGCCTACGCACCGGACCTCAATCCGGTCGAGGGCATCTGGTCACTACTGCGGCGCAGCCCCAGGCCAACACCGCCTTCACCGACCCCGACCACCTGATGTCCCACCTACGCCGCGGACTGCGTCGCATCCAATACCGCAGTGACGTCATCGACGGATGCCTCGCCGCCACCGGACTCAAGCGCACAACTGACACACCACCATGACGACATCACGGCTCAAGACTCAGTAACCACCCGCACCAGTTCCACGTCCGTAAGATCCCCCTGGACGGGAGGCAACGCCTCCACATGACCCGGCTCTAACTGATCTTTGTGGGTCCAGTTGACGGTGCGTCAGGTGTGGGCATATCCCGTGTATGGGGTACTCGGGG
>NZ_JBPKBI010000036.1:0-24216 GCF_051388935.1 Yinghuangia sp. YIM S10712
CCTCATCGTCCAAGGCGCCACCGCCCGCGACGCCCGGACACGCGTCCGCACCCTCCTCGACCAGGTCGGGCTGCCGGCGGACGCCTCGGAGCGGCTGCCCCGCGAGTTCAGCGGCGGGCAACGCCAACGCGTCGCCATCGCCCGCGCCCTGGCCCCCGAACCCCGCCTCATCGTCTGCGACGAACCCGTCTCCGCCCTCGACCTGTCCACCCAGGCCCGCGTCCTCGACCTCTTCCTCGACATCCAACGCCGCACCGGCGTCGCCTACCTCTTCATCACCCACGACCTCGCCGTCGTGCGACACGTCAGCCACCGCGTCAGCGTCCTCTACCGCGGCGACGCCGTCGAAACCGGCCCGGCCGAAGTCGTCACCTCTCGGCCCGAACACCCCTACACGCGCAAACTCATGCTCGCCTCTCCCGTCGCCGACCCGGACGAACAGGAGAAACGACGCGCCGAACGCCGCCGCCTCGCCGCACTCCCCACCCAGGAAAGCGGCATTGGTCAGAGCTGACGAGAGGGGAAGACGTTCCCCCACACACGCGCCGCGACGTGGTCAACGGCACGCCTGCAACGGAATCTGCCCGAACTTCAGCACACCCGGCCGTCGTGATACCTGCCGACGGATGCGAAGCGGTTGGGGCGGGTTTGCATGCGACCCGCCGACACTCGCGGTGTGCGGCGGCGTCATTTCGGCGCGCAGTGGCCGCGTCTTGGAACCGGCGCGCGGCATACCGGAGAAAGCGGCGGAGCCGCCGTACTCACGCCCCGTGCCGGGAGGTCAACCGGCACTCCTGGCGCGGGGTCGCCCCGTGGAGCCGCGGACCACGAGCCTGACCGGCAGGGTCACAGGCTTCGCGGACGCGGCCCCGGGGTTCTTCAGGGCGGCGAGCACCGCGTTGACCGCGGCTTGGCCCTGTGCGTGGAGCGGCGCGACGATTGTGGTCAGTGCCGGGTTGACGATCTGTGCCGGGGCGATGTTGTCGTGCCCGACGATGCTGACGTCCTCGGGCACGCGGATGCCGCGGCTTTGCAGGGCGAGCATGAGGCCGATCGCGAGCTGGTCGTTGTAGGCGACGATCGCCGTCGGCAGAACGTCCGGCAAAGCGGCGGCAGCCGCACGCCCGCCGGCGACCGTGGGTTCGTACGGGCCGCTGCCCAGGACCACGGCCCCGAGGTCACCCGCCGCGTCGCGTAGTCCGCGCAGGCGCACGCCGTCGGCCCATGACGCCTCCGGGCCGCCGATGTAGGTCAGCGAGCGGTGGCCCAGGGCCCACAGGTGTTCGACGATCGCGCGCGTGCCGTACGCGCTGTCGAGCAGGATGCCGGGAACACCGGCCACTTCTCGGTTGAGGACAACCACGGGACGTTTCCCGGCGACCTCGCCGATCGCCGCGTCCGACAGCCTCGTTCCCGCCAGGACCACGCCCTCGACCGCGGGCAGGGCCCGGACCAGGCCGCCGTGTTCGAGCAGGTCCGACTCCTGGGCGTCGATGAGGACGAGGACGTATCCGGCTTCCGAGACCGCTGCCTGCGCACCTCCGATGACCTCGGTGTAGACCGGGTTGGTCACATCCGAGACCACCAAGGCCAACATGGAGGTCCGGCCGGTGCGCAGGCCGGGAGCGATCAGGTTGACGTGGTACCCGAGCTCCGCGGCGACGCGGCGGACGTGCGCGGCGGTGGCGGCACTGACACGTCCGGGGCGGGCCAACGCCCGTGACACCGTGGAGGGTGAGACGCTCGCGGCCTTGGCAACGTCATAGATCGTGGGGGTCTTGGTTCGAGTGCTTGCGTCGGGGCCGCCGCGCTGAAGGTCGGTCACGCGTGTTTACCTGTTCTCACTCGCAAGATCACAGCCGCGCTGCTGTCACGGCTTCGTGGTGGCGGTCAAGGGCACGCGTCACCCTGCGGAGTGCTGTCTGAACCAGCGGCACAACGAGTTTCGACGTGCCCGTTGTCGGCGTTGTGTGCGGCGACGCGGTAGCGGTTTCGGGAGGAGTGGTGGCACGTGTCAGGGCCGCTGCGGATGACGCGGTCGTCGCCTTCGGCGGGAGAAGTGCGGTGTGCTTGGTGGTGCAGCGGTCCGCGCACATTCCCACGACCAGTCGCAGCCGTACGGCACGGCCGCCGGTCCAGGCTGTCGAACATCACCGTGATCGCCTTCATGCGGAACCCCTCGGGGTGCAGGCCGTACGCCACCAGCCGGGGAAGCGCTTGGGAACCGGCTGCGGACACCCCTCCATTGCTTGTCCATTAGGTCTTGGTCCCGGGTGGAGCGGCAAGTGGTTGCCTTCAGTTGCTGTGCGACTGCACGGCGGCCCGGGTGTCGTTTCTTCGAGGTGGGACATGCTTTCCCAACCCGAGCCCGCGTTCGGCCACAACAGGCGCAGAGGCCACGCGAAGTGTGGTTTCAGTAGCAGGCGGAGCCGGTGGTTGTTCGTCGCGCCGCCTCCGGGTGCCGCCGGCGTCGTGTCCCGCCGCCACCGAGTGCCGTGCGACGCACGGCAGCACGGAGCAGGATGATCCGCCGGTCGCCGAAACGCGCGATCATCGCTCTCTCGACGCGGCGGGTGACAGGGTGGGTGTCGCCGTACGTCTTGGGCCCGACGGCCACTGCCACGGCGTGGTCGTGCGCCAGCCGCAACCCGAACCGTTCGGCGCGTTCCGCGAGCCGCCCAAGGTCGCTGCGGCCGTACAACAGGTCGTCCACGTGGTCGACCACGGCAACCTGGACGCCCCAGCGTGTACGTGTCCCCGAGCGGGGCGCGGGCAGCGTCGGTGGGTGCGTACATCGTGCAACGCAGTTTCCGTGCGCCGGTGGCCCCGGGGGACCATTCCCTGACCGGTTGGCACGGGCGAGAGCGGTTGTCCGCGGCGGTGGATCGGCTGACTACGGCGTGCTCTTGAGCGCAGCCACGTACGCGCTTTTCACCGCGTTCCAGCGGTGGTGTTGCTCCTCGGTGAGGGTGCCGCGTAGCTCGGCGAGTTTGAGGAGATTCGCCTCGGCCTCGCCGGCCAGGGCCTGAGCCTGGGCGTCATAGTGTTCGGTGATCAGCGCGTCCAGTTCGGTGTCGTTCATGGACGGGACGAGGCGTTCGCCGATGCGGTTCAGGTCGCGGTACGACCCTTGCAGCCGGAAGGGCGGTTCGGTGCGTGAGGCGTCGGTCTGTGCGGCGGAGGCCATGTACGCGGCGTTGACGGTGAGGACGGTGTCGCGGGCGGCCAGCAGCCTGCGCAGCACCGCCGACACACGGTCGAGTTCCGCCGGTGCGTAGGCGTGTCCGAGCAGGTCCGGCCGCACCGGTTCGTCCGGTCGTGCCGCCCAGCGCAGGAGCAGGTCGAGGTCGGCGCTGTCGTGCTCGGCGAGCGGGGCCAGGACGGCGTTGGCGGTGAGGGCGTTCTCGATGAAACTGAGTTCGAATGCGTCGCGGCGGCCGGCGAGGATGTCGCCGAGGTTGTGGACGTCGGCGCGGTTGGCCAGCATGTCGGGGACGCGGAAGCGGCGGCCTTGTTCGGTGTAGGGATTGCCGGACATGACGACGGCGAAGCGTTTGCCGCGCAGGTCGTGGGTGTGGGCCCGGCCGTCGCGTACGCCCGCGATGCGGCGCTGTGCGTCGCACAGCGGGATGAACTTCTGCAGGAGCTCCGGCGAGGTGTGCTGGATGTCGTCGAGGTAGAGCAGGACGTTGGTGCCGGCCTCCAGCGCGAAGTTGACCTTCTCGATCTCGCGGCGCGCGGTCGCGTTGGGGGCTTCGGCCGGGTCGAGGGAGGTCACCGCGTGCCCGAGAGCGGGCCCGTCGATTTTGACCAGCAGCATGCCGAGGCGTTCGGCGACGTACTCGATGAGCGTGGTCTTGCCGTAGCCGGGCGGGGAGATCAGCAGGAGCAGGCCGTGGGTGTCGGTGCGCTTGGCCGCGCCGGCGGCGCCGATCTGCCTGGCGAGGTTGTCGCCGATGAGCGGCAGGTAGACCTCGTCGATGAGGCGGTTGCGGACGAACGTGGTGACCACGGAGGGCCGGTGCTCGTCGATGCGCAGCCGGGCGCGCTCGGCTGTGATGAGTTCGCCGCGCAAGGTCTGGTAGTCGCGGAAGGCGGGCACCCGGTGTGTACGGAAGTCCTCGACGCGGGCCAGGAGTTCGTCGATCCGCACGGTCAGCACGCCGCGGCGGATGCGCGGGTGTGCGCCGAGCAGGCCGGCCGCGGTTTCGTGGGTGGCCTCCGGGCAGGTGTAGCGCGGCAGTTCGGGGCACAGTTCGAGGGCGACCGCTTCGGCGAGGTCGCCCGGTGACGCGGGTTCGCCGGAGGCTTCCGCGTACGATCCGAGCCAGGCCTCGACCAGTTGCCGTCGCGCGCTCAGCCGCCGCAGCCGGGTGAGCGTTTCGCCGTACGCGTCGCCGACGGTGTGGCGGAACTTGTCGAGCAGCGCTCCGGCTGCGGTCGACACGACGAAACCATCGGTGTCACAGGCGAGTTCTTCGATCAGGTACGCCGCAGAGCGGTCCGGGTCCACACCGTTCGTGTTGTCGGGGTCGGCGGTGAACCCGGCCACGGCCGAGGCGATTTCGCGGCGCAGCGACTCCAACGCGGGGGAGGAGCCTCCGAATGCCTCGCGGGCCTGGGCCAGTGAGCGGGCGCGCCACGTCCACTCGTCCCGGGTGTCGTCGTCGCTGCCGTGTGCCCACAGCAGTTGGGCGGCGGCGCGGTCACCGGGCGGGTACCGCAGCAGTCCCACGGCGGTGTGCAGCCGCAACAGCGCGGCAAGGATCACGGTGGCGTCGTGATCGTGCACGCCGCGTTCGTATCCCTCGTCGTAGGCGCTGTCGGCGGCTTCACGTACCAGCGCGGACAGGTTCGCCTCGGCGAGTGCCGTCGCGCCGTGCCGGGTCAGCAGCTTCACGGCCAGGTACTCGCCGCGGTAGACGTCCGGCGACTCGGAGGGGAGCGTCTGGTCCCAGAACCGCTGTGCCGCGTCGAACCGCGAGTCGGTGACGACGCGCCGGTAGTCGGTTCCGGTGAGGGCGAAGGCCATGCCGCCGTTGTGCGGTACGAGAGTGAGATTCATTGCCTGCGTCGCCACGGCGAACCGGTGCGGTCCCAGGCGTACGGTCGCACCGGTGGCGTCATCGAGGTCGGCCCGGTCCCTCAGGGTGCGTACGGCCTGCTGCCGGGCCGCCTTGACGCGTCCTTCCAACTCCTCCGCGCTGGTCTGCGCCGCGAGGCCGTGGAGTTCGGCGATGGTACGGCGGACCTTCGCGACGGTCGGGTCGGCGGCGAAGTACGCGTCGATCTCATCGGCCGAGCGGCACGCCCCGGCGCGGCGGCGGATGCCGCTGAGCAGGCGTTCGGCCGACTCGGTCAGGCGAGCGGTGTGCCGGGCCCGTCCGTCCAGGAGCGCCTGGCGGCGGGAGGCGAACGCGTCGTGGACCTCGTCGCGCTTGTCGGCGAGTTGGTCGCGGAAATCGTCGAGTTCGGGGAACCGGGACTCCAGATCCTCGATGCGGAGCAGGATGCGGGCCAGGTGTTCGTCGCATGACTCCGGGGAGTCGGCGCCGGCCATCGCGGTGGCGACGGCTTGGACGAGCAAGGCGAACTGGGCCGTGGACTCCGCGCGGCCCTCCTCCTCCGCGAGAGCACGCCGCCGCGCGGCCAACAGCGCCCGGACACGCGCGAGGGCGCCTTGTACGTCGGCGACTTCGGCGAGGATCGCGGTGCGCACGGTCGCGTCGGCGGTGTCGAGGTCGCCGACGGCCTCCGCGACCACGTCGAGTCCTTCGGCGAGTTCGTCGAGGCGCCGAGCGACGGGTTCGCTGTCCGCGACGGTTCCGATGCCCTCTGCCGCGGCGGCGAGTTCGGCCACCGAGTGACGGTGCGCCGCGAAGGCGTCGGGCTCGCCGAGGAACGCGACGGCGCGTCGGCCGGCGGCCAGCAGGTCGTGTTCCAGCCCGGCCCGCAGTTCTTCGATGCGGTCCAAGTCGCTGTGGCGGACTTCGCGCAACGGGGCCAAACGCCCTTGTGCGCGGCGCAGTTCGGTGAGGTGTGCGATCCAGGCCTCCGCACTGCGCGGCGTTTCGTTGCGGACGCGGCGGATCAGCGCGGTGATGTGCTCCGCTTCGCGGTCCACCGCCTGGGCGGCGGCTTGTGTGAGTTCGCGGACGGAGCGGAATTCCGCGAGGACCTGTGCGGCGGTCTCGCGCAGTCGGCCCAACGGCTCGTCGAGTGCGCCGAGTTCGGGGTCGGAGAGCCAGTGATGGCGGTCGGACACCCGAGCGCAGGCACCCAGGACCGCTTCGAAGGCGGCTGCGGTTGCGCCGGACTCCTCGACCAGCCGCGCAACGGCGAGACTGTCCGCGATGCCGTGCACGAGATCGGCGTTGCCGACGCGGCCGAGGGGCCCGGCTACCGGCGGTTGCGCCGCGGCGTATGTGTCGGACTGGTAGGGCGTCGCCCACACCTGGACCGGGTGGGACTGCCTCGGCTCCGCGTCGCCGCGCAGCATCACGAGCGTGCCGTCGTCCAGCACGGTGAACCCGCGTCCGGTCAGCGGCGTGGCGACGTCCTTGCGGATGGAGTTGTACGACAGCAGCAGACTGCGGCCGTGCTCGCGACCGCGGAAGACATACAGGGTGTCCTCGCCGTTGGGCGAGCGGAGGACGTGTTCCAGCCGCAGGTCGCCGATCTCGCTGTCGAACTGTCTGTGGACACCGGTCCCGAGGTGGTACCCGCCGGGGAAGACGATCCCGTCGTCGCCCGGCAGCCGGCGTGCCCCCTGCCCGATCGCGTCCAGGCGCACCACGCGGTCGGTGGTCGTCGCGTAGACCAGGTGGCGAGGGCGGTCCTCCTTGTACGGACGGACACGCAGCAGAATCAGCGTGCCGACACGCGCGTGCGCGATCTCGGCGTCGGCGAGCGACTGGAGCGGTTCGTCGACTGCCTCACGATGGATCTCACCGCGGGGGGACTCGGTGTCGTCGACCGTCCTGACGGTCAGCGCGCCACCGACGGTCGACACGAAGAGTTCGTCGTCGACAGACACGTGCGGGTGCCGTCCGAGGCGGTAGTCCTCGCGAGTCGCCGTGGTCCAGGCGAAGTCGTACGGCGCGGGGAACACGTGGTCGCGTTCCCCGCGCGCGTCGACGTACGCCGGGACGCCGTCGGTGGACACCCGCCAGCGCAGCACGCGCACATCCCCGGCCCGCGGCCCGGCCTGGAACACCGCAAGCAGCATGCCGTCGACCCGGCGCAACTGCACCAACCGCGATTCGCGGTAGTAGCGGAAGAGCTCCGCGACGTCGCGGTGTGTCTCGGGGGCCCGGAACAGCCCCGAGGCGTCGGTCGGCGCGTCCCTCTCGAACGCGACGCCTTCCGCGGTCGTACGCCGGCGATGCACGCTGAAGGTCCCCTCGACCGCATGTGCCCCGGCGCCCGGTGCCGGGTCACCGCCCGCGAGCAGCGTCCCGCCGACCCAGGTCAAGTCGCGCAGGACGCAGTCGCGTTCGGTGTGCAGCCAGGCGCCGCCGAGCAACCGCAGGCCGGTCGAGCCGAACGCCTCGACACGGCGCCGGTTGAGCAGGTCCGCGCGGCGGGCCAACTCGGCGGCCTGCTCGGCCAGCCGGGCCCGCAGCACCTCGAAGTCGCCGTTGTCCGGCCCGCTCGGTTCCGGGCTGTTCGTCACTGCGTCTTCCACCAGGTCCGTCGCCACCGTCGGCCCTTTCAGCTCTTGGCGCCGTTGACCCCGCCGGCCTCGGGGCCGCCGGTCACGGCCCCGAGGCCGCCGTCGCGCATGAGTTTCATCAGCAGCGCGGAGACGGTCATGTTCCGGACGTCGTCGGTGCCGAGCGAGCCGAGCATGCGCCCCAGATCCTCGGTGAAGTTCCCCGTGCCGTCCAGCCAGGGACCGGCCAGTGCCTGCACGGTGTCGGAGTTTTGCACGAACCCGTCGACCCCCTTGCCCAGCGAGACCGCTCCGACCAGGCGGTCGAAGAACACGCTCTCGCCGCCGACGATGTTGATGTCGGCGCTCTCCAACCCGGTCGCCAACACGGTGGCCTGCGCCTCGGCGACCTGGCGCTGCACGTCCAGCCCGGCCAGCCGGATCTCCTTCTCCGCCTCCAGCCGAAGCCGGTACTCCTCGTGCGCGCGCGACGCCTCGTCCAGCGCCGCCATCGCGGCGGCCTTCTCGGTGAGCCCCGCGGCCTCCGACTTCAGCTTCAACCCGACCGCCTCGGCTTCGACCGCCGCCTTGCGTTCGGCGACCAAGGCCTCGGCCCGGCCGACCTTCTCGATCGCCGCGGCGCTGTGCTCCCGCACCTGCACCTCGGCGAGCCCGGCCGCGGCGGCCTCGGCCTGTACGCCCTCCGCGAGCCGGACCTTCGCCCGCGCGTCCAGCTCGGCCGCGTCCTGCCGGGCCTTCGCCAACGTCATCTGCTCGCGTGCCTTGAACACCGCGGCCTGTTCCGCGGCTTCGGCCGCCTTGATGCCCTTGACCAGGTTCTCCTGCGCCTCCGCCTCGGCCCGGATCACGATCGCGGCCCGGTCGCGCTCGGCTTCTTCGACCGTGCGCAGGCGCTTGATGCTCTCCTCCTGCTCGGCGACCGTGCGGTCCACCGCGACGCGCTCGCGGACCACCTCGGCGATGTCGCGCTTCTCGCTCTCGACCTCCCGGTTCGCCGCGATCCGGGTCAGCTCTGTCTCGCGCTCGCGGCCGATGACCTCCAACTGCCGCTCCTTCTCGATGCGTTCGTTCTCCACCGCGATGACCCGCTCGCGGTTCTTCTCCGCGACCGCGACCTCTCGTGCGACGTTCTCGCGCTGCACGCCGAGTTGCTCCTCGGTCTTGAGGAACGCGGTCTGGGCCCGCAGCCGTTCCTCCTCCTGCACCCGCGCGGTCTCGGCTTCCTCGCGCGCCCGGACGGTCGCGATCTCGCGCGCCTGCTTGATCTCCGCGTCCGCCTGGCGGCGCTCCAACTCCAGGATCGCCTCGCGCGCGTCGACGTTCTGCCGGGTGATCTCCTTCTCCTCGGTACGCCGGAACTCGTTCGTGCGCACGTGCTCCAACGCGGTCAACTCGGTGATCTTGCGGATGCCCTGCGCGTCCAGGATGTTCGCCGCGTCCAGTTGCGAAAGCGGCGTCTGCTCCAGGTAGTCGATCGCCGCGTCCTCAAGGCTGTAGCCGTTCAGGTCCGTCCCGATGATCTCGATGATGCGGTCGCGGAACTCCTCGCGGCGCGTGTACAAATCGGTGAAGTCGAGCTGCTTGCCGACGGTCTTGAGCGCCTCGGAGAACTTCGAGCTGAACAGCGCCTGGAGCGTCGCCTGGTCGCTGGCCCGGGCCGTGCCGATCGCCTGGGCGACGTTCTTGACGTCCTCGACGGTCTTGTTCACCCGCACGAAGAACGAAATCCGGATGTCGGCACGGATGTTGTCGCGGCAAATCAGACCGTCCCGGCCCATCCGGGCGATGTCGATCGTCTTCACCGAGATGTCCATCACCTCGGCCTTGTGCAGCACCGGGAGCACGACCTGGCCGGTGAACGTGACATCCACCCTGCGCACTTTCGACACGATCAGGGCTTTGCCCTGCTCGACCTTGCGGAACAGGCGGCTGACAACCAGCAGCAGTGCGATCGCGGTCAGCAGGACGACCGCGACGAGCACGCTGAAGGTCAACGCGATGGCATTCATGGTGAATCCTCAACAAATCAGTGGTCGGCAGACGACGTCGAACGCGCGGCCGACAGATGTTCACGAAAACTCAAGCGTGCGGAGTGTTCGGGTCCAACGCCGCGTCGAACGGCGCGACCCAGAAGAACTCGCCGGCGTCGTCGTAGGCGTAGAGCAGCCCGACACCCCCGGCCGCGAAGACGTCCGTGCCGTTCTGCCGCACCTGGACGATGGCGGAGGTGCCGTCCCGCGCGGTGACCTGGGCCTGGCCGAAGGACTCGTCGACGCGTCCGGTGCGGATGACGCACGTCAAGCCGACGAAGTCGTGGAGGGAGGGCCCGGGTTCGTCGGGGAACAGATGTCGCAGCGGCCGTACGACCCCACGTGTCGTCACCCACGCAGCAGCGACGGCCGCCACGAGCACACCGGTGGCCGCTACCGCATAGCCCGCCGCAGGCAGGTCTGCCCGGCGCAGCACGACGCCTCCGGTCAGGCTCAACGTCCAGGCCAGTGCGACCAGAAGCGACACGGCCACCGCCACCGGGACGCCGCCCAGCCCGAACGCGTCGCCCGCCGAGTCTCCCTCGAACGCGTCATGCCCCACCGCGCCCATTGCGGCGCACAGCCAGAACACGATGACGATGACCAGCGCGAACGTGAAGACCACAGCAGGGAAGGACAGCACCGCTGCGACGAATTCGCCCATGAACGCCCCCGTTTCGCGCTGAATCGGACCTGGTCGGGTCTCCGTCGCCGTTGCGGGTACGTGTCAAAGGTCGGCGGCGGAGCCGTACTTGCCCCTGCACTGATGGTGCGCGGAAACGGGTTCCGGCGCATTGCCGGAGTCCGGCAATGTTCAAGCCTCCCTGATGCCAGACGGGCGCCGAGGACCGCCGCAGGCACGCCCACACCGACCGTGAGCGATTTCATAAGGCCGTGATGGCTCCGGCTTGGGGGAATCCCTCACCGTCCGGCAGGCCGGCGCCACTATGGTCCCGCGCATGCATTCGGACCACGATCAGAACGACCCCACCCGTTTCTACCCCGGAGCCCCCGTCGCCGCATCCTCCGGGCGAAGCCCGTGGATCGCCGCCGGTGCGGTGAGCGTGGTGGCCGCCGTCATCGTCGGCGTGCTCATCGCCTCCTCCGGCGGCAGCGGGACCAACCCACTCGGCGCTTCTCCGGGCCGACCCACGCTGCCGGGCGACCTGCCAGGCCTGTCCACCGGGCTTCCCACCACAACGTCGACCAAGCCCCCCACCGATACGGGCGTTCCGTCGCGTTCGGGGACGGCCACATCCCCAACGACCACGAAGTCCACTGCTCCGACGAACGACTGGAATACCGCCTCCGCTGACAAGAAACCTTTCACCACGCGCGAGTGGTTCCCCGAGACGGGACCGTTGACGATCCAGGGCAGGCCGTACAACCAGCTCGCCCAGGACAAGTCCACCTGCTCGGCAGCCGAATCCGGCCTGCGGTCGATGTTCGGCTCCGACTGCCTTGGGATCATTCGCTCACTGTGGACGAATTCCGCGAAGACGCACGTCGCGTCCCTCTCGGTCATCTCCCTCACCGACAAACTGGCGGCGCAGTCGATCGCGAACCGGCTCTCCGCCGGGCAGAGCAACGGTCAGTACGTCGCTTTCATACAGCCGCCGTCCAAGTCAGGCGTGACCTTCTCCGAGCAGTACCGCACCTGGGTCGGCTCGATGCCTTCCGGCCACTACCTGGTCATCGTCGAGGTCGCCCGGTCCGGCGGCTCGGCCCCCGATTCGGCCGCCAAGACCGTGTACGACGACCTGTTCCTGATCGCCCAGCAGCACATCAACGCGGTGACCATCTGGGGAGGTTGAGCCGCCGGTGAACCCGAGGACTCGAACCGTCGTCACCGAGTGTTCGCACGGTAGTCGCCGCAGACCGCAGGGCAGCGGCGGCCTTGCCGAGGGCTCTGGGGAACACACAGTCGCTGCCGCGCGATTCGGACAGGAAGACTTCTCCGCAAGGCACTGCCGAGCTCCGGCAGTGACACCGGAGCTCCTCCCACCTATCGTTCCTGTCACCACGTATCCGCAAGCGAACCGGAAACCGATGAGGGCCGGGCCAGGTGTCCAACGCGTGCTCGACTTCGCAGATGGGCACATCCCGGCCCGCCGGCGGGACACCGGTCGGTCGCGCCGTGCCCCCAGTCCTCCGGGGGAACTGACGCGCTGCGCCGAAGCGTGCGGTGCCTTACTCGGCAGCCGCTTTTTCCGGCCGGAGGCAACGGAGGCCCGTCACGCAGCCGGCCGCAATGGCGACGAGGGACCAGGCCGCGACAGACCACCAGCCCGCGTCGACGCTCACCATCAAAACGACAGCGGCGTCCGGACCGTGGGCGCCGTAGCCGACGACGACGACCGCAGCCCAGGGAGCCAACAAGGCGAGCAACAGCCCGAGCAGCACACCCCTGGCATCGTCGCGGGACCGCCGCAACGCACCCGGTAGACACCGCGCGACGGTCACCACCGGGACTGCGACCAACCCCATCATGCCGAGGCCGAGCAAGAACCCAGTGGGATGGACGAGGAAAGCCATGGCCACCACCACCCCGAACCAACTGGGGTCGTGCGGCCGCCCCGGTTCGAAGGTGAGCGGGTACATGAGGAACCCCGCCATCGTGAGGGCAGGCACCAAGCAAAGCGGGATCAACCAGGCGAACCGGCCGGGCCAACACGCCTGTCTCGCACGCACATCCCAGGCACCGTCGACGACATGAACCAGCATCGCCGCCACCGCCGCGCCTCCGGCCATCAAGAGGACCGCAAGGCCAATTCGTGCGTCCCCTCCGGTGTCTGTACGTGCCATGACCGCAAACGACGCGACTCCACCGCCCGCAGCGGCCAACACCCCCAACCAGCGCGCGAAAGCCCTCACCCCAGGCATCGTCTCAGTCCGATACGAGCAATCCGCAAGCCCGTACCGCGATCTGATACTGCACCGTCGCCTCGTCCGATTCCCGTGTCCACAGGGCGATGACTCCCAGTTGCCGGCCGGGCCGTGCCTGGGAATCGATCAGCCGATTAGACCGCCGCTATTCAGGTATCGCGCAAAATATCCAGCACGGTGCGCGACAACACCGCCGCCTGAGGAAGGGCAAATTCTGTGAAGCTGGTCGTTTCCTGCCTCGGAGCCGTGCTGGTCATGGCGGCGCTGCGGGATGTGTTCCACACGCTGTGGCATCCCACGAGGCGGGGTGGGGCCAGTCGGCTGATCATGGCCGGAGCCTGGCGTTTGGCGCACTTGTACCCGGCGCGCCAGGGGCTCGCGCAGTTGGTGGGGCCGCTTGCGATGGTGCTGGTGGTCGCATTGTGGGCGAGCGCCATCGTCGTCGGCTGGGCCGTTGTCTACCTGCCGCACATGCCGGAGGGCTTCACATTCGGTGCCGGGCTGCGGCCCGAGGAGCACACGAACCTGCTCGACTCCGTTTATTTGTCCGTGGTCACCGTGACGACGCTGGGCTTCGGGGACATCGCCCCCCAGGCGGACTGGCTGCGTGTGGCAGCGCCGCTGGAGGCGATGGTCGGCTTCGCACTGCTGACCGCGTCGGTGTCGTGGGTGCTGCAGATCTACCCCGCACTCGTCCGGCGCCGAAGCCTCGCTCTGCGGCTGTCGATGCTGCGCCGCTCGCAACCCGCCCCGCACGAGCTGACCGCCGCGGTGAGCAGCACCCTGTTGGACGCCGTCGCCGCCGAGGTGGCGAGGGTTCGGGTCGATTTCACTCAGTACGCCGAGGCGTACTACTTCTTCGACGGAGAGCAGGACGTGTCGTTGGCGGTAATGATCGACTACGCCGCCGATTTGGCCGACCAGGGGCGGGCCGCCCCCGGCGCGGACACACGGTGGAGTGCGGCGTCGCTGGCCTTGGACGACCTCGCAGGCGTACTGGACCGGCAGTTCCTGCACACCGGCGGTGACACCGCACAGATCTTTGCCGCGTACGCCCGCGACCACCGCGGGCCGGAGCCGACCAGCCGGTCCACAGGACCCAAGTCGGGCCGGTGAATCGGTGTAACGGTGCGGGAGCTGTGGGCGCTCGATCTCTTCCGTCGCGGGCCGGGCTGGTGCCGTGGCCGCGGTCTTCATCGCGCTTGCGTCTCGGTGTGCCAGGCGAGGCGCAGTTCGCGGTGGAGGCGGGCGAGTTCGCGTGGGGCGTGGGCGGGGGCCTCGTGGAACACCTCGCCGTAGCGGGTGCGATCGCCGGGCGGGGGGATCTCTTCGCTGCCACGGTTCATCGAGCCGTGGAGAAAGGACGGAATCCATCGGGCCGTGCCGTCGTGAAGGCGAAGGGCTATGCGCCAGCGACCGGAGTAGGACCCGCCGGTGCGCAGGGCCAGTTCGACCTCGGCGATGTCCTGCCAGGGGACGCGGCGGGTGCGGAAGAAGCCGACAACGGCGACGCCTGCGGGACGCAGGACGACGCCCCGCACAGCGGCTCGTACACAAAGTGCGGCAAGCAGGACCATGAACGCGTAGTTGGCGTACTCCTCAAGGCCGGGAGCGGGGGGATCCGGCTCGAACGCGGTGCCCGCGACGTCGGTCCAGACGATGATCCCCAATATCAGCAAGGCGCATCCGCAGGCCGCCCACCACACTGCGCTGCGCCACCGGTGCCGCAGCGCCTGCTTGTTCCGCATACTTGCTCCCCTGCGTGTGCTTGTGGGCCTGATTGTCTGTGCGTAAGGACTATGGGTGGGGATTCTCGCTCGGGAAAGGCGGTGGCGGTCTTGCGCATGAGCGCGAGGTGTCCAAGGAGCGTCTCCGCGTCGGGTACAGCATGGTGGCTGCTCCGGCGATGACGAGAGCGGTCACGAGGGCGACGCCGGTGACCAGGAGCCGTGCGGCGCGCCCGCGCCCGGTGATGTTTCCGCACGCCGCTGCATACTCGGCCACGGACCTGGGACGGCATGGTCGGTGATGCGTGAGAAGGAGACTGCGGTGACAGCCAGGTAACGTTGCCGGAGTGCGGCAATGCCGTGTGCCGGGTCAGGGCTTCACGCTGTCCGAGCGGGACACCGCGATACGGACGGCGGATGGAGAGGGCACAGAAATGACCGACAAATTCCCCGGCTTCAGTGTGGTGCGGCGTGGTTACGACCGGGCGGAGGTCGACCGCTTTCTTCTCGGTGAGGACGGCGGCCCGTTCGGGCCGGCGCGGTTCGCGGTTGTCCGTCGGGGTTATGACTGCGGCGAAGTCGACGCGTGGATTTCGGAGTTGCGACGTGTCGGGAGCTCGGGCCAGGCGCCGGCGGTGGACTGAGACGCGCCGACGGGCCAAACCTGCCGACTCGACGCGCCGATGTCAGGACGGCGTCGATCGCGCGGGTGTCGCCCCCCGTTTCGGCGACGTCCGTTCTCAGGGCGGCGAGCCGCTGGAAGTCGGTCGACCTCCCGCCGCGACCCGCGCGGAGGCGCTTGCCGACCTCGGCGGCCGCGACCTCACCGTGACACCTGACCGGTTGCTCACCCTCCCTGATGTCGGGGGCTACGGCGGGGCGGGTACGGGCTCGGTCTGTGCACGGCGGTCGGGGGCCGTCCCCGGCGACCGGTAAGGTTGCCCTCGGTGTGCCGGGAAGTCTGGTCGGCGTTGGTGTTTGTCGTCGACTGGGGAGGGTTTGTTCCGGCATGCGTGGTGACCGCGTCGGGTCCATCGGGGAAACTCGGCACGAGCGACGGCTGAGCTGGGACGTGGTCCGCGTGGCCGCGGTGCTGTTGGTCATGCTCTTCCACAGCACCTGGGTGGCGACCCTGTGGCACCCGGAGCTGGGCGAACGTGCTTTCCAGTGGAGGTACGCGGTCGGCGCGAGCACTCTGCTGGTGGTCTCGGGGTACTTCGCCGCGGTGTCGGTCGAGCGGCGAGACGCGCTGCGGTGGTGGCTCGGGCGGCTGTTCCGGTTGCTGCCGGCGTTCTGGGCGGCGGTGCTGGTGACCGCGATCGTCCAGCGCACGCTGTCGCGGGACGGCTGGTGGATGCCGACATGGCCGGACGTCGGCGCGAACCTGGCCATGTTGTGGCAGTGGAAGCCGCAGACCTACCCGTACGTGGACCTCTCCTACTGGACGCTCCCGCTGCAACTGTCGGCGTTCACCGCGGTCCTGCTCGTGGCGACCTGGCGCGGGCAGCACCGCGGACCACGGGCGGCCGTGTTCCTGTGGACCGCGTTGGCGATCGAGTTCGCGTTGTGGCCGATTCGGACGTACACGGCCTGGGAGCCGTTCCGGATGGTGCACGACGGTCTGGGCTGGCACCGCGTCCACTTGTTCGTCATCGGCGTCACGGTGTTCCTCGTCCAGCGGGGCCGCGTCAGCCGCGGCCACGGCGCGGCCTTGATCGCGGTCGGCCTCGCCGCGCACCACCTTCAACTTCAGGACCTGGTGACCACGCCGATCACCGCCGCGTGCGTCGCGGCCGTCTACGCCGCCGCGGTCGGACCCGATTGGGACAAGGTGATCCCCGAGGCCGCCCACCGGCCCGTACGGTGGCTGGCCGGCATCAGCTACGGCGTCTACCTGACGCACTTCTCCCTCGGGGTCCTGGTCATGCGCTACCTGCACGAGCTCGGGGCCAGCCCCGGCCTCCAGGTCCTCGGCCTCATGGCCACCGGCATCCTGGTCGGCTGGGCACTGACCGTCCTGGTCGAACGGCCCGCCTACCGGTTCCTGTGCCGCCTCCGCGATCAGCGGCGTCCCGTCCTGGTCGTACCGACATCGTCGGCGCCCGCTCCGCGCCGTACGCGCCCGCCGTCCCAACCCGTGCCGATCGCCGTCGTGGTCCTGGCGACGTTCTTCGGCGCTGTACTTGTCCTGGCCTCGCTGGGCTTCTTCGAGGTGAATCGGCACCCCGCCGTGACGCTGGCCGCTTTGTGCGCGTTCGCGGCCCTGGTGACGTGCCGGGCGCCCGCCCGGCTCGGCGCCGCCTTCGGCGTAGCCAGCGTGTGCTGGCTGCTCTACAACGGCCTCGTCATCCCCGAGATCGGGCAGATCCGCTGGGACTCGGCTGCCGATTCACGCCGCATCGGACTCCTGTTCGGGGCCGCGCTGTTCGGCATCGCGCTCAACCGGCTGCTTTCCGTGCGGGGGGCCTGTTCGCGTATCGATCCAGGGGACGACGGGTCTTTTCCACGTCGGTGACCGGCGCGAACTATCGACGAGTCCGGGCTTGGGTGAGTGACGCGTCGTCGGTGCTCGTGTCGCCGGGTCCGTCGCGCCCGACTTGCCGGCGCTCGGCATGAGGTCCCGGGACAGCGTGGCCAGGTCGCCGGACAGCGTCGGGGTCTGCCCGGCGGCGGCACCATGCCGGTGGAGAAGGCGATCAGCGCGCCGATGACCCCTGACTGCGTTGCCGCATATCGCAGTCGCCTGTATGGGCGAACCCGGCGCGATCGCGCGGCGATGTCCACGTTGCGGAGCCGAGCTGGGAGAGCCCAGCCCTTCCCGGTCAAGGATGGCTCATACGGTGTTGGCGAACTGCTCGACGTTGGCGATGGTGCCGGCGACGAGGATGACGTCGCCGTACGCGAGGATGGTGTCGGCGCTGGCGTAGGTGAACGGCGAGTCGGGGGTTTTGACGGAGACGATGGTGACGCCGCGGCGGGTGCGCAGTTGTGTGTCGCGCAGGGGGATGCCGACGAGGTCGCGGGGCGGGGTGACTTTGATGATGGCGAAGTCCTCGTCGACGGCGATGTAGTCGAGCATGCGTCCGGACACCATGTGGGCGACTCGTTCCCCCATGTCGTGCTCGGGGAAGACGACGTGGTGGGCGCCGATGCGGTCGAGGATGCGGCCGTGCTGGCGGCTGATGGCCTTGGCCCAGATGTCGTCGATGCCGAGCTCGACCAGGAGCGAGGTCGTGAGGATGCTGGCTTCGATGTCGGTGCCGATGCCGACGACGGCGCGGTAGAAGTCGGGGACGCCGAGCTGGCGCAGGGCCTCGATGTCGGTGGAGTCGGCGGCCACGACGTGGGTGAGCTGCCCGGCGAGGGACTGCACGACCTTGGGCCGGCTGTCGATGGCGAGGACCTCGGTGTCGTGCCGGGTCAGTTCGAGGGCGAGGGAGCTGCCGAAGCGGCCCAGGCCGATCACCACGACGGGTTCGTTTCCGCGGTCAGCCAACGATGGTCCTTTCCTCGGGGAGTTCGTAGCGGCGGGTCTGTTGCCGCAGCGCGAGCGCGGAAGCCAGCGTGAGCGGGCCGATGCGACCGATGAACATCAATGCCACCAGCACCAGTTTCGCAGCGTCCGGCAAGCCCGCGGTGATGCCGGCGGAGAGACCCACCGTCGCGAACGCGGAGGTGGCCTCGAACAGGACCACGTCGAGCGTGTGCCCGGTCATCGCCATCAGGGTGAACGTCGCGCTCACCACTATCCCGACCGCGAGCAGCACGATCGCCAGAGCCTGCCGCTGGTTGCTCTCGGGGATCCGCCGCCGCCCGGCGTGGGTATGCGGCTCGCCGCGCATCTCAGCCCACAGCACGAACGCCAGCAGGCCGAACGTGGTGACCTTGATACCGCCGGCGGTCCCGGCGCTGCCGCCGCCGATGAACATCAGCAGATCGGTGGCGAACAAGGTCTCGGGGGTGAGCGCGGCGACGTCGACGTTGTTGAACCCTGCCGTACGGGTCATCGCCGAGGCCGTGAACGCCGCCAGAAGCCACGACGGCCCGTCGAGCGCGCCGAGTGTCTTCTCGTTCCCGGATTCCGCCGCGGCGTAGATCGCGGTGCCCAGTACCAGCAGCGTGACGGTGACGCCGACGGTGATGCGGGTCAGCACACTCCACCGACGCGGGGCCCGCCACGACCGCGCGAGTTCGAAGACGACCGGGAAGCCGAGACCTCCCACGATGACCGCCACGGTGATTGTGAGGCTGACCCATGGGTCGGTCACGTAGCGCATGAGGCTGTCGCTGTTCGTGGAGAACCCGGCGTTGTTGAACGCCGAGATCGCGTGGAACACTCCATCGCCCACGGCGTGTGGCCACGCCATGTCGTAGGCGACGCCGAAGCGGACGGACAGCACGGTGGCGGCGACAAGTTCGCAACCGAGCGTGAACAGCAGAATCCGGCGGACGACGCCCCGCAGATCATCGAGCGTCAGGGATTTGGTCTCGGCCTGGGCCAGCAAGCGTGCCCGCAGACCGAGGCGACGCGAGATGACCAAGCCCATGAGAGTGGCCAGGGTCATGATCCCCAGGCCGCCCGCCTGGATCAGCACGAGGATGACGACCTGCCCGAAGCCCGACCAGTACGTGCCGGTGTCCACCGTCACCAGCCCCGTGACGCACACTGCCGACGTCGAGGTGAACAACGCGTCGATCAGACCGGCCCGCCGCCCCGACGCCGTGGCTGTGGGCAGCGACAGCGCGACTGTCCCGATGAGGATGGCCGCGGCGAAACCGCCCGCGATGACCTGGGCAGGGTGGCCCAGCCACTCACCCGGCCGCCTGCGGATTCGCCGCCGCCGCAGAGGGATCACCCCCATCCGTGGCCTCCCCGCTGTCACGGCGCCACCGGCGGGCGCACACGATCCAGCAGCATGCCATGCCGCCGGTCCTCGTTCCGGGTGCTGAATGGGCCAGTCGTCTTCGAGCTCCGCGTTCCCGGACGGATGATCGTTGTCAGGACGCGTCGCGTGAGGCGGAGCAGCGGCGCATACGGCGTTCAGGTATCCGCGTGGTCGTCGCGTTGGTAGATGTCGGGGATGCCGTCGGCGTCGGCGTCGAGTTCCTCGGCTTCGTACAGGCGTCGGTAGATCCGGTCGCGGCGTTTGAGGAGCACGGCGGCGATCACGGCGGCGAGGACGGACGCGACGAGGACTGCGGCCTTGATCTCGTCGCCCTCGGCGGGGTCGGGGAAGGCGAGTTCGCCGATGAGCAGGGCGACGGTGAACCCGACACCGGCCAGGACCGCCAGCCCGAAAACGTCCGACCAGGTCAGTTCGGAATTGAGTTGTGCGCGGGTGAAGCGTGCGGCCAGATAGGTCCCGGCGAAGATGCCGAGTGCCTTGCCGGCGACCAGGCCGATGACCACGCCGAGCGGTTCGGGGTGCGTGAACACCTCGCCCAGCGCCGGACCGGACACCGTGACCCCTGCCGCGAACAGCGCGAACAGCGGTACCGCGACGCCCGCGGAGAAGGGCCGCAGCAGGTGTTCGGTGTGCTCGCCGGGCGCGACCTTCTCCGGCGTGCGGCCCTTCTCGAAGGTGTCGGGGACGGTACGCAGGATCAGGCCCATCGCGACGCCGGCAACGGTCGCGTGGACGCCGCCGTTGTACATCAGCGCCCAGATCACCAGGCCGAGCGGGACGTACCACCACCAGCCGCGCACCCGGAACCGCTGCAACAGGTGGAAGACCACGAGCCCGGCTGCGGCCCCGGCGAGGGCGAGCGGGTTCAGATCGGAGGTGAAGAAGACGGCGATGACCAGGATCGCGCCGAGGTCGTCGACCACCGCCAAGGTGAGCAGGAACGCGCGCAGCGCCGAAGGCAGTCGGGTGCTGATGACCGCGAGGACCGCGAGGGCGAACGCGATGTCGGTGGCCATCGGGACGGCCCAGCCCTCCAGCGACCCGCCGCCGACAACCACTGTGGCGACGTACAACCCGGCCGGGACGAGCATGCCGGATACCGCGGCCACCACCGGCAGCGCTGCCGCGGCGGGTGAGCGCAGTTCGCCGACGGTCAGCTCACGTTTGAGCTCGATCCCGGCGACGAGGAAGAACACGGTGAGCAGGCCGTCCGCGGTCCAGTGCCCCACCGACAGATCCAGGCCGAGCGCGGACACACCGAAGTGGAAGTCGCGAACGCGTTCGTAGGAGTCCCCGGCGGCGTTCGCCCAGACCAGGGCGATCACCGCCGCCGCCAGCAGCACCAGCCCGCCGACGGTCTCCGTCCGCAGGGCCGAGGTCACCGCCTGACGCTCGGGCCAGGGGAGCACGCCCAGGAACGGGTCGCGCCGGGGCGGGGCGGCAGACATCGGTCAACCTCCGGGCAGCAGAGAACGATTGGACGCGGGTCTCCGCGCCGCCGACCAGACTTCCCGGCACACCAGCACCCCGAGGGGCGCGCTGCTGCACCCTATCCGGCACACGGATCAAAAGCCTCGCCGGGGAACGGAACGCTGTCCCGGCGACCGGTGGCGTTCGCCGAGTCTTGTCATCGCGCTCGTCAATCACCCGGAGTGTCGCGTTCCGTCGCGAAGCCCGGCATATGACGCGGATCACATCATGGCGCTGTCACAAGGAGCGAGTCGCCGGGGTCTCGTGTGCAACACAAGCGAATCCGGTGAGAACCCTGCGGTTCCAGACCATCGTCCGCAGAGGTCGACGGTGAGGACAAGCGGGGCCGCCGCCTGCCGGGCCCGGGAAGCGGAAGACTGAGGAGAAGTGCCCCCAGTATGAAGGCGAATGAACAGACGCGCACGGTCGGCGACAATGCCGAACCGGTCCCCGGCGTCCCTGACACCAAGGCCGTGCGCCGCGCGGACGCCGTCGATTCGAGGCTCGGCCTCTACCGGCTCGGCCGCCCGTACATCCGGAAGGTTTTTCCGGACCACTGGTCGTTCATGCTCGGTGAGATCGCGCTCTACAGCTTCGTCGTTCTCCTGTTGTCCGGTGTCTTCCTGACGTTCTTCTTCAAGCCGAGCATGCAGGAGGTCGTCTATGACGGCTCCTACGTGCCCTTGCAGGGCGTGCACATGTCGGAGGCGTACGCCTCGACACTGGAGATCAGTTTCGACGTCCGCGGTGGCCTGATGATCCGTCAGATTCACCACTGGGCGGCGCTGATCTTCGTCGCGGCGTTGTTCGTGCACATGTTCCGGCACTTCTTCACCGGTTCGTTCCGCAAACCGCGCGACGTCAACTGGCTGTTCGGGTTCGTCCTGCTCGTGCTGGCGATGCTCAACGGCTTCCTCGGCTATTCGCTGCCGGACGACCTGCTCTCCGGCACCGGTCTGCGCATCGCCGAGGGCGTCTTTCTCGCGATACCCGTGGTGGGCACGTATCTGCAATTCTTCGCCTTCGGCGGGGAGTTCCCGGGCGACGACATCGTTCCGCGGCTGTTCGCCCTGCACATCCTGCTCGTGCCGGCCATCATGGTCGCGCTGCTGACGGTGCACCTGATCCTGGTCTTCCACCACAAGCACACCCAGTTCCCCGGGCCGGGGCGCACCGAGGAAAACGTCGTCGGCCAGCCGTTCATGCCGGTCTACACCGCCAAGGCAGGCGGCTTCTTCTTCGTCGTCTTCGGTGTCACCGCCCTGCTCGGCGGCCTGGTGCAGATCAACCCCATCTGGTCCTACGGGCCCTACCATCCCGGGCAGATCACCGCGGGGTCCCAACCCGACTGGTACATCGGCTTCCTCGAAGGCGCGCTGCGCATCATGCCGAACTGGGAGTGGAGCGCCTGGGGCCACACGGTCAGCTTCAACATCCTGATCCCCGCGGTGATCGTCCCCGGGGTGCTGTTCGGTCTGCTCGGGGCGTATCCGTGGATCGAGGCGTGGATCATCGGCGACAAACGCGAGCACCACCTGCTGGACCGGCCGCGGAACATGCCGGTCCGCACCGGGCTCGGGGTCGCCTGGATCACGGCGTATGGGGTGCTGTGGGTGTGCGGCAGCAACGACGTCATCGCCACGCACTTCCACCTGTCACTCAACACGATCACGTGGGCGGGCCGTATAGCCTTCCTCGTCGCGCCACCGCTGGCCTATGCGGTCACCGTCCGCTGGTGCAAGGGCCTGCAGATCCGCGACCGCGACAAGGTGCTGCACGGCCGCGAGACCGGGATCATCAAGAAGCTCCCCAACGGCGGGTTCGTCGAGGCCCACGAACCGCTGGACCCCGCGCAGCGCCACATCCTCACCGCCCACGAGCAGTACGAGCCCCTTGAGATCGGACCGGTCGTGGACGCGAACGGGGTGGCACGCAAGGCCACCGCCGCGCAGAAGCTGCGGGTGCGGTTGTCCCGCTGGTATTTCGCGGACCAGATCCGCAAACCCACGGCGCGGCAAAGTGTCTTGGCAGGGGATTCGGACGGCCGAGGCGACGCCACCTTCGAGCATGAGGGAGATGCGTGAACCGGCAACCGCACAGCCCCGGCGGGCAGGCGTCCGCGCCAGTGCGTGCGCCCGACCACCGTCACACCGCTTCCGATCCGCGCATCGACCTGCTGCTGATCCACGCCGTCCACGAGGCTCTGCGCAGAGACCTGCGCCGAGCCGTGGCATGGTCGCGCACCTGCTTCCCCGTGACCCCCCCGGCGTGGACGGACTTCCACCGGTATCTCGTCACCTACCTGGATGCCGAAAGTGCCGTGTTGATGCCCGTTCTGCATGGTGGGAGCGTTCCTGCGCCCGGCCATGCGGGCGTCGCCGCGGAACTGGAGCGCAAGCGCCGCCGCGTCATCCTGCTTGCGGACACCGTCGACGACTGCCTGTCCGGCCGCGGACCTGCGAGCCGCACGGCCGAGTACGTGAATTGTCTGAACACCGCGCTGACGGAATACCTCGACCACGAACAGTCGGTCTTCCTTCCGCTTCTCGCAGCCTCTCTCACGACGAGCGAATGGGCGCATTTCGACGCTGCGTTGCGTCAGCCGTTCGGACTGGCGACCGGTGTGGCGCTGTGCTCCTGGCTCGTCGACGACCTCTCGCAGGATCGCAGAGACGCCGTCCGACGGCTGTTCCCACCCGCTGTCCGGCTTGCCCACCGATGGTTCGGAGCCCGCCGGACGCACAGGAAGCGCTGGGATGTCCGTGGGGCAGCATCCGTTCCTCGGGACGGCCGGGTTGTCGGGTGTGATGTCACGCTTCGGCGGGTTCGCCGGGCGGCTTTCGTACGGCGGGCATGGCGCCGATGTCGGCAGTGATCGGCATTCGATCACCTCGTTGGTTCGGCCTGTGTTTATGCGGCCTCAATGTCGCGAGCACCGTCATCCGGCGCTCCGGCCACCCTTTGACCCACATCACATGTGTTCGCTGTCAGGAATTTGGGTGCTGTCCCGCTCAACTCACGCAGGGGCAAGTGAACCGATAGGAGCAGTAGATGAAGCACCGCATCGTCGTCCTCGGCGCCGGCTATGCCGGAGCTTACGCGGCCGGCATCCTGGCGCGCCGGTTGTCGCGGGCGGACACCGAGATCACCGTGGTCAACGCCGTGCCGGACTTCGTCCAACGCATGCGGCTGCACCAGTTGGCGGCCGGCCGGGAGATCGAGGCTCCCCAGCTCACCGAGGTTTTCGCGGGCACGGGTATTCGGCTGCGTCTGGCGCGTGTCACCGCGGTCGACCCCGACCGGCAGGTCGTCGCCGTGGCGGACGCCGACGGTGGCGGCGAACTCGGCTACGACACGCTGGTGTATGCGCTCGGCAGTCACGGCGACGACCACGGTGTGCCCGGCGCTGCCGAACACGCCTTCGACGTCTCAGCCCGGCCCTCGGCGCTGCGCCTGCGCGAGCGCCTGGACAGCCTGGACGCCCTGGACGGGTGGGGCGAACGAGGGAGGGTGGTGGTTGT
>NZ_JBPKBI010000037.1:0-5841 GCF_051388935.1 Yinghuangia sp. YIM S10712
CATCGACAACATCACGTGGGAGTGCGACTACCCGCACAGCGACTCGATGTGGCCCAACGCCCCCGAGGAACTGTGGGCGGACTTCCGGCGCCACGACGTCCCCGACGAGGACATCAACAAGATCACCTTCGAGAACGCCATGCGCTGGTACTCCTTCGACCCCTTCAAGCACATCCCCCGCGAGGAAGCCACCGTCGGCGCGCTGCGCAGGCAGGCCGAGGGCCACGACATCAGCATCCAGTCACGCAGCCACCGCGTGATCGACCCCTCCGAGAAGCTGGAGGCCTTCCGCTCCCGCGCCCGCATGGCCGCGGTCGCCCAGAGCTGACGCCCGGACCCGTCAGCGGACAGGACAGCGGAACTCGGCTTTCGTGCATGCAAGTTCGCATCGCATTGTGCTTGGTTCCGTCACGTCCTCGGGCCGACCACGTCGGCGAGCGGGCGACGCGGCGTGGGCGGCACCTCGGTGCCCGTGCCGAGCCGCAGCACCATCTGCGCGGTGCCGTAGTGCCGTGCCTCGGAGGCGACTTCGTCGCGCAGGTCGGGGTTCTCCAGCGGCTGGTTGGCGAACGACGCCGCGATGCCGTAGCGCGTGCCGGTGACCAGGACGCGCAGCAGCGCCTGCCCCGCGATGAGCCACTCCGCGACGCTGTCCCCGCCGGTTTCCAGGACCGCGATGGTCGGACGGCGCTCGAAGGCGGTGCTGCCGCGCCCGGGGATGTCCCGGCCGACGGCGAGGTCGCGTACGGTCCCCGTGCCATCCAACGCCCGCGGTCCAAGGCTGCGGGCGGGCACCCCGTCGCGCCGATGCGGCGCGTCGGGGGCGCCGACCCAGGCCGCGCGTTCCTCGCGGAGGTATTCGTCCTCCAGACCGGTCGCCGCGCGGATCAAGGTCAGCAGCCGCTCGTACGCCGGCTCGCGTTCGACGACGCGCAGCCACGTGCCCTCCTCGCGGGCGGCGTCGCGCAGATACTCCAGGACGAGCGACGGGATCGGCGTCTCGCGGAACGGCCCGCGGTTGGTGCGGCGGCTCGGCAGACTCCAGTACAGGGTCGCGAAGCGCGGGTCGGGCGCCGCGTCGGTGACGCGTATCCGGGCGACGTACAGCGGCTCATCCGGGTCCGGAAGCAGGACGGTCTCGGTGCCGAGGTCGAGCGAGGCGTACCCCAGCCTGGCGGCGAACGCGGCGGCGCCGCACGCGATGTGCGCCTCGCGGCCGTCCGGGTCGCCGAGCGGCAGCGCGCGCTCGGGATCGACGTGCACCTCAAGGTCGTCGCCGTCCCAGCGGAACCACCACGGCTGCGTGTTGTGCTTCGACGGCGCGGAGGTGGCGGCGCGCAGGATGCGCTCGCGCTGTTTGGGGGTGAGGGGCGCGCTGTTCATCGTCGACCTCCTGAGACGGCCGGAGGCGGCTGTCGGGGTGACCGCCCGGTGCTGCCCAGACTCCGGGAGCGCTCCCGGGCACGGTAGGGCCGTCGGTCCCGGCCCCGGGGGCCGAAGGGCCCGGCCCGGTGCGACACGCCCGAGTGGTGTGGCGCCGACGTGGGAAGACGCAGTCCATGGTGCCTGCCGAACACGTCCTCGTCGTCAACGCCGGCTCGTCCAGCCTGAAGCTGTCCGTTGTCACCCCCGACGGGGAGGCTCGGTGCCGGGCCGGTCTCCGCGTCTCCGACTTCATTCCCCCGGCGGCCGTCGCCGAGTTCGTGCGCGGCGCCGGGCGGATCGACGCGGTCGGCCACCGCGTCGTACACGGCGGCGACGCCTTCCCCGGCCCGGCGCGGGTGACCCCCGATGTGGTCGCCCGGATCGCGGCCCTGGCACCGCTCGCTCCCCTGCACCAGGGCCGGGCCCTCGCCGCGATCGACGCGGTCCGTGAGGCGCTGCCGTCGACGCCCGCGGTCGCGTGCTTCGACACGGCGTTCCACCGCACGCTCCCGGACGAGGCCGCGACGTACGCTCTGCCGCACGCGTGGCGCGAGAAGTGGCAACTTCGGCGGTACGGGTTCCACGGCCTGTCGCACGCCTACGCGGCACGCCGGGGCGCGGACCTCGCCGGACTTGATCCGGCGGTCGCCCGCGTCGTCACGTGCCATCTGGGTGCCGGGGCCTCGCTGTGTGCCGTGCGCGGCGGCGTGTCGGTCGACACCACGATGGGTTTCACGCCGATCGAGGGCCTGGTCATGGCGACGCGTCCCGGCGACGTCGACGCCGGCCTGCTGGTGCGGCTGTTGCGCGACGGTGTGGCCCTCGACGACCTCGACGACGCGTTGGAGCACCGTTCGGGACTGGCCGCGCTCGCGGGTCACGGCGGCGACATGCGCGCGATCCGGGACGCGGCCGACGGCGGCGACACGGCCGCGATCGCGGCTCGACGGATGTACACGTACCGGATCCGGACGCGGATCGCCGCGATGAGCGCCGCGATGGGGGGCCTCGACGTGCTGGTCTTCACCGGCGGCGTGGGGGAGCACGACTCGGGTGTCCGGGCGGCGGCCACCGAGCATCTCGGTTTCCTCGGTGTCGCCGTGTCCGCCGCCGCCAACAAGGCGGCACACGGCGACGCGGACATCTCCGAGCCGAACGCGGCGGTACGCACCCTCGTGGTCACCGCACGTGAGGACGTCGAGGTGGCCGACGAGACCCGCAGGACGCTCGCTGCGGCCCCGTGAGCCCGCAGCCGAGCCTGCCGCCGGGAGCGGCACATCACAAGAACGGCCATGGCCCCGGGCCGTTCGACCCTGGTGTCCCGCGTCGCATCCCGGGCAGCGTCGCACACGACACCGCGTACGCGGCGCCCGCTCGGCGCGCCCAGCGACTTCGAGGAGAGCCATGACCGACCTCATCAAGGTGACCGACACCCGGGTCACCGAGCTGCGCACGGTGAACGCGTGGTGGCGGGCCGCGAACTACCTAGCGGTCGGCCAGATCTACCTCATGGACAATCCGCTGCTCACCGAGCCCCTGCGGCCCGAGCACGTCAAGCCGCGGCTTCTCGGCCACTGGGGAACCTCCCCCGGCCTGAACCTCGTGTACGCGCACCTCAACCGCGTGATCCGGCAGCGCGGCACGACGATGATGCACGTCACCGGCCCCGGGCACGGCGGTCCGGCGGCGCTCGCGGGCGCGTGGCTGGACGGGACGTACAGCGAGCGCTACCCGGACGTCTCGCGCGACATCGCGGGGATGCGGACGCTGTTCCGGCAGTTCTCGTTCCCGGGCGGGGTGCCGAGCCACATCGCGCCGGTCGTGCCCGGTTCGATCCACGAGGGCGGCGAGCTGGGGTACAGCCTGTCGCACGCGTTCGGGGCGGCGTTCGACAACCCGGATCTCGTGGTCGCGTGCATCATCGGCGACGGCGAGGCGGAGACCGGCCCGCTGGCCGCGTCCTGGCACGGCACGAAGTTCCTCAGCCCGGTGTGGGACGGCGCGGTCCTGCCGATCCTGCACCTCAACGGCTGGAAGATCGCCAACCCGGCGATCCTGGCGCGGCTGCCGCGCGAGGAACTGGACGCGCTGCTGACCGGATGCGGTTGGGTGCCGACCTATGTGGAGGGCGACGACCCCGACGCCGTGCACACCGCCCTCGCGCGGGCCCTGGACAAGTCGCTCGACGAGATCGCACGCATCCAGGCCGCGGCACGCAGCGGCCGCGAGGTGGGCCGTCCGCACTGGCCGATGATCGTGCTGCGCACACCGAAGGGCTGGACCGGACCGCACGAGGTCGACGGACAGCAGGTCGAGGGCACGTGGCGCTCCCATCAGGTGCCGCTGACGCAGGTGCGCGGGAACCCGGCGCACCTGCGCGCCCTGGAGCGGTGGCTGCGTTCGTACCGCCCCGACGAGTTGTTCGACACGGAAGGGCGGCCCACTCCCGACGTGCTGGCCAACGTGCCCGCCGGCGACGCCCGGCTCGGCGCCGTGCCGCAGGCGAACGGCGGCCTTCTCTTGCGCTCGCTGCCGTTGCCGGACGTGGGGCGCTACGCGGTCGAGGTCGACGAGCCCGGCACGACGTTGTCCGAGCCCACGCGGGCGCTCGGCGCGTGGCTGCGCGACGTGACCGCCGCGAGCGCGCCGCGCCGCGACTTCCGGATCTTCGGGCCGGACGAGACCGAGTCGAACCGTCTCGGAGCCGTGTACGAGGCGAGCCCCAAGGCGTGGCAGGGCCCGTTCCTCGACGTCGACCAACACCTCGCCGGCGACGGCCGAGTGATGGAGATCCTGTCCGAACACACCTGCCAGGGCTGGCTGGAGGGCTACCTGCTCACCGGGCGGCACGGCGTCTTCTCGACGTACGAGGCCTTCACGCACCTGGTCTCGTCGATGTTCAACCAGCACGCCAAGTGGCTGCACGAGTCGGCGAAGATCGACTGGCGCGCGCCGATCGCCTCACTCAACTACCTTCTGACGTCGCACGTTTGGCGGCAGGACAACAACGGCTTCTCGCACCAGGACCCGGGCTTCGTCGACCACGTCGTCAACAAGCGGCCCGAGGTCGTCCGCGTGTACTTCCCGCCGGACGCCAACACGCTGCTGGTCACCGCCGAACACACCTTGCGCAGCCGGGGTTTGGTCAACGTCGTCGTCGCCGGGAAACAGGCCATGCCCAACTGGCTCGACATCGAGGCGGCCCGCCTGCACTGCGCGCGCGGCGTCGGCGTGTGGGAGTTCGCCTCGAACGACCGAGGCGCGCCGGATGTCGTGCTGGCGTGCGCGGGCGATGTGCCGACGCTCGAAACCCTGGGCGCTGTGGAGCTGTTGGGTCGCCATCTGCCCGAACTGCGGGTGCGCGTGGTCAACGTCGTCGACCTGATGCGGCTGCTGCCGCAGTCCGAGCACCCGCACGGGATGTCCGACGCGGACTACGACGCGTTGTTCGGCACCGACGTGCCGGTCATCTTCGCGTACCACGGGTACCCGTGGCTGATCCACCGGCTGACCTACCGGCGGCACGGCCACTCCGAGCTGCACGTGCGCGGCTACAAGGAGTTCGGCACGACGACGACGCCGTTCGACATGGTGGTCCTCAACGACATGGACCGCTACCAGCGCGTCATCGACGTGATCGACCGCGTGCCGTCGCTGGGCCGAAACGCGGCGGACGTACGGCAGCTGATGACCGATCAGCGGACCCGGCACCACGCGTGGATCCGCGAGCACGGCGAGGACCTGCCGGAGATCCGCGAGTGGCGGTGGCCGGGCGGCGCGTAGTCGACGGGCATCGCCGCGTCCTCCCCCGGGCGGCACAGCGGAAGCGCCACAGGTCGCTGTGCGCCGAATCCGGGGGACGGCTGACTTGGCGGGGCTCCGCTACGTGCGCGCGATGCGGCGTCCGGTCACCAGTTCCGCACGGACGCGAACCACTCGGTCGTGCACGCCGGGCGCCCACGGCTCGGGAGCCACGGCCAGCGTCCGCGCGTACTCGCTGCCGTTGTCGAGGATTTCGGCCAGCCCGGTGACGACGACGCTCCACCCCGACCGGTTCGCGGGGTCGACTTCGTCCGCCTCGAACGCGACCACGTTGCCGTCGAGTGCTCCGGCGAAGGAGGAGTCGCCGCGGACCCGGAAGACGACATCGGTGCCCCGCACCGCGAAATTGACCGGCCTGACCGCCGGCAGCGCGCGCTGCGAGAACACGACCCGCCCGACCTGCGCCCCCGCGAGCAGCGCGAGCGCTTCGTCCCTCCCGAGTTCGACCATGCGAGTTGGCCCCGCAACGCCCGGCCCGGCACTTTCGTTCCGCATGCGGGAATCCTCACCCGCCCGCCGCGCCGCGCGACAGGGCCAAACGGCCCCTCCTGCCGTCGAGAGCACGGCAGCGGGGGGGGGGGGGGGGGGAGGAAA
>NZ_JBPKBI010000037.1:5966-21142 GCF_051388935.1 Yinghuangia sp. YIM S10712
CCCTCGCCGCGCGAATCGGCGTCAGAGCTTGGCGGTCTCCCGCTCGGCGGGAGGGCGGTCGAAGGCGCCGGGGTCGGCGGGGCCGCGTTCGTTGTCGCGGCGGGTGCGCAGGAGCGCGGGGATGAGGTTGACGAGGAGCCCGGCTATGGCGACTCCGGTGACGAGGTTGACGCCGGGACGGAAGGGGCCGAAGTCGTGGTCGCCGGCGGTGACACCGGTGGTGAGGGCGGTGACGACGGCGAGGATGAGCGCCGCGCCGACCTGGCCGGAGGTCTGTACGAGGCCGGAGGCGAGGCCCTGTTCGGAGTCGTCGATGCCTTCGGTGGCCTGGGCCATGATGGCGCTGAAGCCGAAGGCGAAGCCGCCGCCGAGCAGGAGCATCGCCGGCAGGGTGGTGACGGCGTAGCTCGGGGTGGTTCCGGCGGTGGTGAGGAACCAGACGTAGCCGAGGCTCAGCGACACCATGGACGCGATGAGGAACGGCGGTGTGCCGTACCGGTTGATGAGGCGTCCCATGAACGGCGATCCGAAGGCGACGACGAGGCCGGCGGGGAGCAGGCCGAGCGCCATGCGCAGGGCGGACCAGCCGAGCCCGTCCTGGAGGTACAGGGTCATCACGAACTGGAAGCTCATGTACGAGCCCATGAGCGCGACCATGCTCAGGTTGGCACGGACGACGGTGCCCACGCGCAGGATGCCGAACCGCACCAGCGGGTGCGCGATCCGCTTCTCGACGATGACGAACGTGATGAGCAGGATCGCGGCCAGGAGGATCGAGCCGAGGGTCAGCGGTGCCGTCCAGCCGTGCTCGGGCGCGGAGACGACGGTGTAGACGGCGAGCAGCATGCCGCCGCTGAGGGTGACGGCGCCGACGATGTCGTGGCCTCCGCTGTCGGCGGGCTTGTCGCGCGGGATGAGGAAGTAGCCGCCGACGAGGGCGAGGAGGGCCAGCGGCACGGGGATCAGGAAAGTCCAGCGCCATCCGACGCTGGTGAGCAGACCGCCCAGGATCAGGCCGGACGAGTACCCGCTCGCACCGAAGACGGAGAACACCGACAGCGCCCGGTTGCGTGCGGGGCCCTCGGGAAACGTCGTGGTCAGGATGGACAGGGCGGTCGGCGCGGTGAAGGCCGCGGCCAGACCCTTGATGAAGCGGCTTGCGATGAGGAGGCCGGCGCTGTCGACAAGTCCGCCGAGCAGGGAGGCGGCGGCGAAGACGGCGAGGGCGATGAGGAAGACGCGGCGGCGGCCGAGCAGGTCGGCGGTGCGGCCGCCGAGCATCATCAGGCCGCCGTACCCGAGCACATAGCCGTTGACGATCCACTGCAACGACGTTGCGGACAGGTCGAGTTCGTCGCCGATCGAGGGAAGGGCCACGCCGACCATCGACACGTCGAGGCCGTCGAGGAAGAGAACAAGGCACAGGACGGCGAGCACGCCCCAAAGGCGTGGGGTCCACTGCCCGGAAGAGGAGGAATCACCAGCAGAAGCATGGGAGTTGGCGCGGGCTGGGCCACCCGCGTACGCCTCGGATGTGGGGGACATGGCCATCAACTTATATGCACGTGCATTGAATGTCTACGCATAAAATGCAGGTGCACTAAATTCTCTTGCATGATATGGATGGACGGCGCTACCGTGTCGACATGAACGCCGAGGCCTCGCTGATCGACCAGTGGCGCACCCTGCTGTCCCGGTACAGCCGTGTGGCACACGAGCTCGATCGCGCACTCCAGGCCCGGCACTGCCTCACCATGAGCGACTACGAGATCCTCGACCGCCTGGTGGCCGCCGACGGCTGCAAGGCGCGCGTCCAGGAACTTGTCGGCGACCTCCACCTGAGCCAGAGCGCGATGTCCCGCGCCGTCGCCCGCCTGGAGAAGTGCGGCCTGGTCCAGCGGGCCATGTGCGACACCGACCGCCGCGGCGTCTTCGTCACCGCCACCGACGAGGGGCGCAGCGTCCACTCCGCCGCCCGCGACACGCAACTCGAAGTGCTGAAGCAGCAGTTGACGGCGCCTTAGCCCGAACGCCCGGAATGGGCCGGCGGGGCCGCGGCAGGGCGACTCCACCCCGAACGCGCCGCACTTTCACAGAACTTCGCATCCGCGACGGATTGCCCGCATACCGAGCGGGCAAGCTCTACGCACCCCACACGCGCCCCCGCACGCACCGGCCGGGGTGCGCCACGCCCCGCCCCCGTAAGGGCGCTTCGCCCCGAGGCCCGCCCACGGCCACGCTCCGCACCCGTCCGGCCCCTCTGCGCACGCCCCAGAGCAGCTTTCTGAAAAAAGTAGAATGGCACTTCCCAAACGCAAGAGTCCCGCTCTAATGTTTCCACCAGATCAACGGGCGGTGGCGGAGCGGGAGGCTTTCGGTGGCGAATGACGCGTTCGACGGTGTACGCGTGGTCGAGCTCGCGCAATGGGTGTTCGTGCCCGTCGCGGGTGCCCTCCTCGCGGATTGGGGCGCGGACGTCGTCCGGATCGAACGCCCCGAAGGCGACCCCTACCGGGGTCTGGCGACCCAGGGCATCGGCACCGACGGCAACGGCGTCAACCTCTCGGTGGCCCTGGCCAACCGCGGCAAGCGGTCCGTCGCGCTCGACCTGCGCACCGACGAGGGCCGCAAGCTGCTCGACAAGCTGCTGGAGACGGCCGACGTCTTCCTCACCAACTTCCGGCCGGGGGCGCTGCGCCGGCTCGGGCTCGACGCCGAGGAGCTGACTCGCCGCTTCCCGAAGCTGATCTACGCCCGAGGCCACGGCTACGGCGTCCGCGGACCGGACGCCGACCGGCCCGGCTACGACTCCTCCGCGTTCTGGGCGCAGGGCGGCATGGGCCATGTGCTGACGCCGCCGGAGCGCGAGTACCCGATCAGCCAGCGCGGCGCGATGGGCGACCGCAACGGGGCGATGGCCCTGGCGTTCGGTGTCTCGGCGGCGCTGCTGGGCCGCGAGCGCACCGGCAAGGGCTCGATCGTGGACGTCTCCCTGCTGGCCACCGCGATGTGGACGCTGTCGTCCGACGTGCTCTCGGCTCTGGCGGGCAACAAGCCGCGCGGCGTCTCCGGGCGCGGCGGCTCGGTCAACCCGCTTGTGGGGACGTACCGCACGAAGGACGAGCGGCACATCCAGCTCGTGTTCCTGGAGTCGGACCGCTACTGGGCCGACTTCTGCCGGCTCGTCGACCGCGAGGAACTCATCGCGGACCCGAGGTTCGTCGACCATGCGGCGCGCGGCAGGAACCGCGAGGAATGCGTCGCCGAACTCGAAGCGGTGTTCGCCCAGCGGACCTTCGAGGAATGGAAGTCGCTGCTGGCCGGGATCGACGCGCCGTGGGCACCCATCCAGGCGGTCGAGGAACTGCTCACCGACCCGCAGGTGTTGGCCAACGACTACATCGGCGAGGTCCGTACCGACGACGGCACGTCGTACAAACTCCCGGCTGTTCCCGTGCAGTTCGACCAGCGCGGCCCCGAGCTGCGGCCGGCGCCCGAACACGGCGAGCACACCGAGACCGTGATGCTCGAACTCGGGTACACCTGGGAGCAGATCGCCGAGCTCAAGGACGCGGGGGCCATCCCGTGACCAAGCAGTCCGTGACCGGCGAGCGACCGGCGAACCCCCGGCGCCCCCTGCCTGTTCCCGACGAGCGGTCGGCCCCCTACTGGGAGGCCGCGGCCCGCCACGTCCTGGTCCTCGCGCGCTGCGCGCGATGCCGGGCGTACGCAATGCCGCCGGACCAGACGTGTCCGCACTGCCGCAGCACCACACCGGAGTTCGCCTTCGAGCCGGTGTCGGGGCGGGGCAAGGTGCGGTCCTGGACCGTGATCCGCCAGTCGTCGCTGCCGGGCTTCGCCCAGGACGTCCCCTTCGTCCTCGTCGATGTGGAGCTGGACGAGCAGGCCGAACTGCGCATGATCGGCCGGCTCCTCGACGGGCCGGACGCGAAGCTGCACCTCGGCGACCGCGTGACCGTGGCGTTCGAGGACGTCGCCGACGGCGTCTCGATTCCCGCATTCGTGCTCGAACCGGTGGGAGGCGACTCATGAGCCCGCGGTTCGCCGCCCACCGCGAGGTGGCCGTCGTCGGGTACGCGCACAGCGACGTCGTACGCCACCACGACCGCCCCCTGGGCGCGCTCACCGTGGACACCGCCCGCGCGGCGGTCGCCGACGCGGGCCTGGAACCGAAGATGATCGACGGCTTCGTCGGCTCCGCGCTGTTCCCCAGCGCCGGGGCGCACGCCGCCGAAGACGGCGTCAGCCTCGTGACGCCCGCGTGGCTCGCCGAGCGCCTGGGCGGGAACGCGCGCTACGTCTCGGGTTTCCAGGGCATCGGCCAGATCCCCGGATCGGTCGCGCTCGCGGTCAACGCCATCGCGAGCGGCGCGGCGGACTACGTGGTGATGCACCGCGCGCTGCACAACCCGGCCGGCAGCTACCACGGCAACCCGATGACCGAGGTCGCCGGGTCGCAGCAATGGACCGCGCCGCAGGGCTACTTCGGCCCGCTGCCGATGATCGCGCTGCCGTACAACGAATATCTCCAGCGCTACGGCGCGAGCCGCGAGGCGATGGCGGCCACCGTGGTCGAGGCGCGCAAGAACGGGTCGCGGATTCCGTGGTCGTACTGGCACGGCAAGCCGCTGACGCGGGAGGAGTACCTCGCCGCGCCGATGATCAACGACCCGGTGTGCCGCTACGACTGCGACATCCCGGTCGACGGCGTCGCGGCATTCGTGTTCACGTCCGCCGAGCGGGCCCGCGACCTGCCGCACAAGCCGGTGTACGTGGACGGCTACGCCTTCAGCCCGCCCGCGCCCCGCAGGCTCCCGCTTCACTGGACGCTCGACGACATCATGAGCGCCGGCACCGAGACGGCCCGCCGCCTGTGGGAGAACACCGGCCTCGGCCCGGCGGACGTCGATCTGCCGCAGGTGTACGACGGGTTCTCCCCCTTCGTGTGGTTCTGGATGGAGGCACTGGGCCTGTGCCCGGTCGGCGAGGCGGCCCGGTTCATCCGGGACGGCGGGATCGACAGCGACGACCCGAACGCCCTGCCCGTGCTCTCCGGCGGCGGCGCGATCGGCAACGGCCGCATGCACGGCATCCCGCAAATGCTGGAGTGCTACCTCCAGTTGGCCGGCCGCGCCGGGGAACGGCAGCGCGAGCGGGCCTCCGTCGGCCTCGCGTGCCATTCCTCGCCCCATTTCGGGGGCGCAGTCGTCTACAGCGCCGAGCCCCGGTGAACCGGGCGCCCGCGCACGCCATCGAGTGCAGCGCCGCTTCGCGGCAGGAAGGGGAGGGGCCCGTGGGAGAGATCATCCCGGAGCGGCGCTCGTACGTCGCCGGCAAGTGGATCGAGGGCGACGAGATGCTCGCCGTCGAGAACCCCGCCGACGAGTCGCACGTGACGGACGTCTTCGTGACGCCGCTCGCGGAGATCGAGCGCGCCGTGACCGAGGCGCGCGACAGCTTCGACCGCGGCGTGTGGGCGGACCTTCCGGTGCGCGAACGCGCCCGGATCCTGGGCGACTTCCTCGACTACGTCGAAGGCGCGCGGGAGGCGATGATCGCCACGATGGTCGCCGAGGCCGGGCAGCCGCCGATGTTCGCGGAGCGCTCGCAGTTGGGCGGCGGGATGGCGGTGGCGCGCGGCGCGATCGACCTGTACCTGACGATGTCGCACGAGGAGGCCAACCCGGTTCCCGTCGACGACCTGGTGCGCGGCCGGGTCGCGCTCAGCCTCCGCCGCCACGAGCCGGTCGGTGTGGTCACCGCGATCACGCCCTACAACGGCGCGATCGTGATGGCGCTGCAAAAGATCATCCCGGCGCTGATCGCGGGCAACTCCGTGGTGCTGCGCCCGAGTCCGCTCACGCCGATCTCGTCGCTGATCTTCGGTGCCGCGGCCGACGCGGCCGGGCTGCCGCCCGGCGTGCTGAGCGTCGTCGTCGAAGGCGGCGCGGCCGGCGCGCAGTTGCTGACCAGCCACCCGGCGATCGACATGGTGTCGTTCACCGGCTCCACCACGGTCGGCAGGCAGATCCTCGCGCAGGGCGCGCCGACGGTGAAGCGCGTCGCGCTGGAACTGGGCGGCAAGTCGGCGCAGATCTACCTCGACGACGCCGTGGACAAGGCCGCGGCCGGTGCCATGGGCGTAGTCGCGATGACGGCCGGGCAGGCGTGCGTCGCCGCGACGCGGATGCTCGTGCCCGAAGACCGCAAGGACGAGGTCGTCGCTGCGGTGAGCGCCGCGTACGCCAGGATCAAGGTCGGCCACCCCACCGGGGAGGGCACCATGATGGGCCCGGTCATCAGCGGCCCGCAGCGCGAGCGCTGCGAGCGGTTCGTGGCCCTCGCGGTCGAGCACGGCGGCAAGGTGGCGTTCGGCGGCGGCCGGCCGGCCGGTCTGGAGCGCGGCTACTACTTCGAGCCGACCGTCCTCGATCTGCCGGACAACGGCAACCCGGCGGCGCAGGAGGAGATCTTCGGCCCGGTCATCTCGATCATCGGCTACCGGGACGTCGACGACGCCGTACGCATCGCCAACGACAGCCCGTACGGCCTGTCCGGCCAGGTGTACGGCGCCGACACCGCCGCGGCCACGGCCGTCGCGCGGCGGCTGCGCACCGGCGCGGTCAACGTCAACACCGCCGTCTTCAGCGCCTACGCCCCCGGCGGCGGCTACAAGCAGAGCGGCCTCGGCCGCGAGCGCGGATACGACGGCATCCGCGCATTCCAGGAAGTCAAGCACGTGGTGATCGGCGAACTGCGATGAGCTCGCCCGGACCCGAAGGAGCAGGCGTGTCCGCCAACCTCAACCTCGACTGGCTGATCTCGGTCGACGACCATGTCCTCGAACCGCCCACCCTGTGGACGGACCGCCTCCCGAAGAAGGACCACGACCGCGCCCCGCACATGGAGTTCGACGACACGGGTCTGGACTTCTGGGTGTACGACGGCAAGAAGTTCCCCAGCTCCGGCCTGAGCGCCGTGGCGGGCAAGTCCAAGGAGGAGTTCAGCTACGAGCCCCTCCCCTACAGCGAGATGCGGCCCGGCTGCTACGACGCGGCGGCGCGCATCGAGGACATGGACCGCGCGGGCATCCTCGCCTCGCTGTGCTTCCCGACGGTCACCCGGTTCTGCGGCCAGTTGTTCATGGAGGCCAGCGACCGCGAGTTCGGCCTGACCTGCCTCAAGGTCTACAACGACTGGATGATCGAGGACTGGTGCGGGGCCGCGCCCGGCCGCTACATCCCGCTCGTCCTCATCCCCCTGTGGGACCCGAAGCTCGCGGTCGAGGAGCTGGAGCGCACGGCCGCGAAGGGCGCGACGTCGTTCGCGTTCTCGGAGAACCCGGCTCCGCTGGGTCTGCCGACCATCCACGACGCGAACCGCTACTGGGACCCGGTGTTCAAGGCGGCGAACGACCTGGAGATGGTCGTGTCGATGCACGTCGGCTCCTCGTCGACGGTGCCGCAGATCTCGCCGGACGCGCCGTTCCTTGCGAACCTGGCGTGGGGTGCCACGCGTACCTCGGGCGCGATGCTGTCGTGGCTGTTCAGCGGCGTCTTCCAGCGCTTCCCGAAGCTGAAGATCGCGCTGTCCGAGGGCGAGATCGGCTGGATGCCGTACTTCCTGGAGCGCGCCGAGCAGGTCCTCGACAAGCAGCGCCACTGGGTCAAGAAGGGCGTCCGGTTCAACGACCACGCCAACGCCGACGGGGTCGACCTGGACACGCTGGACATCCGGCAGACGTTCCGGGACCACATCTACGGCTGCTTCATCGACGACGTCCACGGCATCGCCAGCATCGACGAGATCGGCGAGGACAACATCATGTGCGAGACGGACTACCCGCACTCCGACTCCACCTGGCCGGACTGCATCACGGTCGTCAAGGACCGCATCAAGCACCTTCCGGAGGAGACGCAGTACAAGCTCCTGCGCGGCAACGCCGAGAAGCTGTACCGCTTCACGCCGGCCGAGCCGCCCGTCCTCGCGAAGGCCTGACGTGTCCGCAGCACCTGATTCGGGATCGTCCGGCTGGACGGTGACCGTGGACCGGGACCGGTGCCTCGGCAGCGGTATCTGCGTCCTGTACGCCCCGGAGACCTTCACCCACGACGACGAGGCGAAAGCCGTCGTCGTGGGTGAAGGAGACCCGCTCGACGCGCTGCAGACCGCGGCGGAGGGCTGCCCGACGGGGGCCATTCATCTGCACGAAACGACCGCTGGGGAAAAGGGGTGAGCCGCATGTCCGTTGCAAGCAGGCCGGCGCTGGACGGAAAGTCCGCGATCGTCACCGGCGCCGGCTCCGGCGTCGGCGCGGCCTCGGCGCTGCGCTTCGCCGAGGAGGGGGCCAAGGTCGTCTGTGCCGACATCCGCCTCGACCTCGCCGAGGAGACCGTGCGCCGGATCGAGAAGGCCGGTGGCACCGCCACCGCCGTCGCGGCCGATGTCTCCAAGGAGGACGACGTCATCGCGATGATCGCGGCGGCGGTCGACCGGTTCGGCCGGCTCGACATCCTCTTCAACAACGCCGGGATCCCCACGCCGCGCCTGGGCGCGAAGCTGGAGGACCACACCGCGGAGGACTTCGAGCGCCTGGTCGGCGTCAACTTCGGCGGCATTTTCTTCGGCAGCAAGCACGCCGTCATCCAGTTCAAGAAGCAGGGCGGCGGCGGGGTCATCCTCAACACCGGCTCGGTCGCGGGCCTGGTCGCGTGGGGCGGGTCGGTGTACGGCGCCACCAAGGGCGCGGTCCACCAGCTCACCCGCGCGGTCGCCATCGAGGGCGCGCCGTTCGGGATCCGGGCCAACGCGATCGGCCCGGCCGGGATGCCCGCAACCAACTTCATGGCGGCCGGCGGGCTCCCCGCCGACGCCGTGGCCAGCGAGAAAACGACACAGCAGGTCGCCGCGTCGCACCCGCTGGGCCGCGCGATCACCGCCGAGGACTGTGCGGAGGCCGCCGTCTTCCTGGTGTCCGATCGGGCCCTCAACATCACCGGCGTCATCGTGCCGGTCGACGGCGGATACGTGGCGAGGTGACGACATGAAGGCCACCAAGGAGTCTTTGGACCGCGCGCGCGTGCAGGAGCTGTTCGACCTGCGCAGCTCGTACCTCGCGGCGGTCGGCGGCGGATACGAGGGCGACCCGTATCCGGTGTGGGAGCGGCTGCGCGCGCAGGCCGACGTGCACCCGGGCACGGTCCACGAGCTGACCGGGTACGACGGGCCGGCGAACTTCCAGGGCCTGCCCTACCCGGACCGCCCGCACTTCTCGACGTTCACCTACGCGGCCTGCGACGCCGCGTACCGCAACGCCGACGTGTTCGCCGCCTCGCCGACACCCGTCGACCCGATCGGCGACGACCTGGCGGTCAGCAACAGCATGCTGTCGATGGGCGGTCAGCAGCACCGCCGCTACCGCGCGCTGGTGCAGCCGTCGTTCGTGCCGAACAAGGCCGAGTGGTGGATCCGCAACTGGATCGAGGAGACCGTCGACCTGCTGATCGACAGCTTCGTCGACGACGGGCGCGCCGAGCTGAACGTGGACTTCTGCGCCGCGATCCCGGTGCTCACGATCACCGGCAGCTTCGGCGTGCCGGTCGAGAAGGCCCTCGACATCCGGGCCGCGCTGCGCGACCCGGACACGATCGTGGACATCCTGCGGCCGATCGTCGCCGCCCGGCGCGAGCAGCCCGAGAACGACCTGATCAGCGTGCTCGTCGAAGCCGAGATGAAGGACGAGGACGGTGTCGCGCACCGGCTGTCCGACAACGAGATCTACTCGTTCGCGCTGCTTCTGCTGACTGCCGGGTCCGGAACGACGTGGAAGCAGATGGGCATCACGCTGACCGCGCTGCTCCAGCGCCCCGAGGTGCTGAACGCGGTGCGCGAGGACCGCACGCTGCTCAAGCCGGCGATCGAGGAAGCGCTGCGGTGGACGCCGACCGACCCGATGTTCTCCCGCTTCGTCATGGAGGACGTCGACTTCCACGGCACGCACCTGCCCAAGGGCTCCGTGCTGCACCTTTGCATCGGCGCCGCCAACCGCGATCCCGCGCGGTGGGACAATCCCGATGAGTTCGACATCCACCGGCGCGTGCGTCCGTCGTTCGCGTTCGGCGGGGGCGCCCACGTGTGCCTCGGCATGCACGTCGCCCGGGCCGAGATGCGGATCGGGATCGGCAGGCTGCTCGACCGGCTCCCGAACCTGCGGCTCGACCCGGACGCCGAGCAACCGCGCTTCATCGGCCTGTACGAGCGGGGCGCGACCGAGATCCCCGTCGTCTTCGGATGACACGCCGGCTGTGTACGTCGATTTGAGTACGTCGATTTGGGAGGCACGAAGATGACTGAGCCCGGCTACCAGAAGCCCGACCTGGCACTGCTCGGCGCCGAACACGTGGCCCGGTACCGGGAGACGAACGGCGAGGTCGGCTACGAGTGGAACGGCGTGTCGACGCTCCTGCTGACCACGACCGGACGCAAGAGCGGCCAGGCCCGCACCAACGCCCTGATCTTCGGCCGCGACGGCGACGACTACCTCGTCGTCGCCTCCCGCGGCGGGGCGCCGAAGCACCCCGACTGGTTCTTCAACCTCCAGGCGAACCCGGAGGCGGAGATCCAGGTCAAGGCCGAGCACATCCGCGTGACCGCCCACGCCGTGACGGAGGGGGCGGAGCGGGACCGCCTGTGGAAGATCGTCACCGGCTACTGGCCGAACTACGACGCCTACCAGACGCGCACCGACCGGGTCATCCCCGTCGTGGTGCTGCGCCCGGTGCGCGGGGGCGACAGCGCATGACCGCCGCGAACACAACGCCCGCCGCCGACGCGGGGCCGCCCCGCGCGGCGGCCGGGGGTCCCGAGGCCGCACGGCCTCGGGGCTCCTGGGCGGACCGTGCCGCGGAGCGCTCGCCGGCCGTGCAGCGGTCCCGGGCGCGCAGCGAGCAGCAGGTACGGGCGATCATCGGGGCGGCGCGTCGGCTGACGACGACGAAGGGGACCGCCTTCACCACCTCCGACCTGACCAAGGAATCGGGGGTGGCGCTTCAGACGATCTACCGCCACTTCGCCGGCAAGGACCAGATCCTGCTCGCCGTCGTGGAGGAGCTGATCGCCGAACAAGCGGAACGCGCCGAGAAGTTGGCGCGGCATCTGCCCGACCCGGTGTCGCGCCTGCGGTACTACGTCATCGGCACCCTGGACTCGCTGCGCCACGCCACGAACCTGACCGGTGCGCAGTTCATGGTCGCCGAGCACTGGCGCCTGCACCAGCTCTTCCCCGACGAGATCGCCGCAGCGAACGAGCCGTACGCGCATCTGGTCGCGGCGGAGCTGCGCGAGGCGGCCGAGCAGGGGCTGCTGCGCCCGCGGGACCCGGACTGGGACGCGTGGTTCGTCATAAAGCTCGTGATGTCGACGTACCACCACTACGCGTTCGCGACCGCGAGCGAACGGGTCGACGACATCCTCGAACACCTCTGGGGCTTCTGCCTCCAAGCGTTCGGCAGTCGTGTCGAGGATCACACGACCGTCGATTTCTCCGGCCTCCTGGAGCAGTTCCGGGCCCCGGAATTCAGCAGATTGAAGGAGGCGGAGCAAGAATGAGCGAAGCGGCGATCTTCGCGAAGGGCCGTGACCTGGAGGCCGCGGCGACCGCGCTGCGTCCGTGGCTGGCCGAACGGCTCGGCGTCGCGGACGTCGAACTGGCGAACCTCGTCTACCCGGTGGGCGCCGGCGTGTCCAACGAGACGATCTTGTTCGACGCGCGGTCCGGGGACCGCGTCGAGGAGTTCGTGCTGCGCATCGCCCCGCGCCGCGAGCACCAGATGTTCCTGGACCCGCGGTTCCGGATGCAGTACGACATGCTCGTCACGCTGCGCCGCCTGGGCACCGTGCGGGTCCCGGAGGCCCCGTGGTTCGAGGAGGACCCCGGGATCCTGGGCCAGCCGTTCTACCTCATGCGCCGCATGCGCGGCCGGGTGCCGGTGAGCATGCCCGTGTACAACAAGGAGGGCTGGCTGACCGAGGCCACGCCCGCCCAGCGGCGGACCGCGTGGGAGAGCGCGATGCGTCAGCTCGCCGCGATCCACTCGCTCCCCGTGGAGGAGTTCGCATTCGTCCACCGGCCGGAGCAGGGGGCGCCCGGCGACGAGCAACAGCTCACCTACTGGAGCGAGTTCGCGGCCTGGGCGCTTGAGGACGAGGTCCCGGACGTCGTGCACACGCTGTTCGAGTGGCTGAAGGCCAACCGCCCGGCCACATGTCGGCCGGGTCTGTCCTGGGGCGACGCCCGTATCGGCAACATGATGTTCGGCGACGATTTCGAGGTCGTCGGCGTCATGGACTGGGAACAGGCGTCGCTGGGCGGCCCGATGGCCGACCTCGGCTGGTGGCTGCTCTTCGACAACATGCACAGCACCGCGCAGGGCATCACGCGGCTCGATGGCCTCGGCACCCGGCAGGAAACCCTCGACCTCTGGCAGGAACTGACCGGACGTCAGGTCGAAGATCTGGACTGGCACGAGGCGTTCGCCGGGGTGAAGGCGGGACTGCTGGGCCTGCACTCGCGTCGTTCGATGAATCTGCCGAGGTCCGGCCGACCGAGTCCGTGGCTGGGACGGGCGTGTGAACTGGCCGGCATCGACATGACGCTGGAGATGTCATGACCCTGCCCGGCGGCGTCGCGCCGGCCGACGAAGCGGTGGTCCTCTCGCCGGAGTGGCTCACGGCCCTCCTGGGCGAGCGCCACCCGGGTGCCGTCGTCACCAACGTGGAGGTCACCGAGCGCATCGAGACCGTCGCCACCAAGGTGCGGTTCCACGTCGAATACGCCGAGGAGGTGGCCGGCGCGCCGACCGCCCTGTGCGCGAAGGGTTACTTCAACCCGGACACGCGTCGGCGGGGATCGCCGCGCCAGGAGGCCGACTTCTACCGGTTGTTCGCGAACGACCTTCCGGTGCGCACCCCGCCGTGGGTGCACGCCGCCATCGACGAGGAGACCGGCCACCCGCTCGTCGTGATGCGCGACCTGGTGCCCGACGGCGTACGCTTCGGCGATCCGCTCGCCGGCTTCACCCCCGAGCAGGCGGCCGGCGCGCTGGACCAGATCGCGGCGCTGCACGCGGCGACGACGGGCGAGGCGAAGGCCGACGAGTGGGCCGCGGTGTTCCCGCCCCGGCTGACCTCGCTGGCCAAGTACTTCACCGCCGAGAGGCTTCAGGCGCAACTCGACGACGGGCGTGCGGAAGGAGCCCCGGCCGAAGTGCTCGACGGGGCGCGGCTGCACGCGGCGATGGGCGCGATGGCCCGGATCGGCGCCGACCTGCCGCGCTGCCTGGTGCACGGCGACGTGCACACCGGGAACATGTACACCACCGCCGACGGCGAGCCCGGCATCATCGACTGGCAGGTCGTGCAGTACGGCGCGTGGGCGCTCGACGTCGCGTACCACATGGCGTCGGTGCTGGACCCCGACGACCTCGCGGAGGCCGAGCGGGGGCTGCTCGACCACTATCTCGACCGGCTCGCCGCGCACGGGGGCACGCCTCCGACGCGTGACGAGGCGTGGCGGGCGTACCGGGAGCACCTCCCGTACGGCTACTACATGTGGGGCATCACCCGAAACGTCCACCGGCCGATCACCGAGCGCCACACCCGGCGCCTGGCGCACGCGGTGGCGCGGCACGGCAGCCTCGACCTGCTCGGGGTCTGAGTTCGAACAAGCGCACGTCGGGGGGCGGTGGGCGCGTCCGTTGCCGGGTCATCCGGGAACGACCCGCCCCCGCACCGGCAAGTGAACGCTGCACGCACAACAACCTTGCGGACGAGATCCCCGGCTTCGGCGCGGGACCGGCGGTCCGACGAGTGGGTTCGGTGAGGAGGAGAAGGCCATGGACGGCCAAGTCAGCAATGTTCGGCGGATTCGCGAACTCGCGGCGTCGTGCACGGGCGAGGTGGTGTTCTGCCACGTCGCCCTGGACGGCGGCGAAAGCGCTTTCACCTGGCGCGAGTTGGACCGGCGGTCGGACCAACTCGCCGGCGCGCTGGCCGAACGGGGACTCGGGCTGGGCGACCGCCTGGGCCTGGCGCTGCGCAACTCGCCGCAGTTCGTGCTGGGTGTGTTCGCGGCGTGGAAGCTGGGCGCGGTGCCGGTGCCGATCCGCTGGGACCTCCCCGACTGGGAGCTCGCCCGGCTGCGCGAGGTCGTCGACGCCCGCGTGCACCTGGGTGCCGACGACCTGACGTGGATCGACGCGACCGCCGAGGCGGACGTACCGGATCTGCCCGAAGTGGTGTCGCCGAGCGCCCACGGCATATGCAGCAGCGGGTCCACGGGCACGCCGAAGGTCATCATCAGCCTGCTTCCGGCGCTCCACAACCCGCTGTTCAGCAGGCCGCTGATGGAGAACTGGAGGCCGGTGCCGCGCCCCCAGAAGATCCTCGTCCTGGCGCCGATGTACCACGCCAACGGGCTGACCACGTTGTTCGGTCTCCTGTCGGGCGACGGGATGGTGGTGATGGAGAAGTTCGACGCGGCCCGCGTCGTGGACGTCGTCGAACGCCACCGCGTCACCACGTTCACCGCGACGCCGACCATGCTCCAGCGGATCGCCGACCTGCCCGGCGTCGACGAGCGCGACCTGTCCAGCCTGGAGTGGTTCGTCCAGGGGGCCGCGCCGATGCCGCCGTCGCTGGTGCACCGGTGGGCGGACCTGGTCGGCGCCGAACGCATCGTGATGGCGTNTTCGTCCAGGGGGCCGCGCCGATGCCGCCGTCGCTGGTGCACCGGTGGGCGGACCTGGTCGGCGCCGAACGCATCGTGATGGCGTACGGCATGACCGAGGGGCTGGGGCTCACCGCGATCCGCGGCGACGAGTGGATGAAGCACCAAGGCAGCGTGGGCCGTCCCCTGCGCTCCACCGAGATCCGCATCCTCGACCCCGACGGCAACGAGCTGCCGGCCGGCGAGGTCGGCGACGTGTACATGCGGTCGGCGTCTTACGGCGGCTACAAGTACCTCGGTGACGCGCCCGAGCTCAAGCGGACCGAGGAAGGGTTCCAGACGGCCGGCGACGTCGGCTACCTCGACGAGGAGGGCTACCTCTACCTCCTGGACCGCCGCGTCGACATGATCATCTCGGGTGGCGCGAACG
>NZ_JBPKBI010000038.1:0-2221 GCF_051388935.1 Yinghuangia sp. YIM S10712
CCGCCAGACGTCCGCGCCGTTGTCGAGGCGCACCACGCGCGGGGCGTCGTCGGCGTACTTGGCGGGCAGCCGGCCCTCGAACATGTCCGGCGGCTCGATCACGTGGTCGTCGATGCTGATCAAGATCAGGTCGTCGCTGTTCATGGACGCCCCTTCCGTCTGAGGAGTCAGTGGTGCGGTCACGATCGAGGAGTGGTGCCGGGCCGGGCTTGCATTCCGTGGCAGGCCGGTGTGCGCGCAGTCGGCAAGGCCGACGCCACGCACACACCCCCGGCCGGAGCAGGCGCTCCCGGGTTTGCCCCGGCCGGGGTGTCAAGTGGGCGGTGAGCCGGCTCTGTGGGGCGGTGACAACCGGTCCGAGGGCCGCCGACCGTGCGGCCGGCCCGCGCCTTGTCTTCCAGGTGCCGTCATGCGTGGGTCCGTGCGAACTCCGCGCGGACCCACGGGACATCCGTGTTTCGCGGGATCAGATCCCCGCAGGGCCCGGGCCGCCGTGCATGTAGAGGGTCTGGCCGGAGCAGAAGCTGGACGCGTCGGACGCGAAGAACAGGACGCCGTTGCCGATCTCCTCGGGCTCCCCGAGCCGACCGGAGGCGTTCGTCTTGCCGACGGTCTCCGGATCGATGCCGTACCGGCCGAGGTCGTCCACGAGGGTGGCGGCGCGGACGGCTCCGACCGCGATGGCGTTGACGCGGATGCCCTTGGCGGTCCAGGCCGCGGCCATCGAACCGGTCAGGCTGTTCACGGCGGCCTTGGACGCCGCGTACGGCGCGGCCTGCGGCATCGACAGCAGGCTCGCACCGGACGAGATGTTCACGATCGCCCCCTTGCCCTGAGCCAGCATGGGCCCCGCGGCGGCGCGGGAGAGGAACCAGACGCTGCCCAGGTTGAGGTCCACGACCTGGTGCCACTCCTCTTCGGTCCACTTCGCGATCGACTTGGTCTCCGCGCCGCCCGCGTTGTTCACCAGGATGTCGAGGCGACCCAGTTCGCGCAGCGTGGTGCCGACCAGCTCTTGGCACTGCTCGGGGCTGGTGACGTCGGTCGGCACCGCGAGGGCCCGTCGGCCCAGCGCCTGGATCTCCTTGACAGTGGACTCCAGGGGTTCCGGGCGCCGCCCGGCCAGAACCACGTCCGCACCGCTTTCCGCGAGAACGAGTGCGGCGCCGCGGCCGATGCCGGTGCCGCCGCCCGTGATGACCGCGACCCGGCCGGTGAGATCGAATCGGTTGCTCACGTGACCGCCCCTCCGTTGACACCGATGACCTGGCCCGTGACATAGCCCGCCTCGTCCGTGCACAAGAACGCGCACACCGCGGCGATGTCGTCGCCCGTGCCCAGCCGGCCCGCGGGAACCATCCGCGCCAGCACCTCGGCAGGCGGCAGGTACTTCGACTCCTGCATCGTCCGCATCATGGGTGTGTCCGCGGTGAACGGCGGGATGGTGTTGACCGTGATCCCCTTCGCGGCGTACTCCAGCGCGAGAGTCTTGGTCATGGCGATCACACCGCCCTTCGACGCCGAATAGTGGACCTGGCGCAGTGCCCCTGTCTGCCCCGCCGCCGACGAGATGGTCACTATGCGACCCCAGCCGCCCGCGACCATGTCGCCGATCGCGGACTGTACGCAGTTGAACGTGCCGGTCAGGTTCACCGCGAGGGTCCGCGCCCATACGTCCGCGGTCAGTTCCTCGAACGGGACGAACCCGGAGACGCCCGCGCTTGTCACCAGTATCTCGATCGGGCCGAGCGCGGCACGTACCTCTCCCAGCGCCTTGTCCACCGCCGCCCGGTCCGACACGTCGGCCGCGACCCCGACGGCTTTTGCTCCGCTCGCACGCAGGGCGGAAGCAGCTTCCTCCGCGGCCGCGGCATCCAGGTCGAGCACACCCACGTGCCGGCCCTGGCGAGCCAGATGCTCGCAGATCGACAGCCCCAATCCCGACGCGCCGCCGGTCACCACCGCAACACGACTCAACCCGGCCTCCTCAAACAGGCGAGCGACCCACGGCCGCCGGAGGGCGACCGGCGCTTCCGCCAACGAATGCCATACGAACGTACAGTGCGGTTATACGGATGTACAGAACCCGGCTGGGAAAGTTCCGGGGGATTCGGCGGAGGCCTGCGAGGGCGCGCAGTCGGGCGGGCTATTCGGCGCTGGGGTGGGTGGGGCCGAGTTTGGCGTGCCCCGTGTGCGTCGTCGGGGGGGACCCCGTGGGTCC
>NZ_JBPKBI010000038.1:2329-10944 GCF_051388935.1 Yinghuangia sp. YIM S10712
GGACCCCGTGGGTCCGCGCCCGCGTGTGGCGTCAGCGTTCTTCGCGGAAGGCGACGTGCTTGCGTGCGATCGGGTCGTACTTGCGCAGTTCGAGCCGGTCGGGGTTGTTGCGGCGGTTTTTGCGCGTCACGTAGGTGTAGCCGGTGCCGGCCGTCGAGCGCAGCTTGATGATCGGCCGTACGTCGTTGCGGGCCATGGGCCGCCTCCGGAAGTTGTCGGGTCTGGTTCCTCGCCCGACCTTACTGCACATGATTTCCATTACCAATGAGCCATCACATGCCCGCCCCTGCCGCGAGTTCATGTACGGTAATGAAAATCGTTGTCATGTACTCCCTGTGTGAGGACCCTCCGATGCTTCCCGAGCCGCCGCTTCCCGTGGTCCTGCTGACCGGCCTCCACGCCGAGGCGCGGCAAGCGGCGGGTGATCGGTTGCTCGCCGACGTGCCTCGGTCGGTTCTCATCCACCAAAGACTCGCGCGTGACGAGCGGGGCTGTGTCGAATTGATCGTCCGTGACGCGTCCGGAGTCCTGGAGCACGCGCGGATGCCGCTGGCCAACGACTGCGTCTGCTGCGGGATTCGCGAGGACGTCCTGCCCCGGCTGCGGTACATGGCGACCGCTCGCGGCGTCCGGCTCGCGGTGATCGAGACGTGGGACAGCGTCGAACCCCAGGAGGCGGCGGAGGCCATCTCGGAACACGGCGGCGACCGGCTGCGACTCGCCGCCGTGATTGCCGCCGTGGCCCCCGACCTCCTCGTCGACGACCTCGCGCGGCCCGTCGACCTGGCCGAACTCGGGCTCGCGGCATCGCCCGACGACCACGGCACGGTCGCGGAAGTGCTCTCCCGACAGATCGAGTACGCGACCGTCCTCGCGTACCCGCCCGTCGGCGGCCACGACGAAGCCGTCGGCCTGGCGCTCATGGGACTCATGCACCCCGCGGCCACGCTCCTCCCGCTCGACGCCTCCGGCCTGGACTCGCTGACGTCGGCGGCCTTCGACACGCAGGTCGCCGCGGCGCGCGTGCACCCCGCGTGCTCGCTGCTCCCGTACGACGACGAGGACGCGGGCGTGGTGACCGCGGTCTGGCGCCGACGCAGGCCCGCCCACCCTGGGCGTTTGTACGACGCCCTCGCGGACGCGGTTCCGGCGGCGCTGCGCAGCCGAGGACGCCTGTGGCTGGCCAGCCGGCCCGACGACCTTCTCGCGTGGGAGGCCGCCGGAGGCTCGCTCTCCGTCGAATCCGCCGGGCCCTGGCTCGCCTCGCTGACCGACCGCGAATGGGACGCGATGCCGCCGCTGCGCCAGGCCGCAGCGGCAGTCGACTGGGACCCGCTCCACGGCGACCGCGGCCAACACCTGTGCTTCATCGCGCCCGACCTCGACCGCGAGCCGCTGTTCGAACTCCTGGACTCCTGCCTGCTGACCGACGACGAGTACACGCGCGGACCGGACCACTGGCGCACGCTCGCGGATCCCTTCGCGGAATTCCTCGACGACATCGCCGCCTGACCGCACCCGTATCCGAACCGAGAGGAGAGCGCATCGTGCCCCGCTTCGGCGCCGCCCCGCGCAAACCCCGCAAGAACCCGCTCGACGCCGCGGGCATCACCTCTGTCGACTACAAGGACACCGATTTGCTGCGCCGGTTCATCTCCGACCGAGGCAAGATCCGCAGCCGCCGGGTGACCGGCCTGACCGTGCAGCAGCAGCGCGACGTCGCCCGCGCGGTGAAGAACGCGCGCGAGATGGCCCTGCTGCCGTACGCCTCCGCACCCGTCGGCGCCACCAGGACCAAACGGTGACCGCCGCGTCTCCGCTCGTCGGCGACACCCGCCTGCCCGTGACGGTGCTGTCGGGGTTCCTCGGCGCGGGCAAGACGACGTTGCTCAACCACGTGCTCGGCAACACCGACGGGCTGCGCGTCGCGGTCATCGTCAACGACATGAGCGAGGTCAACATCGACGCGGCCCTGGTCGCCGGCTCGGGCGCACTGACCCGCACCGACGAACGGCTCGTCGAACTGACCAACGGATGCATCTGCTGCACACTGCGCGAAGACCTGCTGGACGAAGTCGCCCGCCTGGCCCGCGCCGACCGCTTCGACTACCTGCTCATCGAATCGACCGGAGTCTCCGAGCCGATGCCGGTCGCGGCCACGTTCTCGTGTCTCCGCGACGACGGCGCGGACCTGACCGCACTCGCCCGTCTGGACACCATGGTCACCGTGGTCGACGCGTGCGCGTTTCCCCTCGATGTCGCCTCGGGTGACGACCTGGCGGAGCGCGGACTGGCCGCGTACGAGGACGACGACCGCACGGTCAGCGACCTGCTCGTCGACCAGGTCGAATTCGCCGACGTCATCGTGCTGTCGAAGACCGACCTGGTCGACACCGCCCGCGAGCAGCGCCTCCACGCCACACTGCGCAGACTCAATCCCCTCGCGCGGATCATCCGCGGCGATCACGGTGCCGTTCCTCTCGAACAGGTCCTCGGCACCGGGCTGTTCGACGTGGCAAAAGCCGAGCAGGCACCCGGCTGGGTCGCCGAGCTCAACGGTGACCCCCATGTCCCGGAGACCGAGGAGTACGGCATCACCAGCCTGGTCTTCCGCGACCCCCGGCCGTTCCATCCCGGCCGACTGTGGGACCTGCTGAACGGAGACCTCGGAAACGGCCGCTTCGGGGACGTCATCCGGTCGAAAGGCTTCTTCCGCCTCGCCACGCGCCCCCTTGTCACCGGGATGTGGTCGCAGGCGGGGCCGGTCGCGCGCTTCGAGCCCGCCGGCACCGCCGACGCCGACGTGCCCGCCGGACAGGAACTCGTGTTCATCGGCACCGACTTGCGCCCCGAACCACTCCGCGCCGCGCTCGGCGACTGCCTGCTCGGCGCCGACGAGCCGCTCCCGGGAGCGTCGGACGACCCGTTCCCCGCATGGGACAGACCCGCGCACTCACAGCCCTGACCCCCCGCGCCGGACCGACCGGCGCCCGACCCATCGGAGACACCCATGTCCGCACACTGCCAAGTCACCGGCAGGAAACCCGCCTTCGGCAACAACATCTCCCACTCCCATCGACGCACCCGGCGCCGCTTCGACCCCAACATCCAGCGCAAGCGCTACTGGTTGGCGTCGGAGGGCCGATACGTCACCCTCACCCTCAGCGCCAAGGGCATCAAGACCGTCGACCGGCGCGGCATCGAAGCCGTCGTCGCCGCGATCCGGGCACGCGGGGAGAAGATCTGATGGCCAAGAAAAGCAAGATCGCCAAAAACGACCAGCGACGCGAGATCGTCGCCCGGTACGCCGAACGCCGCGCCGAACTCAAGGAGATCATCCGCAGCCCGCACTCAACCGACTCCGAACGAGCCGAGGCAGTACGGGAATTGCGCCGGCAGCCGCGCGACGCGAGTGCCACCCGGCTGCGCAACCGCGACTCGGTCGACGGTCGCCCGCGCGGCCACCTGCGCACTTTCGGCCTGTCCCGCGTCAGGTTCCGCGAACAGGCCCACGCCGGATACCTGCCCGGCATCCGCAAATCCAGTTGGTAGCGGCACTCGACGAAGCCGAACCGACAACCGACAACCGACAACCGACAACCCGAAGGACGCTTGCTCCCATGGCCGTTCCCAAGCGCCGCATGTCCCGTTCCAACACCCGCAGCCGCCGGGCGCAGTGGAAGGCGACGGCACCCGATCTGGTTCCGATCACGCTTGACGGGCGTGAACACCTCATCCCCCGCAACCTCGTCCGCGCGTACCAGCGGGGGCTGATCGACCCCCGCGACTGACGCGACGAAGGCGCGGCGGCCAGGCACGGCACGCGCCGGCCGCCGCACCGAGTCCCGACCACACGGCCCGCACCGAGTCCCGACCACACCGCCCAAACCGCGACACCCGCTCGGCACGCGCCGGCCGCCGCACCGAGTCCTGACCACACGGCCCGCACCGAGTCCCGACCACACCGCCCAAACCGCGACACCCGCTCGGCCCGCGCCACCCGCCAAGACCAAAGACCTGTCACAGACAGCAACTCCTGTCCCACGGCGCGTGCCCGCGCCTCGCCACCGACACCCGGGAGCCCGTCCGATGACCGATCACTCCGGTGAGGACGGCTACGCCGTCAACGCCCAGTACTACGACCTGATCTTCCCCGCCGAGCAGCGCGGTCGGATCACCGCGGGCCTCCGCGCACTGTTGTCGGGCAGCGACCGCATCGCGGAAGTCGGCTCGGGTACCGGACTGTTCACGTCCGTCCTGCTGGAACTGCTATCCACCGAAGGCGAGTTGTTCGCCATCGAGCCCTCCGCCGTCATGCGTGCGGCGCTGGTGACCCGCCTTGCGTCCCTGGACGACCCACCGGTGACGGTTCTGCCGCACGACGCGGTCACCGCCGACGTCCCCGAACCTCTCGACGCCGTGGTCATGCTGCACATGCTGACCCACCTTGTGGACGTCGATCGCCAGGCGGCATGGCATCACTGGGTGCCCCGCCTGCGGCCGGGCGGCCTCGTGATCACCGACGAGCAGATCCCGCAGGAACCCACCGACATCCCGCCGTCCGTGGTGCCCGGACGCTCCCTCGGCCGCCGCAGGTACGACACGGTGACCCAGGCGCGGATCGACGGTGACGGCATGGTGTGGACCATCACCTACCGCGTGCACGAAGCGAACGCACTCGTCACGCAGGACACGGTGTCCTTCCCCTCCGTCGTCGTCTCGCAGGCCACCCTCGACGCCGAACTGCGCGCCGCCGGCTGTGAACCTGTCCCGGACGCGCCGGACGGAATCTGGGCCTGGCGCAAGCCGTCTGCCTGACGCGTCGTCAGTGCCACTTCAGTCCCCGGACCAACCGCACTGCCCGGGAAGCCGCCGCACACGGAGATCACACGCATGCGGTCGGAATCCCGCACTTCGACCAGCCCGACCCCCTCCGGGGCTGACCGCGAAGGTCGCACTCGTGTGTTGCTCGTCACCCACGGCGATTCCACTCGATGTGTCGGCCGTTGTGAGGCGATTCCTGTGGAAAACCGCCGACTGGCTCGCGCCGAGCCGCGTCGAACGTGGTCGGACCGGCCCCTCGAAGGCCCTAGACTGATCATGCCGACGCGGGGTGGAGCAGCTCGGTAGCTCGCTGGGCTCATAACCCAGAGGTCGCAGGTTCAAATCCTGTCCCCGCTACGAGCGTTGAGGGTCCGGCAGTCGCCGGGCCCTCAGCCATTTCGGCCACGCACGCTGTCCCAAGGCGGGACGGTTCGCCGCGGATGTGTGAAACAGGGTTACGCGTCCAGGCTCGATGCCGTGTCGTTGTTCGGGCGGCCACTCGACCGCTGGACCGAAGTCAGCGGCGGCCCAAGGGCCGAGAACGCGACCGGGCTGGCGGTCGAGGGTACGTTCCGACGGTCGCGGCGGCGGTGGGCGCGGACCGCCGCCGCCGCGGCGACGACCACGAGCGCGAGTCCGTATGAGCCTTGGTGCACGGCTCGGATCTGCTGGTCGGTCAGACCCATGGACCACGTGAAGTAGATGCCGTAGCCGGCGAGGCCGACCGCGAGCCACTCGGCCCGGCCGTCGAGGACGACGAGAGCGACCAGCAACAGTGCGTACCAGGGGTAGTTGGGCGTCAGCACGAGCAGAAGCGTGCCGGTCATGGTCAGTGCGGCGCTCCACGGCCGGTCCGGGTCGGAGCGGCGGCCGACCAGGACGGCGGCCGCGAGCAGCACCGCAGCTGCGGCGTACGGAGTGGCGCGCTCCGGCATCACGAGACCGAGCAGTCCGAAGCGAGCGCCGTCGTCGTAGCGCTCCTCGCGCAGGTAACCCGGGAGGTAGCCGAACACGGCCGGGCCCGACATGACGAGGTAGGGGATGTACGTCGCGGCGGCGGTCAGTGCCGCAACTCCCGCCGTGACCAGAGGCTTTCGCCGCACGGCTCCGATGAGCGAAACGGCCGGGAACATCTTGACCGCGATCGCCGCGCCGGTGAGCACGCCGCCCAGGACCGGTCGTCGCGAGGCCACCGCGGCCAGGCCGCACAGCATGAGCAGCGCGCCCAGGCCGTCGATGTGGGCGTTGTTGCCGGACTCCAGGGCGACCATGGGACACCACGCCCACACCACCGCGTACCGGGGGTCGCGTCCGAAGCGCCGCAGGATCAACAGCAGCGCGACGGTGACGCCGACGGCCACCAGCGCGGACGCCGCCTGGACGGGCTCGCGTGCGCCGTCGGGCGTCACGAAGTGGATCGCCCGGTACCAGTACTGCGCGACGGGTGGGTAGATGGTGTGTACCGCAGGGCGGTTCATGAGCGTGCACGAGCCGTCGGGGAGCCGGTGGTGGAACCATCCGGTGCACGTGCCGGCCGGGAACAGCCATTCGTCGCGCAGGTGTCGCAGCTCCGGGTCCTGCGGGGCGTGCTCGTACGGCGAGATCCCCGCCGCCTGCACGCGTCCGTCCCAGGCGTAGCGGTAGGCGTCGTCGCTCGTCTGCGGGGGCGCGGTGAGGGCGACGAGTTGGAACGCGACGGCGCCGAGCACGATCAGCGGGACGGCCGCACGCACCGGCACGCGGCGCACCACGAGAAACGCGGCAGGCGCGAACACGGCCCAGGCCAGCGCGTAGACGAGGTAGGTCTTGGGGTCGCCGGGGCGCGTGTGCGGGCCGTGCACCGCGTACGCGATCGCACCGCCGAGCGCGGCCGCGAGCAGCGCGGCGACAGCGGTGGCGAGAACGGGCGCGGCGCGGGTGGCCGCAGGGACGATCGGCTCGGAGCCGGGGCTTGTGTGCGCGGTGTCCTGCGGCGGCGTGTCGGTGCCTTGGGGCATGACTCGACGATGGCAGCCGGAGCCCCGCGATCGGCGCCGCCGCGTCGTGATGTCAGCACTCCGTAAGCATCCGAAGCGGTACGCGGGGGCCTCCGCGGGGATTGAGTGGCGTCATGAGGAGGATTCCCGACGACGTTCGCCTGCCCGAGCCGCCTGCCGTGCTGCGCCGTGGTCCGCTGCGCGCGGAGGCGTTCCGCGGCGCCCTGCACGACCCGCGCACCGCCGTGGTTGTCGGCAGACTGCTGGGCGCGGCGTTCGTGGTGTGCTTTCTGACCGGTGTACTGAGCCATCTGATGCAGCATCAGCCGAGCTGGCTGACGTTTCCCAGCCGGCCGGTGTGGGGCTACCGGGTGACACAGAGCCTGCATGTGGCGGCCGGGATCGCTGCCGTGCCGCTGCTGCTGGTGAAGCTGTGGGTCGTGTATCCCCGGCTGTTCGCGTGGCCCCCGGCGCGTTCGGTGCGGCACGCGCTCGAACGGTTGTCCATCGCGGTGCTCGTCGCAGCGTCGCTGTTCGAGCTGGTCAGCGGCCTGATCAATGTCGTGCAGTGGTATCCGTGGCCGTTTCCGTTTGTGCCGGTGCACTACTGGATCGGGTGGGTGGCGACCGGCGCGCTCGTGCTGCACATCGCCGTCCAGCTCCCGGCGATCACCCGGTACTGGGCGGCACGCGGCCCCGAGGCGCCTGTCTCCGGTGACGGGCCGACCCGGCGCGGGCTCATGGCGGCGCTCGGCGCGTCCGTCGGACTGGTGACGCTCGCCACGATCGGCCAGACGGTATCGCCGCTCGCGAAGGCCTCCCCGCTCGCGCCGCGCCGACCCGGCGTCGGCCCGCAACGCCTGCCCGTCAACCGGACCGCCGCGCAGGCCGGGGTGTTGGGCCCGATCCGGGACCCCGGCTGGCGTCTGACGATCACCTCCGGCGCCACCGTGCTGGCACTGTCGCGCGACGAGTTGCTGGCCATGCCGCAGCACACGGTGTCGCTGCCGATCGCTTGCGTGGAAGGGTGGAGCGCGTCGGCGAAGTGGACGGGTGTGCGGGTACGCGACCTCCTCGACCGCGTCGGCGCGCCCGAGGACGCCACGCTGCGGGTGACCTCGTGGGAGCGCTTCAGCCCGTACTCGGTGACGGAGATGCGACGCGAGTACACGCGCGACCCTCTGACGCTGCTGGCTCTCGGCATCAACGGTGAACCGTTGGCCGAGGACCACGGCTATCCGGCGCGGATCATCGCACCGAACCGGCCCGGGGTACTGCAGACCAAGTGGGTGGCGACGATGGAGGTCTTGTGACGACGCGAACCACCGGGCCGGCAGAGCCTGTTGCGAACACGGTCCGCGTGTTCCGCCTGCTGCTGGGGGCGATCGGTCTCGCCGCGATGGGCTACGGCGTCGCCGGGCTGCTCGACGAACCCGACTACGTCGACCGCTGGGGTGTGCTGCGTTGGCTGGTGGCGGGGCTGCTGCTGCACGACTTCGTCTTCGCGGTCGCCGTGTTCGCAATCGCGTGGCTGGTCATGCGCGTGCGGCCCGGGGTCGGCCCGCGTCCGTGGGTGCGGCGTACGGTCCTGGGCGGCCTGACCGCGGGCACCGCGGCGACCCTGATCGCGTTGCCCGCCCTGCTGCGCCCGGAACCCCCGCCGAACCCGTCGGTGCTGCCGCTGGACTACGAACGGAACCTGGCAGTGGTGTGGGGCGTGGTGGCGGCAGTCACCGGGATCGTGATCGTCGTGCGGAAGTGGCGTGAGCGACCCCGAGACTGACACAGCGTCAGTGTCAAGAAGAGGACAGGTGG
>NZ_JBPKBI010000038.1:11020-18414 GCF_051388935.1 Yinghuangia sp. YIM S10712
CGCGGAGCTGGCACCCGCCTGCGGATTCGCCGTAGACGCGACTTGGACGCTCGACAGCCGCCACTTTGTGGCACTCACCAAAGGCGAGCGTTAGGGCCTGTCGTCGAACTCCCGCCGGGGCCGCACGCCGGGCCCGGCGGGAGTTCGACGACAGGCCCTAACGCTCGCCTTTGGTGAGTGCCACAAAGTGGCGGCTGTCGAGCGTCCAAGTCGCGTCTACGGCGAATCCGCAGGCGGGTGCCAGCTCCGCGAGCGCCCGGGTGCCGAGCCTCGCCCAGCGGAAAGGCGCGCCGGCGTTCCCGCTCGCGTCCTCGACACGGGCGGCGAACCGCTCATGGGCGTACGGGTCCCCGGCCTCGGTCTCGACGAGTACCCGGCCGCTTTGACGCGTCAGGTCCGCCACGCGGCGCAGCAGGTGCGCCGGGTCACCGCCGATGCCGATGTTGCCGTCGGCGAGCAGCACGGTCGACCAGCGTCCTTCGCCGGGAAGGGGATCGAAGACCGAGCGGCGCAGCGCGGCGCCCCCGCCGCGGATGGTCAGCCGGACCGCGGTGGCGGCGAGGTCGATGCCCAGGGCCGGAAGACCACGGCGCACGAGTGCGGCGACGAGTCGTCCCGGACCGCACCCGATGTCGAGTGTCGCCCCGGCGCAGCGCGCGAGCAGCGAGGCGTCGGCGCGGTCGGGGGAGCCCGTCCAACGCCCGATGTCCAGCGGCTCGCGGCTCCCGTCGGTACGACGGAGGTACAGCGGGGTGCCGTGGGCCAGGGCGCGTTCGTAGGGTTCGAGGGCGTGGGCCGGTGGGAGCGCGGACGCCGGAGGACGGGGCGCCGGGCGGGCGGCGGGGACGCTCCGCGGCGCGGTTGCGGAGGTCATGCCGGGACCCCGGTGGGGGCGCCGCCGGTGGCCCGTGCGGGGACGCGGTGCCGCGCCGCGGAGGAACCGGACCGGTGGTCGGGTTCCGTTCGGCCGGCAGTGGGCGCGCCAAGGGATGTCGCGAGGCGCGCGGTTCGGGTGCGTGGTGCCCCGGTCGCGACGTGCGTGAGGTCGTCGGGTGTGTCGATGTCACGCAGTTCCGGCAGGGCGCGGATGCGCAGGTTCGCGGCGGCCAGTCGTGCGTACTGGGCGGCTCCGGTGTGCGGGGCGGACATGGGGACGCCGCGGAGCAGGCCGGGGTCGGGACGGCGGAGCCCGAGCGCCCAGAATCCGCCGTCGGTCGCGGGGCCGAACCACGCGTCGGCGTCCGTCCAGTCGACGGTGAGCAGTTCCGGAGTGATCTGCGGGGTGTCCATGCCGATCAGGAGCGCGGGACCGGCCGCCAGGGCGAAGGCGGCGGCCAGGCGCTCGTCGAGCCCGCCCGCGGCCTGCGGAACGATTTCGATGTCGGCGGGGAACCAGGCTCTCGGTTCGCCGTCGAGGACGAGCACCCGTCGACGGGCCGGCGCCGCGCGGACCGCGTCGAGAGTGTCGGCGAGCGCGGCCTCCGCGACCTCGGCGGCCTGCCGCGCGGTGAGCGCGGGTGTCAGGCGGGTCTTCACCCGGCCGGGCACCGGCGATTTGGCGATCACCAGCAGGGTCGTCGTCTGCGGTGCGCCGGCGGACCGGTCGTTGCGGTGCTCCCGTAGTGACAGGTGGTCAGACATGGGCCAGCACCGCGCTCATGTCGCGCACGGCGGTGATCGTCCCGCGCAGCGTTCCCGTCACTTTCGACCGCCCGGCGCGCGGAAGGTAACGAACGTCGGTTTCGCGGATCCGCCAGTCGGCCGCGGCCGCGCGGACGACCATTTCGAGCGGGTAACCCGAGCGCCGGTCGGTGAGTTGCAGCGCCAGCAGCGCCTCGCGGCGTGCCGCGCGCATCGGACCGAGGTCACGCAGCCGAGCCCCCGTGCGGGCCCGGAGTCGGCGGGCGAGCACACGGTTGGCGAGCCGCGCGTGCGGCGGCCACGCGCCGATGCTCGCGGGGCGGCGGCGACCGAGCATCAGGTCGGCCTCACCGCGCAGCACCGGGTCCGCGACGTACGGGAGTTCGCGTGGGTCGAGCGAGGCGTCGCAGTCGCAGAAACACACGACAGACGCGGTCGCCGCCAGCAGTCCCGCGTGGCAGGCGGCGCCGAAGCCGCGGATCGGCTGCTCGACGACCAGTGCGCCCAGGTCCCGGGCCAGGTCGGCGGAGCCGTCGCGTGAGCCGTTGTCGACGACGATCGCACGATGACCGGCCGGCAAGCGGTCGAGCACCCACGGAAGCGCCTTGGCCTCGTCCAGGCACGGGAGGACGACGTCGACGGTGCACGGCGCATCCGCGGATCGGGATGCGGAGCTGGGTCTCGACGCCGGGATGGCGGCGGAGTCGGCTGGGGAGCTGTCGGAAGCAACATCCATGCGTCTCACGCTAGGTAGCCGAGGGCGGGTTTCCCGGGCGCGGCGTGCTTACGAAATTCGTACGGCGGCGATACCGCCCGTTCGCCCGGCGCGGCGGGTCTTACGGAATGCGAACGAACCGTCCGGGACCTGCGAAGCGGATGGGTCGCGTCCTTACACTCGCCCGTATGACAGGCACCGTACTCGTCGTCGACGACGATCCGACCGTGGCCGAGGTCGTCGTCGACTACCTGCGACAGGCGGGTTTCGCGACCGAGCATGCGACGGACGGACCGACCGCGCTCGCCATGGCCGCCGACGCGCTGCCGGACCTGGTCGTGCTGGATCTGATGCTGCCCGGCATGGACGGCCTTGAGGTGTGCCGTCGGCTGCGGGATCGCGGGCAGGTGCCGGTCGTCATGCTGACCGCACTCGGTGACGAGAGCGACCGGGTGCTGGGGCTGGAGATCGGCGCGGACGACTACGTGACCAAACCGTTCAGCCCGCGCGAGCTGGTGCTGCGGGTCCGGTCGGTGCTGCGGCGCACGGGGGCGGCCCCCGCGTCGAGCGCACCGGTGTTGCGCCACGCGGACATCGAGATGGACGTCCACGCACACCGGACGACCCGGAAGGGACGTGAACTCGCCCTCACCACACGCGAGTTCGACTTGCTGTGCTTCTTTTTGCAGCATCCGGGACGGGTGTTCTCCCGCGAGGAACTGATGCGCGAGGTGTGGGGCTGGTCGTTCGGAGACCGGTCGACGGTGACGGTGCACGTGCGCCGGCTCCGGGAGAAGATCGAGGACGATCCGGCTGCGCCGCGCATGTTGGTGACCGTGTGGGGTGTCGGCTACCGGTTCGACGCATTCGACGCATTCGACGCAGGGGACACCGAGTCGGAAGCCGCGGACCGTGCGGATTCCCCGCCCCTGGACGCCGCACGGTGCGGCGAAGCCGACGCCGACGGAATGTGATCGCGCGTGCCCCTCAAGGACTTCCTGCTCATCTGCGTGATCGTGGTGGTGTGCGGCCTCGCGGTGACCACCGTCGGCATGGGTGCGCTGCGGCTGACCCGGCGCCGCCCGCTCTCCGTCATGCTCGCCGCGGTGTCCGCGGTGACCGTCGCGGCGATGGCCGCCGGGACGGTCGGCGTCGCCCAGGCGATGTTTCTGTCGGCGCACGACCTCACCGTGATGATGGTGGTGTGCGGAGTGTCGGCCGTGCTCGCGGTCGGCGTCGCGGCGCTGTTGAGCCGCCCGGTGGTCGCCGACGTACGCGACCTGCAACGGGCCGCACAGGGAGTGGGGTCGGCGCCACGTGACGAGGACCCCGCGTACCATCCGCCGCGTCCCTCGCTGATAGCGGAACTCGCGGACCTCAGCCGCGAATTGGAGCGCACCAGCACACGCCTGAGCGAGGCCCGGGCACGTGAGCGGGCGGTCGAGAAGTCGCGCCGTGAGCTCATTGCCTGGATCTCGCATGATCTGCGCACACCGCTGGCCGGGCTGCGCGCGATGGCCGAGTCGTTGGAGGACGGCGTCGCCGCCGACCCCGCGCGCTACCACCACCGGATCCGCGTCGAGGTCGACCGGATGAGCGGCATGGTCGACGACTTGTTCGAGCTGTCCAGGATCCAGGCAGGCGCGCTGCAACTGTCGCTGTCCCGCGTCTCGTTGTACGACCTGGTCGGCGACGCGATGGCCGGCACGGAAGCGCTGGCCCGCTCGCGTGCGGTGCGGCTGGAGGGTCGGGCGGTCGAGCCTGTGCCGGTGCGCGTGGACAGCAGGGAAATGTCGCGTGCACTGACGAATCTGCTGGTCAACGCGATCCGGCACACCCCGTCGGACGGCACGGTCGCTGTGGGCGTGCGCAGCCTGCCCGAGGGCGTGGTGCTGACGGTGACGGACGCGTGCGGCGGAATCCCCGAAGACGACCTGCCCCGGGTCTTCGACACGGGATGGCGGGGCTCCCACGCCCGGACCCCCGGCCCGGACGGCGGTGCGGGGCTCGGCCTGGCGATCGTGCGGGGGATCGTCGAGGCGCACCAAGGCTCCGTCGGCGTCGTGAACGTCGCGGGAGGGTGCCGGTTCGAGGTCCGACTGCCGGCGTAGCGACCGGCAGCCGGGCCCTCGCCCGCTCGGCTTCCGTGCCGCTGCGTGGCCGCGCGACCAGCGGGGCGCTGTCGGCGGGCAGGCGGCTACCGCAGATCGGCCGTGGCGAACTCCCGCATCCCGTCTTCGAACGCGATCCGCGCCCGCCAGCCCAGTTCCGCGCGGATACGCAGAGGCGACGCCGTGATGTGCCGGACGTCGCCGAGACGGAACTGCCCGGTCACCACCGGCTCGGGGCCGCCGTGCGCCGCGGCGAGAGCGGTGGCCATCTGCCCGACGGTGCGCGGTCTTCCGGTGCCCACGTTGTAGGCGCGCATCCCGCCGGAATCCCGGCCGAGGGCCGCGACGTTCGCCGCCGCGACGTCCGCGACGTGGACGAAGTCCCGTCGCTGACCGCCGTCTTCGTATACGCGCGGGGCGGTCCCGGCGGCGAGTGCCGACCGGAAGATCGACGCGACACCGGCATACGGGGTGTCTTTCGGCATCTTGGGTCCGTACACGTTGTGGTAGCGCAGCGACGTCGCCGAACCCCCGGTCGTCCGGGCCCAGGCGGCGGCCAGGTGTTCCTGGGCGAGCTTGGTCGCGGCGTACACGTTGCGCGGATCGGGTGCCGCCTCCTCGGCGACCTGCCCCGGCGTCAGCTCGCCTCCGCAGTCCGGGCACCGCGGCTCGAAGCGACCCCGGGCGAGGTCTTCGGCCGGGCGCGGGGCCGGGACGACGGGCCCGTGTTCGCCGCAGGTGTAGCGGCCTTCGCCGTAGACGACCATCGAACCCGCGAGTACCAGCCGTCCCACCCCGGACCGCGCCATCTCGGCGAGAAGGACCGCCGTGCCGAGGTCGTTGCAGCCGACGTAGTCGGGCGCGTCGTCCAGGTCGAGCCCCAGACCGACCATCGCCGCCTGATGGCTCACCGCGTCGACACCGCGCAGCGCGGCGGCGACGGCTCGGGGGTCGCGTACGTCCCCTTCACGGAAGTCGATGTGGCCGGGCATCTTCGGCGGTTTCCGGTGCACCGCGGGAAGCAGCGCGTCCAGCACGCGCACTTCGTGACCGGCCGCCGCCAGCGCCTCGGCGACATGCGAACCGATGAACCCGGCGCCGCCGGTGACAAGGATCCTCATGCCCGCGACGCTAGGCCCGTGCGGGCCGTTACGGCACGGGACATGACGTGACGTCAGTGTTCCGTAAGAGATCACCCGTGAGGATGCCCGGCCCAGCACGCCTTGCCGAAGCTCCGGTACGCGACGGCAAGGCCGCTGCCGACGTCGGGTCACCACCGGTCGATGAGCGGTGTGCCCGGTTCATGGTGCTGCCAGGCGCGGGTGAGGCGGGCCAGACGGGCGGGGGCGGCGATGCCGCGCACGGTCGCGATCCTGCCGCGGCTGATCTCGAACATCACCGATCCCACGACCCGGTCGCCGAGCACGACGAGGATCGCGGGGGTGCCGTTGACGAGCGCGTAGTGGACGGCGGGTGTGCCGCCGACGAATCGCCGTTTCGCGGTTGTGGGTTTGAAGCCGGCTCGTGCGATCGCGGCGATGCGCTGCGGGGTGTCGTACCGCAACAGCTTCTCGGTCAGGCCGGCGCCGTCGGAGATCGCGGTCGCGTCGTCGGTGAGCAGCGCGACCAGCCGTTCGGTGCGGCCCGAGGAGGCGGCCGCGAGGAATTCCTCGACGATCCGGCGGGCGGCGGCCGGGTCGACGTCGCCGCCGGGGCGGCGCGCGGCGGTGACGCGGCGCCGGGCCCGGTGGAGGTGCTGCTGGCTTGCGGACTCGGTGACGTCGAGGATCTCGGCGATCTCGGCGTGGCTGTGGGAGAACGCTTCGCGCAGGATGTAGACGGCCCTCTCCAGGGGTGACAGGCGCTCCATGAGAGTCAGTACGGCCAGGGAGACCGATTCGCGCTGCTCGAAGGTGTCGGCCGGGCCGAGCATCGGGTCGCCGTCGAGGAGTGGTTCGGGCAGCCAGTCGCCGGCGGCGCGTTCGCGGCGGGCCTGTGCCGAACGCAGCCGGTCGAGGCACAGGTTGGTGACGACTTTGGTCAGCCACGCCTCCGGCACCCTGATGAGCTGCCGGTCGGCGGCCTGCCAGTGCAGGAACGCGTCCTGGACGGCGTCTTCGGCGTCGGCGGCGGAGCCGAGCAGCCGGTACGCCAGCGAGGCCAGCCGGTTCCGGCTGGCCTCGAACCGGCTGGTGTCGAAGCGATCGGTGGCGGTGCTGTCCACGCGGATACCCTAGGCGGCTCTAGCCGACGGCCTGTTCGGCGTGCGCATCCGGTCCGTGCGCGAGCGCCCGCACGGCGGACGCATCCGGCGTCCCGGTCAGGCGGTNTACCCTAGGCGGCTCTAGCCGACGGCCTGTTCGGCGTGCGCATCCGGTCCGTGCGCGAGCGCCCGCACGGCGGACGCATCCGGCGTCCCGGTCAGGCGGTGCTTGCGCTTGGGCATGCCGAAGGTGGGGTGCGAGGTGGCCCACAGCGACATCGCGAGGATGCCGGCCTTGATCCGCGCGGCCTTGCGGCCGCCCACGTACTTCGGTTTGGCCTGCGCTTCGGCGTCGACCATCTGCAGGATGCCGTCCCGTCGTCCGAGGCTGATGTGGTTGCCCGGGTAGGCCAGCTTGATGTTCGCGATCTTCCGGCCGGTCAGGCGTCCCACGATCGCCTCAAGGGCCTGCCGACCGGTGTAGCCGGCCGATGCGCAGGACATCGGCAGGGGCAGGCCGTTGTCGCCTATGGCGTAGGCGCTGTCGCCGACGGCGTAGATGTCCGGGTGGGAGACCGACCGCATGGTGCGGTCGACGACGATCCGGCCGTTCTCGGTGACCTCCAGCCCGCTTGCAGCGGCGACGGGGTCGACGGTGAACCCGGCGGTCCACACGGTCGCGTCGGACGCCAGGGCGGTGCCGTCGGCGCACCGCACCCGCGTC
>NZ_JBPKBI010000039.1:0-9270 GCF_051388935.1 Yinghuangia sp. YIM S10712
CTCCGGGCCAGGGATGCGATTCCTCCCGGGGCTGAAGCCCCGGGGTTCCTCGCAAGATCACGCTGAAGGCGCTCCTCGCCCACGACGACTTCGCGGTGATCATCCTTGATGTCCAGATGCCGGACATGGACGGCTATGAAACCGCCGCCCACATCAAACGACGCTCCAGGACCCGCGACATTCCCATCATCTTCCTGACCGCGATGGGACTCGACGCCGACCATTCGATCCGGGGCTACGCGGCAGGCGCCGTCGACTACATCGTCAAGCCTTTCGATCCGTGGGCGCTGCGCGCCAAGATCGCAGTGTTCACCGACATCCACCTGCAACGCCGCGATCGCGACAGCAACACCTAGTGCGGTGGCCACGCAGGTTTGCCGGTTCTCGTTGTCCGGTCCCGTGCATCGCAACGCGCAGGGCCGAGGCTCGTACCCGGGCGTAGTCGCGAGGTCCTGCAACGCCGCGAGGTGCGGTGTGAAGGAGGGCCGGCGGGCCCGGCGGCCCGGCGAGAACCGGTGAATCTTCGTGGCCACCGCACTGGCACGGCGCCGGTCGACGGCAGCGGCCCGCCCGACTCGACGCACGCGCCCGCCTTCGCCGCCGCCTGGCTGCCCGCATCGACCTCGCCGCGCCCCGGGAAGGGCGGGCTGTTTCCGTGGCGGCAGAACTTCCGCTCGGACGCGTTGCACCGTCGTGGGCCTCCGCGACGGCGGCGAGGCCAACGGTGGGGTGCTTCACGATCGGGTCGTACGGCCGGCTGATCACGGCGTCCGCCCGAGATCGGCAAGTACTCGGCCGGTGTGGGCGCATGGCCGGGCCGACTTTCGGGGCCTCGTGACGGCCGACCGCGTGTCCCGCCTGTCTGGTCCCGCCGCTTGGTCCGTCTCATGGCGATACACATCCAACGGGTTTGTGCCCGGCGCCCAGGGCCGGACTTGGCTCGCTTTCCGGTCCGAAGTTATCCGGCGACGCGGTTCCCCGGTACTTCCCGGCAGTCGCCCGCAATTCCTCGGCCGGGTCGGCGAAGCCTCCATCGAATTGGCTTCCGTGAATTCGACACGTGTCACCTTGATCGGAATTCTCAACCGAGATCGTCGGCCCCTTCGAGTCGACAATGTTCTGCCTGACGATCGGGCCGGAAAGAATCAAAAACGATTTTGGCGAGCCCGTTGACAGTTAATCGAGATACCGGCTTCACTGTCGTGTAACGAGGTTGAAACCCTGGGGTCGATCCCACACCCGGTCTTCCTCGGGCTCGGCGCCGCCCCGCTGCACGGAACACTACGGAATATCCGTGGCCGGGAGGCGGATCGGTAATCGGCCGGCACCACTTCTGCCGACAGACCAACCGTGTCGGCACAGTCGTGCCGCCATTCGGAAACTGCTCGAACAGGAGATTCAGCAGATGATCCGTAAACGCACCATCACCGCCGTCGTCGGCGCCGTCAGCGCGGTCGCCCTCGGCGTGACGGTCGCGCCGCCGGCCACGGCGGTCCCGGTCATCAGCTTCGACTGCGGGAGCTGGGGATCCGGCACCGCAGAGATCGAGCCCTTCCCGCCCGGAGGCGAATTCGCCTTCACGACCACGTTCGGCTCGCCCGTCCCGGTGCCCTCGGGCATCCCGGTCACACTCGAAACATCGGCAGGCTCGTACACCAGCCAGACGCTGGCGTCGTGGAACCCGGTCTTGTTCGACGACTTCAGCGGCCCCGCGGTCGCGTCGGCGACGGTAACCACCTCGCACCGCTTCATCATTCACGCACCCCCGCCGCAGGGCGATGTCGTGTGCAACGTGACCTCAGGCGGGACCATCGTCTGGTGACCTGAGTCGGGAGAGGCACGGGGGCCGGACTCTCGCGGGATGTCCCCCGGCCGATGGGTCCGGCCGACCGATGCCGGAAAGCGTGCCTCCAGCCGAAGCCCGGCCGGAGGCACGCTTTACATTTCCCGTGGCAGTCGCGGCAGGATCGGTCGTCGCCCGGGCTCGTCCCCTGCGCCCGCGGTGTCGGTACGGCAGCTTCCTCGCATTTCGAATGCCGAGGGAATGCAATGCAACGCGCGCGTGGGTGCGCGAGTGCGCATGTACTGGCGTACGCCAAGGCCACCCGTACCGCAATTTTTGGCAAGTCAGCGGTGGTGACACGTGTCATCATTACGAAAACCCGATCCAAACACCGATGAGATTGACAAAAGAGTTCACCTGAGTGATTGGCGAGACATACGGGAAAACGATCGCCCGACGATGGTGCGTCTCCGCGGTAAGAAAGTCTTCAACGCGGTAGAAAAGATCGCCCGCGAACTCGGCTGCCGTCGACGCTTTATACGTTGTGCGTCCGATTCATCACTCGGTACGCACACGACGCGGTGGGCGTGCTCTCACGCGCCGGGCTGCCGCGCGTCTTGAGGGCGTCCGCGGTTCCCACTGGAACGCCGTCTTTACCGGCCTCGGCGAGTCCGTGTGCTACCTGCACGGGCCGATCCGTCCCACTTCGACACGCTGAGCGAGTCCGCTCGGCGACGTCATCGCAGAGCGGTGACGAGGTGGCCGAACTCCGCCGGCTCAGCCGGTGTTTGGGCCTGCGCAGGGGCCGGTGGTCGCCGCTCCTTCCACCGTGGCGCGCTGTTCCCAGCGCGTGCTTGTGCCCCCGGAGTCCCGTCCTCACAGGCTTACGTCCGTAAGGTCGGCTTACATGCGTAAGGCTGGCTTACGCTTGTAAGTCTGTCAACATGTCAGCCCCGGGAGCCGCCGTGCCGCCACTTCGACGCCAACCGCTCAGCAGAGACCGGGTACTGGAGGCCGCGGTCCGAGTCGCCGATCGGGGTGGGGTGGCGGCCATCACGATGCGCAAGGTGGCTCAGGAACTCGGCGTGGAGGCGATGTCGCTGTACCACCACGTGCCGAACAAGGAGGCGATCCTCGACGGCGTGGTGGACACGGTGTCCGCGGCAATCGAGGTGCCCCCCGCCGGATGCGACGACTGGCGGGACGCGATCCGCGTGCGCGCGCGATCCGCGCGTACGGTCCTGTCCCGGCACAGTTGGGCCCTCGGCGTCATGGATTCCCGTCGCAACCCGGGCCCGGCAACACTGCGCCACCACAACGCCGTTCTCGGCGTTCTCAGAGAGGCGGGGTTCACACTGCCGATGGCCGCGCACGCCGTTTCGCTCATCGACAGCTACATCGCCGGATACGTTCTCCAAGAGGCAAACCTGCCGCTGACGGCGCCGGACGACGTTGCGGAAGTGGCCGGCGGCATTCTTGAGCGTCTGCCGGCGGACGAGTTGCCGTATCTGGCCGAGATGATCGTTGATCATGCCCTGAAGCCGGGCTACGACCACACTGACGAGTTCAGCTACGGCCTCGATCTGATTCTGGATGCGCTGGAAGCCCGCCGCGGATAGGGCCACGATATCGACGCAATCGAAGTGCCGGTGTTTCCAGGCATGTTCGGCAGGATCAGGGCCGGGGCACCGAGGTAGCCGGATTCCGCGCGACATCTGGGAACCGAAACCGCCGGCCCAAACCCCTGGCCCCGGCGGGGGCCGTTCGCGCGTGCTGATGGTGCACCGGCGGTGGGGGATGTAGGACACGTACCCGAAGGACCGACGAAGTCGGACGCCTGATGACCGCCGTTACGTCCAGCCAGTCGATCGCCGGTCGGTGGGCGCCCCGCGGCATGGGCGCGTGACCGCGCCCGGAGGCGCTGCCCCCCGCGAAGCCGAAACCTTACGGGGGCGTGCGCGGTTACAGCAGGCAGGGGCCGTTGCCCACAGCAGTCGGGCGCGGTCCGACCTTCCGCATCCGCGACCAACCCCGAGACAGGTGACCCGTCATGGCGAAGGCCCGGCAAGAGACCATGGAACTTCAGACGCACTACGCCGCCCAGGTCGTTGCCGACCTTGAGCGCGTCGCTCAGGAGCAGAAGCGCGTGAGCACCGAAATCACCACCCTCCAGGACCGGTTGCGTTCCCTCGACCTCGACCGAGCCGTATTGGAGGACCTGCGCACGAGCCTGGCCGTCGAGCCCTCGCGCGTGGCATCGGGCGCCACCGCCACACGCGCGCGGCCCAAGAAGGCCACCGGCAACGCAGGGAAAAAGCGGAACACGACCCCGGCCAAAGCGCCTGCGAATCGCCCGAGTCTCGTCGACCTGATCCGCGGCCACCTCGCGTCGCAACCGCAGCCCCGCTCCACGGCCGAGATCACCGACGCGCTCACCGCGGCTCACCCAGAGCGCACGATCAAGAGCACCGTCGTCCGGACCACCGTCGAAAGCCTCGTCGCCCGCGGCCTCGTCGAACGCCGCAAGCGGGGCGCCGTAGTCTTCTACACCACGGTCAAGTCGACACCACGGTGACCAGGGCAACACGCAGTCGCCGAAAGCAATTTGACGCCGACGCGCCGGAAGATCTCGGGAAGGCGCCGAGGCATCCGAGTCGGGGCCGAGGTCTTTCGTGTGGTTCTCAGCCTCGTTCGCGCCAACGCGCGGTGCAATTTCGCACCCCGACAAAGGCGACTCCACGTGGACGACGTCGAAGTGGCCCGCCTGCTGTGACCGTTGCCGGAACTGCCGCGGTCAGCACAGCTGTTGACGTCCCCTGAACAGCGACGGCGGGCAAACGATCCTGACACCAACCCCGACGATGCGCTTCAGCGATCAATACGGCGTGCATTACCTCATGCAGCGGCGCAGCAAGTCGATCACCGCGGCGCGCCCGCATGAGTTCACTCGAAAGAGTGGTCTCATTGCGCAGCTTGGCGGGGAGAATACGGATGGTTGCCAACCAACTACGCAGAGGAGCGTGTTGTGATGGACGAACTTCCGGGCATCGGAGTCGCCTTGCTGATTCTCATCGCCGACGAGGTCCTGAGCCTGCCGGAATGGCGGCTTGAGCTGGCTGCGGGCAGCAACGACTGACGACGGTGACCGCGACACGACAGGCGGCGGGCTCTCCGGAACCGGGGAGCCCGCCGCAGTCCCATGCGCCCTCCGCCTACCCCGACGCTCCCCGTCTTCCTGTCGCCGACGAATTCCACGGCCGACACGTACCGGATCCCTACCGGTGGTTGGAGGACGACGAGGCTCCCGCGTGCGAGCGGTGGCTCGCCGATCAAGAACGGCTGTTCGCCGCGCAGGCGCCGTCGTGGCGGACCAGGCCCTGGTTCAGGGCCGTGCTCGGTGAGCTGCAAGACGCCGGCGGGGCGCTGGTTCCGGTGGCGACTCCGCCGGTCTGGCGGGGAACGCGGCGCTTCTTCCTGCGCCGGGCCAAGGGCGGCGAACTACCCGTACTGGCCGTGACCGACGGCCACGGCCGCGAGTCCGAACGCGTTCTGGTCGACCCCATGACGACCGATCCGGCCGGGTTGACCTCCCTCAGCGCCTGGCGGCCGTCCCCAAGTGGTCGGCTGCTTGCCTTCCAGTTCGTCCACCGGGGCAGCGAGATTTCCGAACTGCACGTCTTGGACGTGGCCGACGGCCACCTGGTGGACGGTCCGCTGCGCCCCGGCCGCCCGACTCCGGTGGCCTGGCTGCCCGACGACAGCGGCTTCTACTACGTCACCCACGGGGCGGCGCACGGCTCGCGCGGGGTGCGACTGCACCGTTTGGGCAGCGACCCCGCCGCCGACCGGCTCGTCTTCGACACCCCCCACGCACACCTGGTGGCGGCCACCAGCCCGGACGGCCGGTGGCTCACGGTCAGTTCCGCCCCCGGCGCCCAAACCGGCAACGACCTCCGTCTCGCCGACCTGACCGCCGACGCCCCCGAGTCCCCGGGGCTGCGACTGATCCACCACGGCACCGGCGAACGCACCAGCGCGCTGCTCAAGTTCGGTCCGGGCGGCCTGCTCTACGCCATCACCGACGCCGACGCACCGCGCGGCCGGGTCTGCTCCGTCGACCCCGCCGACCCCGTACGCCAGGCCTGGTCGACCCTGATCACCCCCGAACCCGAGACGCTGCTGACGGCGTGCACTCCCCTGACCGATCCCGACAGCCGGGAACCCCTGCTGCTGGTGGGCACCACACGCGGCGGAGTGGCCGCCCTGGCCCTGCACGACATGTCCGGCCGCAAACTGACCGACGTGCCCACTCCAGGGACGGGGCCGGGGACGATCGGCAATCTCAGCGCCCCTTCCGGCGACAGCGGCCAAGTGTGGTTCACCTACACCGACTTCGTCACCCCTCCGACCGTTTACCGCTTCCGCGTACGGCAGCGCCGCTGCCTTCCCGAGGCACCACCGGCCGCCGCCGCGTCGCCCGCCCCCGCACCGCCGGCGGTCAGGCGACTCAGGTATCCCTCGGAGGACGGCACCTTGGTGGACCTGTACCTGATCGAACCGCCCGAACCCGCGGCCGGCCCGCGGCCCACGCTGCTGACCGCCTACGGCGGCTTCGGCGCTCTGGCTGCCCCCGCGTACTCACCGGGGATCACGGCCTGGGTCAAGGCCGGCGGCGCCTACGCCGTCGCCGCGGTCCGCGGTGGCGGCGAGCGCGGCACGGCCTGGCACGCGGCCGGCAGCGGGATCAACAAACCGGCGTGCTTCGCCGACTTCGCCGCAGCGGCCCGCCATCTCATCGACGAGGGCATCACCACCCCCGATCGCCTGGCCATCAGAGGTTCCTCGCACAGCGGCCTCGTCGTGGCCGCCGCCCTCACCCGCAACCCGGAACGCTACGCGGCGGCCGTCTGCTCCGACGCCCCCACCGACATGCTCCGCTACCACCTCTTCGGCCTCGGCCCCCTGTGGGCCACGGAGTTCGGCACGCCGGACGACCCCGAGCACTTCGCGGTGCTGCTCGGCTACTCCCCCTACCACCAGGTGCGACCCGGCACGCCCTACCCGGCCGTCCTGCTCACCAGCGCGCGCGTCGACCCCCGCGTGGGCGCAGCCCACATCCGCAAGTTCACCGCCGCCCTTCAGCACGCCACGTCTTCCGACCGGCCCATCCTGCTGCGCACCGAAGACAACGTCGGCCACGGCTTCCGCACAGCCTCACGCTGGGCCGATATCACCGCCGACACCCTCGCCTTCTGCGCCGAACACACCGGTCTGACTGCCGGCGCTCCGCCCCCGCCGATGTGACCGGGCACGGTGCAGTCCACCGCGTCCGAGCACGATCCTTGACGGGCACCGCCGAAGCCATCGCGCCCTGGAACGCGCCGGGACGGCGCCGAACCGTCGGCATCAGTGCGCAGCTCCCAATCGTGCTGGGCAGGCGCCGACCCAATCAACCTCTCCAATCCACGAATGAGCGCTCCGACACAGCGGCTGAAGCCCGCAGACGCCCGAGCCTGGCCCCGCTGCGCTCCTCCCGCCCAGCGGCAGGCCCACAATGTGAACGGTTGTGCGACCTCCGAGCTGTTGGTCCGTTCGGAGGATGCACCGGGGATTGATGCCACCACACGGTTGGATGGTGGCTAGCCTGTGGCGGGTCTCACCGGCTCCCGCTCGCCCGGAGGTTCCCGTGACCACCACCCCCGCTCCGACGTTCGACCACGCCGCCGCCGGCTACAGCCTCCCGCACGCCTATGCGCTCGCGCACGCCGCCGCGATCGCCTACAAGGACGAGGACGCGATCGAATCCGCAGGCCGGAGCTGGGGATTCGACACGGTCCGGCATTTCTCCTCGCCGCATGCGATGCCGTTTCCGATCGAGGACACCCAGGCGTACGTGATGGCGTCCGACCGCATGATCGTCGTCGGCTTCCGCGGTACCGAGCCGGTACAGATCCGTGACTGGCTGTCCGACGCATCCACCCCGCCGGTTCCCGGCCCGGGCGGCAACGGCTACGTGCATTACGGCTTCAACCAGGCCCTCGCCTCCGTCTACCCGCAGATCCGCAACACCGTGCAGGAGCTGCACACCAACGGACAGACACTGTGGTTCACCGGCCACAGCCTCGGCGGCGCGCTCGCGATGCTCGCCGGCGCCCACCTGTACTTCGAGGACCCCCGGCAACTCCCCGACGGCGTCTACACCTTCGGCCAGCCACGTACCTGCGAGCACATCCTCGCCACGGCGCACCGGCGGGCGTTCAAGAACCGGCACTACCGGTTCGTCAACAACAACGACGTCGTCCCCAACCTGCCGCCGGAACCCTTCACGCACGTCGACCACCTGCGGTACTTCGACCGCAACGGCAAGCTCCACGACACCATGCCCCTGGTCGCCGGCCTCGCCGACCGCGGCCTCGGCCGGATCGCCGACCCCCTCGCCCCCGCCTCCGACGGCGTCCGCGACCACTTCATCAACAACTACCTCGCCGTTCTGGCCAAGAACCTCGCGTCCTGACGCCCCCGACCGCCGAGGAACGGCCACAGTCGGGCAGGCGGCGATCCCGGGGCCACCACACCGATCAAGACGGCGTGGTGGGCCCGGGCCGCGTGTACGAAGTCGCAACCGCAGGTCAGGAAGTGTCGGTACCCCACCTGCGGAATGCTCCCGCAGCTACGGGCCCTGCACCGCGGGAGGCGGTTGGCCGGTGTGGCGGAGTGAGGCTGCGTCTGGTCTGTTGAGCGGCGTGGTTGGGGTTGAGCAACTTCGCTTTGGGCTTGGGGCGTTGCTCATGGATGGTCGGGCTTGTCAAGGGACTCGAACGCTTCGCCGGGGCAAGACCGCTCGAACGGGCGAATAGGCGGCGAACCGGTTGGTCAGGGCCAACCATCCGCCTAGTCTCGTGGTTGGTCACATTGAACCTTGACCGCATGCACTCGGTGTCATGACTTGCCGTGGCACATGGTGGTTGGGGCGTTCGTTGGGACGCACGCGGAAATTCAGGCAAAGGGTGGGCAGGCAGGGCGGACGCCGCGCGTCCGACGAGCCGTGTCGCGATGGTCGACCGCTGACGGGTCGTCGGCGTTTCGTGGGGGCGTGAGCACGTTCCCACGGGCCGCCACGGCTCGGGCGTTCCCGCGGCATGCCCGCAGCACGTCATGTGGACACGCTCATCCATCCAAAGGGGACGATCAATCATGCCGCCCGTACTAGCGCCGTTCCTTATGGGCCTCGTCGTCGCGCCGATCGCCAAGCGCATCGTCAAGCCCGTGGTGCGCGGGGTCATCAAGACCTCCGTGGAAATCGCCCTCGACGTCAAGCGCGCCGCGCAGGAGGCCGGCGAGGAAATGCACGACTTCGCCGCGGAAGTGGCCGCGGAGATCTTCACCGACCAGGCCAAGGACCAGGCCGACGAGAAAGCGGACCGTCCGGTCGTCGCGGCCTCGGCCGCCAAGCCCGGGGCGAAGACGCCGCGGCAGGCGTCTCCGCA
>NZ_JBPKBI010000039.1:9448-16626 GCF_051388935.1 Yinghuangia sp. YIM S10712
CCGGGCCGCCCGGCTCGCCGGCTCATGTTTCGGACACGGGGAGACCTCATGACACCTGCTCCGCACGCGGCGCCGCCGCGCGGGCGAGCGATGCGCCCGCGGTCGGTTGTGCCCGGCCGCCAGCGCTGGGACGTGTCCGGCCTGCGCGGGCGACCGGAGATCGCGCGGCTCGTGGAGGAATCCCTGCGCGCCGAGCCCGGCATCGTCAAGGTCGGCGCGAACCCGGTCACCGGCCGGGTCCTGGTGTTCCATGCCCCTTCGGTGAACGCGGCCGATGTCGCGGGCCTGCTGCGACGCGCCTTCGTACACGCCGTTGCGCTGGTATTGCGCCCGCCGCGGGAGCCGGACCTCGATGACGCGTCGGGGGCTGGGCATTCCGGGGGGCGGGCATCGGCGGACACACATAGGTCCGAGACGAGGGGTGTCCGGGCGCGCAAAGCGGCAGGTTCGCGGGCGCGTCTGCGGCGGATGTTCGGGGCACCTCGCAGGGCCGCGGGCTCTCGTCCCGGCCCTGTGGCGCGTAGCGGTCGGACGCCGTCGAGGACGCGGCGCCGGATGCGCATGTTGGCCGTCGTCGCGGGTGCCGGTCTGGTCGCCGCGGCCTGGGGCACCGGATGGGGTGGCGCTGTATCGGGCTTCCTGCTGCGGCCCGTCGTCAGTCTCGGTCTGGTCACCGCGGCGACGACGGTAATCGTCCGGCGGGCGTGGCGGCGCGCGGACGCGTCCGGCGACGCGCCCCGGCGGCGCCACGCTCTGGCGGCTGTGATCCGACCGCACCGGCGCAGGTTCGCATTCGCCGCTCTGACGTCGTTCCTCGCCCAGCTTGCCGAGATGACCCTCGGCGTGTTCATCGCGACCATTGCCGTGGTGCTCATGAAGGGTGAGAGCCAGATGCTCCTGCGCCTGGGCATCGCGGGCGCAGGAGCGCAGCTCTGGTCGCTGGCCGCCGCCACCGCCGCGGTGTGCGCCGTTGTCGCCGGGCTGTCGTACGTCTCCGGCCTCGCGTGGCGCAGGCTCGCGCAGGATGTGCAATACGACTGGCGCAACAGCACGTTCGCCCACGCCCAACGGCTTCCGCTGTCCGGTCTGGAGGGTCGGCGCACCAGCCGCGTCACCGCCGTCCTGACGGACGACGTCGGCCAGTTGGGCTCGTTCGTGGCCGGCACCATGCCCGAGATCGTGCAGATGGCGACCAGCGTCTTGGTGCTTGTTCCGGCGTTCCTGATCTTCGCCCCGCAGATCGCGTGGGTGGCCTTCCTGCCGGTGCCCCTGGTGGCCTGGCTGTCCTTCCGCTTCCACGAGAGCGGCACCGACGACTACGCGGCGGCGGGCGACATCCGCGCGCGCATGCACAGCCGTGTCGCCAATGCGCTCCAGGCCAATGCGACGGTGAAGGCGGCCTGCGCGGAGGATCACGAGGACCGCCGGCTGGCCGAACTCGGAGATGACTACCGCGAGTCCACGCAGAGCACCGACCGCAGTACCGTCCAACACACGGAGGCGGTGCGCCTGTGCACCACCGCGTCGATGGCCGGGACGCTCCTGTTCGGGGGTCGCGCGGTGCTCGCGGGCGAACTGCCTTTCCAGGCCTTCAGTCCGCTGGTCGGCCTGCCGCAGCAGATGCTGTGGCGGCTCACGCGGCTCGGTGCCACGACCGATCAGTACCGCCGCATGCTCGACTCCTTCGACCGGATCGCCGCACTGCACGACCTGCCGCAGGAGCCGGCCACGGTGCGGAAGTCGCATGCCGCTCAGGTCGTCGAGCGACCGGTGGCAGGGGAGTTCGTATTCGACCGCGTCACCTTCGGGTACGCCGACGGGCCGCCGGTGCTGCGGGATCTGTCTCTGCGCTTCGCAGCGGGCAAGGTCACCGGCATCGTCGGACCCACCGGTTCCGGGAAGAGCACGATCGCCAAGTTGCTGATGCGCTTCGAGGAGCCGGACGCGGGGCGGATCCTGCTCGACGGCAGGGATCTTCGTCACCGCCCGCTTCACGAACTGCGGTCGACGGTGGGCTTCGTCGCCCAGGAGCCGTTTCTGTTCGACGGAACGATCGCCGACAACGTGCGCTACGGCAGCTTCGAAGCGGACGACCTGCGTGTGGTGGCGGCAACGCGCATGGCCGAGGCCGATGCGTTCATCCGCGAACTGCCCGAGCGCGAGCACACCTTCGTCGGAGAGCGCGGGTCGTCGCTGTCCGGCGGCCAGAAGCAACGCATCGCCCTGGCTCGCGCCTTCGTACGGAACCCGCCGGTCGTCGTGCTCGACGAGGCGACGTCGGCGGTGGACAACGGGACCGAAGCCGCCATCCAACGTGCGCTCAAGGCCTTCGGGGCTGGGCGGACCATGGTCGTCATCGCTCACCGGCTCTCCACCGTCCGGGACGCGGACTGGATCTACGTCCTCGACTGCGGCGGCGTACTGGCCGAGCAGGGCACTCACGCGCAATTGGTGCGCCGCGGCGGGGTGTACGCCCATTTGTGGAGACTCCAAGCCGGCGAGCGGGCGGCACACCCGCGTACGTCGGGCGGCGGTTCTCGGAACCGCGGAGGAGAGCGCTCGGGCCCGGCCAAGGGGAACAGGGCGACGGGTTCGGCCGCCGGACGCAGGACGACGGGCGCGGCCATAGCTGGTTCGGCCGGCACCGGCGGCACGGCGTCGCCGGGCAAGGGGGCCGAGACGCGGGCGGGCGGCACGTCGTTTGGTGCGGACGTGAAGGCCGGTCAGTCATCCGCCCCGGACGCACGAAGCGGGGCGCCTTCCGCCTCCGGAACGGCGGAGGAGTTGCCCGGTCCCCCGGCGCATGCGCCGTTCAGACGCGCCACCCCTGTCGACACTTCGGCTGCGGCCGATTCCGACTCGGTCGCGAAGCGTACGCCGCAGCCTCCCGGAGGCGACTGACCCGCCCCGCGGCGACTCGGTCCCGCCGCCACGGTCGATCGCGCCCCGGAGCTTGGGGCCGTGCGTGGGCTCGGCGCGCCCCCGATCGGGTCCGAGGCCGCCATGCCCGGTCCACTGCGGCCTTCCCCTCCCCCTCTGCCCCTAGTTCTCACCCAACCACGTCCCGTCGCGGCTGAGCCGTGGCGGAGCCTCACGGCTGCACGGCCGGGATCACCTGGAGGTACCCCCTTGTCTCGTCACGGTCGATCGGGCGGCGCGGCGGGCATCGCCGACGGCACCGAGGCGGTGCTGCCGACCGCCGCCCAGCGCGAGATCTGGCTCGCCGAGCAGCGCTCCGCGGAGGGGAATGCCGCGTACCGCATCGGCGAGTACATCGACATCCGCGGCGCGGTGGACCCCGAGGTGTTCGACGCCGCGGTGCGGCAGATGATCGGCGAAGCCGACGCACTGCGGGTGCGCCTGGTCGACAACGGCGACGGCCCGGTGCAAATCGTCGGTCCGGTACCGGAACGGCCTTTGCCGTTCCTCGACTTCTCCGCCGCACCGGATCCGCGGGCCGCCGCGCACGCGTGGGTGGACCGGGACCTGGCCCGGCCCCTCGACCTCGCTCGCGGCCCGCTGTTCTCGTACGCCCTGATCAAGCTCGGCGCCGAACGCTACTGGTGGTACCACAGCTACCACCACATCGCGATCGACGGGTTCGGTTTCAACCTGGTCACGCGCCGCGTCGCGGAGGTGTACAGCGCGCTCGTCGCGGGCGACGTTCCGCCGCCGTCGCCGTTCGGCCGCCTGCGCGACCTCGTGCAGGAAGACCTCGCGTACCGCTCGTCGCCGGAGTATGCCGAGGACCGGGCGTACTGGACGGGTGTGCTCGCCGGCCGGCGGTCGGCGAATCCGTTGTCGTCGGTGTGTGCGTCGGCCGAGGTGGATGCGGAGCGCCGGACGGTCCGCCGTACCGTCGCCCGGCCGCTGTGCGCGCCGGAGGGCCTGGCCGAGGCCGCACGCCGGTCCGGGGTGCCCCGTTCGCGCCTGATCATCGCGGCGGTGGCGCTCTACACTCACCGGCTGACCGGCGCCCGGGACCTCGTCGTCGGTCTGGCGGTGACCGGCCGGGCAGGGCGCGTGGCGCGCAGCGTGCCGGGCATGATGTCGAACGTTCTGCCGCTCCGTCTTGAGGTGCGGCACGACACGCGGCTCGACGCCTTGGTGGCACAGGTGGACTCCCGGGTGGGAGCCGCGCTCCGGCACCAGCGGTACCGAGGCGAGGAACTGCACCGCGAACTCGCGCTGCCGGGCGACTTCGGCACGGCGTTCTCACCCGGCGTCAACTTCATGGGCTTCGCCCAGGACATGACCTTCGCGGGGCTCGGGTGCAGTGCGCACAACGTCTCGATCGGCCCGATCACCGATCTGTCCGTCGCGGTGTGGGACCGACGCGACGCGCAGGGGCCGACGATCGTCCTGCACGCCGACCCGTCCGTTTACGGCGATGTGGAACTCGACCGGCACCAGGGCAGGTTGGTGCGTCTGCTCGACTCGTTCGCCGACACCCCCGCGGATCGGCAGGTGGGCACGATCGACCTTCTGCTCCCCGACGAGCGGTCCTTGGCGGAGCAGGCGGGCCCGGCCTCGCATCGGGATTGTTCCGTCGACGCGGACGCACGCGAAAGCTCCGACCGGGCCGCGGACACGTTTCCGGCGCTGTTCGAGGCCCGAGTCCGTGCCTCCCCCGACGCCCCGGCGCTGGTCGCCGTCGCCGGGGACGGACGGCAAGTGACTTTGGGCTACAGGGAGTTGGACGAGCGTGCGAACCGGATCGCGCGGATGCTGGCGGCGCGCGGCGCGGGACCGGAACGCATCGTGGGACTCGCGCTGCCGCGCGGTGCCGACCTCGTCGCGGCGATCCTGGGTGTGCTCAAGAGCGGCGCGGCGTATGTGCCGCTGGACCCGGATTATCCGGCGGCGCGGCTCACCGGACTTGTGGCGGACACCGCTCCCGTCCTGGTGGTGACCACGGCCGAGGTCGCGGCGGTCCATGGGTTCGCGGTTCCCGCGGTCGTCCTGGACGAGCCGGACACGCGCGCGGAGTTGGCCGCCCACCCGGGCGACGCCCCGGAGCGTACCGCCCTCCTGGCCCGGCACACCGCGTATGTGGTTCACACTTCCGGTTCGACCGGGCAGGCCAAGGGCGTCGCGGTCACGCACGCGGCGCTGGCGAATCTCGTGACCGGCCACAGCGCGGCGATGTTCGCCTCGGCCGACCGTCTCGGCCGCCCGCTGCGCGTCGCCTTGACCACGTCGGTGGCGTTCGACGCGTCGTGGGACCAACTCGCCGCCCTGGCCCACGGGCACACGCTGCTTGTGGCCGAGCGCGACACCTGGGCGGACCCGAAGGCGGTGGCCGCTTGGGTCGTGCGCGACCGGATCGACTTCCTCAACGCGCCTCCGGCGTGGATGGCCGAGCTGCTCGACCACGGCGTGTTCGATCCCGCGTGCGGTTGGTCTCCTGCCGTCGCTGTCGTGGGCGGCGACGCGGTGCCCGGCCGTCTGTGGGAACGTCTTCGTGCCCTTGAGGCGACCGCGGTGTGGAACTGCTACGGCCCGACCGAGTGCACCGTCGACGCCGCCGCCGCGCGGCTGGACGCGGCCCCGTCCGGCGCGCGCCCGCTGATCGGCGGTGCGGTGCCGGGCGCTCGGCTGTACGTCCTCGACGCTGCGTTGCAGCCCATGCCGCCCGGCGTGGCCGGCGAGTTGTACGTGGCCGGCGCGGGTCTGGCGCGCGGCTACCACGGTAGGCCCGGATTGACCGCGGAGCGGTTCGTCGCCGACCCGTACGCCGCCGAGTCGGGCGCGCGAATGTACCGCACCGGCGACCTCGTGCGCCGCGCTTCGGACGGCGGGCTGGAGTTCGTGGGTCGTGCCGACGACCAGGTGAAGGTTCGCGGCTTCCGGATCGAACCGGGTGAAGTGGAGGCGGTGCTGCTGGCCGAGCCGCGTGTCCGGCAGGCGGCTGTGGTGGCGCGCGACGACCGCCTGGTCGCGTACATCGCGCCCGAGGCCGCCGCCTCGACGCGCGAGGCGCTGCGCGCGGCCGCCCGGAAGCGGCTGCCGAGGCACATGGTGCCCGCGGCGATCGTGTGCCTCGATGCGCTGCCGGTGACCGCCACGGGCAAGGTCGACCGCGCGGCGCTGCCCGAACCAGCCCCCGGGGAAGGGGATTTCGTCCCGGTCGGCCGCGCTCCGCGCGCGCCGGAGGAAGTCGTGGTGGCGGGGCTGTTCGCCGAGATCCTCGGTCTGCCGCAAGACCGCGTGGGTGCCGGCGACTCGTTCTTCGACCTGGGCGGGCATTCGCTCCTCGCCACCCGGCTCATCGCGCGCGTCCGTGCGGTCATGGGTGTCGAGGCCGCGTTGCGCATGCTGTTCGAGGCGCCGACGGTCGCGGGCTTCGCGGCGCGGCTGCGGGACGCCGGCGCGGCGCGCCTGGCGCTGTGCCGCCGCGAGCCGCGTCCCGAGCGGGTGCCGCTGTCGTTCGCACAGGGGCGGCTGTGGTTCCTCCACCAGATGGAGGCGCTGGGAGCCACGTACAACATTCCCTTCGCCGTTCGGCTGACCGGCCCGCTCGCGCACCGGGCGTTGGCGGAGGCGCTGACGGACGTCGTCGCGAGGCACGAGAGCCTGCGTACCCTCGTCGCGGAGGAGGACGGCGTCGCGGTGCAGAGCGTCGTCCCTGCGGACGAAGCGACCGTGGCGCTGCCGGTGTGCGCGTCGACGCCGGCCGACCTGGCGGGCGCACTCGCCGCGGCGGCTGCGGAAGGCTTCGATCTGGCAAACGAACTCCCGTTGCGTGCACAGCTTTTCCGACTTGCGGACGACGAGCACGTGCTGCTCCTGACGCTGCATCACATCGCCGGTGACGGCTGGTCGACGCAGCCTCTCGCACGTGACCTGGCGACGGCGTACGCGGCACGAGCCGAAGGCCGCGCGCCCGCGTGGGAGCCGCTGGGTGTCCAGTACGCCGACTACACGCTGTGGCAGCAGGACCTGCTGGGCGACCGCGACGACGCCGGCAGCGTCTTCGCCGCCCAACTCGGCTACTGGGCCAAGGCTCTCGCCGGCCTCCCGGACCGGCTCGAACTGCCCACGGACCGCCCGAGGCCGCGCGTCGCATCCCGTCGAGGTGAGCGTGTGGCGTTGCGTGTCGAGCCTGAACTGCACGCCGGGTTGGCGGAGTTGGCGCGGCGGCACGGCGCGAGTGTGCACATGGTGCTCGTCGCCGG
>NZ_JBPKBI010000040.1:0-15173 GCF_051388935.1 Yinghuangia sp. YIM S10712
CGCAGCGGCCGTCGAGCGGTGCACGGCCCTGATGGAGCTTGCCGCCTTGGGGCTGTTCGGAGACTCGACGCGCACCGGCGAGGTCTACGGCGAGCTGCGTCGCCGCTGCGGGGCCGATGCCATCGACCACCTGAAGCGCTGCCAGGAGGGCGCGCATGGGCACGCGGCGGTCGTGCCGCTCCCGCAGCAGTTCGTCGCAGATATCGCGCGCATCGCCGAGATCGTCCGCAAGCCCGAGGTGGCACCGTGAACCCCGTTGTGAAGCAGTGGCTCGCGACCGCGGAGCAGTTGACCCACGACGATGCTTCAAGCACGGCTGCTGCCCTGCGCTTCCGAGGGGCCGCCTTCGCGCTCCGCGCGGCACTCGAAGCCGCGGTCGCGGCGACACTGTCCTCCGCGTCGGTCGAGGTGACGGCCGGCGGGTCCCGGGCCCGATTCCTGTGCCTGCGCTTCTGTGTCGATGCGAGTACCGCCCGACGTGCCAAGGCGGTCTGGGGCGCGCTCTGCGTTGCTTGCCATTACCACCACTACGAACTCGGTCCGAGCAAGGAGCAGGTGCTGTCCTGGCATGCGGATGTGGTGGCCGTGCTGGGGTGCTTGGACACATAGCCCGTAGCGTCGGGCGCACCTATGGTTCCGGTGCCTGCGGGGCAGTCGACATTACGCGTGGGGGGAACGGTGAATCGTCGTACTTTCAACAACTTGGACAACCGCAAGGTCCAAACCGCCGTCATCGGCAGCGCGGGATCGGACGAGCCCGCGCTGCTGCCGCAAGAACGCGACTCCGCGTTGCAGTTCCGGCGACGGCATGGGCACCACACGGTTCGATGGACCCCCTTTGCGGAGTTGTCGGTGACTTCCGACGGGCTCCACCGAGAAGGGGCCACGGGGTCGAATACGGGGCACAGGAAAGTACCGGGGGTGGCCACCACCGCTCCGCCGCGTTACCACGACCCCGTGCTGGATGCGTTGGAAGAGGCGTTCCAGCTCGACGACATCGCCGCAATGCGCCGTCACTACATGGCCATCGTCTGGCGCATGTGGCGCGGCAACGCACACGAGGCCATCCAACTGCGCGCCAAGCTCACCCGGTACGACGGCCGGCTCAGCCGAGCCTGGCGCGCGGAGATCGGCTACAAGGTGACGTGATCACGGTCCGCCTGGTCGCGTCGGAGTTCCCGCCTGAGTGACCGGCCGATTTCGGCAACATCGTGGTGGAAGCTTGGTGGGAGCCACCGAATGGTGCCGCCACGGGAATTCGCGCCGGCCAGGGCTGAGTCTCGCCACTCCGCGGCAGGTCGTCGGCCGGCTGCGGCTGGTGACAGCTCGGGCCGGCAGCGCGGTCGGGTGGCCTACGCTCGTGCTGTGGATTCCCGTACCTCGCTGAAACGCTGGCTGACGCAGTTGTCGGCCGACCGCTTGACGGCTCTGCTGGAGGAGCGGGCGCTGCCGGAGGCTGCCGGGTATGCGCGGGTCACGACGTTCGCCGAGTTGGCGGCGTTGCTGCTGACGGATCAGTCCGTGCTGCTCGGTATGTCGCGGGTGACGGCCGGTGAGGTCGGGCTGCTGGCGGCGGTGGCGTTGCGGGCGTTGGAGGAGCACGGTCCGGTGACCGGAGCGCGTCAGCCTGTGCCCACGTGGTCGATGTCGTCGCCTCCCACGGTGGAACCGTTGGAACGCACGGTGTCCGAGCGGGAGTTGCTGGACTCGCTGGCGGGCGGCGGGGTGTCTCGTGAGCGGGTGGCGAAGGCACTGGACGGGTTGCGCGAGCGGGCGCTTGTGCTGCCGTCGCCGGACGGTCGGCTGGCGGTGCCGGCGCTGCTGCACACCAACGCGGCGGAGCTGGCGGGCTACGGCGCTCCCGTGGATGAGCTGTTGACCTCGGCGTTCAACGCGCCGGAGGTCAAACGCGTCGCCGCCGGGCTCGGGTTGGGCGACGTGCGGACCCGCGCCGAGGCCCAACGCGGGATCGTGGCCGTGCTCGCCGATGCGCAGCGGGTACGGGAGTTGGTGGCCGACGCGCCGCAGGACGCTCTGGACTTGTTGGAGCACCTGGTGCCGGGGCCGCCGTTGTTGCGTACGCACTGCTTCGTGGCGATCGGCGGCCGGTACTACGGTCCTGGCGCGAAGTACACGTTCCGCGAAGGCGGTTCCGGGGACGCGGGTACCGATTGGCTGGGCGCGCGGGGCATGGTCGTCCCCGTCGACCATGACCTGGTCGAGCTGCCGTACGAGGTGGCGAGGGCGCTGCGTCGCGACGAACAGCTCATGCCGGTGTCACTGGATCCTGAGCCGTTGACGCGTACCGCGGCGGTTCCCCGCGACGTGGACGCGCATGGTGCGGGGGCGGCGGGTGCCGCCGCGTGGCGCGCGGAGCTGGTTCTGCGAGAGCTGGCCGCGCGTCCGGTCGCGGTCCGCAAGGCCGGCGGCATTGCGGTGCGCGACACGCGGCGGCTGGCCAAGGCCGCCGGGGCAAGCGAGGAACACACCCGGTTGTGGCTGGACTTGGCAGTGAACGCCGGGCTGGCGGCACCGCATGCCGACGCCGCGGAGCCCTCCCAGGGCAAGCGGCGCGGTGGGCGGGCTCCCGCACGGGCCACGGCGGTGCGGCTGCTGCCCACTGAGCGATTCGACGCCTGGGCCTCCGCCTCGCCTGCGGGCAAGCTGCTTCCGCTGGTCGCGGCATGGGCGGTGGTCCCCGAGGTGTTCACGTACTGGCCGGACGACTCGGGTGAGACACCTGTCGCGCTGATCAGCCCGCAGGACGGGCACGCGGTGCCGCTGCGGCGCGGTATTCTGCGCGCCCTCGCGGCCCTGCCTGAGGGGCGCGGTCTCGCGCCGGGGCCCGAGGCCCGGGCCGAACTGCTGGAGCGCGCCGCGTGGTTCCAACCACTCCTGGGTTCGTCGCTCCTCGGTGAAGCAGCCGACGAATCGGCCGGCGAGTCGGAGTTCGGCGATCAACTCGCCGCGACGCTCGCCGAGGCGGAGCTGCTGGGGCTCGTATCGTGCGGCGCGCTGACCACGACCGGGCGCGCGGTCAGCGCCCTGCTGGAGGCCGGCGCCGCCGACCACTTCCCCGCGGTCCCGGGCGCCGACGCCGATCCTGGGGCATCCGGACTCGACGGGCTCGGTGCCGACCTCATGCGGCGGCCCGCACTGGCAAACGCCGTTGCCGGGTTGCGCGACGCATTGCGCGCGACGCTGCCCGCACCGAGCACCACCGCCCGGTTCCAGTCCGACCTGACCGCCACCGTGACCGGCTCGCCCGCCCCCGAACTGTCCGAACTGCTGTCCGCCGTCGGCGACATCGAGTCCGAAGGACACGCGGTGGTCTGGCGGATCAGCCCTGCCTCGCTGCGCCGCGCCTACGACGCGGGCCACAGCGCGGACGAAGTCGCCGAACGCCTCGCCGCCGCGTCCACGAACGGGCTTCCGCTGCCGCAACCGCTGGCGTACACGATCAAGGACACCGCCCGAACCCACGGAAAACTGAAGGTGGTCCGCTCGGCCTGCTGCATCCGCTGCGACGACCCCGCACTCATCGCCGAAGTCGCCGGCACACGGGGACTGACCAAACTGGGCCTGCGGCGCATCGCCCCGACGGTGTTGGTCTCCACCGCGCCCCCGGAAGACACGCTGGCCGCGTTGCGCGGCGCCGGGTACGCACCGACTTTGGAAGCGGAGACCGGCACCACCGTCTTGGAGCGCGCACCCGCGGAACGCGCCGCGAGCCGCCTCCTCACCATGGACCAGGCGCACCCGCAGTTCGGCGTGCCCGCCCGCGGCGTGCCTTCCAGCGCACGCGAACTGGCGGAGCAACTGGCCGGAGAACGCTGAGACAAAGCCACCGCTGCCGGGTCATACACCGGAATCCTCACGAGCGCCGCAGGACATCCGGCTCCGCGCACCAGGGCAACAAGCCGCCGGATAGAGGGTTGGCGCGGTCCGGATCCGGCACCTACGTGCGCGCCCGGCCCGAGCTCGCACGCCTCCTGCGGCACCCGCGCGCCGAGCGGCCCGGATCACCGTGGCGAGCGACAGCGCGCCGCCGTCGGGTCAGCCCCGTTGGACGGCGAAGACGTACGCGACACCGGGGGCGCGGGTGACCACGGCGTGTTCGGTGCCCACGGGGACCGGCATGTCCGACACGGTGCGCTGGAGCACCGCCTTGGTACGCAGGTCGACGGCCATGGACGGGTCTTGGCCCGAGTACAGGACCGGACCGACGACAGCGACCGGTGCCAGACGCTTCTCGTCTTTGCCCTGCTGCCACAAGGGCTTCCCCGTGCCGGTCTCCCAGGCGGCGGTGCTGTCCGTCGTCGCCACCACCATGACGGTGCCGTCCGGGGTGGCAAGCCCGGTTTTGGCGCTGCCCGGGAGGGTCGGGCCGGTTGCGAGGAGCCGACCGGTGGCGGGGTCGTGGACACTGTAGGTCTCGGTGTGGAACCGCGGTGCGCCGTATGTGCCGACGTACCAGGCGAGGACGAGCTTGCCGCCGTCGTTCTTGATGAGTTCGGCGTCCGCAGTGGCAGGCACCTCCGCCGGTCGCGCGAGGTCCCGCGTCGTCCACAGGGGGGCTCCGCTGTTCGGGTCGAACGCGGCGAGCGTCTCGATGTCGTCGTCGCCCACGCGCTGGCGGCTGCTGTGGACGACGACGCCCGCGGCGACGGTCGCGCCCTCGTGGACGCAGCCGCTGTCCTGGCACGGGATCCGCCAACCGGGCGCGTCCCCGCCCGCGTCGCTGACGACCAGCGCCCCCGAGTTGCCTCCGGTGCCGTGCTCGACGACGACGCGCCGGCCGTCCGCGATGAGGGGTTTGTCGCGGCCGGGGTATTCCTTGTGGGCGAGCCGCCGCCCCTGGTCGTCGAAGACGTCGATCACCCACGCGTACTTCTCCGGGGAGACCCCGTCGGACGGTGTCCGGGCGACGTGCTCGGCCAGCAGTGCGGGACGGCCGTGCCACGTCGTGGCCGCAGCCTTGCCGGTCACCTCGATCTTCGCCCGACTGGTGCCGGAGGCCGCGTCACGGAAGTCCACGGTGCTCCCCTCGTCGTGCGGCGTGATGATCGCGACGCTCGCGCCGACAGGTTCGGCGACCGCCTCCGAGCCGACGAGTTGCGTCGACCACAACGGCGCGCCGCTGACTCCCGGCGGCAGTTCCCCCGGGAAGGCCGCCGCCGAGGACGTTCCGCCCGCTCCGCCGGAGGCGTTCCCCGTCCCGGCGGAACCCCCGGGCGCCGGGCCCGGCTCGTCCCCGCCACCGGAACCGGAGCACCCCACCACCGCCAAGCTCAGCGCCCACGCACCGCCGATCAACGCCACACGCCTCATCGACACACCAACTCCCCGGCCTGGCACAGGCCTTGTCCCCGTACGAGCAGCGGCACCCTAGCCCACCCCGGGCAAACCCGCCGGTCCTGACATGCGCGAGCGGTCCGGGCCGCCGGACCGTGCCGAGGTGGGGTGGCGCGGCCGTCGCGTGGGGAGGGGATCGTGATCGTCCGCAGGACGAATCATCGTGTTCCCCCGCGCAGAGGCGCCTTTCTCGGGCATGCTCGATCGGGATCCTGACCCGGGTGGGGCGTCAGGAGTCGGTTGCGGGCGGGGGTTCGCGTCGTCCGGGGGCACGAGGGACACGGTGCGGTCATGGACCGGCGCCTCTCGGGCGCCTGTGACGTGGCGATCCCCCACCGCACAGTGCTCAGGAGTGGCATGGATCTGCTGATCGGAATCGGGGAGAAGTCGCTCTCCGCGCTTGCGGCGTCCGCGCTCTCGCTGCTGGGGCTGCGGCTGCTGCGGCCCAGAATCGACATCTCTCGTCAGATCACGTCCTGGTGGTCCGACGAACACCAGGAAATGCGCTACAGCATCAAGATCGTCAACAAGTCGCGGCGTGGACTGGTCGAACCCCGCTTCGAGTTGACCCTGCTCTACGAGAACGCCGAAGGGCGGACCAAAAGCAAGCTCATTCCTCGGGGACGGCAGGACCCGATGGCGATCAGTGGGCGCAAAAAGGGCAAGCGCAGCGGTGAACTGCTCGGGACCTACGTGGTCACCTACGGCGGTGAGGACGCGGATCTGCTGTTCCTCGCCGGACAGCGCACCGGCGGCACCGCGGATCGCGCCCGCTTTCGGTTCCGCTGCTTCGTTCGGGACAGTTTCAGTGCCGTCGGCAGACAGTTCGAAATGGAATACGAACCCCTCTCTCGAACAGTCGTGTTCGGAAGCTTCGACCGGGGATACGAACTGACGATCACCCCACGCGAACCGAACGGCCATTGGCAGCCCGTGGTCGCCGCGGCCTTCGGGGGCGGCGAGCAGGCGCACGCAGACCGAGTCGACCTCCCGCACGCCCGCGGCGACAACGACACGGCGCGTTCGGAAGGTGGGCCACGCGAGGCGCACCCTGACGGCCGCGGAACACCGGACCGCTGAGCGTCCGACCGCGGCGCGGAAGAGCCTCGCCGGGTTACGCGCAGCCCACCTGTTCACGCCGCCCTCGCGACGAGGTCCCGCACCCGGTCGACGAACACGTCGTCCGGCCTGAGGATGTCGTCGCCTATCAAGGAGACCGGATCCGCTGCCCGAAGACCGTCCAGATGCGCCAGAGGCCACTTGGTGACCATCAGGAGGTCGAAATCGTCCGGGTTGCGCGCCAAATGGCACCGCACCATGTGATGACCCGCCATGTACACATGGTCCTTGATGAAGCCCCCCGGCTCGGCGGTGTCGATGAGCCCTCGTTTGACACGGACGGCCGCGTCGAAAGCGGCTTCGGGGGAGGTATAAGGCAAAAGGGCTGCCACGACGTCGACGAAGCTTCCCCGCAGGGCCACGGAGACGGCTATGACGCGCAGAGCGAACCTCGGGTCGAGAGCGACATCGCCGGTCGCCCGCAACTCGTTCCAGACAGCAAGACCCTCCTCTGTCGCAGTCGCCCCCGACAGGCGGACGCCGAGAAGCCCGGCGATTCGGCAGGCGTTCACCCAGCGGTAGACATGCGTCCCGATCTCATGGGTGATCAGGCCGACAAGTTCCCCCTCGGTCAGACGTATATCCGAGCGGATACGCACAAGCCGGTCACCCGCGACGACACTCATGCGCGCCGCCATCGCCGGCGTGACGCGCACACTCCAGTCGGTCAGCCCTGCAGCGGCGAGGGTCCGCTCCACAGCGGACAACACTTGTTCGGCCGAAAACTCCCTGCCCCGCCCTGTCGCGTCGCTCGTCGGCCGCGCTTCCAACAGTCGCACGGCCTCGGCCAGCAACGCCTCGCTCGGAGCACCGTTCTCTTGCGACGTCGCCCAAGTGATCCGCTCGCTATCACGGCTGGTACATGCCCGGTACGTTGCCAGATGCCGCAGAGCCTCCTCGGCGATGAGTCGGTTCACCGCATCGGTACGTGAGCCGTACTCATCGGCGATCTGCCGCAGGGGGCGGCAGCGGTCACGATCGACGTCCGGATAGTCGAAAACCGGATCGCGCGGGCGCCCCTGGCCCATTTCTTGGATGAAACGTTCCCGATGGCCCTCGACGTCCTTCGGAAGAACCACCTTGAGAAGTGATGTCCGTGCCAGGGCGGCGTTGAGCCGCCGGGCGGCGGCGTCGGCAGCCCGAAGGTTCTCGACCGAAAATCTCACGGGTGGCAACTCCTCACTCCTTCCGCGAATTGTGCGTACCCGCTTGCCGCACATCGGGTACCGGCTCCAGTACGGCACTGCCGCGCTCGCATTACCAGGGGCCGGTGCGAGGTTGTCCCAAGCCGGACGCGGGAGTTCCCCACGCAGCCTCGGGATTGACGCGGTGTGGGGAACCGTCGCACTTCAGGCGCGGACGGCGCTCACCGTGTGCCGATGTCGTGAGCGGTGCCGTCGGCGACGGCCTTGAGTTTGGCCATGTTGTGGATGGCGGTGATCCGGCCGTCGGCGCCGAAATCGAAGGTCATGGTGGCGATCACGCGCTCCGGCCCGCTGAACACGACGCCCGGGCCGCCGTTAATCTTGACGAGTTCGGCTCGCATGTCGTCGGGCCCGACACCCTGGTAGGTGGCAGTGCCGATGGCCGCGAACCACTGGGCCACCGTGGCCGCGCCCACGACCGTTGAGCACGGTGCAAGACGTGTTTCGAAACTACAAGGGGTCGGGCACCCACCGTCCGAAATCGACGAAACCGGGGGCGGACGACCGACTTGCGGAATGACAACAGCCGCACGGCACGCGAAACCGCCGGCCGTCGCCCATTGTGCCGACATGGGACGCGGTCGCATGGTTCACCGACGAGGAACTCGTCGAACAAGCACCATCGCCGGGTAGTGCGCGCGCCGTACTCGACGCGTACCGCAACCACGCCGCAGCCGTGCACACCGCGCTTACGTCACTGCGCGTTCGCGAGGAACGCAGGCGCCAGGCGGGCGCGAACCTCCAGTACGCGGACGCCGTGCTGACCGACGACCTCGATGCGCTACGCGCGCTGCGCACGGCCATGCGCGCCGACGGCCTTGAGCCACCTCCGATCCCGGCCCGGCTCACCACAGTCTGGGACGCACGTCAGGACCGAACCACCACAGACGACAACGGCACCGGCCCTATACCGCACGCGTAGTTCCCCGCTCCCTGCACTGGCCAAGACCGGCACCGCCTCCTCAGGACCTGGCCGTCCGCAGCACGAATCCCGTCACCCTGCAAGCAACACATCGGCGTTGCACGACTTTCCACGACCGGCGAACTCAAATTCCTCCCACCCCACGCGGCACTTCGCGCATTCGCCGCCCGCGTCGTCCGCCGCATTCCGCTCCGGCCCTGATTGGCCTCCCACAAACCATCGGGGAATCGATGACCGCTCCACACCTGATCGATTTCGCCCGCATCGCCGAACTCCTCGGCGCCGCAGCAACACGACACCCGGAAGAAGCCACCGGCACCGACCTGCTGCACTCCGGGTGGTACGAGACCGAGGACGTCGTCGCGCTCCTCGGCGTCGATCCCTCGACCCTGCGACGCTGGCGCACCCTGTCCCCGCCGCAGGGGCCGCCGTTCGTGCAGCTCACCTCGCGGGTCACGAAATACAGCATCCCCGACGTGCAAGCGTGGCTGGCGGCGGTGCGCGTCGATCCCGCCCGGGAGGCGGCGTGATGGACAGGGCTGATCTGCCGCTGGGCGTCCCGTTGTCGTCGGACATCGAGTATCGCCCCGAGTTCCACAACGCCTACCGCGCCCGCGTCCGCTGGGTCGCACCCGGCACCTTCCGGCGACAGTCGCGCTCCGAGTCGTTCCCGACCGAGGAGGAAGCCCGCGCGTGGATCGCCCGCATGGAGCGGTCCGCGTCCCGAGGCATCACCCCCGCAACAGCCACCATGACGCTGGCCGAATACGGCGACAGCGTCTGGGACTTGGCCATGCGCGGACTGGAGGCGAAGACTCTCGTTCCCTACAGAGCGGGGTGGCGGCTTCGCGTCGTGCCCGCGCTCGGCCACCTAACCGCCCAAACCATCACTCCCGGAGCCGCCGACCGCGCGGTGCTCGGGTGGATCGCCGAGGAGGTGGGCCGCTCCAGCGTCAAGAACAGCCTCGCCGCGCTCGCCCGGGTCATGCAACAGGCCGTCCGCGACGGGCTGATCGACGCCAACCCGGCCAAGGTCGTGGGCTGGCAGCAGCTTTACCGGCAGGCCGAGGATGAGGCCGACGACCCGCGCGCCCTGGCCCTGAAGGACTGGCCGGCGCTCCAAGAACTGGCCTCGGCGTTGGTCGCGCGTTCGCACGGCCGGTACGAAGGCTGGGGCGACGTCGTAGAGTTCGCCGGCTGCACCGCCGCGCGCATCGGCGAAGTCTCCGGCGTACGCGCCAAGGACATCAACCGCGATACCTGGATGTGGGAGGTCTGCCGCCAGACCACCCCGTCCCAGGGAGGGCTGATCGACAAGGGCACCAAGGGCAAACGACGACGCCAGATTCCGGTCATCCCGCAGATCCGGGCCCTGGTCGCCCGGCGCCTCGACGAGACCGACGGCGACCCGATGGCGCGCCTGTTCACCGGCCCGCGCGGCGGACGCATCACCACCGCCGTCCTACGCGACGCCACCCATTGGGACGAGGTCGTCGTCAAACTCGGCTACGAACACCTGCGCCGCCGCCACGACCTGCGCCACACCGGTCTGACCTGGATGGCCGACGCCCGGATCCCCCTCCACGTCCTGCGCGTCATCGCCGGACACGGCAACCTCGCCACCACCCAGCGCTACCTCCACCCCGACCAACGCACCCTCCAAAACGCCGGCACCGCCCTCGCCGAACACCTCACCGGAAACGACCCCACCGGCCAGCCTGCGGACGAACCCGACGCGGAGGCCGAACCTCCCCGCCGGAAGGGGCACCTGCGGCTCGTGCAATAACACCTCCGACAGCCGCCGAAGGGCCCGTCCGCGCCGGCGATCCGGCATGGGCGGGCTCTTCGGCCCTTCGGCCGTTCCGCACCAGGACCGGCGCCAAGTCCGCAAGGTGTCTGCACGTCAGGTCAGATGCCGCGGTCGACCGTGTACGGATGCGCGTACGCGGTCGGCTTGAACGGTGTGAACCACTCCATGACATCGACGTGTTCGTCGGCCGCGTCGGCGCGGTAGAGCCGGTCGTGGTTGTCGGTGTCGTAGACCGTGGTCTTGAACGTGTCGAGCGCGAGCTCGGTCTCCTCGTGCAGATCGTGCATCTCCAAGATGCCCACCGCGTCGTCCAGCAGGAGCCGCAGCGCGAGTTCCTCCGCGACGCTGGCCAGACCCAGCCGTGAGGACGACATCAACCGCTCCACCACGCTCGCCGTCGTCAGGATGAACCTGCGGACGAATGCGGGCGTGTACTGATCCGCGAACTCCTCGGGCAACAGCCCCACCGCCAGCAGCCCGGCGACGTCCGCAGCACTGGCCGCGTTCTCGTCCCGCGACAACTGCACCAGGTCGAAGAACAGTTCGTCGGTGAGCTGGTCGACCGCGGCGACCACCGCCCCGGCCGCAAGCTCCGCATCCTCCCGCGCCGCGTCGCTGTCCTCAGCCGGAGAGAACCCGAACGCGTCGAGACCGCAGCCCAATCGGCCCGCGAGGGCACGGAGCCGCGAGGCCGGAGCGACGGCCTCGGCGTCGTCCTCGGCCGACTCCGCCTCGTCGGCGTCGCGGGGTTCCGGACGCATCCGGCGGCGCCGTTCGTCCGGATCTGATGGCGGCGCGTCCGGGCCGTCGGCCGCGACCAGGCTCTCGTGCGCCAGTTCGTCGTGGAGCTTCACCTCACACGAGGTGACCGACCGTCTGTCGAGTTCCTCAGCCGCGTCGAGGAGTCCCTCGACGGCGAGGCGGGCCGCGCCCTCCGCGAACTCCAGAGCAGGCGCGTACAGCGTCAACACCAAGTTCGCGCCCGCCGGATGCGCAGCCACCCAGCGCTCCCCGACCCCGATCACCATCCCGTCCGGACCGTCGATCGCCTCCAGCCGCGCCAACGAGTCGTCGAGGACATGGACGACGCCCGCACGCTGCAGCACGTCGAACGGTGCCGTCCGCGGCGGGGGCACGCATTCCACGTGGACGAAATACCTCATGCTCCCCTGCCTGTCCGAACCACCGCGGGATCCCGGGCACGAATCCGCCCGGATGTTACGCTCTGTAATCAGCATCAAGTTACTGAACGGGTGCTATGTCCCGTGGTGGTCCCGTGACTCCGACATTCGGCACTTGACCGACAGGCGATTCCGCGCCGACACGGCTCCGCACCGCACTACCCAGGGCATACAAAAGGCCCGCTGACCTGGAGTTTCCTCCTGATCATCGGGCCTTTCCATGCACCGTCGGGACGACAGGATTTGAACCTGCGACCCCTTGACCCCCAGTCAAGTTCCTTTACTATCAAGGCAGTTGACAAGCTTACGGGCGCACACACCGACGTTCGCTTGCAGGCGGTTCGTCCCACAGTGCGCATGCCGTGTGGTCCTCACGTGGTCCCCGAAGCCGGTGACGGTCTATCACGACCCAGCCGACCGACAACGGTCGGCGGCGCTCCGGCTCGGCATCGGTCAACGTGATGACAAAGGTGTACGCGCACTCGGCGCGGCCTATCGCCGGAATCCTCGATCGGCAGCGCGGTTCGGGCCAGTGTCCTTGCTTGAGGTCGCCTGCGAGGTCGTCGCAGGCGCGGGCGATCTGGCGTCGCCATGGGAGGCCCTGTGCACGGGTGACGTCGGGCAGCCGGTCAAAGAACGTCCACAATTCGTCGTCCGCCACAGGGTCGTCACCGTGTTCCTCTTTGCGAGCGTGATGATGCTCGCCGACGCCCTCTCCGTCGAGGGACGCGGCGCGGTCGTCGCGGTGGAGTCCGTGACCGCCGGGGACCGGCCGTCGTCGTGTGGGCGGGACGGCGGTACCTGCTCGGGCTCCTTGACGAGGGCGCGCCATACGGGCCTGCGTCCACCCGGCGTGCGCGCCGCCCGCCCTTCGACGGAGTCGTCCCCCGGTGCCCCGACCAACTCGGGGCTGTCGGCCCGTGTGAACTGATGGACGTGGCGTCGGAGTTCGGGTACCACCTGGCCGATGGGCATGACGGTGCGGACGCGCCGGGCAAGGCGGGCGGGCCCACCGCCGGGGTGTTGGCCGCCGCCGCAGCGCATGGGGTGGCCGACGACGTCGTGGACGCCTGCCTGTGGCTTGTTCCGACGCACCGGAGAACCTCGCCGACCCTGATGTGTACTGGGACCGGGGCGAAGCCGAAGCCATCCGCGCCTCCAAGGCTCGCGAACGCCGACGGCGCATCGGCGTCGCCCTCGGCGCCGCCGAACGGATTCGTCGCGAGACCGGCGCCTGCGCCGCCGACCGGGGTCCGGCCTCCCGTGCTCCCGCCCTGGTTGGGGGGTGCCACCGGTACTGCTCGACGGAGTGCGCACCCCGACCCAAGTCAAAGACGGACCCGTGGGGCACACCCCTGTTCTGACGTGCGCGTTGCTCACGACCGTGCGCTAGCGACCCCGGATGCGCTAACGCGTATTCCGGATGCGGGAAGGCCCCGGTGCTTGATAGCAGATAGAGGTATGATTTACAAAACTGTACTTCTATTAAATGGGGTCAGCGTGGACAAGCCTGTGGGGATGTTCGACCGCGATTACGAGTGGTCGGCGCTGACTCGGTTCATCACCGACCCCCAGCCCGGCGCCACGCTGGGCGTCGTCTCCGGACGGCGTCGGCAGGGGAAGACCTTCCTCCTGGACGCTGCCTGCCGCGCCGCGGGGGGCTTCTACTTCGGCGCGACCGAGGCCGCCGACGCGGAGTCGCTGCGTCGGATCAGCGCCTCGTTGACTGATCATGTCCACCCGGCGACCCCGTTCCATTTCGCCAACTGGGCCGAGGCCGTCGATGCGCTCCTCGCCCTCGGCGCCGAACGTCCCGTGCCGGTGGTGATCGACGAGTTCCCGTACCTCGTTCGCGCGAACCCGGAGTTGCCGTCGGTGATCCAGGAGGCGTTGCGTCCGCTGCGTGAGCAGCGCACGGCCTCGCGCACCCGCTTGCTGTTGTGTGGATCGGCGCTGTCGTTCATGGGCAGGCTGCTGTCGGGCGGCGCGCCGCTGCGTGGTCGTGCCGGGCTGGAGTTGGTCGTCCGTCCTCTCGACCACCGCCTCGCGGCCGAGTTCTGGGGCATCACCGACCCGCACCTGGCGCTGAAAGTCCATGCGGTCGTCGGCGGAACCCCTGCGTACCGCCGCGAGTTCGCCCGCAACGACGCTCCGAACGGCCCGGACGACTTCGACGACTGGGTCGTGCGCACCGTCCTCAACCCCGAGACCCCGCTGTTCCGCGAGGCTCGGTACCTGCTTGCCGAGGAACCCGACCTGCGTGACACCGCGCTGTACCTGTCCGTCCTGGCGGCCGTCGCGGACGGCAACGCCACCCGCGGCGGTATGGCCGGCTACCTGGAGCGCAAGGCCACCGACATCGCCCACCCGATCAACGTCCTCGAAGATGCCGGGCTACTGCACCGCGACGCGGACGTCTTCCGCGACAACCGACCTACGTACCGGATCGCCGAACCGCTGATCGGCTTCTACCACGCGGTCATGCGACCGGTCTGGGACCAGCTCGAACGCCCCGGCAGCGCCGCCCGGGTCTGGCAGGCCAGCCGCCGCCGGTACATCAGCAACGTCCTGGGCCCGCACTTCGAGCAGGTCTGCCGTGACTGGTCCCTCCACCACGCCGACCCCGACCTGATCGGCGGCCTGCCCGCCCGCGTCGGACACGGCGTCGTCCACGACCCCAAAACCCGCACCGGCCACGAGGTCGACGCCGCGGTCATCGGCATCGCCGACGGCACCAAAACGCCGCTGCTGGCCATCGGCGAAGCCAAATGGAACGACACCATCGGCATCGCCCACATCGAACGCCTCCGCCACATCCGCGACCTCATCATCGCCGCCGGACGCTACGACACCACCGACACCCGACTCCTTTTCTTCAGCGGCGCTGGCTTCAATGACAAGGCCCGCGCCGCAGCTGACAGTTCACCCGACATCCAGCTGATCGACCTGCCCACGCTCTACGGCCAGACCTGAGGGGGACGGCGAGGGGCACGCGCGATCCAGCGCAGGATGGTCGTGATGGCCTCCTGTTGCGGGTGTGTCAAGAACCGTTAAGACCCGCTCCCGGGTTGCCGCGGACTCGACCGTGAGCACGCTGCGGATCACGTTGCCGCATGGGTGGTGCGGTAGGGGGCCAGGAGAGTGTCGGGTTCAACGACATCGCATGCGTGTCAACGGTTGTCGCCTGTGCGATGTGAGGAAGGGGTGCGGTGGGCGGGGCGTCGACAGCGGGTGAAGGGCGGATACGCGGACAGGGTTTTTCGGGTGCGCCAGTGGGCGAATAGGGCGCAGCCGGTTCCAGCGGGCGCGGCTGAAGACGGCCCAGCCTGGGGCGGGGAGGTCGTCGCCGAGGTCTTCGAGGGCGATCCGCACGGCCAGGTCGAGCCATCGAGCGGTGTACGCGCTGCCGATGAGGTCGGCCTAGGGTGCTGCGAGTCTGGCAGATCGGCGCGAGACCTCTACGCGCAGCTGATCGACGCCCTCACCCGCTGGCGAGACCCCGTCGCACACGACCTACTGATCTTTGTGGGTCCAGTTGACGGTGCGTCAGGTGTGGGCATATCCCGTGTATGGGGTACTCG
>NZ_JBPKBI010000041.1:0-13833 GCF_051388935.1 Yinghuangia sp. YIM S10712
CGGCCGCGGCCCGTCTCACACCCCAGACACGTCCGGCGCCTGGGAGGCATAGCGTTCGGCCAGTCGCTTGCGGTGCGCGGCGGGGGAACCGAACAGCGCGCGGTTGAGGGTGGCGCGTTTCAGGTGGACGTGGATGCCGCTCTCCCACGTGTAGCCCATGCCGCCGTGCAACTGCATCGCCTTGCCGGCGATGTCCACCGCCGCCGCACATGTGTACGACTTGGCCATCGACGCCGCGACCGCCGCGTCCGCCGCGTCCTGGGCCTGGCTCCGCACGGCCGCGGCGACCAGCTTCCGGGCCACCGTTACCTGCACCAGCATGTCGGCGCACGCGTGCTTGACGGCCTGGAAGGAGCCGATCTTGCGGCCGAATTGCTCGCGAACCCCGGCGTACGCGACGGTGGCGTCCAGCATGGCCTCGCTCAGGCCGAGGCTGTCGCAGGCCACCGCGACCGCGGCCCGATCGCGCAGGCGCCGCACGGCGTCCCGGGAGTCGCCGTGGAACCGCCATGCCGCGTCCGGGAGTACGGCCACACCCTGGGCGGCGACACGGCCGAAACTGCGGGTGGCGTCGACGACCGGTTGCGGGGTGACGGTCAGCCCGGGCGCGTGCGGATCGACGTCCACGACCGCGATCGTCCCGTCCGGGTCGACGGCCGGTACGAGGAGGCGGTCGGCCTCGGGTGCGTCCGGGACGAACGCGGCCGTGCCGTGCAGGCGCAGCCCGTCCTCGGCGGGTGTGAGGCGGAACGGCGTCTCGGCTCCGGGCTCGCCTCCCAGCACGACGACCGGCACGACTGAGCCCGCGACGGTGTCGCGGAACAGCCGGTCCCGGCCGGCTCCCGGAGCGAGGAGGTTGAGCGCCCCGACCGCGAGGACCGCGACGGCGGGGTAGGGGCCGCGTGCGGCCGTACGGCCCATCTCCCCGAGGATCACGGCGACTTCGGCGAATGTCGCGTCGGCGCCGTCGAACGCCTCGGGCGCTTCGAGGCCCAGCCACCCCGCGCGGGCGATGAGGTGCCAGTCGGCGGCGCCGTCGGAGCCGTTCTTGCCGAGGAGTTCGCTCGCGACGGCACGCAACTCGTCGTGCAGCTCGCGGAGTTCGTCGGTCTCATGGGGCGCGGAGGACAAGGAGGACAAGGATGACATGGTGGACATCAGCCGCCCGTCGGTTCGCGGGGCAGACCGAGGCCGCGCTCGCCGATGATGGAGCGCTGGATCTCACTCGTCCCGCCCGGGATCGTCCATTCCCACGAGCCGATGAAGTCGAGGACCCATGCCCCCGACTCCCACCCGCTCGACAATGGCTTGCGCAGCTCGGTGTGGGCGGTGAGCCCGGCGACCTCGGTGGCGAAGTCCGTGAGCCGTTGCAGCAGTTCGCTGTAGTACAGCTTGACGATCGAGGCGTCCGCCGGGCCCGGGCCGTCGTCGGAGACGAAGTCGGTGCACAGCGCCCGCAGTCCGGTCAGCTCGGTCTCCAGCGCCGCGAGGCGGTCGAGCACCAGCGGATCGTCGAGCGGACGCGTTCCGTCCGGACCGGGCCGTGCGCACTGCCCGACGAGCCACCGGAACCCGCCGTTGCCAAGGCGTTCGGCCAACTCCAGCATGGTCAGGCCGCGTTCGGTGCCCAGCGTCTCCTGCGCGACCCGCCAGCCGGCGTTCTCGGGTCCGACGAGGTTGGCCGCCGGTACGGAGACGTCGTCCAGGAAGATCTCGCAGAAGTGCGATTCGCCGGTCGCCTGGCGGATGGGGCGTACGTCGACACCCGGCGACCGCATGTCCATCAGGAAGTACGAGATGCCGCGCCGCTTCGGTGCCGACGGATCCGTGCGGGCCAGAAGCAGGCACCAGTCCGCGTGCATCGCCCCGCTCGCCCACAGTTTCTGCCCGTTGACGATGTAGGCGTCGCCTTCCCGGCGCGCCGTCGTCTTCAGGGCGGCCAGGTCGGACCCCGCCTCGGGCTCGGAGAAGCCCTGGCACCAGATCTCGCCGTCGAGGATCGCCGGCAGGTGCCGCTCGCGCTGTGCGTCGGTGCCGGCCGCGAGCAGCGTCGACGCAGCGTGGTGGAGCGACACGAACGACAGGACCAGCCGGGGCGCGTCGTGGCGGGCCAGCTCTTGGTAGAGCACGATCTGCCGGGCGACGGACATCCCGCCGCCCCACTTCGTCGGCCAGTGCGGCACGGCGAATCCGGCGTCGCGCAGTTCACGCAGCCACGCTTTCTGGAAACGCACGAACTCCTCGTCGTCGACGCCGGTTTGCTCCCGGCGCCAGTCAGGAGGAATGTGCGTGCGACACCACTCGGCCACGTGGGCGCGGAAACCGTCGAGATCGCCGCTCACGGCCCCAGGCCCGAGGAGTGCGGTCATCGCGGTGCCTTCCGCCGCAGCGCGAGCAGTCGCTCGCGGTGCTCGTCGGACTGCATCGTGGCCACTTCCGCGGCGAAGCCCGCTTGGACGGCACCGCCCAGTGCCTGTGACAGGTACATGTTGGCGACCTGCTTGGTGCCCCGCAGCGCCGCGGCCGGCTGTGCGGCGAACCGCCCGGCGAGGCGCAGTGCCTCGGGAAGAAGTTCGCCGGGGGCGACGACGCGCGTGGCGAGGCCGAGTTCGACTGCCTTGGCCGCGGGGATGCGGTCGCCCGTGTACAGGAACTCGCGGGACCGCAGCAGCGGCGTGAGCAGCGGCCAGAACGCGGCGCCGCCGTCGCCGGCCACGAGGCCGACGCTGACGTGCGGGTCCGCGAGGTACGCGGTCTCCGCCATCAGCACGACGTCGCACAGGACCGCCAGGCTGCACCCGAGTCCGACCGCCGGGCCGTTGACGGCGGCGATCACCGGGAGCGGGAAGCGCAGCATCTCCTCGATGATCTGGGCGCCTTCGCGAATGCTCTCGTCCCGGGCGACCGGGTCGTCCAGGAACGACGAGACCCAGTCGAGGTCGCCGCCGGCGCTGAACGCCCGTCCGGTGCCGGTCAGGACGACGACCTTGGCGTCCTGGTCGGCGGAGAGCTGACGCCACACGTTGGCGAGCGCCCAGTGCAACGGCTGGTTCACGGCGCCCAGTTGGTCGGGCCGGTTGATGACGACGGTACGGACCGGCCCGTCGGCTTCGACGGTCAGTTCGTCGGGGAGGTCGTATTTCACCGCGTCGCCGCCTTGTCCTCGGTCGTCGCCTGTGTGGTGTCCACATCGGCGGCGCCGCCGAACAGGCCGGTCAGCCCGTGCCGACCGATCCGCCGTGTCAGTTGGTCGCGTGTCGCGGACAGGCCGAGCGGCAGCCGCCGCAACGGCCGGCTGTAGCGCGACAGCCACGACAGGGTCGATTCGTCGCAGAAGCCGATGGCGCCGTGCAGTTGGTGTGACACACGGAACACGGTCTCGGCCGCCTCGACCGCCGCCAGCCGGAGCGCGAGCGCGTCCTGTAGGGCGTCGTCGCGGTCGGTCTGGACGCTCCACAGCGCGTACTTGGCGAGCACTTCGAGCCCGCTTCGCTCGACCTCGGCATCGGTGAGCTGGAACTGAAGGCCTTGCAGCCGGGCGAGCGGCTTGCCGAACTGCTCGCGCACGAGCACGTGCGCGCAGGTGAGTTCGATCGCCCGGTCGAGCATGCCGAGCAGCGTCCAGCACGGCAGGACCAGGCCGAGTGCCACGTCGCGCGCGCCGTCGTGGTCGACGGGGTCCAGGTCGAGTCCGGTGACAAAAGCGGACGTTCGCGGGGAAGCATCCGACGGCCGGGGCGTGGCGCGGCTGCGCTGCCCGTCCAACGTGACCGCGGTCCACCGCAGTTCGAGGCCTGCCACGGCCCCTGAGGGGTTCGTGTCGGCGACGACCACGAGCCCGTCGGCATGGAGGTCCGAAGGCCGCGCCAAACGCTCCGCGACGGGGTAGGCGACGCCCCAATAGCCCGCGCTGCGGCACAGTGCGGCCGCCGCCTCCGACTCGTCGGTGTCGCCGCGCGGGTCGAGGTCCCACGCGCCGAGCTCGGCGAAGACCGGAGCCACGAGGGTTTCGCGCGACTTGGGTTCCTGCTCGGCCGCCTGCACGAGGCTGTCGCCGCCGGCCGCCTTGATCGCGCGGGACGCCTGCCGCCCGAACTCGACGGCCTCCGGGCTCAGTTCGATGTTCACGAGGCCGCCAGGAGGGAGCGGGCCATCAGGACGCGCTGGATCTCGATGCTCCCCGAGGCGACCGTGGCCGCTTGGGAGTAGCGCCAGTGGTCCTCGACGGCGCGGCGGAACCGCTCCGCCGCGGTGCCCTCCGGGGGAGCCGACGCGACGATCTCCATGAGCACTTCGGCACTCTCCTGGTCGAGTCTGGTCACCGCGATCCGGTACGCCGCCGCGTCGCTCGGCCGCACCCTGCCCTCGTTTTGCAGCGACACCACCTGGTACGCCAGCAGCCGCGCCCGCCGGCAGTGCGTCAGCATGCGCGCCCACCGGCCCCGCAGTTCCTCGGGCAGGTCGTCCCAGCTCGCGCCGAGCACGTCGGGCGCCGCGTGCAACAGGCGTTCGCAGCGCGCGTAGCGGGCGATGCCGACGCGTTCGAACGCCAGTACTTCCTGCACGACCGCCCAGCCCTGGCCGACGGTACCGAGGACGTCGGCCTCGGTGACGCGCAGGTCGTTGAAGAAGACCTCGTTGAGGTGGTGGGGGCCCATCATGCAGGCGATCGGCCGCACCTCGATGGCCGGATCGTCCATCGGCACGAGGAAGATCGTCAGGCCGTCCTGCTTCTTCTCGGCCCTGGAGGTGCGGGCGAGCAGGAAGCACCACTGGGCCATGCCGGCGTACGACGTCCAGATCTTCTGGCCCGAGACGAGCCAGCCGTCGCCGTCGGGGCGTGCAGCCGTGCGCAGCGACGCCAGATCGGACCCGGCGTCGGGCTCGCTGAAGCCCTGGCACCAGATCACCTCGCCGCGGGCGATGGGCGGCAGGTGCCTGCGCTGCTGCTCGGGTGTGCCGTGCCGGATGATCGTCGGGCCCACCCAGTTGACGCCCATGTACTGCGCGCCGCGGGGCTCGTGGTGCGCCCACATCTCCTCGCGGACCACGGTCTGCTCCCAGGGCGAGGCGCCGCGACCGCCCACCTCTTCGGGCCAGGCCATGCACAGCAGCCCGCGCTCGGCGAGCATGCGGCAGAAGCTCTGCGCGATCTCCAGGTCGGCCGGGTTGTCGGTGAACGCGCCGAGGAAGTCCGCGGGGACGTGTTCTTCCACCAGCCCGCGCAGCTCGCCGCGGAGCGCCGTGGCGGCCTCACCCATCGTGAAGTCCATGCTCGGCACGTTATGTCAATCATCATAAGGATAGCAATACTTGAGCGATCGACTTGGAGTCCGGTAGACTGCCCGGTATGGAATCGAGGTGGCCTGGGTGACGACCGCTCGGCGCGGGCGGGTCCCGCAACGCCGGATCGCGGAGACCGTCGCCGCGGAACTGCGCGCCTCCATCCTTGCCGGTGACGAAAATTATCGGCTGCCGACCCAGGACCAATTGGTCAAGGAGTTCGGCGTCAGCTACCCCTCGATCCGCGAAGCACTGCGAATCCTGGAGACCGAGGGCCTGGTGACGGTCCGCCGGGGCAATGTCGGCGGCGCGGAGGTGCACCGGCCCGACGAGTCGTCGGCGGCGTACCATCTCGGGCTCGCGCTGCAAGGCGCGCGGGTGACGCTGGGAGACCTCGCGGCCGGCCTGCGGACACTGGAGCCGATGTGCGCGGCGGAGTGCGCGCGGCGTGCGGACCGCGCCGAAACGGTCGTGCCGGCGCTGGCCGCCAACATCGAGGCGTCCGCCGAACTGGTCGCGGACGGCGTCGCGTTCACCCACACCGCGCGTGAATTCCACGACATCGTCGTCTCGTTCATGCCCAACGCCACCATCCGTCACATCGTCAGCAGCCTCGTCGCCCTGTGGTCGGCGCAGGAGGAGGCCTGGGCGGAGGCGCTGACCAGGCGCGGCGAATACCCCTCGAAGACCGAGGCGGAAAAGGCGGTCCGCACCCACCGCCGCATCCTCGACGAGATCAAGGCCGGCCGCGACGCCCAGGTGGAACGCCTCGCCCGTGCCCACCTCGCCGCGACCCAGGCGATGGTCCTGGAGCGCTTCGACGACGGCGTGGTCAACGTCTCGTCTGCGATGGCCCGCATGGCGATCCAGTCCAACCACCGCTCCCGCAACCGCATTTGACGCGTGCGCTCGGCGGGGGCGCCGCCTGCGCGGACGGGCCCGGCTGAGGACGGAGCCGGTGCGCGGGCGCGGACCCATTGCGGGTTGAGGCTTGGGGTCAGCGCGTCGCGGTCATTCGCTGTCGGTTGGGCCTCGGCCGGCGCGTGTCAGGTGACTCGGCGGCCCNGGGCGCGGACCCATTGCGGGTTGAGGCTTGGGGTCAGCGCGTCGCGGTCATTCGCTGTCGGTTGGGCCTCGGCCGGCGCGTGTCAGGTGACTCGGCGGCCCCGTGTCGGTCCTCGTGAAGACCCTGCATCGCGAGGTCGGCCGATGTGGCCGGGGAGCAGCCGGGACCCCCTTCCTTACTCTGTGTCGTCCCTTCGGGCACACAGCGGAATTCAATCCTCATAAGGATAGCAATACTTGCTCGTTCGTGATTAGACTCCCAGCGGGTGCGAAGGCCGAAGGCGGGCGCCCAAGGCGTAGCGGTAATCCTGGCGCGCCAGAGTGCTGAGATCAATGTTCTTACAATGGGGATCGCAGTTCTCTTTCGTTTCTCCGACGTTCTCTTCTGGCATGGGAGGCTCCACCTTGGTGCAAGGGGCGCGCTACACCAGTGCGACATCGATCGGCCTCGCCGAGGGGTGGAGCGTCGAGCGGCTCACGCCCCCGAGCCGGCTGTACGGCGCGAACGGCCTGCGGACCGGTCCCGACGGCCGCATATACGTGGCCCAGGTGGCGGGCAACCGGATCAGCGCACTCGACGTCGACAGCGGTGATCTGGAGACCATCAGTGAGGGCTCCGCGATCCTCACGCCCGACGACGTCGACTTCGACGCGGACGGCAACCTCTATGCCACGGAGTACTACGAGGGCCGCGTGAGCGTGCGCGGCACCGACGGGAGCACGCGCGTGCTCCGCGACGACGTGCCGGGGGCCAACGGCATCACGTTCCATCGGGGCCGGCTGTTCATCGACGAGTGCCGCATCGGCGGGCGCCTGCTGGAGCTCGACCCGAACGGCGGCGCGCCCCGGGTCATCCTCGAAGACCTGCCGATGCCCAACGCCATGGAGTTCGGGCCGGACGGCAAGCTCTACTACCCGGTGCTGGGGACCAACGACATCTGGCGGGTCGACCCGGACGGCGGTGAGCCCGAGCGGGTCGCGGGGGACCTGGGCGTCCCGGACGCGGTCAAGTTCGACGCCGAGGGCTTCATCATCTCCACTCAGGTGGGCAGCGGCGAGGTCCTGCGGATCAACCCGCGCAACGGCGACCGCACGGTGCTGGCCACGATCGGTCCCGGCCTGGACAACCTGACATTCGTGGGCGACCGCCTGTTCGTGTCGGGCTTCACCGGCCAGATCACCGAGATCCTCGGCGGCGGCAAGACCCGTACGGTGCTGCCGGGCGGCATGACGTGGCCGCTGGACCTCACGGTCGGCGCCGACGGCACGCTGTACATCTCCGACGGCACGTTCTTCTACGGCCGCGTCGGGGGCGAGCTCCAGACGATCGGGATGCTGTTCAGCCCCGGCTGGCCCGGCTACATCCGGGGCGTGACCGCCGTGGGCGACGGCGAGTTCGTCGTCACGACCTCCAACGGCCAGATCGCCCGGTGGCGTCCCGCGAGCAGCGAGCACGACGTGCTCGCCGGCGGGACCGAACCGCTCGACCAGCTCTACGGGGTCGCCGTCGCACCCGACGGCAGCGTGGTGGCCGCCGAGTTCGGCACCGGCCGCGTGGTGTCCGTACGCAACGGAGAACTGTCGACCCTCGCCTCCGGTCTCGACCAGCCGACCGGCGTGGCGTTCACCTCGGACGGCACGTGCCTGGTCTCCGAGTCGGGCGCCGGCCGCGTCGTCGCGGTCACCGGGACGGGCACCGACATCGTGGCGGACGGCCTGGTCCGGCCGCAGGGCGTCCTCGTCCGCGGCGGCAAGCTCCTGATTGTGGACGCGGGTACCCGGTCGCTCGTCGAGGTCGCCCTCGACGGCAAGACCCGCACCACCGTTGCCCATGACCTGCCGGTGGGGCCCGCCGATGGAGGAAATCCCGTACCCCTCAAGGGACTTGCCCCCTTCTCCGGCCCTCAGGGACTCTTCGCCGGCATCGCCGCCGGGCCCGACGGCACCCTCTACGTCTCCGCCGATGCCGAAGGCAGCGTTCTGGCGCTGCGTCAGGAAGGGTGAGCCAGGCCATGCAACACGATTTCTTCGGGCTGGACGGACGGATCGTCATCGTCGCCGGTGCGGGCGGCGGCGGCATCGGCACGGCGGTGACCGCCACGGTCGCGCGTGCAGGTGCGACCGTGGTCGCGGTCAGCCGCTCCCAGGAGAACCTCGACAAGCACGTCGCACCGCTCGCCGACGAGGGCCTTTCGGTCGTGCCGGTCGCCGCCGACGCGTCCACCGACGAGGGCATCGCGACCGTGATGGAGAAGGTCGCGCAGACCGACGGGCGGCTGTATGGGCTGGTCAACGTCGCCGGCGGCGCCGCCCCGGAGACCTGGATGCCGTCGACACGGGTGACCCGCGAGGACTGGCGCGCACTGTTCGCCCAGAACCTCGAAACCATGTTCTTCATCAGCCAGGCCGTCGCCGCGGAGCTGCGCTTCCAGAACCTCCCCGGATCGATCGTGTCCCTCTCGTCGATCAGCGGCATGAACACCGCGCCGTTCCACATCGCGTACGGCACCGCGAAGGCGGCGATCGTCGCGGCGACGCGCACGATGGCCGTCGAACTCGCGCTGGACAACGTCCGGGTGAACGCGATCGCGCCCGGCGTGACCGAGACGCCGTCGTCCGGCACCTACGTCGACGTGGACGCCGAACGCGACCGGACCGCCATCGCGATGGGCCGCCGCGCCCGGCCGGAGGAGCAGGCGGGCGCCGTGCTGTTCCTGTTGTCCGAGCTGTCTTCCTACGTCACGGGGCAGACGATCCTCGTCGACGGCGGCCTCAACCTGAAGTGGACCCACCTCGGCGCCGACAACACCTCGCTCTTCCTCAAGGACGAGGGGTTCCGCACCGCCATCACGCGCTGAGCGGCCACCGGACATCTCCGGCGGTTCGGAGCACGCCCTGACTTCCTCCGCTCGTGAACAACGTGAACCAGGGGATTCCCGCGGCTCCCGCCCCGGGGTTCCCGCGTCGCCGCCGAACGCCCGACCGGGAAGCTCCGCCCGGTCCCGCACCGCTCCACAGGCCGGCACCGCCGGCCCGGCGGCCGAACACAAAAGCGCTCACCACACGCAGAGAACAAACCTGTAGGTCACGGAGGAATCAGATGACTGAAACCGCCGACACCACCCGCGAGTCGGCTCCCGCGCCCGAAGCGCTGTCGGAGCCGCTCACGATCGGCGTGGAGGCGTACCTCTCCGAGGACTACGCCCGCGCGGAGCGCGACAAGCTGTGGGCCAAGGTCTGGCAGCAGGTCGGCCGCGTCGAGGAACTCGCCGAGCCCGGCGACTTCCTCACGTACGAGATCCTCGACGACTCGATCATCGTCGCGCGCACCGCGCAGGGCACGCTCCGCGCGTACTACAACGTGTGTTCGCACCGGGGCCGCCGCCTCGTCGACACCCCTCCGGGAGCTCGCGACGCGCGGGGCAACACCAGGCAGTTCGTCTGCGGGTTCCACGGCTGGCGGTACGACCTGGAAGGCGAGTGCACCAAGGTCCCCGAGCGCGAGGACTGGACGTGCGCGCTGACCGACGAGCGCATCCGCCTGCGCGAGGTCAAGGTCGACACGTGGGGCGGCTGGATCTTCGTCAACATGGACCCCGACTGCGAGCCCCTGCGCGACTACCTGGAGCCCGCGGCGACGCTGCTCGACCCGTTCCAGCTCCAGAACATGCGCTACCGGTGGCGGCGCTGGCTGGTCTTCGACTGCAACTGGAAGGTCGCACTCGAAGCGTTCATGGAGACCTACCACGTGCCTTACACGCACCCCGAGTTCATCCCGTTCGGGGCGTTCCTCGGCTGGGCGCGGGCGCAGGGCAAACACAGCAACATCGGCTACGACGCGCCCAAGGGCATGGACGAGCAACAGGCCAAGCTGCGTGTCGGCGGCGGCGCCGACCCCCGCCAGTCGACGGTCGACCTGCAGAACTTCACGTGGGAGAACGCCAACACCAACACCACCGAGACGTTGGTGAACGCGGCCCGGCGGCTGGTCGAGGAACTGCCCGAGGGCACGCCCGCCGACCAGGTGCTCCGGCACTGGCTCGACTCCGCCCGCGCGGACGACGAGGCACGCGGCGTCGTCTGGCCGACCGTCGATCCGCAGGACGTCGCCAAGAGCGGCACCGCGTGGCAGATCTTCCCGAACTTCCAGATCGGGCACGCCCTCAACAACATGCTCTGCTACAGCGCCCGGCCGTACGGCTACGACCCCGACAAGTGCATCTTCGAGGCCGCGGTGTACGAGCTCTTCCCGACCGGTGAGGAGCCCGAGACGGAATGGGTCTACACGCCCGCCGACGACCCCGGGTGGCGGACCGTCCTGCCGCAGGACTTCGACAACATGGCGGCCATCCAAAAAGGCATGAAGGCCCGGGGCTTCACCGGACCCAAGCCGAACCCCTACCGCGAGCGCAGCGTGGTCAACCTGCACCACAACCTCGCGAAGTACATGGGTACCGGCGCGCCCCGCGACCTGGCCCAGTGACGTGATCGGGAAGGCCGGCCGGCTCTCGCCGCGCGAACGGCCGGCCGTCCCGCCCACCGCACCCGTGCCGGACCGACCCCGCCGCCGACCACGATCCGAGTGACAGCCCCGAGCCGAGGACTCCGCATGCAGCAGTGCGCCCCCACCGAGACGCCCGAAGTCGACCACGCAGCCCTGAGAGAGAAGTACCTCGCCGAGCGCGACAAGCGCCTCCGTGCCGAGGGCCAGGGCCAATACCTGGTCACCGAGGACGGGTTCGAGGAATTCTACGAAGCCGACCCGCACAAGCCGGTGGTTCCGCGGACCGCGATATCCGAGGACATCGACGTGGCGGTCCTCGGCGGGGGCTTCGCGGGCCTGATCGCCGGGGCCCGGCTCCGGCAGGCCGGCGTCGACGACTTCCGGATCATCGAACTGGCCGGTGACTTCGGCGGCGTCTGGTACTGGAACCGCTATCCCGGCATCCAGGTCGACTCGGACAGCTACTGCTACCTGCCGCTGCTCGAAGAGACCGGCTACATGCCGAAGGAGAAGTACTCGCGGGGAGCCGAGTGCTACGAGTACGCCCAGATCATGGGCCGGCACTTCGGGCTCTACGACAAGGCGCTGTTCCACACGCTGACCCGTTCCATCGAGTGGGACGAGTCGGTCAAGCGGTGGCGGATCACCACGAACCGCGGCGACGAGATCCGCGCCCGCTTCGTCGTCATGTGCCAGGGGCCGTTCAACAAGCCGAAGCTCCCCGGTATCCCCGGCATCGAGACCTTCCAGGGCCACATGATCCACACGGCCCGCTGGGACTACGAGTACACCGGCGGCGACTCGTACGGCGGGCTGGACAAGATCGGCGACAAGCGCATCGCCGTCATCGGGACGGGTGCGAGCGGCATCCAGGTGATCCCGCACCTCGCCCGCGGCGCCCGGCACCTCTACGTCTTCCAGCGCACGCCGTCGTCCATCGACGAGCGCCCCGGCGGCCCGACGGATCCCGAGTGGGTCAAGACCCTGGCGCCCGGCTGGCAGGCCGAGCGGCAGCGCAACTTCCACACCGCTGCGTTCGAGGCCTTCGCCCCCGGCCAACCGGACCTCATCTGCGACGGTTGGACCGAGATCAGCCGCAACCTCCAAGCCCACCTGGACGCCACCGACGGCTGGGCCGCGATGGCCGACCCGGAGAAGTTCATGGAACTCCGGGAACAGATCGACTACCGGGTGATGGAGCGGTTGCGGCAGCGGATCGACGCCATCGTCGAAGACCCGCAGACCGCCGAAATCCTCAAGCCCTACTACCGCTTCCTGTGCAAGCGGCCGTGCTTCAACGACGAGTACCTGCCGACCTTCAACCGCCCGAACGTCACCCTGGTCGATGTGTCGGCCACCAAGGGCGTCGAGCGCATCACCGAGAAGGGCATCATCGCCCACGGTGTCGAGCACGAGGTCGACTGCATCGTGTTCGCCAGTGGCTTCGAGATCACCACCGACCTCGACCGCAAGCTGGGCATCGCGCCGTTCGCCGGCCGCAAGGGGCTGTCGCTGTACGACCACTGGCGCAAGAAGCCGCGCACCCTGCACGGCCTGATGACCGACGGCTTCCCGAACCTGATCTTCACCGGGTTCATCCAGGGCGGCGTGTCCGCGAGCACCACCTTGATGTTCGAGCAACAGGCCAACCACTTCTCCTACATCATCAAGGAGGCGCTGGACCGTGGGGCCTCGGTCGTCGAGCCGACCACGGAAGCCGTGGACGAGTGGTGCAGGACGGTCGTGGAGACCGCGATCGACAACAGCACCTTCAACAGCGAGTGCACGCCCGGCTACTACAACAACGAGGGCGAACCGGAGACCCGCTCGCACCTCGGCGAGCCCTACTGGCCCGGCTTCTACGTCTTGGACGACCTGCTGAAGGCGTGGCGCGAGGCGGGAGACCTCCAGGGGTTGGTCCTCGGCCGGTGACGGCCCCACCCGTTTCGGAACCTGCCCGTGCTGTGCCTGGACGAAGGAACACGTCATGTCTGAACTGAGATTCGACGACCGCGTCGCCGTCATCACCGGCGCCGGCCGGGGGCTGGGGCGCGCGTACGCCCTGCTGCTCGCCTCCAGGGGCGCCAAGGTTGTCGTCAACGACCCCGGCGGCACCATGGCCGGCGACGGCGTCGACGCGGGTCCCGCCCAGGAGGTCGTCGACGAGATCAAGGCGGCCGGCGGCGAGGCCGTCGTCTGCACCGAGTCGGTCGCGACGGCCGAGGGCGGCCGGGCGATCGTCGAGTCGGCGCTCGACAGCTACGGCCGGATCGACGTGCTGATCCACAACGCCGGGAACGTGCGCTACGGGTCGCTGAAGGAGCTGTCGTACGAGGACTTCGAGGCCGTCCTCGACGTGCACCTGCGCGGCGCGTTCCACGTCGTGCGGCCCGCGTTCCCCCGCATGTGCGAGGCGGGTTACGGCCGCGTCGTGCTGACCTCGTCGATCGGCGGGCTGTACGGCAACCAGGCGGTGGCCAACTACGGCACCGCCAAGACCGGCATGATCGGGCTGTCCAACGTGGTCGCGCTCGAAGGCGCCGCCGAGGGCGTCAAGTCCAATGTCATCGTGCCGGCCGCCCTGACACGGATGGCCGAGGGAATCGACACTTCCGCCTACCCGCCGATGGGCCCCGAATTGACGGCTCCGGCGGTGGGCTGGCTCGCCCACGAATCCTGCTCGATATCCGGCGAAATGCTGATCTCGATCGCCGGCCGGGTGGCGCGGGCCTTCATCGCGGAGACGCCGGGCGTCTACCAGCCGTCGTGGACCATCGAGGAAGTCGGCGCGAACATCGACGCCATCCGCGACACCAAAGACCCCTGGATTCTCCCGGTCGTCCCCTCGGGCCACATCGACCACATCGTCAAGAGTTTTGCGATCGCCACACAAGGAAGCGACCATGCCGGTTAAAGTTTTCGAGCGCATTCTTCAGCTTTTCGAGGCGGAGGGGATCAACACGATTTTCGGGATTCCCGAC
>NZ_JBPKBI010000042.1:0-13639 GCF_051388935.1 Yinghuangia sp. YIM S10712
CACGACGAGTTCACGCCCGTACCAGGCGCACTTGTACTCCAGCATCCCCCGCATGTCCCGCCACGCCGCATCCGAGATCGCACGGGCAAGCGAGCGGTTCTTGACCATGTTGCGGACGGCCAGGTCCTCGATCACGACCACTTGATTCTCGCGGACGAGCCGAGTAGTGAGCTTGTGCAGGAAGTCCCGGCGCCGGTCCGCGATCCGCGCATGGACACGGGCGACCCTCACCCGGGCCTTCGCGCGGTTGTTGGAACCCTTCGCCTTCCGGGACAACTCCCGCTGCGCTCTGGCGAGGCGGGCGCGGTCGCGGCGCTCATGCTTCGGGTTGGCGATCTTCTCCCCCGTCGACAAGGTCACCAGCGACGTGATGCCCGCGTCGACACCCACCGCGCTGTCGGTGGCCGGGGCCGGGGTGACGGTGTCGTCGCACAGCAGCGACACGAACCAGCGCCCGGCCGGATCGCGGGACACCGTCACGGTGGTGGGCGTCACCCCGTCGGGCAGCGGACGCGACCAGCGGATGTCCAACGGCCCGGACATCTTCGCCAGCGTGAGCCTCCCGTCGCGCCAGGTGAACGCGGAACGGGTGTACTCCGCCGACGCACGGGACCTCTTCCGCGACTTGAACCGCGGGTATTTCGCCCGGCGGGCGAAGAAGTTCCCGAACGCCGTCTGCAGGTGCCGCAGCGCCTGCTGCAGCGGAACGCTCGACACCTCGCCGAGGAACGCGAGTTCGCCGGTCTTCTTCCACCCGGTCAGCGCGGCCGACGACTCCACATACGAGACACGGCGCTGCTCGCCGTACCACGCGCGGGTGCGTTCCTCCAGGGCCTTGTTGTAGACGAGACGGACACAGCCGAACGTCCGCGACAGCTCCGCCGCCTGCTCATCCGTGGGGTAGAAGCGGTATCGATACGCCCGCTTGACCGACAAATGCCCCATACCTCACAGACTATCAGCTTCCGCGTGAGACGCGGGTGTTCGCCTTTCTCTGTGCTGAACGACGAACCGCCCGGCGGCGGTTCGGCTGCCCCTGCCCTGCTCCGCAGGGGTCCGTTTCCTCCCCAGCCTGAAGGCCGGGGTATCCACGGAGGAATCCGATGAAGTTGCTTTTCCCCGCCCCGTTCGCCCCGTTCGCCCCGATCAACAAGGTCACGGGGCCAAGCGTCACGTCGGTCGACGCAATCGACTTGAAGCCCTCCACCTCGATCCGCTCGACCACGTGTGTCATACCCACCAACCTATCCGCACCCGGCAACGAGTCAGCCGACCGGCAACCGCCTCCACGTACGCCGGAAACACCCCCACAACGCCGAGACCGGCCCCGCGGACACGGCCCGCGGCTCGACGGCGTCAGCGTTGTGAAGCCGACGCGCTGGGTGAGGGCCTGAGTGGCGCCGACGGGTTGGGGGCGCCGTCACGGTGATCGCGGCACGGCACCTGAGGGCAGTCGAACGCCGGAGGACGTGGGGCTGTCAGCTTTGCGCCACCGTCCAGACCTGGTCGAACCGCCTCTTCGCCAGGTCGTCGGCACGGATCAGGAAGTAGAGGCCTTCGCCGCCTTCCCTGTTCCAGCCACGGTCGGGGTCCGGGCCCAACTGGAGGAGCAGACGCCAGTCGGCGGCTTCGGTCGCCTCGTCGAGTGCGTCCCAGTCTTGTTCGGGCATGTTCACGTTCGGTGCGAACCGTTGTTGGCCTTCCACCATGAAGGCCAACTCCCGCTGGCACCGCGTTGTCACGGAGCCGCGGAGCAGGTGCGGCCATCCCATGAGCTGAGGGAACACGGGACCGCCCCCGATCACATCATCCACGGCGGCCAGTTCACCGGTCAGACCGAGGTTCTGGAAGACGATGTCGTCCTCGCCGGCCCGGGGAAGGGTCGTCGCCGGCTCCCACCGGATGCCGTACGCCGGCAACGTCTCCCAGTCGTCCTCCGGCAGAGGCAGCGGCTGCACCTCGCCCTGGTCCCAGCGCACCTGCCACTTCTCGGGGTCGGAGGCCATGAAGGACCACGGCGGCTCGTTGATGTCGCAGAAGAAGGAGAGCAGTCCGTGGTCCGGCAAGGGCCCGTCGGGCCACACCCGGGCGACGTCCGCGAGGTCGATCTGCGCGAGCAGATCCAAGGGGCCGTCCTCCGCCACCGGCCAGCTCGTCCCCGGGGCCGCCAGCGGTCGGCCGCCCAGCCGAGAGACCGGCGCAAAGGCATCGATGCTGTCGCCGCGCGCGATGCGAAGTGCCGGGCGCTTCAGCGAAAGCAGTACGTCCTGCTTTTCCTGGGCCACCACTTGGGAAACAACATCGCGCAACCGTGCGTCCGTGCCAATCGCCATTCGGCGACCCTAGCCGACGGAGACCGGGGCTCGAACCGTGGCGGACCGTGTTCTCGAACACCCTCTGGCGCGCCGCCCGACGCGGTCCGGGGAACCGGCTTCCCCGCAGGTCAGGCACGTGCGTCTGGCCTGCGGGCTCATGCCCCCGGTCGCTGGGCGGACAGCGCCGGAGCGCATCGGTGACACGCCGTCAGGACGCGACGGCAGGCAGGGCGGTGACACGCACAGCGGTGAAAGAGGCGGAGACGGCGGCGTCGGCTCCGTCCGCGAGATCGGGGACTCGGCGTCGGCGCGGTGACGTTGACGATCTTGCGGTCTCTCCCGCCTCCATGGAGGCGGCGGCGACTGCGCGCCGGACGGGGCCTGACCCGTCACCCCTCGCCCAGCACCAGCCTTTGGGCGGAGCGCACCGGTCGGCCGAAGTGTGCGCAGCGCTCCTCGAAGTTCGGTGGGAGCCATGTGCCGCCCAGCAGCCGGGGGTGGGACGGGAAGGCCGCGAGTGCCGCGAGGGCGAACAGCAGGGACGCCCATGGGGTGGTGACGCGCACGCTCATGTACCCCTTGCCGTACATGTCGTGGTAGCGGGCCTCGAAGACGCCGGGCTCGGGCAGGTCGACCTGGTCGAGCCCGGTGAAGCCGAGGCTCAGCGGGTTGCGCGGGTGGGCGAGGTACGTCGACATCTGCGTGATCGTCAGTTCGCCGCCGCCGTCGTTCACCCAGCGCGGGATGGTGTCCTGCTGGGCGCGCTTGCGGCGCGCCGCGTTGCCCAGGGCGTTGAGAGCGAGCGCGCCGACCACGAACCCCGGTTTGCCGACCGCGGCCACACCGGTGCTGCGGTAACTCCCGTTGCCCACCGCGCGCAATCTGTACTGCTCGCCGTAGCCGGTCGCCAGCACGCGCTCGCCGGGCTCAATCCGGGCGGTGCTCGCCACAAGCGGGCGGCGGTCCGCCTGGCCGGTGACGACGTCGGCCACGATGTCGCAGGTGTGCCAGAGGTATTCGTCCTGTTGCGTCCACCCGTCGGCTGCCTGGGATCCCGTCCGGTTGCTCACGTTTCGTCCCCTTGTCCGGCCAGCTCCGGCGCTGCGCCGCCCGCCCCAGTCTAGGTCCGGGTGGCCGGTGTCTCCGTCGGTCACCGCGGTTGCAAGGGCAACTACCTTCGAATATCGGGCGCCAGGACGTCGGCCGCATCGTCCGCTGGGAGTTGCTGGACGGCGACCCCGGAGATGCCTCGGAAAAGCTCTGGCAAGCTGCGCTTGCATGACGTCCCCTCCTTCGGCCCCTGGTTTCCTGCCGAAACTGAGACCTCCGGACGCCCGGTCAGTGCATGTAGCGTGAGCGTGACAGGTGCAGTCCTATCCGTGGTGTGGCTCCGGAGACGGGCGGCAGGCCCGCGGGCGCTCGGTCGGCCGTGAGTTCCGGCCTGGCGGGTGGCGTGGCGAAGCGGAATGTGCGCCGAGCCCTTGCGCCGGATTCGGCCTCCGCCTGCAACGATCCCGGTGTGCTCTGCCCGGGGGTCCGCTCCGGAGTTCTGTCGGGGGTCTTGGACGGCGGCTGCATTTTCGGCTGACGTTGTGATGCGCTCACCCGTGCGAGCCCCGGGGTCGCGATCATCGCCGGGTCACGCGGGATGACCTCGCTGAGACGAGCGCGCACCCACTCCGGTGTGACCTCCATGTCACGGCCAAGGGCCAGCGCGGGCGCGAGAGTGAGGTGGACGCTTGCGACCGCCTCTTCGAGGACCGAGTCGATACGTGACCGATCCTGCTCCGCGGCGGCATACACCCTGTTGAGGGCGTTGGGGATTCGGACGGCCGACTGCGTGGCGGAGACGATGGCCATCCCCGTGGGGAGGTCCTGCGCGACCCCGTCGGTCTTGGCCGGTTCGAGCCGATCGGCCCAGGAACCGGTCAGGTCCACGATCTCCGCCATGGTGCATTGCAGCTTGACCGCGGAGCAAGCGATGTCCTGCATCGGATCCCCGACAGTGACGAATTGGAGGTCGAGCAGGCACACGTTGCTGCGCGTCCAGTCGCGTCGCGGCGCGACACGCACCAGCGCGTTGTCGTAGTGGATGTCGTTGTGCAGCACACCCGGCTCACGTGGCGTGAATCGCTCGGCGCGTGCGGACAGTTCGTCCAAGAGCGCGTCGTCGATGCCGAGTCTCGCGGTCCGCCGCAATTGCTCGTCGCTGTAGCGGTCGGCGCGCACGCGGCGCGCCCGGTCGATCATCTTCGCGCTCGAATCGACGTGCGGATGACGCCGTGCCGCAAGCGGGATCCGCATGGTGGTGAACGCGGCCAGCGCTTCGGGCAGGCCGCGTAGCAACTGGTGCCGCACCAAAGCGCTTTCGAGCGTACGGTCATTCGCCGCGTGTGCCCCGAACTCGAAGCTGGTCACCATCAGCTTCTCGCCTTCGGAATAGAAAAGGTGCGGGGTGAGCCCCGGCCGCTGGGCGTTGGCGACGCGTAGTGCGTCGGATGTCGTCAGGATCGGTTCCGGCTGCAGTACCGGGTTCGTCGACCGGTAGTTCTCGCCGGTCCGCTGACCGACGACGAAACCCCGCGTGGTCATCACGACCACGCCCGTGCTGAAGAAGCCTCGCACCGGCGGCCGTCCGGGAAGCGGGAAGTTGTGCAGCCCCTCGCTCGCGTAGGCCGCGGTCAGGAATCCCGATATCGCCTCGGAAGTACCTGCGTGGCGTGGATAGTTCCCCTCGGGCCCGAGAGTCGGCATACCCAACCGGTGGCGAATGAGGTCGATCTCCGTGCGGGAAAGGCCCCCGTCGTCCGACGCCCCCTCCCCGGTACTCGCCGGTTCGCCTGTCTCGTCCCGCTGCCCGGGCATGACGCCTCCTGAACCACCGCTCCGGCATGGGCCGGGTTTGCGGAAGCGAGGCTACTCGTGATGTTCGGTGCGGAGTGACCATGCCAAGCTCGGGGGTCGAACTTGCATGCGTTTGAGACGTGTTCGTGCGTTGGCTGCGAGTTCGATGGTGATGCACGCGGCCAGGTTGCCCGGGCTGCGTTGCAGCCGGCCCCACACGCGGCCGGGGGGCGCAAACGGACGTCCGGCTCAAGGCGCGTTCGGCCCGCTCAGGCTTCGAAGGCGTCCGGGCCGTGCGTCGGGGCGACGAAGAGGGGGCCGGGCGGCGGGCCGCCGCCGGACAGGGGTTCGACGTGGTCGAGGTAGCGCTCCAGGAACGCCATCGTCTCGGCGTGGGCGGTCGTCATTCCGGCCGCCTGCTCCATGATGACCATCCGGGGGGTGGCGGTCATGAGAAAGACCACGACGTCCGGGGAGACCGCAGCGCCGTAGAAAGTGCGGTACTTCGGGTTGTGGGACACGGCGGCCAGGACCAGTCGGCGGGCGTCTTCCCCGGCTTGTGCGATCTCGGCCCGCAGCTTCTTGCGGTGGTTGGCCGCGCCCATGAGCTCCGCGGTCAGGGCTGCGGCGTCCTTGTTGCTCGCGTACTTCCAGAGCGCCCGCAGCGGCTGGTCGGTCCGGAGCCCCTCTTCGAGCTTCCGCAGGGTGCGTTCCGAACGGTCCCGGACCAGGGCGATGAAGAGGTCGTCGAAAGTGGGGAAGTAGTACTGGACCAGTCCTGAGGTGACGCCTGCCTTCGCGGCCAGGCTGCGGTACGAGACGGCCGCGTACCCCTCCTCCAGCATGAGCTGGACGGCACAGTCCAGGAGCACGGCGCGGGTCTTAGACTTCTCCGTGCCGACCCGGCGGGCTGTCGCCATCTGTTGCCTCTCACGACCCGAACGTTGTGCGGTCGGCCCCGGTGACCCGGCGCGGCCGTCTCCTCCACCCACCCCATGGTAGGCCCCGGTGCCGGCCGCGCCTCGGCCAGGCCGCCGTGAGGGGCGTTGACCGCGCCTACCCCAGGCCGCCCATGAGCAGGGCGTATTCGACGGTTGCCGTCGGCTCCGCGGAGGTCAGGCGGATCGAGTAGTCGCGTTGGCCGATGTCGACCGGGGTGGCCTGGAGTTCGCAGATCGGGCGGTCGTCGAGCAGGGGTGTGTCGTCGCCGTCCTTGAACAGGGCGAACCGCACCCGGCAATCCGTGAAGGCCTCCGCCACGAACAGCACCTTGTCGAAGCCGTCGACGGCGAACCGGATCGTCGCGGTGGGCTGTGCGGCACCGAGTGTTCCGCGGCAACTGGCCACCCAGCCCTCGGTCGTGGCACACGTGCCGTCCCCGGAGAACGGGCCGAGCCGAGGCGCGTTCTCCGGTGGCTCGACGGGCTCGGGTGTCCCGGTGCCGGGTGTCTCCGCCAGGAAGTCCTGTTGTGTGGCGGCGGGGGGGGGGGGGGGGGAGGGGGGGGGGGGGGGGGGGGGGGGGGGGGGGGGGGGGGGGGGGGGGGGGGGGGGGGGGGGGGGGGGGGGGGGGGGGGGGGGGGGGGGGGGGGGGGGGGGGGGGGGGGGGGGGGGGGGGGGGGGGGGGGGGGGGGGGGGGGGGGGGGGGGGGGGGGGGNGGCGGCCACGCATTGCGCGCGGGCGGCTTCGCTGTTGGGGACCGTCGCTGCGGCGGTCGGGCGGCGCGGGAACGAGCGGTCGGTGAACGTCTCGGTCGACTGGCCCGACCCGTACTCGAACAGGGACTCCTGCGGCCGGACACGCCAGTGGTCCGCGTACGCGCGGTACAACTCGTCGAACGGGGGCGGTGTGTGGGCCGACGGTTTGCGCAGGACCGCGCCGCCGCCCATGTCGAGGTCGTCGGCCGCGTCTCCGTCGGCGTCGCCGAGCAGGCCTTGGACGCGGCCCTTGCGGCTTTGCGGCAGGGCCATGTCGGCCTTGAGTCCGTACTGCCCGATCGGCGTGATGTAGAGCGCGGTGGTGTCCGGCCAGAAGACGGCGTACTCGACGTCCGGCCCGGTTCCGGTGCGGGTGAGCGTGCCTCCGCCGGGCAGCGGCGTCTCGGTGCCGGGTGTGAGCGGCCGGCCGCCGAGGCGGACCGTGGTCACGCCGCGCTGCGGATCGAGGGAGAAGGTCACCCGGTCCCCGGCGACGTCGGCGGCGACCGCGGCGTTGACGCTGACGTCGGCCGCGCCGGGGTACGGCACCTGCCTGGCCTGGACACGCAAGCTGTCGTCGGTCGAGGCCACGAGGGTGAACTCGCCGGCCGCCTGGAAGTCGTAGTAGAGCCCGTCGAAGGTCGTCAGGTGCGGGTCGCCGTTGCTGCCTCCGCGAGGACCATCGGCGCACGGCCCGAGGCAGTGGCGTCCGGAACCGCCGCCACCGCCGCTGCCGGGCGGGCGCGGCGGCGCGGGCTTGTTCTTCGGGTCCCCGCAGAAGCTGCGGAGCGTCTGCCCGGTGAGTCCCAGCGAGGCGTCGGTCTCGCCGCCGCTGACCGCGACGAACCCGCGACCCGGATCGATGCGTTCGAACACTGTTCCGGCGCCCGGCGTGTCCTTGGGGCACTCGCATTTTGTGCCGAGCGTGCAGAAGATGTCGCCCATGTGGGCGCTGAGCGGGTAGTCGCCGTGCGTGCCGGGGCCGAAGCGTCCGAACACCGAGCCGCCTTGGCCGGGGGCGAGGCGCAGCACCTCGGCGGAGATGTCGAGTGGGGTCAGGTTCGGATTGAACGCGGGGGCGGAGACCTGGACGGTCTGCTGCGAACTCGCGACGAGGAGGGGCGGATTCAGCTTGACCTTGTCTCCGGTGATCCCCACGCCGTTGACGTCCCATGCAAGTTCGCGGGCCAGGTCGCGGAGGAAGCTCGCCGGCCAGCCCTCCAGGGCCTGTTGCCGGCGGGCGCCCAGCGCGGCGGCGAAGGCGGCCTGGTCCATGCGCACCGCGCCTTTGGCGGACGCGGCGATGGCGGCCCGGGACGTCGACCACACGTCGACTCCCCGGTAGTCCAGCTCCCACCAGAAGCCCATGGCCGAGTACGACAGGTGCGTCAGCAGCGGGTCCTTGCGGGTGAGGTAGAGCTGCCAGATCCCGGGGCTGGAGTAGTGGCCGGTGAGCTTGCCGGCGGCCCAGTCGGCGAGGCCCTCGGCCACCCATCCGGGCATCGCGCCGAACGCGGCGGGGTCGTTGACGATGATGCCCTGGGCGCAGTGCGTCAGTTCGTGGACCACCAGTTCGTCGCGCAGGGCGTCGGTCGTGGACGACGCGCGGAACTTGGGGTAGACGACGACGCGGCACTGCGGACCCGTGGCGTCGTTCCAGCCGATGGCGCTTGCCGCCACGGTCGGGTTGCCCGGTCCCCCGGGGCTCGGCGTGAACTGGCCCTCGGTCCGGCACACGGCCAGGTTCACGGACACGGGAACGTGCAGCTTCACCGCCAGCTTCGTCCACCAGTCGCGCACCTTGGGCGCGAGGGCTGCGTCCGGGCTCGTACCGGTTTCACACGCGGCGCGTGTCTGCGGGAGGGCGGCGGGACCGTACGCGGCCCGCCCGGCGGACGACGCGCTTTGGCCTCCCGATGCGGCGGGTGGTTCCCAGCGGGAGAGTTCGCGTACCGCCGTGCGTTGTTCGGGGGACAGTTCCGCCCAGTGGCCGAAGACCCAGCGCAGCGCCGCCGAGCCCGAGTGCAGCTCGGCGCGGCTGCCGGTCTGGGCCTTCGCGCCGGGCACCGGGCCGAAGGCGGTGGCGAACGCGGACAAGGCCATGTCCGTGGAGACGGCGCCGTCGGGTGCGGTCATGGCCATGACCTTCTCCCACGCGGTGGGCTCGGCGGACTTGTCGCCGTCGCCCGTATTGTCGTCCGACGTGCAGCCGCCCAGGGCCAGCAAGGCCGCCACCAACAGTGTCGCGGCGGTCCGCGCGTGCGCGCGCGTGCCGCAAAAAGGGGATCCGAACACGGCGTCCCTGTCCCCGACCGGGGCCGGGGGCACTCCCCGCCCCGGCGCGTTCGAGTGACGGATGCGCCGACACGGACGCACCCGGCGTCCATGAGGGCCATGTCCGCATCGGATCCGCGGCGCGATCACCCAGGGCGCCTGCGCCGGGACGGTCGGGTGCAGGCCGACGCGATGTTGCGGGCCATGCCGCCGAACACGATCGCGTGGAAAGGCGACACCGCCCACCAGTACACGTGCCCGGCCAGGCCGTGGGGATGGAAGACCGCGCGCTGCCGATACCGCGTGGCGCCGTCGGCGTCGCGGATCACGGACAGTTCCAGCCACGCCAGTCCGGGCAGGCGCATCTCCGCGCGCAGGCGCAGCATACGACCCGGCTCAATCTCCTCGACCCGCCAGAAGTCGAGCGCGTCCCCGACCCGGAGCCGTGTCGCGTCCCGTCGGCCGCGACGGAGGCCGACTCCGCCGACCAGCCGGTCGAGCCATCCCCGTACCGCCCACGCCAGCGGGAAGGAGTACCACCCGTTCTCGCCGCCGATGCCCTCGATCACGTGCCAGAGCTCGTCGGGCGAGGCCGCGACGGGACATTCCCGCTCGTCGGTGTAGAGGCTGCCTCCCGCCCAATCGGGGTCGGTGGGCAGCGGATCGCTGGGCGCCCCGGGGGGCGCGGCGGACGACCAGCGGGTGGCGACGTCGGCCTCACGGACGCGGCGCAACGCCAATTCGAGCGATTTCCTGTCCCCGAGCCGTCCTTCCGGGGGGTCGGGAATGTACCGGGTGATGTCGTCGTCCCGGCACACCACTTCGTGGCGCAGCGACTCCGCCAGCGGTCTGGCCAGTGCGGGCGGCACGGGTGTCACCAGGCCGATCCACAGGCTCGACAGGCGCGGGGTGAGCACCGGGACCGGGACGATCAGTCGGCGCGGCAGCCCGGCGACCTCGGCGTACGCCTGCATCATGCGGCGGTACGTCAGGACGTCCGGGCCGCCGATGTCGAACTCCCGCGACACCGTCGGGGGCAATGCCGCGCAACCCACGAGGTAGCGCAGGACGTCGCGTACGGCGATCGGCTGCACCCGCGTGTCCACCCACCGCGGCGTGACCATGACCGGCAGTCGTTCGGTCAGGTACCGCAGCATTTCGAACGATGCCGATCCGGAGCCGATCACCACGGCCGCACGCAGGACGGCGGTGGGCACGCCGGACGCGAGGAGGATGCGTCCGACCTCGGCTCGTGACCGCAGATGCGGTGACAGCTCGCTTTCGGGGACGCCGCGGGGCGTGAGTCCGCCGAGGTAGACGATCCTCCGGACGCCGGCGGCTTCGGCCTCTCGGGCGAACAGCCGTGCCGCCTCGCGGTCGGCGTCCTCGAAGCCGCGTCCGCCACCGAGACCGTGCACGAGGTAGTACGCCACGTCCACGCCGTCGAACGCCGCGCGTACCGACTCCTCGTCGCGGACGTCCCCGCGCACGACCTCGACCCGGCCGGCCCACGCATGGTCGCGCAGCTTCTCCGGGGAACGGGCGAGACAGCGCACCCGGTGCCCGGCGGCGAGGAGTTCGGGCACCAGTCGGCCGCCGATATAGCCGGTGGCGCCGGTGACCAGGCACAGCGCGGGGTTTTCAGGGCCAAAGGGCTCGTTCACGTATCGCTCGCAGTTGGTCGGGCGGTCTTGTCAGGCGAGACGGTTCCCCCACGGCGCCCGGCAATGCCGGTGTGCGGCTCCCGATGCCGGGAGCCCTCCCTCGGGGCCTTGGGGCGTGCCCTCGCCGCCACGGACTTTCGGCCGGCACACAGCGCGGCGCGGCTCGGCGGCGGGCCGGACGGGGGACGCGGGCTGGGGCCCGGCCGCGGACGCGGTTTCGGCGGCCCCGGGCGGATATGCCGCGCGCGAGTCCGCGTCGGTCCCCAGCCTGCGGGCGAGCGCGGCGCCCGCCCCCGGCCGAACTCCCGCTCCCGCTCCGGATCCGCGCACGGCACGGCCTTCACCCCTTCTTTACTTCCACTCGGCTTCGGGTGCGGTGGCCAAGCCTTGTGGCGGCTACGCTCGGCGCAAGTCGCCTCGTTTCTGCATAGTTTTCCTGCGGCTTGTCGCGGACGTCTCCGGTGACGTCCGACGGCCCGGCAAGGAGGCGTATCTTGCGTGAACTTCCGTGGGGTGAATGGGTGTTGCCCGGCGTCTATGCCGCGGGTGAAGCGGTGGTCCTCAGCACCGGCGCGGCGGCACGCCGACTGGGGGTCGCGGTCGCGACGCTGCGGAGCTGGGACCGTCGTTACGGCTTGGGGGCGGGCCACGTCAGCTCCGGAGGGCATCGGCGCTACACCTCCGCCGACATGGCCCGTCTCGCCTATATGTGCGCGCTCGTGGCGGACGGCGTACCGTCTGCCGAAGCCGCCGACGCGGCACGGGCGTTCACGGTGGACGCGGCCGCTTGCTCCCCTGCGGCAGACACGTACGGAACGCTCCCCGCGCCGGAATCCACCCGCTTGCCGGTGCAGTCCGTGCCCAGCGCCCCCGGGGAGGGGAAGGCGTCGCGCCTCTCGGACGCCGGGCGGACCGTCCGGGGGCTCACGCGTGCGGCCATGCGGTTGGACGCGGACGCCGTCCTTTCCGTTCTGGAGCGCGAGTTCGGGGACCGCGGCGTCGTGGGGGCCTGGGAGGCGCTGGCCCGGCCGACCCTCTATGGGATGGGGCGCAAGTGGGAGAGAAACGCGCGCACCGACACGGCCTCCCACTACGTCGAGGTGGAACACCTGCTGTCCGAGTGTGTGTCGACCGCGCTGCGCCGCACACGCCCTGGTCCCCACAGCGTGCCGTGGCCGCCGCGGGGTGGCCGCGGCGTCCTTCTGGCGTGCGCCGAGAAGGAGTTGCACACGCTGCCGCTTGAGGCGCTGACCGCTTCTCTCGCCGAACGGCGGGTTCCCGTCCGTATGTTCGGCGCGGCGCTTCCCGGCGAGGCCTTGTTGAGGGCGGTGCGCCGCACCGGCCCCGCAGCGGTCGTGCTGTGGTCGCACACCGACAAGACGGCTGAACCACAGCTACTGGGAAAGCTGCTGCGGCAGGCCGCGCTCCTTGTCTGCGCGGCGGGGCCGGGATGGCGGAACGCCTCGACACCGAACGGAAGTTACCGTCTCACATCGCTTCCGCAGGCTGTCGCCGTATTGGCTCCGGAGTCTCCGCGAACCAAGCCTGCCCGCGTACCTGAAGGCGGCTGACGCACCGGACCGGCAAGGTTCTCAGGAACCACCGATGGACGCCCTCTCGTCGGACGCGCGCGATCGTCGAGAAGGCGTGCCGACCGGTTCGTACGACCTCGTCAGCTCGCAGCGGCCGTCATCCGCGCATCGGCGTCGCATCCGTCCCCGAGACAGGGTCTCGACGAGCCCGATCGTCCAACAGGCGGGACAGCCCCGCAGGACGAGGAGGCCGAGCGGGACCAGCAGCAGGCTGACCGGCCCGAACATCGGTTGCAGGGCGAACGCTCCTGCCAGGGCGCCGAATCCCACGATTCCGCGGACCAGGTGGCGGGGCACCGAGCGGCTCGCGAAACGCGTTTCAGCCATCGCGACCGCCGCTCCTTTGTGAGCCGTCCACGCCACCCGGGCTTTCGAGCGCTTCGCGCACCGCCGAACGGGCGCGGTGCAGCCGGGACTTCATTGCCGCGGTGCTCAACCCCAACGCCGCGGCGACGTGGCGCCCCGGGTGTCCTTCCACGTCCCGCATGATGAGCACTTGGCGCTGGTCGGTCGGCAGGGCCGCGATCGCCGCCACCAGCCGCTCGACCTCCAGGCGCCGCAGGACGTCGTCCTCGGCCGACCCTGCGAGGCCGTCTCGGACGGGCTCGTGCCGGCGCAGCGCCAGGCGCGCGCGACGCATGCATTCGTTGCGGACGATCCGGAACATCCACGACGCCAAGGCCCCGGACGCGCGCAGCATGCCGATCTTGCGGTACAGGATGATCAGGGCTTCCTGCGCGGCGTCTTCCGCATCCTGTGGAGACGCGCACAGCGAACGGGCGAACCGCTGCACGTGGGGATGCGCGTCGGACACCAGCGCCGTGATCGCTGCTTCGTCGCCGCCCTGAGCGGCACGCACCAACGTCTCCCCGGGCCACGACGAGTCAGCCACGCGACCTCCCCCACTTGCGCAGCAACGTGACCGTACAAACGCAGACGAGCACGGCGCCGACCACCAAACCGGCGACAACCATTCAACGACCTCCCGGATCCGCACGACGAGACTTACCGGACGCACATAAGAGGCACCAGGACGGCCGAAGGATTCAGCTCCCCGACCAGTGCGCTCCCACGCCGTCGAGGACTCGCGGGCCATCGGCTGCGGGGTCTCCCGACAATGTTTTTAGGCAGTCGTATAAAATTGCGTCGCGCGAACGTGCAGCGGCGGCGGCGACGCCTTGGAGAGTGGGAGGAAGTCATGTCGATCACGGTCACCGCGGTGACGCCGAACATCGGCGCCCGGATCACCGGAATCA
>NZ_JBPKBI010000043.1:0-13313 GCF_051388935.1 Yinghuangia sp. YIM S10712
ACCCTCCATGGTCATGGGGGGTCAATTTTCGGAAGGCTCCTGGGGGTCAGTCTTCAGGAACCCGCGACAATCACCCAGGTACAGCCCTCACACTGCTCGGCGGCGGGCCGGCCGGGCCACCACATGAAGTAGTAGGCGATCATCTGGCGTCGCCCCTCGAACGCGTCCAGCAGCGTCGTGGGTCCGTCCGGACCAAGCAACAGGCTGTCCGCAGGCACCTCGACCACAGGCAGCCTGCGGCGGGCAGCCGCGATCGCATCGCCTTCGCGGGTGTGAGCCTTCTCCCTGGCCCGCAGTTCCCCCAACTCCTGCTCGAAGACCGTGCGGTCGACGACCGGCGGATGCGCCTGGCTCGGGTTCTCGGACATCGGGGCTCCCATGGATCGCTTCGTCGTGGCCGCGGTGACAGGCGAGCAGGTCGCTCCCGGACAACGCGGTTGCCAAGAAGCGATCGCCGTCATGCCCCGCAGTTGCCCGCTCACGGCTCTGCGGATGCACACGGCGCCTCGATGCGGCCGCGGCGCGGCTGCTGACGTCAACTCAGGTCCTGTCCAGGACTCGATCCCGGGGCGGGCGATGCGCGGGACGATGCCGCGTGCCCAGCGCCAGGCGAGGACGTCCGCGGAGTGGTATGCCTTGTGGGCCGCGCGGAGCCTTCCGGGGCGCGGGACGGCGAAGTCCGCGCGGGGACCGGATCGACGGAATCGCGCGAACCAGCGGCTTCAGATGCCGTGTTCGCGCCAGACGCACCGACGACCAGCGGCGGTCGATCTCACCGCGTGACAGCCGGTTCAGCACCGCCCTGCGCAACCGCACCCCACACACCCGCCTTCGTCCACGCGGTGAACCGGCGGTGCGCTGTCGGCGCCGACACCCCGAACGACGGCGGCGGATCAACGCCACGCACACCCGCTCGTCAACGCGGCGAGCCGTTCACGGCCTGCTGTCCGGCAGTTACCGGTGGTCAGGTCGTCGCACCGCGGTTGAGCACGCAGCGGCACACCAATCGGGACGTACGGTCTCAGGCGGGCCGGTGCATGGCGGCGGGTTCGGGGTGTTCACCGGGACCGGTGTGGCGGGAGGCCAGGGGCGTCGGCGACAAGTCGGTGGTTTCCTCGCCTGGTTCCAGGAGGGTTTCGGCGGCGCCGACGATCATGGGGTCGGGTTCGCCGACGGCGTCCGGGTCCTTGCTTGTGTAGTCGTAGCGGTAGAGCAGGCTGCGCATGGCCTCCAACCGGGCCCGGCGCTTGTCGTTGCTCTTGACCACCGTCCAGGGGGCGTGGGGGGTGTCGGTGGCGCGGAACATGGCGACCTTGGCGACGGTGTAGTCGTCCCAGCGGTCGAGGGACGCGAGGTCGGTGGGCGACAGCTTCCAGCGGCGCACGGGATCGACCTGGCGGATGGCGAAGCGGGTGCGTTGTTCGCCGCGCGAGACGGAGAACCAGAACTTGACCAGCTTGACGCCGTCCTCGACAAGCATCCGCTCGAATATCGGGCACTGCTCCAGGAATAGGTCGTAGTCCTGCTGTGTGCAAAAGCCCATCACGCGCTCCACGCCCGCCCGGTTGTACCAGGAGCGGTCGAAGAAGACGATCTCGCCCTGAGCCGGCAGATGCGCGATATAGCGCTGGAAGTACCACTGCCCGGCCTCCCGCTCGGTGGGCTTGTCCAAGGCGACCACTCGGGCGCCGCGCGGGTTGAGGCGTTCGGTGAACCGTTGGATCGTCCCGCCCTTGCCGGCCGCGTCGCGCCCCTCGCACACGACGATCAGGCGCTGGCCGGTCTCTTTCACCCATCGCTGCAGTTTGAGCAGCTCGATCTGCAGCGTCCGCTTGCGACGCTCGTACTCGGCACGCTGCACTTTCCTGTCGTACGGGTGGTTCTCCCGCCACGTCTGGACCGGACGGCCGGACCCGTCCAGCAGTATCGGTTGTTCCGGCCGACTGTCGTCGACCACCAGCCCGTCCAGCAGACTGTGCTTCCCCTCGACCTCGGCCACCACCGCTCCCGTCCTCCGCCGCCGTCCCCCTGTCCGCCCCGCCAACCCGCGCCAAGCCCCGGCGTGCCCGTGTCACCTGCGACGACCCACTCGACCTCCGGCCCCGCCACAGGTCCGGCACCGGATGCCGCGGCGCTCAGGAGCGACGGTCCCCCGCCGTGTACGCGTGGCCAGTGTCTGACAGGCGCGTTGGCCTCGGGTGCGGCTTGCGGTCATGCGGGTGTGATCCCCACGCGGACGCCTCAGGCGTCGGCTCAGTGGTCGAGAAGGCGACGGATGTACGCGATGTCGCCGCAGTTCTCCTTGAGATGCCGCTCGCGTTCATCGGAGAACGCGGCGCCGAGTTCGTCACGGCGTTCCCGGGGAACGTTCTCGCGGGCGCCGTTGAGGATGGTCCGCTCCTCCTCGTCGGTGTGGTGGGCCACTGCTTTGGCGAGCTCTTCGAGCCGCTCGTCCCACTCCTCCGAGCCGACCTCGGACACCTCCAGCAGCGCCAGCAGCGCCCGGTTGGCTTCCTCGTGCTCTTCCTCGCCGTGCTCGACCTCTTCGTCGTCGATGTGCTTGAAACGCTTGAGGGCCGGATATACGGCGGTCTCCTCCGCCAGGCCATGGGCGATCAACAGGTCGGCGAATACGGACAGCGCCCCGGCCCGATCCGCTTCGATGCTGCGCATGCGGCGGAAAAGGTCCTCCATGCGCCGATGGTCTTCGAGGATGATGCGGACGACATCAGTCTGAGCAGCCACGCGGGTCCTTTCGCAGTTCACTTGGTCGCCCGCCTCTACCCGAATGGAGCACACGCACACCGCGAAATCGCTGCCTTGCGCTCCGCCTCGTCCGCTCCGGGCACGCGGCGTCGTCCCCCGCATCGCCCGCCCCGGAATCGAGTCACCCGAATGCCTGGGCGGGCACCGCTGGAAGATCGAACGAACCTTTGCGTGGCTTTTCGGCTACCGCCGACTCACAGTCAGATATGAGTGCAAAGGCGACCACTTCACAGGCTTCCTCACGCTGGCCGCAGCTCTGACCTGTTACAAGAAGCTCGCTCAATGATGGTCGATGTGAGACGTCCTGTCAGGCACTTACTGGATCCACCTTCACGTCCGTATCCCCGCCATCAGCAAGAAACGCTGCGTGCGCCGCGATGATCTTCCAATCCCCTGATTCGCCACGGATCCAGGTCCGCGTATAGCGCATGCGGGCGACCATCGGCTGACCGCCGACCACACCTTCCAACACTCCGAGGAACCAGGTGACCCCCAGGTCCGATGTGGCCAGGACCCGCAGCTCCTCCTCGTCGACACGGCTCAATACCTGGTGACCGGTTCTGTGTGCATCCAAATCATCCTGTTTGGTGTAAATATTGCCATCCGGGCCGGTGAACCAAGCCGCGTCGTCGATCAACTCCGTCAGTTCTCGGACATTCGATGCCAGCTGGGCGGCTTGCAGCCGTCGCTCGGCGTCGCGCAGGCTTTCCGACAAATCAGGGCTCAAGTCATGGTTCGACATGGTCTCACTATGCCTGCGAATGACCTCGAGCTGAGGGGCCTCTCGTTTTCCGGACAGTGATCTGGCGGTGCACCGCGGAAGCAACGGCGCCGGCACGCGGGGGAAGAAGTACGCCGTGGCGAACAGCAAGAGCAGCACCCCCGCGCTGAGGACGACGGTCGCCGTTTCCGCCTCGGACAGCCGCCGCAGGAACGACCACAGTTAGGGGAAGAAGCCCTCGCCGTCGACCGGCACCCCGGTCAGCTTGGCAAGTTGGTCGGCGATCATGAGCAGCGCGACGCCGGCGAGGTAGCCGATCAGGACGGGGCGCGAGAGCAGGTCGGCGACGAAACCGAGGCGGGCGGCCCACGCGATCAGGCACAACCCCCCGATCACGACGGCGAGTGTCCCGGCGAGGACCGCGTAGCGCCCGGCGTCCCCGGCCGCGAGCGGTGCGACCACGGTCGCGGTCATCAGGGCGGTCGTCGATTCCGGCCCGGCCGACAGCAGCCGGGAGGACCCGAGCACGGCGTAGNTTCCGGCCCGGCCGACAGCAGCCGGGAGGACCCGAGCACGGCGTAGATCCCGATGGCGGGCAGGATCGCCCACAGCCCGGCGACCGGTGGCAGGCCGGCGATGCTGCTGTAGGCCATGACCTGAGGCACCAGGTACGCGGCGACCATCACACCGGCGACGACATCCCCGCGAAGCCAACCAAGCCGATACTCCCTCAGCACGGCGACTCCGGGCAGCCCGGGAACCAGACGGCGCGGGCTCTGCCCGAACGAGCCAGGATGCGGAGTCATGCATCTCCTTCCACCGCGTTGCCCCACGGCAACGCTTCGAACCTGTGGCCGTACGACGGAGCCCCATCGGACGTCCGCCGCCCGCGGCGCCTCGGTCCGGGGCCGAAGATCCGCCGGCAGATGCGAGGCTTCCGACCGAACACTCCCCCGGCGATCGCGGGCGGGCGTCGCGGGGGTTCGGCGAGCACAGGTTGATCGTTCGGAACTGCGGTACCGGGCCGGTCAGCGCCCCTTCGGGGAGCAGCCGGCCTGCGGCACCCGCCGCTGACCCTCTCTGCGGTTCAGCCAGACACCGATCGGTACAAAGACCGCGGTGGTGCCGGGGTCCCAGGCCAGGGCCCGCAGAACGTCCTTCTTGCGGCCAGTGGCCTTCACGGCGTCGACGAAGGCTGCGTCCTTTCAGGCGTTCGCAAGCGGCGTACCAAGGCCTCCGTGATCACAGGCAGTTCATGCGGCCCGGACCCGCACGTGCCCCGGGTCAGCGGACGATGGCAGCCGTGGTGGACAGCAGTTCGGGGATGGTGCCGGTGAAGTCGGGGAGGAGGCGTATCGCGACGGCCCAGTGTTCGGCGTCGGCGGGGTCGAAGCCTGCCTCGGCCATGAGGGTGAGGGTTTCGGTGCGTGGCACGGCCATGTGCTCGGCGGCGGCGTCGCCGGTTGGGGCGTCTCGGGTGAGGTACTCGACGACGGCGCCTGCGGGCGCGGCCAGGGTGAGGAGGTCGGTGGCGAGGAGGCGGCCTTCGCTCAGGGCGGTCGGGAGCCAGTCCATGCCGAGCATGCGGGCGGGCAACTTGGTACGGGCGAGGAACGCGGTCAGCAGGTGCCGGGGGCAGCCGGGTTGGGCTGCCAGGGCTGCCAACAGACGGGCAGGCAGCGGTTGTTCGCCGTCCGAGGCGACGAGGTAATTCCACGGCAGGGGTATGCCGTACTCGGCGTCGAAGTGCTCCAACCGCTCGTCGGCCTTGGCCGGGCGGTCCACGAGGTAGTGGGCCACGGCCTCCGGAGTCCGCGCGGCGGCCAGGGCGTCGCGCAGGGAGGCCAGACCCGCCTCCGGGGTGGCGGCAGCGAGTGCGGTGCGGAGGGCTCGGTGGGTCGCGGGCGGGAACGGGTGCTTGGCGCTCGGGCGGCGGCCAGGGTAGTCGGTCTCGTCCAGCAGTGCGGCGACGGCGTCGGGGCCGTGGCGCTGCCACAGGCCGATGGCCACGCGGAGTCGACCGACTTCGGTGTGCAGACGGGTACGACCCAGCATCGCGCGGACGAGCTCCGGAGAGCCGGAGTCGAGCGGGGCCAGCAGCCAGTTGCGGCGGGTCGACGGGCTGGTCCGGGCGAGTAGGTCGACGAGGGCGGAGCTGATGGGGACGGTGTGGTCGCCGCCGCCGCGGGGCCGCCCCGCGCAGATGCGGATGCGTTCGTCCTGGGTGATGGCGCCGAAGTCGTAAAGCGAGGCGTTGACGTCCGGGTCGTTCATGTCGAGCAGGGCGTCGACCACGTCGGTCGGCATCTCCCAGTGTGCGGCGTTGGCGACGGCGGCCTCGGTGCCCAGTACGTCGCGAATGTGCGCGCGGACCGCCGCCGAGAGCGGGTAGTAGACGGTGAGCTGCTGCACGGCCCTGAGGTCGAGCGCGGGGATCACGGCGCGCTGCACGTGCTCGGGGGCGGCGGCGAGGAGGCCGTAGAGCCGGCGGCGCGCGCCTTCCGGCGCCTCGGCGGGGAAGCGGGCGGCCAAGTCTCGGGGCCAGGCCACGGGGGTGCCGTTCACCCGTGCCGTGGCGGCCTGTTCCACTGCGGTGGCAACCAACTCCCGGCAGGTGCCGGGGAATCGGACGGCGAGCTTGTACAGCGAGTTCCACGCGTCCGGGGCGTCGCCGAGGGGTTCGATGAGGCGTGCGACGGCCGGGGCGAGGGCGCGGGGAAGATGGCCGCGGTAGGCGCCGGATCCGGCGAAGGAGGGAGCCGTGGTCGTGCCTGCGGCGCCGGCTTCAGCCGGACGCGGTGACATCCGGTGCAGCGCGTCCAACACCGCGCCCGCCGGGGTGACTTCGCGCAGCACGTCGTCAACGGCGAACCGGCCGCCCTTGATTCCCCACACCAGGAGGTCGACCAGCTTGCGCTCATCCGGGACCTCGGGCGGGAGCACCGCGGCGAACGGTACCGGGCCCAGGCGTTCGCCCGCGAAGCTGCCCACGCCTCCACGGACGGCCTGGTACACGAGTTCCGTGGGACATCCGGCATGCCGGGTCAGTTCGATACCCGCTTCGGAAGCGTAGGGGTGCCGGATGTTCTCGCGCAGCACCGCCGCCCAGTCGACGCCGCCCGGCGGGGTATCGGCCCGGCCGCCGAAGCGCAGGCCGACCATCCAGGCGTCGTGCTCGGGCCGGGGTTCACGCCGGCCGCTGAGCCGCACCCGGGCGTCGCGAAGTGCGGATGCGGGGTCTTCGGCTTCGGCGGCCTCGTGGAGGAGCGCAGCCATTCCGGGATGCAGAAGTTCGTCGTCGTCGTCGCGGAAATCCTTTGCGATAGCGATGATTTCCGATCGCGCTTCGGCGAGTGGGGCGAGCGCGACGATCCGCGAGGCGCAGTCCACGACGATCCACGGCGGCAGGCTCGCCGCCAGCAGCGCGACCGCATGTCGGACGAGATCCGGGAACGGCGCGCGCAGCGCCGACCGCAGGCGCCAGAACGTTTCGTTCTCCAGGAGGGGCTCGACCACCTCGCTGTACCACTCCTCGGAGGCGGGGTCGGCGGCCTCCCACACGGCCTCCCGTACCCGCTCACTGTTGAACCGGTTGGCCAGCAGCGCACGGGCGATCACCGGGTCGCCCTCGCGGGCGAGTTGCACGGCGGCTTCCTCATCCAGGTGTTCGTTCCGGGCGAGCCGGGCTATCAACTCCCGGTCACCCGAGGCGAGTACGGCCTCGACGGCGCGCCGCGGCGGCGCTGCATACGTCGCGTCGAGCACCTGGAGAGTCTCCGCGCGCAGCCGACTCACGAGCTTGGCGGCGGTCTTCGCCGGCGCGAGGACGTACGCGGTGACGACCGCGGCATGCAGGACGGTCGGACTCTCAAAAGTGCTCACTTGGACAGCAACTCCTCGCCGGGACGGCGGCGTCGCGGCCGGGCCACGCGGCGCCGCTGCGCTCAGCGTAGAAGGCCGGTCGGACGACGGAGGCCAAGGGGCACCACACGTGGACGGCGCCGGGTCGAATCGGCCGCGAGCGGCGTTCCTCGACGCGCGGCCGACACCGGCCCTGTGGGCCAGGGCATGAAGCGGCTCCGGACGGTGAGATCGGTGGCGCATGCACCTCGGACACCACAACAATTCTTGTCGCGGCGGGTTGTATCCATCCGGCGGCCGCACTGGTTGCCGTTGCGCGCATGAGATCCTCCATGGAATGCGGTCTCGGGCCGCTGAGCGGTCCGAGACCATCTGATGACGCTCCTTGCGCCTGCCACGCCAATAAGGCGTGCACGCGCAGCCCTGGTTCTCGTCCGGGACGGCTCGTCGGGTTTCCGCCGAGCGTCGGTATCGACCCTCTGCGGGAATGTTTCAGCCCCGTTCGCCGTCGACGAGGTGCGTCACACCCTCACCCCGTCGGCAGGTGCCGGCGACGTCGACTTGAGCGAGGGCTTCCTCGATGCGAGCGGCGACCATGGGCATTTCGCTGACCTGGTTCATGAGTTGCGCGGCGGCGTTGACGCCACCCGCCGAGGGTTCGCCGGTGGAGTCGTCGTGTTCCGCGTTGGCGGCGATGTGCTGCTGCATCATGGCGACGACGTCGGTGATGACGGAGACGAAACCGTCGGCCTTGCCAGGGCCCTGTCGAATCACGGCGCGGTCCTGCTGGAGATGGGACACGGTGAGGAGGCCGAGGCATCGGCTCAGGAGGCTGTCGACCTCCTGCGTCCTCTTGCCGCGTCCCGTTCCAACGCCCACCATGAACCCGACCTCGCCACGGCCTTACACCAGCTCGGCCGCATCCTACGGAGGCGGGACCGACCGAAGACTGCCATAGAGCCCGCAATGGAGGCCGTCGACATCTTGCGCCGCCTCGCCGCAGGCTATCCCGCAGTTTACGGAGGCACATACGCGGGAGCACTGATCGAAGCGGTCGAGGCTCGCGTGGAAGCTCGCCTACACCTGCCCTTCGCCGCCGAAGCCGCGGCAGAAGCAGTGCGGATCTTTGCGGGCGACTCCGCCGAATTCGAACCAGTCGGTGCTCTCCTGGACCGGACCGTCGCTGCCGTCCGGGCGCCACTGTGACACCTCGCAGAGCCCGGGGGCGAGGATGTCGACGCCGGCGCTCTCGATGAAGGCCGTAACCTCCTCGGGGGTGCGTACACGACCCCACTGACCGGCGTGTGCTTCGAGGGCGAACGCGGTCCGCTGTTCGCGTATCTCGGCGTCGAGGGACACGAGGTGCGACACGGCGATGAAACTGCCGGGCGCCAGGCGGTCCACGACGCGCCGCAGGAGCGCGCCGGGGTCGTCCCGGTCCGGGATGCTGTGCAGGAGCGAGACGAACAGCGCCCCGACGGGGCGGTCGAAGTCGAGGAGCTTGACGACGTCGGGGTGCGCCATCAGCGCGTCGGTGTCGCGGACGTCGGCGCTGATGACCGTCGTGGACGCGTTGTCGGCGAGCAGGGCGCGGCCGTGGGCGAGCACGATGGGATCGTTGTCGACGTAGACGACCCGCGCCTCGGGGTGGACGGACTGCGCTATCTGGTGGACGTTGTCCTGGGTCGGCAGGCCGGAGCCGTGGTCGAGGAACTGCGTGATTCCGTACTCCTGCGCGAGTGTGCGGACGGCCCGCTGCAGGAAGCGGCGGTTGTTGATCGTCATAGCCCGGCTGCTGGGGTCGATCGCCAGCATCGCGTCGGCGGTATCCCGGTCGACCTTGAAGTTGTCCTTGCCACCGAGTAAGTAATCGTATACGCGGGCAACGCTGGCTACCGAAACATCGATTCCGGTCGGCACCCAATCCGCTACCGGATCGCCTGCGTGTTGTTCGGACACTCTTACCCCCGAGCACTCTTGACGCTGCGTCAGCCATTTTGGCGATGGTCTCGGAGAGCCTATTTCACAGAAGCACCACCGGTCACGGCGACGACACTCCGCACGCCTGCCGGGCGGACGGCGAACTCATCGTCGCAGGCACCCACCAAGGCCTCGACGCCGCCCGCGACCGCGGCTGCACCGGCGGCCGCCCGAGCGGGCACGGCGCTGATGGGGGTCACGGGCCGCCCGACGCAACGCGGCCCCGCAGATACCGGCGGGACCGTTGCGGGCGTGCGAGCAGAACGGGACCGGCCGCACCAGCTGACCCGACCGTCCCGCTTCCGATGCCCGCCCGGCCCTGGCCCGGCGGGCATCGGCGTGTACATCTCGGCAGGGGTCCCGTCGACCGGACCTGTGTACCCGTCGCCGGCGCGGTGGCGATCGGGCTGTACCCGGTGGCGGTCGTGATCGGCGTGGCGGGGGTGGTGCCGGTGGGGCGGATCAGAGGGTGGACCAACCTCGCGCAGCGACCGTCACAGGGCTCCGGCGTCCCGGGCCGTCCAGACGCTCGGATAGATCGGCCGGAAGCCGAGCTCCCGGCGGATGCGCTGGTTGGACATGATCCCGAACCACGGGTCGGGGTCCGCGAGTTCGTGGAGCCCGGCGGGCACTTCGACGCCGTTGAGTTGGTACAGCTCGACCGTCGTGACCGGGGCGTCATCGGCGATGTTGTAGATCCGGCCGGCGATGCCCGGCGCGTACAGCAGACGCATCAGCCCCTGGGCGACGTCCGCGTGGTGGGCCATCTGCAGGCGCTGGTGCGGCGCCCAACGGTCGGCCCAATGCAAGGCGTTGGCGAGGTGCGGGTCGCCCTCGCCGTAGACGAAGGGGAGGCGCCCGATGCGTACGTCCAGGCTCTTGAGCGCCAGCAGTTCGCGCTCGGCCTCGGCCTTGGACTCGGCGTAGGCGCCCCACATCTCGCCGCCCGGCCGGCTCTCGTCCTCCTCGGTCAGCGGGCGGCCCCGTCCGACGCCGTACACATTGCCCGTGCTGACCTGCACGAACCGCTCCACGCCGGAGGCCTGCGCGGCGCTGCCCAAGGCCACTGCGGCGGTCCGGTTGACGGCCCACGCCTCCTCGTCCGGCACCCCGCGGAAGGAGGCGGCGATGTTCACGACGGCATCCACGCCCACGAGCGCCTTGCTGAGTGTCTCCTCATCGCGCATGTCTCCTACGGCGACCTGGGCGCCCAGCTCCGCGAAGCGCTCGCCGCGGGCCACGTCACGAACCAGGACTCGCACCTGCTCGCCCGGCTGCCGCTGGGCCAGCAGCCTCGGCACGAAGCGGCGTCCGACCTGTCCCGTCGTACCGGTCACCAAAGTCAGCATGATGTGCTCCTCACGCACTGTGTCGCCTGTCGTTGACGACCAGCCTCGGCGGATGCGGGAACGACCGGGAGAGACCGCTTCATCAGGGGATCGGAAGTCCCTGGATATGCCGGCCGGCCTCCCGCACCCTGGAGAAGTGAACCGAGCCGAACTCGCCGACTTCCTGCGCCGCGCTCGCGCCCGCCTGGACCCCTCCGACGTGGGACTCACGGCCGGAGCCCGCCGCCGTACACCGGGGCTGCGCCGCGAGGAGGTGGCCCAACTGGCCGGCATGTCCGTGGACTACTACACGAGGCTGGAACAGTCCCGGGGCCCGCGCCCGTCCCGCCAGATGCTCACCGCGCTGGCCCGTGCCCTGCGCCTGACGGAGGACGAAGCCGACCACCTGTTCCACCTCACCGGCGAGCAGCCGCCGCGTCGGGAGGCGACCAGCACGCACGTGCGCCCGGGCCTGCTCCTGGTGCTGGACCGGCTGCACGACACCCCGGCGATGGTGGTGACCGACTGCGGCGAGGTCCTGGCCCAGAACGCGCTGTCACGGGCGCTGAGCGGAGACGTCCTCGCCCGCCCGCCCCGAGCACGCAACATGATCCGCCGCTTCTTCCTGGACCCGGCGGTCCAGGAGCTGTTCCCGCCCGAGGACCGCCCAGCGCGCGCCCGCGAGCAGGTCGCCAGCCTGCGAGCGGTGGCCTCGGCCCGCCCCACGGACCCCGAGCCCGCCGCCCTTGCCGCCGAACTACGCGCCGCGAGTGAGGAGTTTGCCCAACTCTGGGACGAACACGAGGTCGCCGTACGCCGCGCCTCCACGAAACGCTTCCGGCACCCTGCGATCGGCATCCTCGAACTCGACTGTGAGGTCCTCATCAACTCCGACCACAACCAGCAGCTCGTCATCCACACGGCCCGCCCGGGCACGGAGTCGTACGAGCGCCTGCAGTTGCTGCGCGTGGTGGGCTTGCAAGACCTGACGCCGACGGGCTCCTGACCGCATGCGCGCCTTCGAGTTCGCTTCCTGCCCACCGCACTTTGCCCACGATCCCGAACTCCTGGACCACCTGGGGCCGACAACGGCACAACATCTGCCACCAGCACAGGCAGGCAGACGACCACCCCTACTACCGAGCACTCAAGCCCCTGGGTCTGCCGCGACCGCGGCAGCGCGTTCGCCGAGGCCGCCGAACGTGCGCTGGTCGAGACAGCCGTGGAACTTCGGCGTCGTCACGCGGCGGTTGCCACAAAGGCGTTCAGGGCCTCCGCGGTGGCGCGGGCGTCGTCAGCCGCGCGATGCAGGGACAACACCGCAGCTGGCTCCGCCGTACGCCGCCCCGCCGCACTCAGCCCCTCGGCCGCCTCCGCCAGCAGTTCGAGGACAACGACAGCGAACTCCGCGCCTTCCCCGTCCAGTTGCTGGGGCCACTCCGCAGACAGCGGACGCAGCGCCGACAAGCCCGCATCCGCGGCCTGCTCGACCGCCAAGCCCTCCAGGCCGTCGAACGCGGCACCTGCCCGGGCGGCCGCAGCGAACACGGCTTGCGCCGCCGGAACCAGCACGTTGTTGTCCGTGCTGCCCAGGCCCGCACGGACTCGGTCCTCGGTGATCTCGAAGGGATTCATCGCCATCTCCGGTCGGCTCAGTCGGAAGATCTCCCGACCACCGTGTATTCACGCCACAACGAGCACCACGCTCACAACTGGATCTGTGGATAACTACGGTGCCGTCACCCGATCGGTGGAAGCCGCCGCCCGGGCCGCGACGAACCCAGCGGTATCGCGTGTCTGTCGATGGCCCCTATCGGACAGACGCTCCCGCCCTGGCGGCGTGATCACCCGCAGTCGGCACCGCCGAATTGCGACTGCCACCGCTGGGCTTCCTGGGACATGGCCGGGAACCCTGGCATTGCGCAAGGAGTGAAGGTGCGTGGCCGCAGTCGACGCTCGGCTCTGGACTGACACGGCGGTGCAGGCCGTCTCACAGATGCTCGTCCCCGGATGGCCTCTGGGGGTGAGCATCCCATCGGCGTCCCGCAGTCGACTCGGAGCCGCAGCAGTCCTCATTAACCCATGCGGAGCTTTTCTCCGCCGTCCGCAATCAGGTGCCCCGCTGCGTCGTACGCCAGGAGCAGGGCGTGGTCGGTTCTGGTCACGGCGATCGCGAAGTTTCGGGCGCCGTCGACGCGACGGTCCTCAAGATGGCCTGACGGCGTCGGGTCGTACGCCGAGGGCGGCAGGGGCAGATGGCCCGGTGCGTACACCGGTCCGCTCCCGGGCCTCGGAGCGGGCAACAGGGGGACGTCGATCGCTTTCGTCCCCTCGACGGGGACGAACACCAGACGTGCCACCTGCGGGCCGACCTGCCCGCTGACGACGACCAGCCCGCTCGTGCCTCCGGGCCCGCCACCGCCGAAGTTGAGCTGTCGGCCGCCGACCGGGTCCACGGCGCTGAAGCAGGCTTGGAGCGGCTGCGGCCCTTCGAGGAACAGTCCCAGCACATTTGGGACGAACTGCGCCAGCAGAGCAATGTCGACCTGCGGTCGGTGCGCCTGGTCGGCAGCGACAAAGCCACCGTGCGCAAGCTCGCCATGGACGTCGCCGTCGACGGCCGTGAGGCATCGGCGCTGAGTGTCATGAGCCAGGGC
>NZ_JBPKBI010000044.1:0-13119 GCF_051388935.1 Yinghuangia sp. YIM S10712
CAACGGCTTCCTCGCAGGAACCGGACTGACCTGACGAAACATCAACAACCCAATTCGCAAAGATCAGTAGTAACATGAGAACGAGCGACGGCGTGACTCCGTTCCGCACGTGACGACCGCCGCCGGCGGTTCGTGGACGCTACGCAATCGCGGGCGGCGGTCTGCAAGTGATCGGCTGGAACGCGACGGCATCGTGGAGGCCGTCGCGACTTTGCGGGCGGTTTGACGCCTGCCACTACCTGAAGCGTTTCCGGCGAGGCAGAGGCCGCAGACCGGCACCCGGTGAGCGTAGCGTCTCGCCCTCGGCGTGCGTCGGCGCGAAGTCAGTACGGAAGAAGTCGCCCGGAAGGCGTTCGCAGATCAAGCGGTCCGGGCGAGCTCCTTCGGCGAGTGGAGCGTTTCAGGGTCCTGATGCGCGTCATCTCGGACACCTCCTCGCGTGAGTGGCCCCGACGAGTGGAAAGCCCGGCCCCGGCAACCGATTCCGCCGATGCCACCTCAAGCCGACTCAGCCGGGCCGTACGCGGCCCGCTGCCCCCGAGGCAGCCCACTTTCGCTTGCTTTGGCCTGGTGGAATGCGGTGGGAAAGTCCCGATCGCCTCCCGCCGGGTACCGCACCGAACCGCTCATGGGGATCGGTACCGTCGGCGGCCTTCCTCTCCAGCATGCGCTCCGCAACGACCGGCCGCACGCGGCGGAACGCGGCGGCGGGAGGCGAGACACAGCCACGCCGGATGGCCGTCCCGAGGGACCTTCGGCCCTGTCCGAATCTGCCCCGCCGAGGTTTCATGGATGTATGGCGTCGAGGAGGTGACGCAATGATCGGCATCGGTGTCGTGGTCCTGGTCGTCGCAATCCTGTTGTGCCTGGCAATGCCCCCGCAAGTGCGGCGCCGCCTCCTTCCGAAGCGTTTCTTCCGGCGTCGTCCACGCGGGTTTGTCTGGAAGGCGTCCGACGCCGACGGGAACGCGCGGGCGCTGGAGGACCAGGAGCAGGAGTGCATCGCCGCCTTGGGCTGCGGCTCGCTGTCCCCCGGCCAGTACCGGGAGGCGATGGAGCGCCTCGCGCGCCTCGACGAGCGACGCCCGGTGCGCGTACCGCAGGCCCGCAACGCCTGACGGACCAGCCACTGCATGCTCGTTTCCCCACTGACCAACACGTGGGGTCGGTACGGCGAACCCACAGCGCCCGCGTCAACGTCCCGAACGCTTGGGAACACCTCGGGCCCGGTTACCGACCGGCGTGCAACAAGCACGAACACGACCCACACTCGCCTGCACGACGGTAACCGCAAGGGCGACATTCGTCAGGCCCGCGCGTACGTGCGGTCGTCGACGGTGCGTAGTGCGGAATCTTCGGCGTGTGTTCGGCGTGGTGCACGGGAGCCCCCTTGACGGGGTGGTGTGGTGCGGCAGCGGAACCCGAAGGTGCGGCGATGGTGCACGGCGGCCCTTCGCGCACGGAATTTGGTGCAGTGGGGCCGTAGTTCGGGAGCCGGGCTTTGGCCTAGCGTGCTGATCGCCTCAGCCGGGACCGAAGTGCGCGGTTCCGGTTTTCGGGGGGCGCGCCAGTTCCGAGAAGGATGATCATGCTGCCTGGATTCAGTGTCACGTCGATACAGGACACGTCCCCGCTGGGGGTCACCGATGGGATCACCGCCCGCGTGGTCAAGGAGGGGACCGAGGAGGACCCGTCCGTCGTGATGGAGCTGACATTCGCGCCCGGTGCCGCGTTCGGGGAGGACGCGCACAGCCTGCCGGAGATCTTGTTGGTCACCGAAGGGGTCTTCAGCGACGGGCACGGAGAGTACGGCAAGGGCACCGTGATCGTCGGCAGTCCCGGTTCCGTGCACTTCCCGCAGTCGAAGGACGGCTGCACGGTCCTCGCGTTCCACCCGGCCGGCCGGTAGCCGATCGGTTCGGGATGGGATCCGCCCGCGTGAGCGCGTGGGTCCCCGGAACCCGGGCGCCCCTGTCCCGGGTTCCGACCGACCGATCCGAGGGTTCCGGAGACGAGCTCTTCTCCGAACCGGCCCGGCACCGTTGGCTCTTGTTCGTGCGGCGATTGGCTGAGACCTCGTGATCAATGACGTACACCTTCTCGTCGGGGCTTCGAGCGCGGGCATCACGGCAGGCCTGACCTGGGCCTGTCTCCTGCCGGGCCGGCGTCGCGCCGAGCAGCGCCTCCAACGGGCCCAGACGCGGGCCGAGCAAGCCTCCGCGAGAGCGGACCAACGCGTCGGGGAGGCGGAGCAGACAGCGCGGACGGCGGCGCTCGCGCAGGTCGAGGAGGCCCGCGCGGAGGCTGCCCGGAACTGGGCGCAACACCAGCTTGTGATGGCCGAGTTGGAGCATCTCGTCGACGTCCGCCTGCCCGCGGTGGTGCAGGAGCTCCAAGGCGTACGGGTGCATGCGCCCGCCGGGCTGCGCCGTCCGGACGCGTTCGACGGGTCCGAGACCGCCGCGTACCTGGAGGCCGTCGAGGACGCGGTGCGCGTCGCGGGTGCCGCCGTGCGCCAACGTGTGGAGGACTCCGCCCGCGCTGGGGTGCGTGTCGCCGCCGAGGAGATCCAGGCGAGCCTGACCCGCGCCCAGCGGGACATCGACAACGCCTTCGACGACCAGGACGACCTGGCCTCGGCCTCCGGGCGCGGCGCGGCCTCGTCGCAGACACTGGCGCGCGTGGACCACAGTGTCACGCTGGCGACGCACACCGTGCAGCGCCTGAGGATCCTGACCGAGTCGTGGCCGGGCGTGCAGCGGGCCAATTGCACCGTCGCGGAGATCATGGAGAGCGCGCGCGGGCGCATCCGGCACAGCGAGGCGGTGGAGTACACGTACCACGCGCACACCGGTGAAGCGGTGGTCGAGGGCCTGGTGGTGGAGCCGGTCATCGTGGCTCTCACCGAGTTGCTGGACAACGCGACCGCCTACTCCGGGAACGTGGCGGCGACACATGTCCACAGAGTGGCGACCGGCATGCGGATCACGGTCGAGGACCAAGGCCTGGGCATGAGCCCGCTGCAACTGGAGGAAGCCGAACATGCCCTGGCATCGGGGACCACGGACGTCACCGGGCTGGCCGAGCCCGGCAAGCTCGGCTTCCTGGTCATCGGACGCCTGGTGCACGCCTACGGACTGCGGGTGGGTCTGTCGCCATCGGCCTCGGGGGGTGTTCGGGCGGATCTGCTGATTCCCGCGGAACGCCTCGTCGCGGAAGGCAGCGAGCAGGTCCCTCCGGCCCCGGCCGCGACTGCGCCGCGCGAACCCGGGCACCGGCGGACCCGCGAAACAGCACCGGTGTCGGGACACCTCGCACCGGCCGGAGCCGGCAGCGCGGACCTGGAGCCCGCCCGCACCGCGGTCCCGTCGGCGGCGACCGCGCGGGCCGGGGACGTGGCCGGCCTGACCGCGCACGGGCTGCCCAAACGCCAACCCCGTCGGGCGGTACGCAGGCACGCCGAACCTCGGCTCCAGGACGTGTCCGACCCCGAGTCGTTCGCCGAGGGATTCGCGCAGCTCCGAGGTGTTCTCGCGGCGGGTTTCGGCGGAGAAGACAACGTCAACGAAGGGTGAGCACCCGATGTCCGAGTACCAGCACGCCACCGCAGACATGGCCGATCTCCGCCCGCAACTCAACGCCCTGTTGGGGGAAGGCGTGATATCAGCGGTCCTGTTCTCCTCCGATGGACTGGCCCTGGCGGCGACCGACGGCTTGGGCCGCGACGAAATGGAGCGCTCCTGCGCGGCGTTCGCCGGCATCGCCGCCCTGCAGGACACCTTCGCCGAGTGCTGCCGCACCACGCCGGAGAACCTGCTGATGCGCTATCAGATCATGGACTTCACGCGGTACACCGTGCTGTTGCTTGCCGCCGGCCACAACAGCGGCCTGGGTGTGGCCGTGGAAGGCGAGTCGATCAGCCAGAACGTCCAACTGGCGCTCTCCAAGGCACTGAAGCTCATCAAAGCCCTGGGTCCGGTCCTGGCGGCCCGGGACCGCCACATGCTCACGCGGGCATGAGCCCCGGTGCGGGCGGTGGTGGCCACACTCGCCGCGGCGTCGTCCGTTCCCACACCGTCATCACCCCCGGAGGCGAAGAGCCGGGACCCGCGCAGCCGGACGTCGACGTGGCGACCCTGCTGTCGGCCGACACCACGACGCCGCGGGAGGGGTTGCGCGTCCAGGCGCGGCGTGTCATGGCACTGCTGGAGCCGGGGGTCCTGTCCGTCGCCGATGTCGCCGCCTACCTGGACATGCCCGTCGGCGTCGTCCGCGCCCTCGTGGCCGACCTGGTCCGCACCGGCCACATACGCACCGCAGAGCCGTTCGTCCCCCTGGCACAGCCTCACGAACGGGAGTTCCTCGAAAGGGTTTTGCATGGCCTCCAGCGCCTCTGACCGTCGTTATCTGCCCCTCGGGGCGCGATCGGTCAAGATCGTGGTCCTCGGGGCCTTCGGAGTCGGAAAGACCACGTACGTGGCGACAATCTCCGAGATGCGACCACTGCGCACCGAGGAACGGCTCACGCGGGCAGGCCAGTTCGTCGACGACCTGACCGTGGACACCAAGTCGACGACGACAGTCGCCATGGACTTCGGACGACGCACACTGGGCGGCGACATCGTCGTCTACCTGTTCGGCGCCCCGGGCCAGCCGCGCTTCGCCGACATGATCCGCTCCCTCCTGCACGGCGCAATGGGCGGACTCGTGCTCGTCGACACCCGCCGCGTCGACGAATCGTACGAATCCATCGGCCTCCTGGAGGAGGCCGACCTGCCCTACGTGGTCGCCGTGAACACCTTCCCGGGAGCCCCCGCCTACCCCGAAGACGTGCTGCGCGACGCTCTGTCCCTGCCCTGCGACCGTCCGCTTGTCTTCCTCGACGCGCGCTTCGTGAAGTCGGCCAAACGCGCGCTGATCGCCCTGGTCACCGACATCCTCCACCCCGCAGGGAGCCCCGCCCCATGACCTACGAGACCGACCAAAGCCCCATCGTGCCACGGCTGTTCGGCACCGCGTTCAGCGAACGCCCGGCAGCCGCCTACGACGAGCTGCGCGCCGTGGGACCGGTCGCCTGGGGCCAGATCGCCGAGGGCGTGTACGTCCTTGTCGTCACCAACCACGCCGCCGCGCGCGAACTCCTCACCGACCCCGAGTACACGAGGGACCCCGGCGCGTGGGAAGCGCTCGCCCACGGCGGCGTCCCGGCCAGTCTCGCGCTGATGTACGCGGGCGGCCTCCAGCACACCGACGGCCCCGACCACGAGCGGCTGCGCCGTGCCGTGGACGACTGCCTGGCCGCCGTCGACCTGCACGCGGTACGGCGTACCGTCCAGCGGCATGCGCGCACCCTCATCGACGCGTTCGCCCACCGCGGCCACGCGGATCTCATGGCCGAGTACGCCGATCCGGTGTCCCTGCGCACCCTGACCGACCTCCTCGGGTGCCCTCCCGACGCCGCCGACCGGATCCGCGCGCACATCCGGTCCGTCATCGCCGCCGAGCAGGACGCGGCCGAGGCGTCCGCGGAACTGGCACATGTCCTGCGCGAGGTGATCGCGGCGAAGAAGTACCGTCCCGGCGCCGATGTGACGTCGTGGATGCTCGCCCATCCCGCGCTGCTCAGCGACCGGGAAGTGCAATGCCAATTGGCTTCCGTCATCCTGCTCGGCGCTGCACCCACGGCCGCGTGGATCGGTGCGACATTGCACACCCTGCTCACCGAGCGGGCTTATGCCAGTGAACTCGTCGGCGGCGCGGTGACCATCAGGCAGGCGATGAACGAAACCCTTTCCTCGCGATCCCCGGTGGCGAACGCGTCGGTCCACTACGCACGATTTCCGAAAGTCTTGCACGGTGTGCATATACCGGTCGGCGTACCTGTCCTGGTGAGCCACGCCGCCACCGGACTCGACCCCGACAGGCCCGGGCGAAACGCCTCCCGGGATCGCAGTCACCTGGCGTGGTCGGCGGGTGCGCACCGCTGCCCGGCGCAGATTCTGGCCGCGACCATCGCCGAGACGGCGATCGAAACGGTCGTCGACGCCGTGTGGGACCTGACCACGCCCACGCCCGCGATCGCCGGCAGGCCCGGCCCGTTCCAGCAGTGCCCGGTCCACGTCGGCGTGCTGTTTCCGCCGGTTCCGCCAGTCCCACCGCATGCACCGGGCCGCCCACCGGAAAACCACCGATTTTCCCCCATGGCCGACGCGGCGAAACGATAACTTACGGACAGTTCTTTCTGTTCTGGTGTGTTCTGGTGCGACAGTGACAGTTGGAGACGCGGCAATGTTTTCACTACGCGAATTGAGCGCAATCCCGGAGTTCGGCATAGGCGCCGGAGCCGGTTCGGATCGAGAAGTGCACTGCGCCCTGATTCTTTCCGGCAACCAGTGGATCGGAACGGACACAGAGAAGGCGCTGATCGTCTCCAACGTCGCGAACCTCCAGGTGGCCGACCGTCTCTTCCAGACACTGTCCGTCGGCCGCGCGGCGGGACTCGTCATCGCGGACGCGCCGGACGACGCATCCCTCGTCGAGATACGCGAGGCCGCCGCACGCCACCGCTTCCCCCTCCTCACCTCCACGCGGTCGCTCTCGGTGTGGAGGTCCGACCTGGCCCGGGCCGTACTCGATCTCAGCGTCGCCTGTGCCCGGCGCCATGCCGCCAGGCTCGGCGCGCTCCTCGAACAGCTCAAACCCGCCTCCGACACGGTCCCGAACATCAGCGGACTCCTGGCCCGCGAGTTGGATGCGGAGGTCGTCGTCCGCGGCGCCGACGGCATCCTCGCGGCATCGCCCGCCGCCGCGCCCCTCTCCCTGGCATCCGTCGCACAGCACCCGGACCGCCCGCACCAGACGACTCCGGCAGGCCTGTTCGCGCGTACCGTCCCGCTCTCCGCCGACGAAGTGCTGATCGTCGCCACCAAAGAGCCCCAGTCGCGGGCGGACAGAGCGGTCGTCACCCACGCAGCCGGGGCGCTCGCCTTCGCGCTCGCCCCACGGCGGCAGCAGTCGGACGCTCCTTTCGCCGCCGCTGTCCGGGGCATCCGGCTCTCCGCGTTCCAGCTCCTGATGACCGGCAACGCCACCCACGCGCAGCGCGTCATGGCCGGAGTGGCGCCCGGCCTGCTCGACAGCGAGTCCGCACGTGTCTTCATCGTCGACTGTGCGCGAGCCGACAGGGACACCGTCATGGCGGAGGTGGAGCGCAGCCTGGACGGCCATGCGCTCGCCGTCCGATGTCCCGCCTACCACGAGCACATCATCGTCGTCGTCCCCCAACACCCGGGCCACGACGCGGAGTCGGAGCTGCGCAAGGTGCGCGAGGCGTTCAGCACGGCCAACGTCGCCGTCGGGGGAAGCCTGGCCCATCCGCTCGAAGGCGTCGGCAACGCCTACGGCGAGGCGGCGGACGCCCTCGCCCGCGCGGCGCATCATCCCGAACGCACGGTCATCACCTCGTCACGCACGCCCGGGCTCGTGGACATCCTCCCGGCCGCCCCCGCGCGGGCGTGGGCCGGCAGGTTCCTCCAGCCCATCCTGAGCATGCCCAAAGAGGGCCGACAGGTCCTCGAAGCCACCGCCATGGCACTGGAGTTCCGTACGTCGGCAGCCGCGCGCATCATCGGCGTACACCGCAACACGGTGGCACGACGGGTCAACCAGGTGTGCGCCGGAGTCGGGATCAACCCCGAGCGCACCCTCGACCGCATCGCGCTGTCCCTGGCCATCCAGATCGTCAACACCCACCCGGCAGGCCCTTCGGACCATGCGGAGGATGTCTCCCTACACCACCTGCTCACCCATGCACAGGTCAGGGCCTGGGCGGACAAGGCACTGCGGCCCCTGGCCGACGACCGGCGGGACCTGATCCGCACCCTGCGCGCCTGGGTGCTCTCCGAGTTCAACGCCGACGTCACCGCGGCACGCCTGGGCATCGCGACCAAGACCGTACGCTCGCACATCCGGGCGGCGGAGCCCCTCTTGGAGAAGGACCTCATCACCGGTCTGCCGCAGGACACCGAGGAGGAGGGCGAACAACGCCTGAGCGGCATCAGGCCGCTCACCGTCGCCCTGTACGCGACCACACCTCCGGGAAGCGCCCACCCGGCCCTCCCCACCCAGGGGACCTGGACAACACACCGTGGCGTGCCCCTTGGCGGCTGAGCGCCACTGAGCTGCCACGTGTGCGGGGCGCGGGGGAAGAGGTTGAGGTCAGCCCGCGGTTTCGGCTGGAATCCGCCGACGCTCCGCGCGGAGACCCGGCGCTACAACACCTGGGACGGGCCAAGGCGTCCGGACGTAAGGCGAAGCGCGCGCCAGGACGCCGCGAAGCGCACGTCAGGCCTTCGTCGGTCGTGTCGCCGCTCCAGGTCGGCGCCGCGGCCAGCACTCGACCGTGGCGCACTGCCGCGAGGACCTCACCGGCGCCGTACGCCGACTCAAGCGAGCGCAACCAGGGACGCCCGGCGTGGAACCCACTTTTACGCCCAGTGGCTCCGCTGGAAGCGCACCGCTGAGCGGACAGTCCCCGGAGCGTGTCGATTCAGATCGGGAGGCTCAGGTAGGGAAATGACGAACGCAGCGTGCCTGTCGCGTCACCGGAGTCCAGCCCCATGGGAACCGACTGGCTCAAGACGATCTCGAACATGGTCTCGGGAGTGGGCTCGGTCAGTCCCCTTCCGTTGCGGCAACCGACACCGAACTCTGCCGTGCTGCCTATCCGGTAACGGAGCATGTCGGGCAGCAGTATGCCGCGCACGTACCGGCCGTAGAGCTCGGCCTGCCGGGCGTCCATCGTGCCGTTGGCGGTCACGACCGCGGCGACGTCGTCTTGGACCTGGCGGCCGAACAGACGCTGGTCGTGCACCGGGTCGCTCGCGTTGTAGTCGACGGTGCCGCCCGCGGTGAAGTCGAACAGCGTGTTGATCAGCGGGGTCGCCGCGCGGTTGATCTGGACCCATCCGCCGTGGTGGTCGGGCAACGCGGTAGTGCCCCAGAAGCCGATGCTGCCGGTCCCGGTCACCGTCGCGGGGACTTCGAGGACGATCGCGGTGACGTTGGTGTCCCCGAACAGATTCGTGGCGGTGTCGGGGTTGTAGGCGCTCAGGTCGAGCTTGCTGCCGGTGGTCACCGCCGTGCGGACCGCGGTGACGACGTTCCCCTCGATGTAGAACGGCTCCCCTGCGCTCCCGGCCCACATACGGATCCCGGTAGGTCCGGTCACGGCCTGCTCAGTCTGCCCGGTGACCACCACCCTGCCGGCGGCGTCGCGGTCCTGTGCGTCCGCTCCGCGCAGCTGGGACAGGACGAAGTCCTGGCGCCCAAGGGAATCCTTGGGCCGAAAGGCGGCGCGCAGGGTGACGTCCTCGACAGCGTCGCCGTTCGTGTCGATCTTGAACTCGTAGAGTGCCTCCGGATGAAAGCCACCCGTCGCCGACAGCGGGTCGACGTTGATGACGAACACGGTTCCCGTCTGCCCCTTGAAGAGGTAGACGTCACTGATGTCCAGTCGAGGGTCCTGCCTGGCGGCTTCGGAATCCAAGTGGTGTGACAAGGAAGAACTCCCGTTTCGAGTCAGGTGGAGGGGGACCTTACGGGTGTTGCGGCGTCGTCGGTTCCGACCGGGTGCGACGCCATCAGTACTCGAATCAGCCCAACGGGCAGCGGGCGAACGGTTCGAGGCCCAGCGCGAAGAACTTTCCGTGCATGGGGAATCCACGGCTCGCGCCCCACTCCTGGCGCACCAGCAGGCCCGGGAAGCGCCCGACGTCCCATAGCACTTGCGAGCGGGTACGGCCCTGCAAGTCGACGAGCTCGTACCATCCTTCGGTGAACCCGGCGACGTACACGGAGCGCGACGGCGCCCCGTGCTCGGGCACCACCGAGAGGTCCACCAACTCCTCTTCCGCGGTACGGATGTTGGGCCATTCCTGTGGAATGTCGCCGACCGCGCCCCGGATGACCCTCGCGCCGGTGGGCAGGCGCAGCCGAAATCCCGGCCTCAGGAACGGCTCCCGAAAGTGCCGCGCCCCGGCCCGGGCCGCGTTCGCCGTCGTTTGAGCCGAAGAGCCGGTTTTCCCAAGGGAATTCGGTGCGGCCGACGCCGGAGCCGCCAGTACTGCGCTCCCCGTGCCGATCACCATGGGCGCCGCCAACAGGCCGGCGACAACACGTCTGCGCGTCAAGGCGCCGTCCGCCCCGTGGTCCTGCCGATCACTGCGTCCCGAATCATTCATCCGGCTGCCTCCCCGTGCTCTCACTCGTCGTGATGTACGTCGCGAGCACGCGGCAGGCACGTCGGGCCGCCATGGGAAATCCAGATGCTCGCTGCGTGATGCGGCTGGTCGCGATGCTATTCAGGCCCGGTACGAAGCGAGGTGTGTGCACACTTGGCAGCCGCGCGGCGCCAGGTGTGCAGTCTGACGCGGCCCGCATGACAGACCTGGGGTTTCACGGCTCCTCGGCAGACCGGAGCACGGGCTCGTCAGTGAACCGCCTTGCCGTCTCGAACGCCTCTCGTGGCAGGGTTCCCCGCCGTGCGTGGTGGTCGGTCAGCAGGGCCAGGTAGAGCTCGGCTCGGTTACCCACATAGTCCAAGGTGTGACCGGTCAACTCCTCGACACGGGCGAGGCGTTTCGCGACGGTGTTGCGGTGGACGTCCAAGACCTCCGCCGTGCCGTGGGTGTCGCCGTGCCGCTCCAGCCACACCTGCAAGGTCCGGCGCAGGCGGCCGTCGGGGTCCGCCGCTCTGAGCGGCTTCATGACCGCGGAGGCCCAATCCAGGCTCCTGTCGATGTCCAACAGCCAGACCAGGCAGTCCCGGTCCACGTGTACGGGAACAGGGCCGTACGGCGGCAGGGTGTCGGCGCGGTCAAGTGCGTGCAACGCCAGATGCAGCCGCACACGCACACATTCGTCGCCCAGGTCGGCGCCGAGCAGCTCACCGACCAACCGGAGGCGGCGCTCCAGCGTTCTGCGGTGCACTCGCAGGTCGACGGCGGCCACTGACGTCCGGCCGTGGAACGTGAGCCAGGTGTACAGCGTCTCGGTGAGCTGGACAGCCTCGTGATGTTCCAGCACCGGGCGCAGCAGTGTCACCGCCCACTCCAGGAGCCTGGGCTCGGGTATGAGTCGGACCAGGCGTTGCTCGGCCAGGGCCCCGAAGACTGTCACCGGCTCCTGCACCGTGCGACCGGCGCGCAACGCGTGGCCGGCCTCCCGGTAGGCGGCCAGGCACTGCGATAGGGCGGCGGGATCCGAGGCCCCCACGTAGAGACGTTGCTTGCCCAGAGACGCCGCGGCCTCACGAAAACGGCCGTCGGCTCCGCTGCCCGCGCTGACAACGGCCACAACGTGGTCGGTCGTCGTGGCCACGAAGCCGTCGCTGCCCACGAGTCGGCCGAACAGGTCGAGGACCGACTGTCTCGCGGATGCCTGCGGGTCGGCGCGGTAGAAGCGCACGGGTTCGACAGGCATGCCGCCGCGGCCGCGCATCACAGTCGAGGCCGTGTGCGCGTCCCCGGCGAACAGCAGGTTCAGGACACCCCCGTTGAGCGCGGCCTCCGCCTGTTGCTGCCGACGGAGCGCTGCCGCCGCCACAGCGAGCAGCCGGGCTGCCGTATTGATCAGAAAGCGCCGTGTCCCATTCAGCGAACCGTGGACGCCGACAGCGAACACGAGGTCGTCGTGGCCGACCAGCGTCTGTAGCAGCACCACGTGGTCGCCCACGTTCGTGACCGCGCTGCCCTTCCGCTTCCAGAGGCGATCGCACGTCTCGGCGAGAGCCGGTGCATGCGCGGCGGACGACGCCGGCTCCGCGCTGCGGACTCCACCCAGTTGGTCCATCACCAGCGTCCAACAGGACGCCCCCAGTTTGTTGTTCAGGTGACGAACCAGTGCGCGGTCGCCTCCCCTGGCCGCGTCGAGCAAGCCGTTCACCGACTGAAGCCATTCGGCGTCCTGTGCCGGCGGTGTCGTCTCAGCCAACCCATGACCTCCGCAGTCCTGCCCTGCGCCGTCCGCGCAGCCGATACCAGCGGTGGGGGGACGGCAACAACAGAGGATGCCCCCACTGCACACCCTGATGCCGGCCGTTGCCGGCGCTGCACACCCACTCCGGCGCACTCGCCTGCGTAGCGTCGTAACAAGTCAGGACAGTGCCGCCCATCAGCCGGGGCCGACCACGAAGGGCCACCAGAGCATGACCACAGATTTCGTTCGCCCCAGACGCGCCTGCCACGTCTGGGAGCCCCCTGTCGAGCGGCCCGACGATTTGGCTCACGCACGCGCGTGGATGAGAGCGATGCTGCACGAGATGAGGAGGGATGACCTGATCGACGATGCCACGCTGGTGCTCACCGAGTTGGGCGCGAACGCGAAGCGCCACGGCGGGGGCATACGCGAGATCGCCGTCACGGCGTACAAGAGCGGCACACTCGAAATCAGTGTCGAGGACGGCAATCACCTTCCACCGGAACCCGTTCGAGAGCCCACCGAGGCGCAAGGGCGGGGCCTGCTCCTCGTCGCAGCGCTCGCGGCCCGATGGTATGCGGAGTTGCTCCCCCACGGTGGCAAACGCGTCAGCGCGATCCTCACCGTTTGACATTGGATCGGGACAGGCCATGTCACGCGCCCGACGGCAACGGCCACGCACCGACGCGATCACGGAACCTCACTCGATGCCGGACCGTCCGACCACCTGGACTTTCAAGGGGCGCCCATCATGTCACCATCGCCGGACTGGCACCGGTCTCGCACCGCGACTCGGTACGCACGAGGCGGCGGCAAAAGCCCTTCGCCGTAGCCGGAAACGCCGCCTGGCCCCGGGGCAATCGATCGGCCGGCGACGCAAGCGGTCACGTCGAGGTGGACAAGGCTCAGACAAGCCAGTCTCGCTAGGGACAGACGTAGCCGCCGTCGACCGGGAGCCCCACGCCGGTGATGAACGACGACTCGTCGCTCGCAAGGAAGAGCATCGCCGCCGCCATCTCCTCGGCGCGTCCCCAGCGATGCATGGGCTGGGCCTTCATGATCGAGTCGGTCGGCTCGGCGTTCGGGTCGTCGGTGGCCAGGCCGGTCCAGGTCATGCCGGGGCAGATCGCGTTGATCCGGATG
>NZ_JBPKBI010000045.1:0-7049 GCF_051388935.1 Yinghuangia sp. YIM S10712
CTGCCGGTCGACGGTCAGCTTGCCCTTCAGCTCGGGGATGCGCGCCTCGATGTCGGTGACGCACGCCTGCATCGTCGGCTCACTCCACTTGGCGTGGAAGCTCAGCGCGGCGGCATTGGCCAGGACGCTGTCGTAATTGTGCTGGGCCGCGTCGCCGGTGTACGTGGCCACCTGGCTCGCGCCGGTGAACAGCAGCCGAGGACGGTAGTCGGTCTTCTCCACGGCCTTGGGGAACTCGCCGCCCATGCCGCCGACCACCACGACGGTGTCGGCACCCGCGGCCTGGAACTTCTGCATGAACACGCCGGTCTGTTGGGCCACCGCGGCGCCGTCGCGGGGCGGTCACGCCGGTGGCCACGTTGCCCGCCGCCGGCGGGCCGCCGGCGGCCGGGTCGTCCTTCTTCTCCGCGGCGCAGCCCGTGGCGACGAGCGCCGCGGCGGCTATCAGGCCCAGGGCGGCGGTGCGGCGCCTGCGATTGAAACGTTCCATTCCGGTTCCGTCTCTCGATGGTGGTGGTGTCGGATCGTTGGTGCGGTGGTTGCCGCGGGCTGTCGAACGCGGGGTGCACGGACCGTTCCGGGGCGGCCCGACTTCTTCGGTTCCGGCCTGTCCTCAATGAACTAATTCGAATTAGTAATTCGGATGAGCACTTTTGCAGTTCCGGCGGGCCATCGGCAAGACATGCGTTGGTAACAGTCCGGTAACCGGCATCCCTCCCCGGATGGCGGCCATCCCGGCGAGCGGGGCGGCAGCGAGCCGTATCCTGAGCCGATTTACGTCGCCGACTCCCGCGAGGACGAAAACGTCATGACCCGCCGCAAGCGCCCCACCAGCACCGATGTAGCCCGGGCCGCCGGTGTGTCCCAGACGACCGTCAGCTTCGTCCTCAACAACCGGCCCGGCCAGTCGATCCCCGAGGAGACCCGGCAGCGCGTGTTGGAGGCCGCCCGGCGCCTGGACTATCGGCCGCACGCGTCCGCCCGCACCCTCGCCCGGGGAAGGAGCAACATCGTGTTGCTGGCCGTGCCGGACCTCCCCATGGGATCGGGCATCACCCGCTTCGTCGAAGGCCTCGCGGGCGCGCTCGCGCAGCACGGCCTCACGCTGGTCACCCACCTCGCGGGAGGGCACGGCAGGCCTCTGACCGACGTCTGCGCCGACATCGGCGCGTCGGCCGTCATCGGCCTTGAGGCCTTCGACGAGGCCACGGTCCACGAACTGCACAAGGCGGGCGCCGACGTCGTCGTCCCGTCCACGAGGCAAGGCTCGTCCATGGGACCGATCGGCCGGTTCCAGGCGCAGCACCTCATCGACCGGGGCCACCGCCGCATCGGTTACGCGATGCCCATGCACTCGGGCCTGGTTCCGATGGCCGAGGAACGACTCCACGGCGTGGGCGAGGCCTGCGCCGCCGCCGGGCTCCCCGCGCCGGTCGTGTGCAGCACCGACCTGGAGTCCGACACCGCCGCCAGGGCCGTGGCCCGTTGGACTGAGCAGGGGGTGACCGGGGTCTGCGCGTTCAACGACGAAACCGCCATCGCGGTCCTGGCGGGCATCCGGGAACGCGGCCTCGTCGTCCCCACCGACATGGCCGTGATCGGCGTCGACGACATCCCCACGGCAGGGCTGGCCGATCCGCCGCTGACCACGATCAGCTTCGATCTCGACGCTGTCGTCCACCGCCGCGCGGAGGTGGTCGTGGCGCGCCTGACCGGACGGGAGCCGAGCGGGGAGGCCACGGAGTTCCGTCCCCTGCTCCGGCAGCGCCGTTCCACGTGATCGTCCGCGCCGCACGGTGCACGTACGGGAAACCCTGAACGAACCGGGTGAAACGAATCCCGTGCCGAAGTGCCGGCGGCGCCGGAAACGCCGCCGGGCACGTCCTGTCGGCAGGCATGAGGGCCCGGTATGCGGTCATGGCGGATTTCTATTGTTCAAGGTGAATCATCAGCAAGCATGATGGGTTCACGTGACCTGACGCGAGATCCACAGCACAGGACGCCATGACGGGACCTGCGGGAGCCCACAGGGCAGGAACGACCGATGCCACGCGAGAGTACTTGTCGTCCCCGCCTCTCCTCGGACCGCGCGCGGCCCCCGTTACCTGAAGGAAGGACCGACACAATGGCGATGTACCCCAAGCCCGCCGAGGGTAGTTGGACCGAGCACTACCCCGAGGTCGGGACCGGGCTCGTGTCCTACGAGGACTGCATCTCGCCGGACTTCTACGAGGCCGAGCGCGAAGCGGTTTTCAAGCGGGCGTGGCTGAACGTCGGGCGCGTCGAGGACGTTCCGCGCACCGGCAGCTACTTCACCAAGGAGATCGCGGTCGCCAAGACGTCCGTGATCATCGTGCGTGACAAAGGCGACAAGATCCGCGCGTTCCACAACGTGTGCCGCCACCGGGGCAACAAGCTGGTGTGGCAGGACTACCCTGGCGAGGAAGTGTCGGGCAACGCACGGCAGTTGACGTGCAAGTACCACGGCTGGCGCTACGGCCTGGACGGCGCGTGCACGTTCGTCCAGCAGGAGAGCGAGTTCTTCGACTTCGACAAGAGCCGCTACGGTCTGGTCCCGGTGCACTGCGAGGTGTGGGCCGGCTTCATCTTCATCAACCTGGCCAAGGAGCCGGAGCAGCCGCTGCGGGACTACCTCGGCGGCATGATCACGCCGCTGGAGGCGTATCCGTTCGAGCGGTTGACGAGCCGGTACGACTTCTCGGCCGAGGTCGACTGCAACTGGAAGATCTTCCTGGACGCCTTCCAGGAGTACTACCACGTGCCGGTGCTGCACTCGCAGGAGGCGACCCCGGCGGCGCGGCCGAAGACGATGACCGGGTTCGAGGCGCCGCACTACCAGCTCGACGGCCCCCACCGTATGGTCAGCACGTCGAGCATCCCGCGCCGGCTGTGGCCCGAGGACTACCAGTACCCCATCGAGATGGCCACGCGCAGCGGCTTGTTCGGCCCGTGGAACGAGCCGGACCTCGGCGAGCCCGGCGGCGTCAACCCCGGCGGGATCAAAGACTGGGCGATGGACAACTTCCAGATCTTCCCCAACATGGAGATTCTGATCTGGTCGAACGGCTGGTACCTCGTCTACCGTTACTGGCCGCTGTCGCACAGCAAGCACCGGTTCGAGGGCACCTTGTTCTTCCCGCCGGCCCAGACCGTCAGCGATCGCGTCGCCCAGGAGTGCGCGGTGGTGATGTTCAAGGAGTTCGCGCTCCAGGACGCCGGAACCCTGACCGGCACCCAGACAGGCCTGGCATCCCGGGCTGCCCGCGACGACTTCCACCTGAACGACCAGGAGCTCCTGGTCCGGCACTTCCACAAGCACATCTACGAGTGGGTGGGCAACCACAAGACCGCGGGAGTCTGAGCGATGACCAACACCCTCCTGCCCGCCGAGTTCTCCGACCTGGAGCCGTTCGCGGCCACCTGGTGCCTGGCCACCGAAGCGGAGCGCTGGGACCGCCGCATGGCGAGCACCATGCCGGAGATGCAGGCCTTCTACGACGCCGGCTTCCCGCGCCTGCGGGAGCTGCTCGACTACTGCGACAAGTTCCCGATCGACGACCTGCCCGAGCCGGTGCGCAACCTCACCCACCTCGCCCATTCGATCGTCATGGTGGCCATGTGTGTCGAGATCTGGCACCAGCCCAAGGTCATCGACAGCGCGGACGCCAAGATCCACCGGATCAGCGACCCCGCGTACTGATCCGCCCACACACAATCCCGTGCGGCCACCCGCGCGACACCGGCGTGAGCCGGCCGCCCCGGGGCCGGACCACGCAAGGTGCTCGGAAACCCCACCAGACACCGGAGGCCACTCCCATCATGCGACACCCCGCAGCCGCGGGTCGGCTCGCCGACCCAGTCATCGCGCCACATCACGGCGGTTCGCCGGAGCACCGGCAGGCAGCACGCACCGGAGGGGAGCCGCTTCGTGGCTGACATCGAGCTGTCGTGCGGGCTTCCCCCGGGCCCGGATTTCGCGGACCTCGCGGTCCTGGCCGAGGAGCTCGGCTACGCGCGGGTGTGGATCTACGAGTCGGCGCCGCTGTGGGAGGACGCGTTCGTCCATCTCGCGCTCGCGGCGCAGCGCACGTCCAGGATCGGGTTGTCGACGGCGGTCCTGATCCCGCAGCAGCGTTCAGTGATGGCGATGGCCTCCGGTATCGCGGCCATCGCGCGCATCTCCGGCGGGCGGTTCCGGGCGTGCTTCGGCACCGGCTTCACCGCACGTCTGACGATCGGTCAAAAACCGATGAAGCTCGATGCGTTGGGTGAATACGTCAGCGCTCTGCGGCAGGTGCTCGCGGGGGAGACCGCAACGGTCGACGGCAAGGCCGTGCGCATGCTGCACGCGGACGGCCTCGCCGCGCCCCGGCCGCTCGAAGTCCCGCTGTGGCTCAGCGTCTTCGGGCCGCGCGGCGCGGAGCTCGCGGGCAAGGTCGCCGACGGGATCATCGGCCCGCCGCACCCCACCCTTCCGGCCGCGATGCTGGTGAGCGGGACGGTCCTCGAACCCGGCGAGGAGCCGGGCTCGGACCGGGTGCGCGAGGCGATCGGCGCGTGGCGGGTCGTCGACTGGCACAACGCGTACGCCAAGGGCGGCGCCGAAGCGGTCGACGCCATGCCCGGCGGGCGCGCGTGGCGCGAGGCCGTCGAGGCGCTGGCCCCCGAAGACGAGCGCCACCTGCTGACCTACGAAGGCCACGTCACCCACCTCCCGGACCGCGACCGCGCGCTGCTGGAGCACATCGACCTCAAGGCCTTCGTCGGCGACGAGGCCCGCGTCGGACGCCAGCTGTCGCGGCTCGGCGACGCCGGCTTCCGGGAGGCGATCTACACTCCGTCCGGACCGGACTTGGCCCGCGAGCTGCGCGCCTTCGCCGCCGCCCACCGGCAGACCGCGTAGCGCCGCCCACCCCGACCCGCCGGACCCACGAACCGCAAGGAGCACCATGCCCAAGGGATACGTCGTCCTGACCGAGGACATCCACGACGAGGCCGTGATGGAGGAGTACGGCATGGCCTCGGCGGGCCCGCTCCGCGAGTTCGGCGGCAAGGTCCTGGTCGTGTCGACGTCCGAGCGGACCGAGGTCCTGGAAGGCGAATGGCACGGCACCCGCACCGTCGTCGTGGAATACGAGTCGGTCGAGGCAGCGCAGCAGTGGTACGCGTCGGAGAGCTACCAGGCTGCGCTGCCGCTGCGCAAGGCCGCCGCCAACTGCAACGTCGTCATCCTCCCCGGCTTCGAGTTCCCCGGCCGCTGACCGCAAGGCACATGGACATGACCGACATCGATTCCGTCGACTTCTTCACGGACAACGAGCTCCTGCGCGACCCCTATCCCTACTTGGCGGCGCTGCGGGGCGAGTGCCCGCTGCGCCGGGAGAAGCACCACGACGTCGTGATGGTGACGGGCTACGAGGAAGCCGTCGCCATCTACAACGACACCGAGCGGTTCTCGTCGTGCAACTCCGTCACGGGCCCCTTCCCGGGGTTCCCCGTCCCGCTCGAAGGGGACGACGTCTCGGACCTGATCGCCAGGCACCGCGACGAACTGCCGTTGAGCGACCAGCTCCCGACGCTGGACCCGCCGATGCACACCGCGCACCGGGCGCTGCTGTCGCGGATGATCACCCCGAAGCGGCTGGCGGAGAACGAGGAGTTCATGTGGCGCCTCGCCGACCGGCAGTACGACGAGGTCCTACGTGACGGGCGCTGCGAGTACAACGGCGAGTACGCCTCGGCGTTCGCGATGCTGGTGATCGCCGACCTGCTCGGCGTCCCCGAATCGGACCACCCGGAGTTCCGGGACGCGCTGCTCGACAACGGCACGGGCGGCAGCATGATCGGCTCCAGTGACGGCGGCTCGATGGCGCACACCCCGCTGGAATACCTGTACGGCAAGTTCAGCGAGTACATCTCCGACCGCCGTGCGAACCCGCGCGGCGACGTGCTGAGCGGCATCGCCGCCGCCACCTTCCCCGACGGCACCGTGCCGGAGGTCATCGACGCCGTGCGCGTCGCGGCCAACCTGTTCGCCGCCGGGCAGGAGACGACCGTCCGCCTGCTCAGCAGCGCGGTCATGATGCTGGCCGAGGACGCCGAGCTCCAGGCCCGGGTGCGCGCCGACCGCGACCTGATCCCCGGTCTGGTCGAGGAGACGCTGCGCTACGAGAGCCCGGTGCGCGGCGACTTCCGGATGGCCAAGGTCCCGGTCACGGTCGGCGGCGTGGACCTCCCGGCCGGCACCACGGTCATGCTGGTCAACGCGGCGCTGAACCGCGACCCGCGCAAGTTCCCCGAGCCCGACACCTTCGACATCGAACGCAAGAACGCCCGCGCACATGTCGCCTTCGGTCGCGGCGTGCACGCCTGCCCGGGTGCCCCCCTCGCCCGTGCCGAGGCGGTCGTCAGCATCAACCGGCTGCTCGACCGCACCTCCGAGATCTGGATCGACGAGGAGAAGCACGGTCCCAAGGGCGACCGCCGCTACCGGTACATCCCGACCTTCATCCTGCGCGGGCTCACGCGCCTCCACATCAGGTTCACGCCGGCGGAAACCGCCTGACGGGACCGGTCGCGGGGGTCCGCCGGACCTCCGGCGGACGCCTCGCGCCGTTGCGTCCCCAGGCCGGATCCACGAAACCGCAAGGAGCACCATGCCCAAGGGATACGTCATCCTCACCGAGGCCGTCCACGACGAGGCCGGGATGCAGGAGTACGGCAAGGCGTCGGCGGGCGCGCTGCGCGAGCACGGCGCCAAGGTGCTCGCGGTCGCCCCGTCCGACGACATCGAGGTTCTGGAAGGCACCTGGCACGGCACCCGCACGGTCGTCCTGGAGTTCGCCTCGGTCGAGGCGGCACAGACGTGGTACCGCTCGGATGCCTACCAGGCCGCGGCGAAGGTGCGCATGGCCGCTGCGGACTGCAACGCCGTCATCCTGCCGGGTTTCGAGTTCCCGGGCCGCTGACCGCATCCCCGTGACCGACGCCTCGAAGAATCATGCCGGTTCCCCGATGCCGCGTGCCGC
>NZ_JBPKBI010000045.1:7190-9930 GCF_051388935.1 Yinghuangia sp. YIM S10712
CGCGGCATCGGCGTGTTGCCGGGTCATCCCTCCACGAGAACCCACGCCTCGGCCGGTTCGCACCCCTCGGCCGTGGCGCGGATGCCGATCTTGCCGGGCCCGGTGGGCCGGATGACGGCGAGGGCGCGGCCTTCGTACGTGCGGTGTTCGGTCGTGTCGAAGCGTTCCTCGGTGGCCGGCTCGGCGCTGCCGTAGCCCTGGAGCGTGCCGGGACCGGTGAGTTCGAGGCGGACGGGCCGGTCGGCGGCGGTGTGAACGGTGCCGTCGGCGTCGGTCAGGGCCACCGTGACGTACGCGAGGTCTCCACCCGACGCGGTGACGGTCGACCGCTCGGCGTCGACGCGCAGGCGCACCGGGCCGGTCGCGGTCCGCAGGATTCCGCGGCCGGTCTCCGCGCCGTCGCGATAGGCGACGGCGACGAGCTCGCCGGGGCGGTAGACGGTTTCGAATTCGGTGCGGAAGCGGTGCTGTGGCCCGACCGGGCGGCGGCCCAAGGAGTCTCCGTTGACAAGGAGTTCGACCTCGTCGGCGTCGCCGTAGACCTCGACGGTGATCGGCGCGTCCTCGAAGCCTGGCCACGTCCAACTGGCGATGCCGTCGCTCCACGCCCAGGGTGTCCCGGCGGGCGTCTTGCCGTGGTGTTCGGGCCTGCGCACCGCGAGGTACGGCTCGGTGCGCAGGCCGAAGACGATCTCGCGGTAGTAGGACGCGGGGCGGCGGTGGCCCGTGATGTCGATGTCGCCGGTCTGGGCCACCAGGTGCGGGTAGGGCGCCACGTGCACGGGGGCCGGTGTCTCCTCGGTGATGTACTGCGGCCGGCCGATGCCGACTTCGCCGAGGTAGTCCCAGCCGGTCCAGGTGAAGTCGCCGATGACGTGCGGGTGTTCGGTGACCAGTCGCCAGTTGCCGCCGATGCGGGTGGGGAAGGTCTCCGTGCCGAGGATGATCCGGTTGGGGAACAGCTCGCGGTCGAGCGTGTAGCGGGCCTCCGCGTAGTTCATGCCGGCGACGTCGAGCAGCGCAAACGATTCGGCGGTGGCCTTGGTGACCAGTTCGGAGGCGCTGATGGCGTTCATCCAGTCGCCGGGGTCGGCCATGAGTGTGTTGATGCCCGCGCCTTCGCCGGCCTTCTTGCGCAGCTCGCCGAGCTGGGACATCACCGCGAGCATGCCGTTGACACCGTTGGTGACGTACCGGGTCGGGTCGAGCTCGCGGACCTTGTCGGCCAGCCTGCGGCCCCAGACCGCGCCGGACGGTGAGCCCGTCTCGGGGATCTCGTTGCCGATCGAGTACATGACGACGCTGGGGTGGTTGAAGTCCTTGGCGACCATTGCCTCGATGTCGCGCTCCCACCACTCGGCGAAGTCCAGGTGGTAGTCGAACTCGCTCTTGCCGCCGGTCCACATGTCGAACGCCTCGTCCAGGACGAGCATGCCGAGGCGGTCGCAGGCGTCCAGCAGCGCGGTGCTCATGGGGTGGTGGGACATGCGGATCGCGTTGAACCCGGCCTCCAGGAGAAGCCGTACGCGCCGCTCCTCGGCGGCGGCGAATGTGGCCGCGCCCAGCACGCCGTTGTCGTGGTGGATGCAGGCACCGCGCAGCTTGACCGGGACACCGTTGATCCGCAGCCCGCGCTGCGGGTCCAAGTGCAGTGAGCGGATGCCGAACACCGTGGTCTCGGTGTCGAGGGTCCCCGACTCGTCGGACGACGTCACGGCGCACGTGTACAGGGCCGGCGAATCCGGGCTCCACAGATTGGGGCGGGCCACGTACAGGCGCGGACGGGCGGTCGCGGAACCGCCGGGCATCGCGGTGACCGAGGCGACGTCGCGCGCGACGATGCCGCCATCCGCGTCGCGGATCTCGGTGGTGACCTCGACCGTGCGCATCGCGACCGTGTCGTTCTCGATCGTGGTGGCGACCTGGACGACGGCCCAGTCCGTGTCGATCTCGGGGGTGGTGACCCGGACGCCGTCGGCGGCGATGCGGACCGGCCCGNGACCGTGTCGTTCTCGATCGTGGTGGCGACCTGGACGACGGCCCAGTCCGTGTCGATCTCGGGGGTGGTGACCCGGACGCCGTCGGCGGCGATGCGGACCGGCCCGCCGACCAGAAGCCACGTGTCGCGGTAGATCCCGGCGCCGGTGTACCAGCGCGAATCGCGGTGGGCGCGGGCCTCGACGCGGATCTCGTTGTCCTGGCCGTAGCGCAGCAGGTGGCCGATATCGACGCGGAACAGCGAGTAGCCGTACGGGCGCTGGCCCACCCAGTCGCCGTTGACGTACACCGCCGCGTCGCGGTACACGCCCTCGAACTCGATCAGGATCCGCCGACCCCGGTACTCCTCCGGCACCGCGAACGTCTTGCGGTACTCGAACGTGCCCCCGGGAAAGTACGCGCCCGCGCCCCGGTCGCCGCCCTGCGCGGCGCTGCGCTGCTGCCCGATCATCGCGTCGTGCGGCAGCGTCACCGGCTCGAACGGGACGCTGACCCCGGACAATTCGGCGAACGGGTTGACCTTGGGGCGTACCGCCCAGTCGGCGTTGAAGGATTGGCGGATCACTCGGCCTCCGTGGATCGTGCGGGTGTGCTCGGCCGCGAAACTAATGCGTATTAGCACTCTGATCGCCACGATATGGCCGGTCGCATGGGATCGGCAAGTCACACTGGCGTAACGGCCTTACGGAGAGTGTGTCCCGCACGAAAGACGCGCCCCCGCGCACGGCCGCTGTCGGCGCGG
>NZ_JBPKBI010000046.1:0-9720 GCF_051388935.1 Yinghuangia sp. YIM S10712
TTCGGCGCCGTCAAACCATTCGACGCACCATCCTGATTCACCGCCGAACCACGCACCACAGCCAACACCCGACGCCCATGCCGCCGCGCATCCGACAAACGCTCCAGGACCAGCAAGCCGACACCCTCACCCCAGCCCGTGCCATCCGCCGCAGCCGCGAACGGCTTGCACCGCCCATCAGCCGCAAGCCCCCGCTGCCGCGAAAACTCCACGAAGGGCCGGGCAGTGGCCATCAGGGTGACTCCGCCGGCGAGGGCAAGGGAGCACTCACCGGACCGCAGTGACTGCATCGCCAGGTGCAACGCCACCAACGACGACGAACACGCCGTGTCCACCGTCACCGCGGGGCCGGTCAGCCCGAGCTGGTAGGCGATTCGGCCGGAGACCACGCTCGCGGCGTTGCCGGTGACCAGATAGCCCTCGATGCCTTCCGATGCCTGCGCCGAAATCGTCGAGTAGTCCTGGCCGTTCCCGCCGGCGAACACTCCGGTCGGGGTGCCGTGCAACGACTGCGGGTCGATGCCGGCCCGTTCGATGGCTTCCCACGCGGTCTCCAGCAGCAGCCGCTGCTGCGGATCCATCGCCAGGGCCTCGCGCGGCGAGATGCCGAAGAAGCCGGCGTCGAAGTCGCCGATACCGTCGAGGAATCCGCCCGTGGTGACGTAACTCTTGCCGGCGCGGTCGGGGTCGGGGTCGTACAGGTCGCCGCGCCAGCCCCGGTCGGTGGGGAAGGAACCCATCGCATCGACGCCGGACTCCACGAGGCGCCACAGCCCCTCCGGGGAGTCGGCACCGCCGGGGAAGCGGCAGGCCATGCCCACGATGGCGATCGGTTCGTCGTCGCGGACCGCGGTTGTGGGCGGGAGGCCCGCCTCCGGTGCGTCGTCGGCGCCGAAGACCTGGGCCAGGAGGTGTCCGGCGAGCGCTGCCGGGGTCGGGTAGTCGAAGACGAGTGCCGCGCTGAGAGTCAGCCCGGTCGCGGCCTTGAGGGCATTGCGCAGTTCCACCGCGGTGAGCGAGTCGAAGCCCAGTTCCTTGAAGGTGCGGGTCGCGCTGACCCGGTCGGGGTTCGGGTGGCCGAGAACCATGGCAGCCGCGGTGCGGACCAGGTCCGCCATGTGGCGTTGGCGTTCGGCCGCACCCAGCGGTGCCAGGCTTCGGGCCAGGCCGCCCGGGTCGGCGGTCGTGTCGGATCGTTCTTCGGTGCGGGCGCGGCGTTCGGCGGACGGGCCCGCGAGGCCGTGGAGGATCGGCGGGAGCGCGCCGCCGCGCTCGCGGAGCGCGCGTCCGTCGAAAGCCGCCGCGACGACCGGAACGTGTGCCGCGTCGGCTCGGGTGCTGTCGTCCCGGACGCCGACGGCCGCGTCGAACAAGCGCATGCCGGCCTTGGGCGAAAGTGCGGCCAGACCGGCCCGCTTCATCCGCAGCATGTCGGCCTCGCCGAGGCCGCCGGCCATCGCCGCTGCGTCGGCCCACCACCCCCAGGCGAGGGCATCGGCGGGCAGGCCGAGTCGGCGCCGTACGGCGACCAAGGCGTCCAAAGCGGTGTTCGCGGCAGCGTAGTTGGCCTGGCCGGCGGTGCCGAGCACTCCGGCGAGCGACGAGTAGACCACGAACGCGGTGATCTCTTGACCGCTTGTCAGCTCGTGGAGGTGCCAAGCGGCGTCGACCTTGGGCCGCAGCACCGCTTCGAGCCGGCCGGGGGTCAGGGACGTCGCCACGGCGTCGTCCAGCACCCCGGCGGTGTGGACGACGGCCTGGAGCGGGTGTTCGGACGGGATCGCGTGCAGGACGTCCGCAAGCTGCTCGCGGTCGGCGACGTCGCACGCGGCGATCGTCACCGACGCGCCTGCGTCCTCCAGTTCGGCGGCCAGTTCGGCGGCGTTCGGCGCTCCGGGGCCGCGACGGCTGAGCAGCAGCAGGTGGCGTACGCCGTGCACGGTGACCAGGTGCCTCGCCAGCACCGCGCCGAGTGCTCCCGTCCCGCCGGTGATGAGGACGGTCCCGTCGGTGGGCCAGCCGCCGCCGTCCTCTCGCGGTGCGTCCCCGGCCGGAGGGTTCGCCGAGGGGACGGGTTGCGGCGACATCCGCACGAGACGGGGGACGGCGGGGAGGCCGGCGCGCAGGGCGACTTCGGGTGCCCGCACGGCGATCGCGTCCGGCAGGGCATTCCACGAGCGCTCGTCGCCGTCGAGATCGACGAGGGTGATCCGGTCCGGGTTCTCGGTCTGGGCACTGCGCACCAGGCCGCACACGCCGGCTGCCGCGGGGTCCACCGGATCATCGGCCGTGACGCGGGCGGCGTTGCGGGTCACCAGCACCAGGCGGCTCGCCGCGCTGCGTTCGTCCGCGAGCCAGGTCTGCACGATGCGCAGGGCTGCTGCGGTTGCCGCGCGCACCTGTTGAGGCACCGTCAAGTCTGCCGTGGTCTCGATGAGGGCGGCTGTCGGCTCCGCGACGACGAGTGCCGGCAGTCGTCCGTCACTGTCCGCGAGCGAGTCGAGCGCTGCGTCCGGCTCCCACCAGATGAGCTCCGCACCGCCGCTGCTGCCTGCGGGCCGGCCGCCGGCGAGTGGCTGCCAAGCGACGCGGTAGAGCCCTTCGTTGAGCTGCTCCGTGTCGTCGGCGATGCCGTGCGGCGTGGGTGCGAGCCAGTAGTGATCACGCTGGAACGCGTAGGTGGGCAGGTCGATCTGCCGTGGTGTCAGGCCGGCGAACCGCGGTGACCAGTCGACGTGGACGCCGCGCGTGAACAACTGGGCCAGAGCCTTCACCGCTGTTGTCATCTCGTCACGGCCCGCCCGCATGATGGGAACACCTGCTGGTGTGTCGGTGTCCGGTAGGCAGTCGTCCAGCATGGCCGTGAGCACGGCGTCGGGGCCGAGTTCGAGGAACGTGGTCACGCCCTCCGCGTCGAGTGCGCGGGCCGCGTCGAGGAAGCGCACGGGCTTGCGGACGTGCTCGACCCAATAGTCAGCCGACGCCAACTCCCCGGCCGTCGCCACCGCACCCGTCACCGCCGACACAACCGGTATCACCGGCTCCCGAACACCACATCCGCGATCTCGGCCCGGAAGTCGTCGAGCATCGGGTCCATCAGCGGCGAATGAAACGCATGACTCACCGTCAACCGCTTCGTCCGCCGACCCTGGTCCCGCAACCACCCGGCCACCCCGGCCACCGCGTCGGCCTCACCGGACACCACCACCGCCGCCGGTCCGTTCACCGCCGCGATCCCGACCCGATCGCCCACCCCGTCCAACAGCGGCAACACCTCATCCTCCGAGGCCTCCACGGCGACCATCGCACCGCCCTCCGGCAACGCCTGCATCAACCGGCCGCGCGCCACCACCAACCGCGCCGCATCCCGCAACGAGAGAACCCCCGCCACATGCGCAGCGGTGATCTCCCCCACCGAATGCCCCGCCACAAAATCCGGCCGCACACCAAACGACTCCACCAACCGGAACAACGCCAACTCCACCGCAAACAACGCCGGCTGCGTCAACCCCGTCCCATCAAGACCATCACCCGAGGCGACCACCTCCCGCAGCGAACACCCCAACAACGGATCCAACTCCGCACACACCAATGCAAACGCCTCCGCGAACACCGGAAACGCCCCACACAACCCCAAACCCATCCCCACCCGCTGCGCACCCTGACCGGTGAACACCACACCCAACCGGCCACCCACCACCGAACCGACCACCACACCGGGATGCGCCACACCACCGGCCACCGCGGCCAGACCGTCCGCCAACTCCTCCCGGTCCTGACCCCACACCACCGCACGGTCCTCAAAAACCGACCGCCCCACCAGCAGCGACCACCCCACATCCACCGGCGCCACCCCCGGCGCCCCCGCCACGAACTCCCCCAACCGAGCCGCCTGTCCCCGCAACGCCCCACCACCACGCCCCGACACCACCCACGGCACGGGGACGGTGTCGAGGGTGGTGTCCACGGACGCAGCGGTCGGCTTGTTCTCCGTCCCGGCGGGCCGGGGACGCGGGACGTCGTCGAGTGCTTCGTCGCCCTCCTCCAGAACCACGTGCACGTTGGTCCCGCTGACCCCGAACGAGGAGACTCCGGCACGTCGCGGTGTTTCGCCTCGATGCCACGGCCGGGCTTCGGTCAGCAGCCGCACGTCGCCGGAGGTCCAGTCCACGTGGGGTGTGGGTGCGTCGACGTGCAGGGTGGGAGGCAGCAGGCTGTGGCGCAGGGCCATGACGGCCTTGATGACCCCGGCCACGCCCGCCGCGTGCTGGGTGTGGCCGATGTTCGACTTGAGCGAGCCCAGCCACAGCGGCCCGGCCCCGTCGCGGCGTTCCTGCCCGTACGTCGCCAGCAGTGCCTCGGCCTCGATCGGGTCGCCGAGGGTGGTGCCGGTGCCGTGGGCTTCGACGGCGTCCACGTCGGCGGCCGTCAGGCGGGCGTTGGCGAGGGCTTGGCGGATCACGCGCTGCTGGGCGACGCCGCTCGGCGCGGTGAGGCCGTTGGACGCTCCGTCCTGGTTGGCCGCGCTGCCCCGCACCACGGCGAGCACCCGGTGGCCGTTGCGCCGCGCGTCGGACAGCCTTTCGACCAGCAGCAGGCCGACGCCTTCGCCGAAGTTCGTCCCGTCGGCCGCGGCGGCGAAAGCCTTGCAGCGGCCGTCGGCGGCGAGGCCCCGCTGGTGCGCGAATTCGACGAGGACGCCCGGTCCGGCCATGACGGTGACCCCGCCCGCGAGGGCCAGGGAGCACTCCCCCGACCGCAGCGACTGCACCGCGAGGTGCAGGGCGACGAGCGAGGACGAGCAGGCGGTGTCGACGGTCACTGCGGGCCCCAGCAGCCCGAGTTGGTACGCGATGCGGCCGGAGGCGACGCTGGGCGTGGTTCCGGTGAGGAGGTGGCCTTCCACGGTGTCCGGGGCGGCGTGGACGGGCGGCCCGTACCCCTGCGGGGTGGCTCCGACGAAGACGCCGACGTGCTCGCCGCGCAGGGAACGTGGGGCGATGCCGGCGCGTTCGACGGCTTCCCACGCCGTTTCCAGGAGCAGGCGCTGCTGGGGGTCCATCGCGAGCGCTTCGCGCGGCGAGATGCCGAAGAAGTCGGCGTCGAACTCGCCCGCGTCGTGCAGGAATCCGCCGTCGGCGAGGGAGCTGTCGGCGCCGGGGCCGAGGGCGGGCAGTGTGGCGGGCCAGCCGCGGTCCTCGGGGAAGGCGGTCATGGCGTCGGTACCGTCCGCGACCAGGCGCCACAGGTCCTCGGGGGTGCGCACTCCGCCGGGGAAGCGGCAGGCCATGCCGACGATCGCGATCGGTTCGCGGCTGCGCGCCTCGACCTCGTCGAGACGGCGGCGGGCGTCGCGGGCGTCGGCGATCGACCGCTTGAGGTAGTCGCGGAGTTTGTCTTCGTCGGCCATGACGTCCTATCCCCGGGTGCGGTGCTTGTCGGCACGGAGCTTGGGTCGATGCGGGCCGCCGGTTCGCATGTCCGGGCGGCCCGATGCGGTGGGCGCGTGTGGTCGGAGTCGCTTCGGGTGTGCGGTGATCGCTTGCCGGTGCGGGCTGCCGGGCGCTGCGGCCCGGCCGGGGTCGTACGGTCGGTCAGGTCTGCTCGTCGACGAGGGCGAACAGTTCGTCGTCGCTTGCGGAGTCCAGGTCGGTGTCGGCTTCGCCGGTCGGTGCCGCCTGGGCGAAGTCGCGGCACAGGTCGAGGAGTTCGCGCAGGCTTTCGGTGATCACCGTGCGCTCGTCGGCATCGTCGATCCCGGCGAGGAGCGCGGCTTTCATGCGTTCCAGGTCGGCGAGCAGAGGTCGCGCGGTGTTCTGTGCGCCGACGGGAGTGAGGAGTTCGTCGAGATGGGCGGTGAGGGCCGCGAGAGTGGGGTGGTCGAAGACCAGCGTGGTCGGCAGCCGGAGGCCGGTCGCGGTGTTGAGGCGGTTGCGCAGTTCGACGGCGGTCAGCGAGTCGAATCCGAGGTCCTTGAAGACCTGGTCGAGGGCCATGGACGCGCCGCTGTCGTGGCCGAGTACGGCGGCGACTTCGTTGCGGACGATGTCTTCCAGCGCGCGGGTGCGTTCGGCGGGCGGCAGCGCGGTGAGTTGTTGCCGCCGGTCCGCCGTCGTGTCGGGGTCCGGGGCCGCGGGTGCGCCGGCGAGGTTCCGCCTGGGCGCGGGGCGGCGTACCAAGGCACGGAATATTGCGGGTAGTTCGTCATCGCTGCGGCTGCGCAGCGCGGCGGTGTCGATGCGGGCGGGTACGGCGACGGCCCGGCCGAGTGTCGCGGCGCGGTTGTACAGGGCCATGCCGTCGGCGGCGGACATCGGCAGCAGTCCGTCGCGGGCCATGCGGCGCCGGTCGATGTCGTCGAGGTGTCCGGTCATGCCGCTGGATTCGGCCCACAGCCCCCAGGCGAGGGATACCGCGGGCAGCCCCCGGGCGCGTCGTGCCGAGGCAAGGGCGTCGAGGGTCGCGTTGGCCGCCGCGTAGTTGGCTTGGCCGGGCGTGCCGGCCGTCCCGGCGAACGAGGAGTAGAGGACGAACACCGCGGGATCCAGGTCCAGTTCGTCGCAGAGCTGGAGCAGATTCCATGCCGCGTCGACTTTCGGCCGGAAGACGGCGTCGACCTGAGACCGTGTCAGGCCGGTGACGACGCCGTCGTCGAGCACGCCGGCCGCGTGGATGACCGCTGACAGCGGGCGTTCGGCCGGGAGAGCGGAGAGCAGGCGCCGCAAGTCATCGTGGTCGGCGGCGTCGCAGGCGGACAGCTCGACCGTCTCGGCCCCCAACCGGCGTAGTTCGTCGGCCAGTTCGGTGGCACCAGGAGCGTCGGTGCCGCTGCGCGACACCAAGTGGACGTGCCGCGCGCGGTGTTCGGTGACGACATGCCGGGCCGCGATCGCACCCAGCACGCCGGTTCCCCCGGTGATCAGCACCGTGCCGCCGGGATCCGGTGCGGGCGCGGGCACGGTGAGCACGATCTTCCCGATATTGCGGGCCTGGGAGAGGTAGCGGAAGGCTTCGGGGGCGCGGTGGATGTCCCACGTCGTCACCGGGATCGGGTGCAGCGTGCCGCTTTCGAACAGTGCGAGGACTTCGCGCAGCATCTCCTGTACGCGGTCGGGCCCGGCGTCCATGAGCTCGAACGCGTGGTAGGAGACTCCCGGGTGCGCGGCGGCGATGTCGTCGGGCCGGCGCGGGTCGGTCTTGCCCATCTCGACGAAGCGTCCACCGTCGGCGAGGAGTTCGAGCGAGGCGTCGATGAACTCGCGGGCGAGCGAGTTGAGGACGACATCGACAGGCCGGTTTGCGGGCTTGTTCGCGGTGGTGCGGAACTTGTCACGGAACTCCAGCGTCCGCGACGACGCGATCCGGTCGTCCGCGAAACCGGCGGCACGCAAGGTATCCCATTTGCCGGGACTCGCCGTACCGAAGACGTCGGCGCCGAGGTGGCGGGCGAGTTGCGCGGCCGCCATGCCCACGCCGCCCGCTGCTGCGTGGATCAGCACCGACTCGCCGGGAGCGAGCCGCCCGAGGTCGACCAGGCCGTAGTAGGCGGTGAGGAACACCACCGGCACGGCCGCCGCCTGGGCGTACGTCCAACCCGCCGGGATCGGCGCGATCAGCTTGCGGTCGGTGACCGCGACGGGGGCGAATCCACCGTCGAGGAAGCCCATGACGCGGTCGCCCACGGCGATGTCCCGGACTTCGGGCCCGACTTCGAGGACCACACCGGCTCCTTCGCTGCCGGGCAGCGCGTCGGGCTTCGGGTACATCCCCAGGGCGATCAGCACGTCGCGGAAGTTGAGTCCGGCGGCGCGCACCGCGACGCGGACCTGCCCTGGCGCGAGGGGGGCGGTGGCTTCGGGGCAGGGCAGCATCCGCAGGTTGTCGAGCGTTCCGGCACGGGTCAGGCCCAGGCGCCATGCCGGGTGGCCCTCGGGCGGGGCAAGCCGCTCCGCGGTGGTCGGGCGGGTCAGGCGGGGTGCGAGCAATTGGGTCCCGCGCAGGGCCAGTTGGGGTTCGCGGACGGTCGTCGGGGCGGCGGCGAGGGCGGCGGTCACCGCATCGTCGGCGCGGCTGCCTGGGGCGGCGTCGATGTCGAGGAGCGTGAACCGGCCCGGGTGTTCGCTTTGGGCGCTGCGCACCATGCCCCACACCGCCGCCGTGGCGGGGTCGACGGGATCCCCGGGGGCGGCGGAGACGGCGTGGCGCGTGACCACCGTCAGGCGGGCGTCCGCGAACCGCTCGTCGGCCAGCCAGTCCTGGAGCAGTTCGAGGGTGCGGATCGCGGCTTCCCGTGCGGCGGCGGGGAGTCGGCTGCCGAGCAGCGCGTGGGTCGAAGCCGGGAAGGGTTCCGCCACCACGTGGGCCGGCACCCTGTCGCCGTGGTCGGCGGCCAACGCGTCGAGATCACCGGCGGCGCCGAGGAACGCGGTGTCTTCCTGACGGCCGTCGTACGCGGCGGTGCCCGGGGCCCGGCCGCTCGGATCGGCGTCCGCGGAGGACCCGACGACCGTCCAGTCCAGTTGCAGCAGGGCGTCGTCCAGTGGGTCACCGAGTCCGCGCAGCGCGTCCTCGGGGAGCGGGCGCACGGTGAGCGACCGCGCCGACGCCACGGGGGTGCCGGCCGGGTCGGTCATCTCCAAAGCCGCTTGGCCGGTGTCGCCGAAGCTCATCCGGACGCGCAGTGCCGTCGCACCCGACGCGTGCACGGCCACCTGGGACCACGCGAAGGGCAGGACAACTGCGGCACCGGCATCGAGCACTCCGGGGAGCAGCGGGTGCAGGGCCGCGTCGAGCAGGGCGGGGTGTACGGCGAAGCGGCCGGCGTCCGCGTGCTCCCCGGTCGGCAGGACAACCTCCGCGAAGACCTCGTTCGCGGTGGCTCCCCGCCAGACGCGGCGCAGGCCCCGGAATGCCGGCCCGTAGGTGTAGCCGACCTCGGCAACACGCTGGTAGACGTCCGTGATGTCGACCTCCACCGCGCCCGGCGGCGGCCACGTGGCCACGTCACGGTCGGGCGCCGCCAGGGCGCGGGGGCCGAGCACGCCCTCGGCGTGGAGCGTCCAGACCGGCTCGGCGTCGGACTCGCCGGCAACCTCCGGGCGCGCGTGGATGGTGAGCGCGCGGTACCCGTCGGCGTCAGCCGGGGCCGCGGTGACCCGCAGGAGGACAGCGCGGTCCTCGCTGAGGGTGAGGGGTGTGGCGAGGGTGAGTTCGTCGATGGTGGCGGCGCCGACATGGTCGGCGGCGTGGGTGGCCAGTTCCAGGAACGCGGTGCCGGGCAACAACACGGTGCCGTGGACGGCGTGGTCCGCCAGCCAAGGGTGGGCGTCCAGGGAGATCCGGCCGGTCAACACGGTCCCGCCGTCCGGAAGATCGACCGCCGCACCCAGCAGCGGATGCCCCGCCGCCCGCAGCCCCGCCGAAACCACACCGGCCGCGTCCCCGGCCGGAGTCAGCCAGTACCGACGGCGCTGGAACGCATACGTCGGCAACTCCACACGCCCCACCCCGGCCGGGAACAACCCCGCCCAATCCACATCGACACCGTGGACGAACACCCGCGCCGCAGCGGTCAGCGCCTCGTCCAGTCCGCCGTGGTCACGACGCAGCGTCCCCGTCGCCAGCACGTCCCGGGTACCGGCGGCCTCGGCGGTCTCCTCCACGCCGACGGTCAAGACCGGATGCGGACTGACCTCGACGAACACCCCGTGCCCGGAGCCG
>NZ_JBPKBI010000047.1:0-9584 GCF_051388935.1 Yinghuangia sp. YIM S10712
ACCGCCTGGGCCCACCACGCGAACCTCACCGCGGCTTGACGCCTAACGCCATGGGATGTCTGACAGGAGAACGTGCCTTCGACGGCAGCGGTCGATGCCTGCCTCGATCGTTTCCACCCTGCAGATCGTCGAATTCAAGCTGCCGACTCGTGTGGGGTCATCGTGTACTCGATCACTTCTTCCCCGTCGACCTCGTCGACGACGATGACCACGCGGATTTCCAACGCCTTGGCGAGCCGCTTGACCAAGGTCAACGTCGGCACGACGCCGGCCCGTTCAATCGCCGAGATATTTGCCTGCTTCATGTCGGCCGCATCAGCCAGTTGCTTCTGTGTCCAGCCTTTCGCAGTCCGGGCGGCATGAATCGCAAGACCGAAGTCCATGGCCTGATCGATCTCGTCGAAGGCACGCGGGTCACTCGCCTCGATGGCGGCAACCTCGGCGTCCACGTCCCAGCCGACATGCCCTTCGGCGCCTGCCACCACACTTTTCCGACGCGCGGCCACGGCACGCCGGCCGCTGACTCCCGGCTTCTCACTCATCGTTGCTCCCTTTCACTCCTGTACCCCAGCCGCCGAAAAAGCTGATGTGTGCACACCCAGATCCGTCCATGGTCTATCCGTCATCGAAGCGCCTGTACTCATCTGTTGCGGGTTCATGCCCGCGGCATCCGGCTTGGCAGTCCCGCATCAGTCGCCGCGCCTTCTCGACTTCAGATCGTTCGACTTGTCTGGTCTTCTCGAACACAGTGAGCAAAATAATGCGCTTGTCGTTGGTGATCCAAAAAGGAATGCGGATTGAGATATCACCAAAGTGCGTGAGTCGCAGTTCCCATAAACCACCGCCAAGCGATTTGACCATGTCGCCCATCGCCGTTGGATCAGCCTTGAGTCTCTGCACCGCACGGAGCACCTGCCGGTACTGCCCGGGGGACACCTTGCGAGCGTCTCCCAGCCAGTTGCGAACACTCGGTTCAATCTCGACCGCGAACATACAAAAAATCATATACCAACGCTTGAGTTCGGGCGAAACCACCGTTTGATGGGCACCGCAGCATGCCGATCATCTCCCCCTGGGCTTGACCAGTGACGTCAACCTTCCAACTGTGGCGCTCCGTGCAGTCTCCACCGATGGCCTTGCGGCATGACCCCGTCCCACATTCCTGCTTCTTTCCCAACAGAGCGTGTGAGCCCCATCGCCTGCCACCCGCCCTGGATTCCGGCCCGCCCCACCTCCGCACTGGAGCAAGGGCGTTTACGACCCGAACGCGCCGCCCGGCACACACCCTGTGCGTGCTCTCCCCCGCCGACCGGATCGACGCCCTCCGCGACGCCGTCTTCCATCTGACCAGCACCCTCGGTGTACGCGAACTCCCCCTGCGGCGAACCACGTTGTCCCGAGGCTGGGCCCACGTGACCGTCCACGGAGCCCGCATTCCCATCAAGATCGGCCACCGCAACTGCACCATCGTCCAGGCAACCCCCGAATTCACCCCCGCGGCCGAACTCGCCGCAGCCCTGGACCTCCCGGTGAGAACAATCCTCACCGCCGCAACAACCGCCGCCCACAACGCCGGCCTCACCCCCGGCGCGTCATTGGGCTCTCTCGGCATCACACTCAGCACCTGACCGGAGTATGCGTTCCCCGACGAGATGCCCGGGACCTCCGGCCTTGGCAGTCCCGCATCAGTCGATCGACACCAGACGGCACTGGGCGGCAGTATGTCGCGGACGACATATATCCTCGTGGCGTGGATCGTCTGTACGTCATTGAGGTGGAACCCGAGGTTCGGGCCTGGCTGGAACTCTTACCAGGCAGGCTTTACCGAAAGGTGGAGGACTACGCTGAGTTACTGGCAGAGCTGGGGCCGCAGGCTCCGATGCCGTACGCCCGGCCGCTGCGCGACGGGGTGTGTGAGCTGCGGCCCGTCCTGGACGGTGTCCCGACCCGGGTCACCTACTGGATCACCGGCGATCGCCGGATCGTACTGCTGACGGTATTCCGCAAGACCCGACCGCATGAGGGAGCCCAGATCGACCGGGCTGTCCTGGCCAAGAAGGAATGCGAGGCCTACCACGGCCCGGCACATATGGACTTCAGTCGAGAGAACGAGGATGCGTGATGGAACACAGTCGGTGGAAGCTGGCACGCGAACGCAAGCTTGTCGACGGTATTCGCGAGTCGCCTGAGATCGAGCAAGAGCGTTTGGAGAACCGGCTGTCCATGGCCTTGGCCAAGGCCGTCTACGACCGCCGCATCGAACTGGGCCTGTCGCAGCGCGAATTGGCTGAGCTTACGGGTCTGACGCAGGCCAAGATCTCCCGGATCGAGGGCTCCGACACCGTTCCCACGCTGCCACTGCTCGCGAAACTGGCCAAGGGCCTGAACGCCTCCCTGAACCTCGCCATCGACGTGGACGACGCACGGGTGACACTCATCGGGCACTCAGCCGCGTAGAAGGAACGTAGAAGGCACTCTGAAGCCGGCTCGCTCTCAGCGTTTCCTCTGACTCCTCACGGGCCGAAGCGCTCTTCGGCCCCCAGGCGTCGATGACGAAAAAATCAACGATGCGCCACTCGCTCCGATGCGCGCTTTGAGTGCTCGGGTTTGCACTCTGAGTGGAGAGAACGCTCGCGGCTGACACTTATCGCGACGGAGCGCGGTCTGTACGGTGACCAGGCGTTTCATGGCGTGCACGCGGCAGTTTTCAGCCAAACCCCACAAGCCACTTCACGCGGATCGGCCGCGTTTTTCCCGGATAGCAGAGAAATTCGGACACCGCCACAATCCTCTCCACACCGCCGAGTCACCCCGGATGCGGCGGCTGGAAAGGGGCTTCACCATGCAGCACAAGCGCAAGCTCGTCGTCGGTCTTTCCGCGATCGCGATGAGTCTGGGAATGGTTGTCACCGCCGGCTCGGCCCACGCCGGGACGAACAACACGGATTACGTCTACACCGGCAGCACGAAGACCGGCAAAGTCTGGTTCGACCACGTCGGCGACTGGTTTTACGTGCAAGACCTGGCTGCGGACAGCCACGGCGTCGCCGTTCAGTACCGCATCAACGACTCCTACGCTTACCCGCTGCTGGTGAACAACAACGGAAGCGGCAGCGTCAAGGCCTTCAACATGGATTTCCCGGAGGGCGCGAGGGTTTGGTTCCGGGCCTGTCTCACGGAGAACAGCGTCGCCTGGGACTGTGACAGCATGGCATGGTCAGAAAGTGCCGTGAAGGCCACCGCCTGACCTTCAACTGCCGTGGTAGTTCAGCGCATTGCGTACGGGCGTACGGCCCTCCGCACCGGCGGGCCGTACGCAGCACACCNTGCCGTGAAGGCCACCGCCTGACCTTCAACTGCCGTGGTAGTTCAGCGCATTGCGTACGGGCGTACGGCCCTCCGCACCGGCGGGCCGTACGCAGCACACCTCGGAAGTCGCAGGCCGATTCGAAAGAATTCGCGTTCAAGGCTGCTTGAGATTCTGGACCGGGCGGGACCCCAACAAGGTTGGGAATACCGTTGGTTCGCCGTTCGGGAAGCCACCAGCGCATCGCGGTCGGCTCGTTCGGAACCGCCGTTGACGTAGCCGGGGTCGGCCTGGCGCATCAGTTCGGGTGCGTCGTGGACCGGCGGGTAGATCCAGCGCTCGGTGATGTTGCGCTTGAGTGTCTTGGCCTCGGCACCGGCCAGGGCCACGGTCCGTTCCCAGCCGGTCGTGAACACCGCGCCCGCGCCCCCGAGATCCATGCAGGTGACGTACGGCGCGGGTGCGAACACCGTCTGCGGCGCGCCGAGCAGGTCGGCTGCCGCGTTGTGTCCGGCGTGCCTGCAGAGCGGGATCGCGTGTTGGCAGCTCTGCATCACAACCCGCCCGGGCTCAGCGGTCGCAGCGGCCGTGTCGCCCGCGGCGTACACCTGCGGTACGCCGTCGACACGCAGGTACGCGTCAACGGCCAGGCGCCCGAGTCGGTCGCGGGCGGCGGGGATCTGCTCCGTGAGCGGGTGCGCACGCATGCCTGCGGTCCACACGACCAGGCGCGCGGGTATGCGGGTGCCGTCCGTGAGGCGGACCGTGTCCTCGGTGACGGCCGCGACGGTGGCGCCCAGCACAGTTTCGACGCCGAGCCGGTCCAGGGCCTCGGCGATGACCGGGCGCGGCCCCGCGCCGAGGCCGGGGCCTATGGCAGTGTCGCGTTCCAGCAGGACGACACGGACCTCGTCGGCGGCGCCGTGCGGGGCGGCGACCGCGCGCAGCCGGTCGCGCAGTTCCGCCGCCATTTCCAGTCCGGTGAATCCCGAACCGACCACGACTGCGGTGAACCTTCCCGCAACCGCCGGCAGTTCGGGCAGTCACGGTATGCGGTGGGCCACGACGTGGCCGCGACGGGACTCGTCCTCACGCCTGCCGGGAGCAGTCCGTACGCCTCGCATCACCCTGATTTCACGGGCCCAAGGTGACTTCGGCCCAGACGGATTTGGTGGGCGGGGTCTCGGTCGTGGTCCAGCCCCATCGGTCGGCGCAGGTCGAGACGAGGAGCAGACCACGGCCCGAGATGGCGTCGGCGTCGGGAGCAGTGGCCGGCGTTGCGGGTAAGGGGCGGTCGGGGCTGGGGTCGGTGACTTGGATGCTGACGCGGTCGCCGAGCAGGGACATGCGCAGCTCGAACGTCTCGTCCGGGGTGTGGGCGTGCAGGACCGCGTTGGCGGCGAGTTCGGCGGCGACGATGGCCACGGTCCCGGAGAGGCCAGGGGCATGCGGGACGCCCCACAAAGCGAGTTGCGCGACCGCGAGTTGACGGGCGACGCGGGCTCCGTACGGGGTGCTTTCCAGGCGAATCGCGAACTCGATATGAGGCGTGGGGAGTTCCGACACAGTGAAGGCAGGAATGGGCTCCGGTACGGCGATTTCCGGACGCGCTGCTGGCGATCTCATGGCGCAACATTCGGCGCGAAGAGGCTGGTGAGAACAGGCCGGAGGTGTCCCCCACGGCGTCGTGTACGTGTCACGGCCCAATCTGTACGCGCCGACGAGCCAAACCGCTCGAACGAGTCGTTGATTTCTCTATGTGATCGCGTGATTACCGCTTAGTGTGAGGTGGCTGGAAGTTGCCGGTACCGAAAGGCGTTTGTCCGGGTGCCGGTGGCATGGAACGCGCAACGGTGGGGCGGGTGTTGGTCATGACCACGACGAAGGCGGGAAGCGGCGGCGCCGACGGGGACGGGAAGGCGCAGACGAACGGCAGTGCGCCCGGGAACGCCCCTGGAACCGCTCCGCGTCGAGCGAAGCGCAGCGAGCGCAAGGACGACTTGCCGGGGATCTGGGTCGGGTACGGGAAGTTGGTGAAGCTGTTTCGCGAACGGGCAAAGATGACGCGGCAGCAGCTTGCGGATGCGGTGGGGTACTCCGTGGATCAGATCGCGTCGATCGAACAGGGGCGGCGACCGGCGAAGGAGGCGTTCACGACGGCGGCGGAAGTTGTGTTGGCGGCGGACAACGTGTTGGCGACGCTTCAGGACGAGGTGGACCTCGCCAAACTGCCTCTGTTCTTCCAGGACTTCGCGCAGATCGAGATGGGAGCGCTGTGCAGGTTCTCATACGATCCGCTGCTGGTACCAGGGCTGTTGCAGATCGAGTCCTACGCGCGAGCGGTGTGTGCGGGGCATGTTCCGCAACTCAACGAAGACGAGATCGAGCAGAGCGTCGAAGGTCGATTGGCGCGACAACGCTTGCTCAACCGAAAGACGGTGGTGAACCTGTCGTTCATCATCGGCGAAGCGGCACTGACGAACATCGTGGCCAATGAGGCAGTGATGATGGAGCAACTCCGGCACCTGCTTCTTGTCGGGCAGCTGCCCAACGTCGAGATTCAAGTCATGCCGTCGCATGGAGGCTTCCACCCAGGGCTCAACGGGCCGTTCGTGCTGTTGGAGACCCTGGAGAACCGCCGCCACGCGTACGTGGAATCTCAAGACGTGGGGCAAGTCCTAAGTGAACCAAGGACTGTAAGTCGCCTCACACTCACCTATGGCAGGCTACGCTCGCTGGCGTTGAACATCGACGAGTCCGCACGGCTCATCGAGAAGTTGATCGGAGACCGATGAACGCAGAGCACAAGCAGCCGGGCCCCTGGGTCAAGAGCAGCTACAGCGGATCCGGTGGCGGCGACTGTGTTGAGGTCGCTGCGGCACCGACGGTCATGCACGTACGCGACTCGAAGCTGCCCAACCTCGCCACCCTCACCTTCCAAGCCGCCCACTGGTCCGCCCTCACCAACTCCGTACGCCACCACGCCTGAACAGCGCGTCATCACCGGTCGGCGGCAGGCATGTCCAGTACATGCAACCTGCCGCCGACAGCCATGAATCGGCAACCCGAGGAGTGATGAACGTGACCGAGGAAGCATTCCGCGCAGTCGACCACTGCACCTGGATCAAGAGCAGCCACAGCGGCGGCAGCGGCGGCGACTGCGTCGAGGTCGCCCCCGCATGGACGAAGAGCAGCTACAGCGGAGGCAGTGGCGGCAACTGCCTGGAGGCCACCGCCACACCAACTCTCCTGCACGTACGCGACTCCAAGCTGCCCAACCTCCCCATCCTCACCTTCCAGGCCACCCACTGGGCTGCCCTCACCAACTTCCTCCGCCACGACGCCTGACCAACACACAGCCACCGCCGCCCCGTCAACGCACACCGCCGCATACCCGGCTCCGTGGCCCCTGCTTCAATGGTGCTGACCGGCGCCAGGAGGCAATGCGCAGTGACGAACTACACCCGTATGTACCGCTTCGGCATCACTCCCTGGGAGTCGTACGGCAAGGCAGCGCGTGCCGGCATCGCGGCCTTGCTGGACCGTGAGGTGGCGGACCGCCCGCAACCTCCCGGCCGTGCTCTCGACATCGGCTGCGGGCGTGGCAGGTTCACCCCCGAACTCGCGCAGCGCGGGTGGCAGGCGGTGGGCATCGACTACGTCCCTGCCGCGATCAGGGCGGCCCGGCAGCATGGCGATGCGGGGGTCACCTACGTCATCGGGGACGTGACCGACCTCCGGACGACCGGCCTGGGGACCTTCGGCTTCTTCCTCGACATCGGTTGCTTCCAGGGCTTCGACGCCGAGCAGCGCCGGGCGGTCGGCGAAGGCGTCACCGCCCTGGCCGAGCCCGACGCGACATTGCTGATGCTGGAGTTCGGCCCGACTCGACTCCGCAACATGATCGGCGGCGTGAGCCAGGATGAGGTTGAAGCCGCGTTTCCCGGCTGGGAGTTGCTCTCGGTCGAGCCGGCACAGACCGCAGGCCTGGGCTGGCCGATGAACAAGTCGAAACCACAGTGGTACCGCCTGCGCCGGCAGGCCGCGTAGCGGGAGGCCTGCCGGGGAGGTCGCGGCGTCCTGTCGCAGCGGGTGGCGGGCCCCACCTCGCTCACTTCTCGTTGACACAGCGCTTCGCTCTGGCGACGCGTTGCTTGTACCGCTCGGCGTCACGGGCAACCGGGCGCCCCGCCGGGGCGTTCCCGCCCGGCGCCCGCCGCCGCTCGTCCTCTTCCAGCGCCGCCAGGAAACCTCCGGTGCCACCGTCCGCGTGCATCGTCCAGCGGCATTTCCCTGGACCGCACCAGACCTCAGGTGTGATCGGGGGCGGGCCGCCCCCTCTGGCGTTCAAGACATCCGGTCCAAAGGCAAGTTGATCGCGCGAAAGGGCCTGTTGCGGTACCTGGCATCCTGACTCCCAGTCGACGGCGGGGGAGATCATGATGAGTGCTTCGGCGGCCGGGCTCACGCCTGCCGAGGAACTGGTGCGAGTGGCCTGGCAGACCGGCGACACGGCAGTGCTCGGCCCTGCGGGAGACGCGGCAGCCGGGGCGCGGTGGGGTGCGGACCGTACGGTGCGCGCCCGTGTGCTGCGGGCGTTGGTGGTCGAGGCGGCTGCGGGCGAGCTGCGCCCGGCGGAGCTGCGGCTGCGTGGTGCCCGTGTCAGCGGTGAGCTGGATCTCGGGGCAGTGGAGCTGCCGTTCGCGTTGGTGCTGGAGGGGGTGTATGCGGAGGCGCCGCTGCGCGTGAGCGCCGCGCAGGTGGTGTCGATCGGCTTGCTCGGCTGCCACATCGTCGTCGCGGGCGGCTTCGCCATCGATGCCTCACACGTGACGACGCGGGGCAACCTCGATCTGACCGCGACACGCGTCATCGGGGGCGAAGTGGAGCTGTCCGGCGCTCAGATAGGCGGCAACCTCGTCTTGGACGCAGCCCATGTCAGCAACCCCGGCGGGCGAGCCACGGTAAATGCGGGGCAGACCACTGTCGGGCAGTACGTGCAGTGCCGTGAGGGCTTTCGTTCCGAGGGACGGATGCGGCTGAGCGGGGCGCAAATCACCGGCGACCTGGATTTCTCCGGTGCGGTGCTGGACAACCCGGCCGGGCCGGCCCTCTACGCGGCGTTGATACACGTCGGTGCGGACCTGTTCGTTCATGGGGGAACGCGGGTGCAGGGCTCCTTCAGCCTCCCGGGCGCCCGGGTCTCCGGGATCGCGGTCTTCGGCGAGGCGACGCTCGGCAGGCTGCCCGACCCCATGGCGGACGGCGCCCAGGAGGCGTCGGAGTATGGTCTTGACATTGAGGGCCTGACCGTCGAACAGAATCTCTCTTTCAGCAGGCGCTTCACTCTGGTCGGGCCGGTGCTCGCGGCGGGAGCGCAGGTGACCGGGACGTGCCGTTTCGAAGGAACGGTGCATCCGATCCCGTTGTGCCCCGGCGAGGAAGAGTCCGCGCGGTTGCCGCAGACGGCACTGGACCTGCGGGGGCTCCGTGCCGACACTCTTGTCCTGACGCCGCGTCACGAAATCGGCGGAGTTGTCGATGTGGCGCGCGCGACGGTGCGCGTCCTGGAAGATCTCCGCGCAGTATGGCCGCGGCACCTGCGGCTGCGCGACTTCCGCTACGAGGCGATCGACGACCACGCTGCGGGCGCCGACGTGCCGGCCCGACTCGACTGGCTCGCGCGGGACACCGACGGGTACGCGCCGCAGCCGTACGAGCAACTCGCCCTCGCCTACCGGGCCGCAGGCCGGGCCGACGATGCCCGTGCCGTCGCCGTGGCCGGGCAGATCCGGCGGCGTGGCGTGCTCGGCCCGTGGTCCCGGGTATGGAATTACGCGCAACAGTGGACCGTCGGCTACGGCTACCGCCCGTGGCTGGCCGGAATTTGGATCGCCGCTTTCCTCGCAGTCGGGACCGCCGTGTTCGCCTGGCAGTACCCGGAAAACCTCGTCCCGGCCAATCCCGACGAGGCCCGCCCGGCGTTCAATCCGCTGCTGTACGCGACGGACTGGCTGATTCCCGTCATCGACTTCAGACACGGCAAATACTGGGTCCCGCGAGGCATCGCGCAAGTGTGGGCGTTCATCTCCGTCGCGGTGGGCTGGGTTCTCGGCACCGCCGTGGTCGCCGCTCTGACCGGACTGGTCAAGAAGGAGTGAGACGTTGTCCTGCGCGGTGGGGCGGTCGAGTCGTTTCACACAGACGAGTGTCGCGGGTTCCTGAAGACTGACCCCCAGGAGCCTTCCGAAAATTGACCCCCCATGACCATGGAGGG
>NZ_JBPKBI010000048.1:0-9429 GCF_051388935.1 Yinghuangia sp. YIM S10712
CACTGAACCGACGCTGGGGGTCAATTTTCCGAGACCCGCAAGGGGTCAAATTTCAGGGAGCGTTGACAGTGATGAGCCACGTGGGCGAACTGGCGTACCTGCACTCCCGCGACATCACCTTCGCCGTGTTCTCCCAGGGGCGGAACACCGCCTACGGCTTCGCCGACGCACAAGCCTCGTACGACGAAAGCCTGCGCTACCGCGCCTTCATGGGTTGGGACATGCCGTGGTACTCCGCCCAACCCTCCCTCGAAACACTGCTTGCCGGCCGCGAGCTCGGCCTGTTCCACCTGGTGTGCTACCTGCGCGACGGCGACCGAGTCTTCGAGACGTACTGGACCAAACGCCGCGGTGCCGAGGTTGTGGACTACAGCTACGCGCTCATGGATCTGACGGTGTACGGGCGCCAAGAGGAGTGGGAGGAGTCTCCGGACGGCTGGCCGCGCCTCGGGCAGGCCACGCGGACGCTGGCCGGCGCCCCGGACTGGCCGCCGTCGTGGGATGGAGAGAGCGGACGCCCCACGGCGCAGTGGCCACGCGTCGACGCCGCCCGGTCCGACGACCTGGGCGCCACCGGCAACGACCGCCCGACGAACCGGCTCGGTAACTGCCACTGACCCGCGAGGCTGAATGCGTACGGCGCCTTTGTCACGTGGCCGCCGGTGTCGCTCGTACCGCGCCGCGAAATATTGCGTTTCCACAGGTGTCCGCTGGGCGGTGACCCTGCGGCGGGGGCATGCCTCCTGCGCAGAAACAGACGTCGGGGCGCGGCGACGTGACTTCCGGGGACGGGCCGACGGCGGGGGCGGGTGGGGCTTGCCTTGGCGTCAGGCGGAGTCGGCGAGGGCCGTCTGGAGGTATAGGGGGAGGTCCGAGCGGCTGTGGACGCGGAGCTTGCGGTAGACGCGGGTCAGGTGCTGCTCGACGGTGCTGACCGTCACGAACAGCTCCGCGGCTATCTGCCGGTTGCTGTGGCCCTGCGCGGCGAGGACGGCGACGCGTAGTTCGGCGTCGCTGAGGAGGATGGCCGCGGGGGCCTCCGCGGGCGCGTCGGGGGCCGCGATCAGCGCCGGGATGCCGAACTGGCGGCTGAGGCGGCGGGCTTCGGTGAATGTCCGGCGCGCGGTTTCCAGCAGGCCTTGCGCCTGCTGTGCGCGGCCGAGGTCGGCGAGCGCGTGGGCGAGTTCGAGGCGGGCGGGGGAGTCGTGCAGTTCCTGAACCGCCTGGTGCAGCAGGTCGGTGCGCGCCTGGCCCTCCTCCATGAGGGCGAGCACATGGCGGGTGCGTGCGCGGACGCGTACGTCGGACGGGCCGAGGAGGGCGAGTTGGTCGTGGGCGAGCTCGCGGGCCTGGCCGGTGAGCCCGAGGCGCGCCGCGGTGCGCGCGGCCTCGGTGCGCCAGTCGAGCAGCGCCGGGTGGTCCATGTGCCAGCGCGCGGCGAGTTCCCCCGCGGTCTGCGCGTCGGCGAGGGCGGCCTCGAAATGCCCTCCGGCGTGGTGGAAGCGCGACCGGGCGTGCAGGTAGCCGAGGCCAGGGGTGGCTTCCAGCGCGGCCGACGGGAGCGGGGTGTTGACGTGTTCCGCGGCGTCGTGGAGCCGGCCGAGCCCGACGAGTGTGTCGATGAGCACCCCCAGCGGGAAGCCGGCCGAGACACCCCAACTGCGCACCGGCAGGATCGACAGCGCCGCGCGGGCGAACTCCTCGGCGGCGGGCAGGTCGCCCTGGCGCAGCGCGATCCGGGCGCGCAGGCAGGTGAGGATCGCGTTCCATGTCGGGGCGTTCGCGACCGCGTCGGAGTCGAGGGTCAGGTGGCACCACGAGCGGGCCGCGCACTGCTGGTCGGCCAGGTGCAGGGCGAGGATCGCGACGCAGACGGGTGCGAGCGTCGCCTCCTCCAGGCGCGTTCCCTTGAGCATCTGCTCGGCGGCTGCGACGCCGTTCGCGCGGGTGGCGTGGGTGAGGACGTCGGCCAGGGCGCCGGTGGCCCGGCCGTACGGGTCGGCCAGTTGCCGCACGTTGGTCTCGGGCGTGCGCGGGACCGCCGCGTGGACGCCGGAAGCGGAGTCGGGAAAGCCATTGCGCAGAAACGCGGCCATCGCGCGCAGCTTCGCGGCCGTGCGCGGGTCCGGCGGGGTGGACGAGCGGCATATGAGGCGCAGCGTCTCGACGGCCTCGGCCTCGTGGCCGAACCACAGCAGCCGGTCGGCGAGCGCGAGGGCTTCGGCGGGCGTCAGGTGGCCGAGGCGCGCGTGGCCGAGGAGTTCGGCCGTGTGCCGGGAGGCGATCGCCGGGTCGACACGCCACTCCGCGGCGGCGAGGGCGGCGGTGGTGCGGGCGCGCTGCCGGGCGGAATCCGCGGTGCTCTGGGCGAGCCGCAGGCAGCGTAGCTGGGTGTCGGTGTCGCCGTCGGCAAGAGCTTGTTCGGCCGCCTCCAGGAGCATGGGGATGTCGTGGGCGCCGTCGGTCGCCTGCGCGGCGAGCAGGTGCGCGGCCACGGCGGTCGCCGTGGCGCCCTCTTGGCGCAGCACGCGGGCCGCGCGCAGGTGCAGGCCGCGCCGCTCGTCGTCGCCGAGGTCGTCGAGCACGGCCGCGCGGGCCTGCCGGTGGCGGAACCGCCCGGCGTGCAGCAGGCCGCTGCGGTTGAGTGTCGCCGCGGCGCGCAGCGCCGCCTCGTCGTCCAGGCCCGCCAGCCGCGCGGGCAGGTGCAGGTCGGTCGACATGTCGAGCACCGCGGCGGCGCGGGCCAGACTCAGCATGGACGACTCGCACCGGTACAGGGCGTTGACGAAGGCCTGGGTGTACGCGCCGCCGACGACCGGCTCGTCGTCGGCGGGCAGCCCCCGGTTGTCCTCGATCAGGCCGCGCACCAGCAGCGGGTTGCCGCCGGTCAGCGTGTGGTGCGCCGGAGCCAGCCGGCGCGCCATGGGGAGGTTCCATTCGTGGGCGACGAGGGCCCGCACCCCGCGCGGCGACAGCGGGGTCAGGCGCATCCGGCGCGACACCGGTTCGGGCGGGAGCTCGGCGTGGAACGCGGGATTGGTGGGCCAGGGTCGCTCGGCCTGGGTGAGCACCAGCATGACGGGCACCGAGCGGAGCCGCCGGACGATCGAGGTGAGGCACCGCAGGGACGGCTCGTCGGCGAAGTGCGCGTCGTCGACCACGATCACGGCGGGGGCCTCGGCCGGCAGCAGGGTGTGCAGCAGGGTGAGTGCGAGTTGGTGCAGCACGCGGTCGGTGTGCTCGTCGCGGGCGTGGAACGCGTCGACGAGTTCGCGGGCCCGCTCGGACTGCTCCGGGGCGAGTTTGGCGGAGCAGAACAACTGGCACATGACGCCCAGCCCTACGTTGCGTTCGCCGCGCGACCCGACCGCGCCGAGGATTTTGGCTCCGGACGAGGCGCAGCGGGCGGTGAAAGTGTGTGCCAACTCGGTTTTGCCGCCGCCAACCGGGCCGGTGACCACCACGATGCGGCCGGCCCCGCCCCGGCACTCGGCGAACATGCCGCGCAGTGCCGCCAGGTGGTTTTCGCGTTCCACGAGCATTTCTGTGATCCCCCGAAAAGTTGCACGCGTGTTTCTCGATACCTGCCTCGGATGGCGCGAAATTACATTTCGCCGTGTGGTCTTTCCGCTAGGTGCGCGCGGCCTGCTTTCCTTACATCCCTTACGGGTGTCTGTTGACTGCGCGGTCACCTCATGATCTGCTTTTCCGTTGCTGCTCGACTCGTCTTCCGTTATCGGTTCGCAATCCTGCCATCGGCCCTCTCCCGGCACAACCGCGTACACCACGGCGTACTGTTGCAGATCCGGGCGACACGCACTCTGAGCAGTGTGAACGACTGCTGCCCAACACGTCGTAAATTCTTGATGACGAAACTGCCGGGCGCCAAGCGGAATTTCGGATTCAGTGATCTCGGGGGCGATTTTGCGCCGTGTTTGACGGTTGTGGAGAAGTCGTGGCGGGGGCTTGCGTGAGACGGCCGGCATCCGGTGCCGACGCGGTGCGGGCGGACGAGAATGAGCCGAAGCCCCGGCGCGCGCTGCGGCAGAGCGTAACGGCGCAGGACCCCTACTTCCCGGGCAGCGTAGCCGCGCTTCGGTAGGGGCTGTATAAGGGAGGCCGCGGGGGCCGGAATCGGCTAGCGTCGCCACCGCGGAGCGGTATGCCGGGGTCCGCTGACCCCCCGCGGCTCCGCCGAGGCGCCGGACCGCGCGGCTGACCCGCGGCCGCGGCGAGGCGGCTCGCGTACGCAACTCGCCGCCCCGCGCGGCGTCCGCGCCGGCTCTCCGGGGGAAACGCAGTGCAGACAACAAGCGCGTCACCGCCTACGGCACACAGCGCCGCGGCGGCCGTCATCCGCGACAAGGGGGGCCCGTTCCTGATCGAGCGGATCACCCTGGAGGCGCCGCGCCCCGACGAAGTGCTCGTCCGGCTGGCCGGAACGGGGCTGTGCCACACAGACCTGCTCAGCCGCGACGGCGTCCTGCCGCCGGCGCCGCCGGTCGTCCTCGGCCACGAGGGCAGCGGCGTCGTCGAGGCGGTCGGCGCGGCGGTGGCCGGCCTGGAGCCCGGCGACCACGTCGTTCTCGCGCCGGCCCACTGCGGCACGTGCCGCATGTGCCTGACCGGCCACCCCATGCACTGCGTCGCGTTCCCACCGCTCAACCTGCGCGGCCGGCGCCGAGACGGCAGCACCGCCTACCGCGACGGCGACGGACGCGAGCTGCACGCGCACTACTTCGGCCAATCGTCGCTCGCCACCCACGCCGTGGTGCAGNAGCACCGCCTACCGCGACGGCGACGGACGCGAGCTGCACGCGCACTACTTCGGCCAATCGTCGCTCGCCACCCACGCCGTGGTGCAGGCGCGCGGCGTTGTCCGCGTCGACCGCGACGCCCCTCTCGAACTTCTCGGCCCGCTCGGCTGCGGCTTCCAGACCGGCGCCGGGACGGTACTGGAGGCGTTGCGTCCGCCGCCCGGGAGCAGCATCGCCGTGTTCGGGACCGGAGCGGTCGGCCTTGCCGCGGTCATGGCCGCGCGCATCGCGGGATGCACGCGCATCATCGCCGTCGACCTGCACCCGCACCGGCTCGACTTGGCGCGCGAGCTCGGCGCCACCGACGTCGTCCCCGCCGAGAAGGCCGCCGCCATCGGCGCGGAGACCGGCGGCGTCGACTTCGCCGTCGACGCGGTCGGTCTGCCGGAGACCTTGCGCGCCGCGGTCGGCGCGCTGGCGATGGGCGGAACCGCGGCACTCGTCGGCTCGGCGGGCACCGGCCGCGAAGTCTCGCTTGGAATGGTCGGGTTGATGGGACGCACCGTGAAGGGCGTGTTGGAGGGCGACGTCGTGCCCGCGCTGTTCATACCGCGCCTGCTGGAACTGCACCGCGCCGGTCTGTTTCCCTTCGACCGGCTGATCCGCACCTACCCCTTCGCGGACGTCGAACAGGCTGCCGACGACGCCGAAAAGGGCCGTACGGTCAAACCCGTGCTGGTGCACGGTTGACCGCACGGCTCCCACACGACTTCGCTCTCAGGCCCCGCACTGGCGAACGAACGCCCGTGCCCTGCCTGCTGGTCGCGTGGGTCCCGTGCCGTCTCCGAGGAGCGGGGACGGCGCGGACCGACGGGCTCCGCCCGGGTGTTCGGGGCGTCGTGCGCGAATTCCGGTCCTCAGTCGCGGAGTTCGGGCCGCGTCATGGCGCCGTGATGGACAGCGCGTGGCGGAAGACGTTCAGCGGATCGTACTTCGCCTTGATCCGTTGCAGACGCGGGTAGTTCTCCTTGTAGGCGAGCGTCGACCACGGCACGCCCGAGGAGTTCAGCGCCGGGTCGGCCATGTCGAGGTCCGGCCAGTTCACCAGGCACCCGTCGTTGACGTCGTTCGGCACCGGAGCCCCGCCGGTCGCCGCGTACAGGTCGCGGTAGAACGACGCGTTCCATTCGACGTGCCGGGCGTCGTCGGCCGGCACGTCCCACGCGTTGAACACGCCGGCCGCCATGATCGCGCTGCGGTGCGGCGTCGCGGTCGCGTCCGGCGCGAGGGCGTTGGTCTGCCCGCCGTACGTCGTCAGCGAGAACCCGGCCGCGGGGTGGGTGTAGTCACTGCGCGTCAGGTACCCGTACGCCGTCGACACGACGTCGTCGGAGTACTTCTTCTTCAGCAACCCCACCTTGCTCTTCCAGCGGGGCGGGCCGAGCACCCCCTGCGCGACCGACGAGTCTGGTGCGTTGATCGTGGTGGTCAGCCACGGCAGCACACCGGACTTGACGATCTGCGGACGCGGCACACCGTTGCGGCCCATCGCGGCCAAGTAGTCGTTCAGCACGGCCTCGTTGCCCGGCACCGACGGGTCGAGCTGGCCGACCACCATCACCTGCCCGCGCTCCTTGCGCGGCGCGCTGAACGCCCCGTGGACCGCGTTGGTCGCCGAACCGGGCGCGCTGTTCGCCTCCATCCATTCCCCGAAGTTCTTGGCGGCCTGAACGAACGCCGCCTCCCCGAGGTCCGACCAGTTCCACACGGCCCGGCCGGTCATCAGCGCCTTCGGGATCGGCGGGAGCAGGCGCGCCGGGTCCGACCCGGTGGCGTTCGGGGAACGCATCCAGAACTTGGTCACCACCCCGAAGTGGCCCCCGCCTCCTCCGGTGTGCGCCCACCACAGCTCGCGGTTCGGGTCCCACGAATTGCGTGTCGCCACCACCGACTTCGCGGTGCCGGACGCGTCCACGACGACGATCTCGATCGCGTACAGGTGGTCCGCGATCAGGCCGTGCTGCCGCGACAGCGCGCCGAACCCGTTGCCGACGATGTGCCCGCCCGCACCCACCAGCGGGCACACCCCGCCCGGCAGCGTCACGCCCCACCGGTAGTCCAGCGTCCGGTACACCGTCCCGAGCGTGGCCCCCGGCTCGACGGCGAACGCGCTCATGAGCGGGTCGAACGTCACCGCCCGCATCTCGGTGAAGTCGATGATCACCTTGACCGCCGGGTCGTCGACGATCCCTTCCAGGCAGTGCCCGCCGGAGCGGATCGCGATGCGCTTGCCGGCGTCCACAGCCTCCTGCACCGCGCGCACCACATGCGCGGTGCAGCCGGGGATGCGTACCCGCTCCGGTACGGCCACGAAGCGCTTGTTGTAGCCGCGCGTGGTGATGTCCGCGTAACGCGGGTCGCCGGGCGTGATCGACGCCGCGTCCGGCTGGGCGGCGAGCGCCGCGTCCTGCGCCGGGGCGTCCGCCGCGGCGGACGGCCCCGCGAGCGCGGTGGTCGAGGCCGCGGTGAGAGCCAGTGCACCGCCGCCGGCTCCCGCCAGCAGACCGCGCCGTGATATTCGGGCCATGCGAATACCCTTCTGTAACCGCGAGTGAATTGGTCGTTCGAAACAGGGTGGAAACGGGCATGTCCCAGCCCGGGGATTACGCGTCGGCCGAGGGTTTCGGGACGCGCAGACAATATCGCACACGGCACTTCCGATTGGTCGCCGAAAATGCCCCTGACCTGCACCGAAGGATATTAGGGGTTGCCTCCTTCGGCGTTCCGGGGGGAGCCGCTTGAGCTGGGGTTTCGCCGAGGAAATGCGATAGGGGTTGACCGTCGGCCGGGCGCGCATGACGCTGGGGGCGCAAACCGAGGAATCCAGTGGTGCGGTGTTAAGGACGTGCAATGGCGGTAAACGACAACGCGGCCGCGACTTCCCGTCACGGACATTTCCCCGACCCCGACCCCGACGACGCCATCGCCGTCGTCGGCGTGGCCTGCCGCTACCCGCAGGCCCCGACCCCCGCGGCGTTCTGGGAACTTCTGCGCAGCGGCCGGCACACCGTCACCAAAGTCCCCGCCGACCGCTGGGACGCCGACGCGCTGTACGACCCCGACCCCGCGGCCCCAGGACGCCTCCACGTCCGGCACGGCTCGTTCCTCGACGGCCTGGACCTCTTCGACCCCGCGTTCTTCCGCATCTCGCCGCGCGAAGCCGCGTTCATGGACCCGCAGCAGCGGCTCGTCCTCGAACTCGGCTGGGAGGTACTCGAAGACGCCGGCGTGGTTCCCGCGACCCTGCGCGGCAGCCGCCTCGGCGTCTTCGTCGGCTCCATCTGGGACGACTACGCCCACCTCGTCTACCGCGACGCCGTCCACGCCGCCACCCAGCACACCCTCACCGGGGTGCACCGCAGCATCCTCGCCAACCGCCTGTCGTACTTCCTCGGAGTGCACGGCCCGAGCATGACCGTCGACACCGGTCAGTCGTCGTCGCTGGTCGCCGTCCACCTCGCGTGCGAGAGCCTGCGCCGGGGCGAGGCCGACGCGGCCGTCGCCGCCGGCGTCAACGTGAGCCTGCTGTGCGACACCTCGGTCATTTCCGCCAAGTGGGGCGGCATGTCGCCGGACGGCCGCTCCTACACGTTCGACGCCCGCGCCAACGGATACGTGCGCGGCGAAGGCGCCGCCGCCGTCCTGCTCAAGCCCCTCGCCGCCGCCCTCGCGGCAGGCGACGACGTCATCTGCGTCATCCGCGGCAGCGCCGTCAACACCGGAGCCGGCAGCAGCCTGACCACGCCGAGCGTCCGCGCCCAGGAAGACCTCCTGCGGGCCGCGTACCGTCGCGCCCGCGTCACCCCCGAACAGGTCCAGTACGTCGAACTCCACGGACCGGGCACGCCGTTGGGCGATCCGATCGAGGCCGCCGCGCTCGGCGCCGTGCTCGGCACCCCGCGCGGCGACGCGCCGCCCCTTGTCGTGGGCTCGGTCAAGACCAACATCGGGCACCTCGAAGGTGCCGCGGGGATCACCGGATTCGTCAAAGCCGCCCTCGCGCTGCGGCACGGTGAGATTCCCGCAAGCCTCAACTACGCCGCTCCCAACCCCCACATCCCGTTGGAGCAGCTCCGCCTGACGGTCCAACAGGACACCGGACCGTGGCCGGGCGACGCCGAACAGCGGATCGCCGGAGTCAGCTCGTTCGGCATGGGCGGTGCCAACTGCCATGTCGTGCTGGCGGAGGCACCGCGGCTTGACAAGCAAGGCATACCGGCCCCTGACGCTTCCGCCGACGGGGAGTCGGCGACCCGGCTGCCGGCAATCCCTTGGATCGTCACCGGGCGGACCCCGGAGGCACTGCGCGAACAGGCCGCGAAGCTAAGCGCGTTCGGCGTCGACGTGATGCGGCCCGCCGACGTGGCCTGGTCGCTGGCGACCTCACGCACCCACTTCGAGCACCGCGCTGTCGTCACCGCCACGGAGCCCGGCGAACTCGGCGCCGGCCTGGAGGCCTTGGCCGCAGGCATGCCCGCGCCGAGTGTCGTGCGCGGCGTGGTCGGCGAGGGAGCGCTCGGCGTGGTGTTCACCGGTCAGGGTACGCAGCGGGTGGGGATGGGTTTGGGGTTGTGCGGGGCGTTTCCGGTGTTCGCGGAGGCGTTTGCGGCGG
>NZ_JBPKBI010000049.1:0-8798 GCF_051388935.1 Yinghuangia sp. YIM S10712
TGCGGCCCATCCCCGGTCAGGACTACGGCGGGCTGCGCCGCGACGGCGACGGCCGCCTGGTCCCGTAGCCCGGCAACGAGTTCGCCCGGTACGTGGCGGTCAGCGTTCGCGGCCGCGTGGGGTGCGGGCACGCGCCGTGGCGCGGTTCGGGCCGCCTCGTCGCCGGGGCTTGTCGGGTGCTTCGGGCCGGGTGGCGGCTGCGCGGGCGGGTGTGGAGAAGCCTTCGTCGGCGAGCCGTGCCGCCTCGGCGGCTTCGCGGTCGGGCATCGCCGCCACGGCGGCGCGGCTGCGTTCGACGGCCGCCGCGAACGCCGCGGCGGCCACGTCGACCCGAGGCGGCTGGGTGAACCCCTCGGCGACGAGGCGGACGAGTTCGGCGGTCTCGTCGCGGTCGAGAGCACGTCCCCACACCTGCGCGTACGCGGCGCGCAGCGCCTGGACCGTGGTCGGGTCGCAGACGTCGACGCGGGGGCCGGCGGCATGGGCGGCGAGGATCTGCTCGGTGACGCGGACGCCGCTTGCGTCGCGGGCGATGTCGACGGCGGCCTGCTCGCTGATCCGCCGGCGCAGGTCGTCCAGCATCGCGGTGCGGGCCTGGCCGTCGGGCCAGTGCTGGACGTGGTCCCAGATGCCGCCCATCTCGTGGGGTGAGGGCGGCGGCAGGCCGGGGGTGTCGAGCTCGGCGCGCAGGCGGGCGGCCCGGTGGACGGTGGCGGGGTCTTCGCCGCGTTGCTCGGCGCGGACAGCGTCACGCCAGACGGCGAGGCCGTCGGCGCGGGCGCGCAAGGCGTCGGCGAGGGTGTTCAGGCGGGCGGCGCGGGGGTCCGCCGGGTCGTGGGGAAGCGCCTCGCTGTGGAGGGCGTCGGCCTGGCGGCGAAGCCGCCTTGCCTCGTCGGACAGCGCGGCCGCGAGCTCATCGGGGGTGCCGCCGGCGGGGTTGGCGATGAGCTCGCGGCGACGCTCTTCCTCGGCGCGGCGGCGGGCTTCGTCGTCGGCCAGGACCTGCCGGTGGTCGGCGGCGGTGACCTGGGCGAGAAGGGGGCCCTCGGCGCCGTCGATCGTGGACGCCGAGACCTCGACACGCACGTTGTCGAGGGCATGGGTCTCGCCGTACCGGGCGAGGTGACGCGCCGCCAGGACGCGCGGGTCGGTGCCGTGGACGTCGTAGGCGTGCAGCGGGTGTTCGACGACGGTGGGGCCGCGCCGCACGACCACGCGGTACCAGGACGGTTCGGCTGTCGGGGCCGTCGCCTCGGCGGCCGTCGCGTCGGCGGCGGGCGGCGGCGTCTCGGTCTCGGGTGCGGGCGGCGGCGCGGTCAGCGCGGCCACGAGCTCGTCGGCGGTGGCGGTGATGCCGGGCGCCTCGATGCCGTAGCGTGCCGCGACCTCGCGGCGCAGGTGCTGCAGCGTCGCCTGGGCGTACGGGTCGTCCGCGGCGGCCCATTCGGTGGCGGCCTGCCACACGGGCCCGAGGCGGTGCGGGTCGGCGCCGACGCGTCGCCACCAGCGGTCGTCCCAGGCCTGGCGCATCAGCGGCATGGCCGCCTCGCGTTCGGCGCGCAGCCGACTCCGTGCCTCGCCGGTTGCGGCCTCGGACTTCGCGGCGGCGTCGCGGGCCTCCTGCTCGCGGGCACGCGCGGCCAGTTCCGCACGGCGCATCGCCGCCGAGACGACCTGACGCATCAGGTCCGCAAGGGCGTCCTGGACCTCGCCGAACTCCCGTTCCATCGTCTTCTCCCCGTGTGACTTCGGGTCGGGTCCGGTCAGCGGGCCGGGCCCCGTTCCAGACAGTGGCGGTCCGGTCAGCGGGCCGGGCCCCGTTCCAGACAGTGGCGGTCCGGTCAGCGGGCCGGGCCGCGTTCCGGCGGGCGGTGCCGCGGTGGGCGCGGCGCCGGCCCGGGCGTTTCCGGCGCCCCGGTCGCGGGTGCGCGCAGAGCGGCGTGCACGCGGCGCAGGTCGTTCCAGGCGGCGGCTTCGATACGCGCGGCCTGGACAGCGCGGTGCCGGGCGATCTCGGCGTCGCGGATCGCGTCGAGCATCGCGCGCAGCTGGCGGAGCAGCTCGGCTTGGCCGCGGCGGCCGGACAGGTCGGCGCTCGCGGCGACGGCGGCGACGCCGCGCAGGTCCCGGACCGCGCGGTAGCGGACCGGGCGAGGCTGGCCCGGCCCGGTCAACGCGGAACGGGCAAGGACATCGGATGCGCGCGCCATCGGGCCGGGCCGGCCGGGCTCCAGCCGCGCCGACCACGCGGCCAGCACGCCGGACGCTTCACGGGCCGCGCCCGCCCAGGCGGCGGTGTCACCGGCAGGAACCTCACGCAGGTCGCGGACGGCCACGGCCACGCGGGCCGCCGCGCGGTCCCACGCCTCCGCCGTGCGGCGCTGTTCCCCACAGCGGGCGGCGGCCGTCTCGGGGCGCCAGGCCGCCACGTGGCCGGACACCGGCGCGGACGGACACTGTTCCCCGCGGCGCGCATCCGCCCCCGCAAGGTCCCACGCCGCCGCGTGGCCGGACACCGGGGCGGACGGACGCTGTTCCCCGCGGCGCGCATCCGCCCCCGCAAGGTCCCACGCCGCCATGTGGCCGGAAGCCGGGAGGGGCGGCCAGTGTGCGCGCAGGCGGGGCAGGGTCAGGTCCGAGGCCAGGCGCCCGCCGCCGTACCAGACGGGTTCCCGGCCGCCGGCCGGGCGCAGGGCGACGGCGTAGCCGACGACCGCGTCGCCGAGGCCTTCGCGGACACGGACCAAGACCCCGGCGCCCCGCAGGGCGCGGGCGAAGTCCGCCTCACCGCGGGCGTGAGCGGCGGCTGCGCGGACGGTGCGCGCCAACGCGGTGCGGTCCGGCTCGGGCCGGCCCCGCCGTGCGGCGGCCTCGATCTCCGCGCGCGTCAGGCCCGGGGTACCGCGCCCGGCGCGGCCCTCGACCACGGTCAGGCCGAAACGCTTCTCGATCGCCGCGCACGCGGCGGACGCCTTGCGGTAGTCGAAGGCGGTGTCCGCCGGCTCGCCGTCCTCACGGACCAGACAGACCGCCACATGGATGTGGTCGTTCCCACCCGCGGACGACCCGTGGTGGACCGCGACCCACCGGCACGGAGCGCGTTCGGGCGTCTCGTCGAACCCCAGGCGCGCGACGAGGATCCGCGCGGCCTCGGCCCACTGCCCCTCGTCCAGCCGCTCCCCCGGCGCCGCCGACAGCGAGCAGTGCCACACATGCCCCCGCGCCACCGGGGTCCCGTACAGGCGGGCGGGCGCGTCCACCTGACGGGCGAGCACCCAGGGGCCCACCTCGGTGTCGACGCCGTCCGCGGCCGCGACCACCCGCGCACCGGCGTGCTCGTTCCGCCGCCCCGGGCCGAACAGGTAGAACAGCAGGCCCGGCATGTCGAAGCCCCGCACGACCTTGTTGTTCACCGGCCCCGACCCCCGTCCCGCCCCCCGTTCCGACCGCCGCTGCGGGCCAGGTGCTCGGCAAGCACATCCACGCGTTCCGCGGTCGCGCGGACCTTCGCGAGCACCGCGTCCAGACCACCCAGGTAGAACAGCAGGCCGGGCATGTCCGAGCCCCGCACGACCTTGTTGTTCATCGGCCCCGACCACCGCTGCGGGCCAGACCCTCGGCAAGCACGTCCACGCGTTCCGCAGTGGCACGGACCTTCGCGAGCACCGCGTCCAGACCACCGGGACACTGCCCGCCCGCGTTCAGGTCGCGGGCGATCCGGTTGACGTCGTTCCCGAGCACCGCCAAAAGCCGGCGAACCGCCACCAGCTCCCCGTACACCGCATGCCGCTCGGTAACCGTCGGCACCTCCCCCGCCAGGGCCGCCTCCGCAAGAAACCGCGGCACACTCACACCCAACGCCGCAGCCCGCCCCGCCACCACCGCGAAACCCGCCTCGTCCAGCTTCACCAACACCTGACGAGAACGACCCCCCGGCACCCGACGCTGCCGCCCCAAACGCTTACGACGCGACAGCGACGCTTCAGCCGACGACGACGCTCCAGCCGACAGCGACGCCCCAGCCGACGGCAGGGGCGTGCGACCCGGCGACGGCACAACCGACGGCGACAGTTCAGCCGGCAGCGGCACGGTCGGCGGCGAGGGCGTGCGACCCGGCGGCGGCACCGCCGACGGTTCAGCCGACGGCGACGCTTCAGCCGAAGACGGTCCAGCCGATGGCGGTCCAGCCGATGGCGGTCCAGGCGGCGGCGACGCGGCCGGCGGCGAGGGTTCAGCCGACGTCGACACCAGTCCACCTCCCGCACCCGCAGCCCCGCCTGACAGGACCCACGACTACCAGGAGTGTGCCGGGAACACAGCGTCACCACACACCAACCAGGCGCAATCAGATATCCCAACCCATATCTTGCTCCCGCCGTTCCAGCCCGGAGCCGGGCGTACGGCGTCCCGCCGGGGGTGCGCCCGCTCACCGCCAGGCGACGGCCCGCGACAAGGCTGACCCAAACGGGTGACGGACTCTCGGCTCCCGGCCGCCCGACGGACACCGCGACCCGGCGCAGCAAACCCCGCAGCCGACCCGAACGGGCGACAGGCCCTCAGCTCCCCGGCCGCCCGACGGACGCGACGACGCGGCGCAGCAAACGCCGCGCGGAGTCGGGGTGGACGCCCAGCTCCGCAGCAAGGTCCCGCGCCGTCACCGTCCGGCCCTCAGCGGCAGCGGCGCGGTCGAGGGCGGCGAGCACTTCGCGATCGCGTGCGGTGGGACCGTCGGACGGAATGCCGCCGCGATGGCCGGGGACATGCCCGGCAAACCACGCCACCACCGCAACCGCATCACATGGATGAGAACTCACAGCAAGACGGAACGCGGTTGCGTCATCGTCAAAAGCGACTGCGGCCGATGGCCGTTTGTATCTGGTGGCGGATGCCGCTGTCGACGTCGCCATCCTGAGCAAGTTGGCCGAAGTGGCTGGCCGCGCTGGGGTGGTCGTGGAGTGCGGCAGCGACGATGCTGGCCGCGTTGCCGGAAAGAGTGCGCAACCACGGGATGACCTGGTCCTGGGCGCGCCACTGGTCCCATGCACCATCCCAGGTGAACATGCAGCGGACGGCTTCGTCGAGGAGGTCCCATGCTTCGCGTTGGACTGCTGCCGCACTGATGCGGTGCAGCCACATAACGGCGCGGGCAGCTTCGCCGAACTGGACGCGGTGGTTGCCGTTGCCGCCCACCAAGTGCAAGAACGAGTCGAGCACGGTGGTTGCGCGGTCGGGGTTGGTGAGCAGGTGCGCTGCTGCGGCTTCGGGGCGTAGGCCCGTGAGGAATTGGAGGTGGAGGTCGTAATGGTGGGGGTGTTCGACGGCGAGGTCGAAGAGTCCTTCGATGGCTGCTTGATCGCCCTGCTGGGCCTGGAGCCCAAGGGTGCGGACTCGGTCTTCCAGTGATGCCGGGGGTCCCGCGAGTTCGGTGTCGATGAGTTTCAGGAGGTCTTGCACGTTCTGCGGGCGGCGTTGCGGATCAGGTTCGGTTGTACGGCGCACGATGGTGCGCCAGGGACCGGGGGACGGAAAGAGCTGCCGGTTGGTTTGGGGCTTCTCCCCCGTCAGGGCCCAGGAGATCACACGTCCGATGCTGTAGATATCGCAGGTTGCGGTGGCGGCGTGAGGTGCGGTGGACATTTCCGGGGCGGCGAAGCCCTCGGTGCCGAGGGAGAAGCGGGTGCGGTCGACTTTGGTGGTCTGCCCGTGCGGACGCCGGACGAGCCCCCAGTCGGCGAGAGTCCATCGTCCGTCGAGCAGGAGGACGTTGTGCGGGGTGATGTCGCGGTGCAGCCAGCCTTGGCGATGCGCCGCGGAGAGGACATCGATCAGGGCGTGTACGAGTTCGAGGAGCTTCCTCGGGTCTTGCAGGTCGCCTTGGCGTTCGGCTGCTGTGGCCTGGGCGATCGGCATGACGATCCATCCGTCGTCCGCGTTGGCATCGAGGATCGGCATGAAGTGGGCGTGGCCCTCAAGAATTCGGGACACGTCGATCTCACGGCGCATGCGAGCGACTGGGTCTTCCATCCTGGAGGTGCGCCGCTTGTAGACGACTCTGGTGCCAGAGGTCTTGTGCGTCGCTTGGAAGATGTCGGCTTGGCCGCCATGCTTCCACCGCTTCGCGTCGACTGCGTAGTCCCTGCGGACGCCACGCGCGCGGCGACGGACCGCCTCGTAGCCCGTCGAGCTGGAACCGGAGTTCTCGACTGTTCCTGGGTTCGAGGTCGGACCGCGATCGGCGATGGAGGTGGGGATGGAGACTGGTATGCGTCGTCCGGCGTAGACGGGATGGCCGCTGATGCTGTCGACCGCTGTAATGGTGTAGCCGTCGCGCCCCAGAGGCTCGTTGAACAGGTCAAGAAGCTGTGCAACTTCGCCTGGGTCGGAACGGACGACGGGGTGGACCATTTCGGCGAGGAAGCGCAGGAATGTGTCGTCCGGACCGTGGGTCAGGTCGAAGCGTGGGTCGGTGAAGACCCAGTCGTCATCCCAGTCTTGGTTATTGAACCGGTGCTGGATGATGTCGCCTGCAGCAGTCTTGAAGCGTGAGTCTCCGCTGGGCAGTTGATCCAAGGCGTAGATGCGTTCGAGGAAGTCGACGTCATCCAGGCCGCCGGCCCAATGCAGATCCGCCAGCCGCAGCGCGTCGAAGATTCGGCGTCGGGTGACCTCGGTGATCCGATTGGGGTGGGCCTCCGAGGGAGGGGCTGCTGTCGCGACCGACCGGCGCCAGTCCGTGGTCGGCTCCGGAAGAAGGGGATGTATCTCGATGCGGTCGACATCGCCGTGCTGGTTCTGTTGGCAGACCTCGATCAGTGTGGGCAAGACGTGCGCCACCACCTCGTCGGTGAATGCCGGGCGGTCGATTTCTTCGACGTAGAACACGGCGGCCCAGTAGTAGTCGTGCCAGTTGGTCTCCGTGACGTAGCCGTCGTCCGTGCGTACGAAGTCGAGTCGGCGCACCGCGCGGAGCAGGTCGATCATGTCGAGGTCGCCACGCGCCGAGAAGAGCGCCGCGGTTTGGGCGAGGACCCGCTCGCCGTCACCCAATTCCTCCATGAGCCCCTCCCCCTGGCTGCACCTGCCGCGCACGCTGTCGGCTCGACAGCACATTGTGCCAAGCAATGTGCGTTCCCTGCCGGTGCTTTAACCACCGGCGTCGGCGTAGCCTGCACACGCCCCGCTCGTGGACCGCACGAGCGACCCGGACGCCTGGCAGCGCCTGGTCGACGCCGACGTGCCCCCGGACGTTCGCGATCGATCGCGCCACCTTGTGGCACACTTGCTCCCGCCCAAGATCCCGCCGTTGCAGCCGGAGCGGAGCGTGTGGCGTTCTGCCGGGGGTGTGGCTACTTGTCGCGGGCCGAAACGGCCCGGGGCACGGCTCATCCGAACGGGTGACGGGCGCTCAGCTTTCCGGCTGCGCACTTTCGCCCGCGCGAGGGCTTTCCGGCTCGGGTACGCGACGTCGCCGACTCTGAGTCCGCCTCGCGGAAGAACTTGTGCAGCACGATCTGAAGTTCAGCCCGGCGGCTTTCAACGAGCTTTTGTGCGGTGGTGACCTCACGCGTCTCGGTCGGGTCGTCGCGGGCCTGGACGCCGGGCAGCTCCAGGGTCCGATCGACCGCGCCAAGGTGATCCGCGCCGAGACCGCGATGGAGTACCGGATGCTCGGCATCCTCGCCCGCGGTACGGATAACACGGGACCTGACGACAAGTGAGGAACCGCACCGCAGGGTCAGGTGGGATGCCGGTGACCTGCCAGGCGGCGGTGACGTCCTCGTAGGCGGCGTGCCAGGCCGCGCCGCGGTCGCCGGTGAAATAGCCGGAGACGATCGTCCACACTGCGGGCGTGTCGAGTGCAAGGACGGCCAGGGCGCGGTCGTCGGCGAGGCCGGCGGGGACCGATCCCGGTCACGGACCGCCACTTCATGGTCCGTCGTCGTGCGATGCCGGGTTTGCCTGCGCGGCGTGTGTGTGGCGGCGCCATAACGCCAGCAGGAACGCCGAGTCCGTGGGGGCCGGCCGTGACGGGCAGACGTCGAAGTGGCTGATCCGGCAGGAGTCGGTCGGGGAGGACGCGCCGAGGTTGACGGCTGTTCCGTCGCCCGCTATTCGCCAGCGTTTGCCGGTCGGCACGTGCCGGGTCGGCCAGTCGCCAGGTTCGACGAGCATCCAGCGCCCGCGCACGGTGCGGTGCCACGACGACGGCGAGCCGCAGGCCCGGCAGGCGGTCCCGCCCGCGCCACGGGGATCAGGGACGGGTGTGTCCGAGCCGTGGGTGAACGCGAGGGTGTCGACGGTCGCCGCCAGGACGTCGGCCAGCCGGACCGGCGGCCGTTCGGGGTGTCCGGCGGTGGCCTGCGCGCACGCCGCGCACAAGGTCACCCCCAGGCTCGCGATCCAGCGTCCCCCGGCTCCGTCGCACGCCTCGCACCGCTCCGCCATCGGCCCCCCTGTGCTGGTCCGTCCCCTGCGGTCATCGTTCCCGGCCCGCATGGACGGCGAACGGCCGCACACACCGTTTTGGTTCCGGCGTACGCGGACGTCACGAAGGGATAAGGCTTGCCGGCTACCGGCGTTCGGGTCTACCCGGTGGTTTTGCTCACGAGTTTCGACAGCAGTTATTCACCATCTCGGGAGGCAGCCGGATCGGACGTGGGTCCCTGTTCACGAGAACGGAAGGCACCAGGTGGTTCGCCTTCTTGAGGACGCCGCGCTCCGCTTGCGCCCTTACTGATCTTTGCGAATTGGGTTGTTGATGTTTCGTCAGGTCAGTCCGGTTCCTGCGAGGAAGCCGT
>NZ_JBPKBI010000050.1:0-2262 GCF_051388935.1 Yinghuangia sp. YIM S10712
GAAGTTCATCTGCGCGAGCATGCCGCCCGCGTTCATGTCCTTGACCCGCTCGTCCACGTCGTAGCAGCCGGGGCGGATCTCGTCGAGGCCCTGGGGTTCGAGGCCGTACTCCTCCTTCGGGCGCCCGGCGACGGCGTTGAGTGCGGAGTTGGTGATCACGGTGTCGCGGAACTGCCAGACGTCCGTACCGTCTTCGCGGTGCACCAGGCGCGGGGCGTCGTCCTTGTAGCGCTCCGGGAGGTGGTTAACGAACATGTCCGGCGGCTCGATGATGTGGTCGTCGACGCTGATCAGGATCATGTCATCGCGGTGCATGGGACCGTCTTCCCCTCTTGTCGCAGGCCGCCCCCGAGGCGTGCTCCGCCTCGTCGCCCGCGCCGGGCCTGCCGATGTGCGGCATTAGTCTGCCTCCGAGTCGATGCGATAGTGCGGGCGAAGCAAACCGTACGACTGAGTACGGTTATAGGTCAATGAGTTCCGCACGGGAGCAGGGGCGAGCATGCCGTGGCTCGGCGGTGACATTTATACAGACGGAGTCGTGCAGTAATGGGTGAGTCCAAGGCGAGCAGCACACGACCGCGTGCCGGCGGGCGGCCGACGTCGACCGAAGCGGCCCGGCTGACGGAGCGGCTGCGACGAGCCGCCTTCGACACGTTCCTGGAGCACGGCTACGACGCCACCACCATGGAGGCCGTCGCGCAGGCCGCCGGCATCACCAAGGGCACGCTGTACTCCCGCTATGCCGACAAACGCGCGCTGTTCATCGCGGTCACCAAATGGGCGCTGACCCGTCACGAACGCAGTGAACCGGTCGCCGAGCCGCTGCCGGACGATCTCGCGGAGGCGCTGACGGTGATGGCGCACGCGATCCTGGCCCGGTCCGTCGACCCGGACCTCGTGCGGCTCAGCCGCATGTCGATCGCGGTGGCCGGGCGCTTCCCCGAATTCGCGGCAAGCTCCCAGGCGGTCACCTGGACCCCGCGCATCAAGGTGCTGATCGACCTGCTGCGCCGCCACCAGCAGGCGGGGACCATCGCGGTTCCCGACATCGAACTCGCGGCCGAGCAGTTCTTCGCGCAGGTGGGCGCGATGCCGGCCTGGCTGGCCGCGTACGGCACGCAGCGCTCGCCCGAGGACGAGGAACGGCACATCCGGCACGCGGTGCGGCTGTTCCTGAACGGTGTGCTCGTGCGGCAGGAGGGTGGGCCGGCGCTTCACGGCACGGTTCAGCCCGTGTCGGAGTCGACACCTGAGCCGACGCCTGAGCCGACACCGCGGCCGTCGTCTCAGCCGCCCCCCGAGTCGTCCGCGCACAAGGCAACCGCGCGTGCCGTGGCCGGCGATGTCGGTGCGACGCCGACCCCGCAGTACCGACGCGTCGGCAACAGCGGCCTGCGCGTGTCGTGCATCGGGCTGGACGCCACGGTCTTCGGCATGCCCGGTTCCGGCTGCGACGAACGGACGGCGGTCGAGCTCATCCACCGGTATCTCGACGCCGGCGGCAACCTCGTCCAAACCGCCGACACGCACGGTGTCGCGGAGGAGATCTGCGGTCGCGCGTTGCGAGACCGGCGCGGCGACGCCGTCCTGGCCACACGAGTCGCGCCGCCGACGACGAGTGACGGTGTGAACAGCCGCCGACACATCCGCGCCGCGTGCGACGCGAGCCTGCGCCGGCTCGGGACGGACCACATCGATCTCTACCAACTGCACGTCGACGACCCGTCCACGCCGTTGGAGGAGACGATCGGCGCCCTGGACGAACTCGTGCGCGCCGGAAAGGTGTTGTACGTCGGGGCAGCGAACCTGCACGCGTACCGCCTGATGAAGGCGCTGGCGGTCAGCGACCGGCTGGGCCGTGCGCGTTTCGTCTCGTATCAGGGCCGATACGGGTCGGCCGTACGGGACTTGGAGCGCGAGCACTTCCCGCTGCTGGCCGAGGAGGGGGTGGGCTTCATCAGCGAAGGCGCTTTCCCGGTGGGCACGACGGAAGCCGGCGAACGCCGCGACCGGGCCACCGCCGTCCACCGCATCGCCGCGGAACTCGGTTGTACGCCCGGGCAGTTGGACCTCGCCTGGCAGTGCACGCGCCCGATCGCCTCGGTGCTCGTCCAGGCCCGAACCCCTGCCGAACTCGACGCGCACCTTGTGGCGGCCGGGATCACGATGCCCCCGGAGGTCGCAGCCGAACTTGACCGGTGGGACGAACCGGTGCGCTGACCGGACAACCCCACCAGGCTGCCGGGGGGGGGAGGGAACCAG
>NZ_JBPKBI010000050.1:2387-6367 GCF_051388935.1 Yinghuangia sp. YIM S10712
CGCGCAGTTCGCGGTGAGTCTCGTCACGAAGTCGCGCATTTCGGCTGTCCACTCGCGGCCACAAACTGTTCATCCGGGCGCCGTCTGCCGTCCCAGACGTGCTCCCACCTGCGGTTTTGTCTACACCGTCAGGCCGATGTAACTCTCCATACTCCCTTGGTCATCTCCGCGTCACATAAAATGTGTACGGTGCATCTGATATGTGTTGTACATGCGATGTGCAGTATGCACATCATGTGCAGGGCACATAGTGCTGCACCAAGAAACGGGAGAACCAGTGGACAGCTCCACACCCACCGTCAAGACCGGCGGCGCCATCATCGCCGTGCTGGCTCTCGGGGGGATCACTGCGTCGATCACGCAGAGCATGGTCGTCCCCCTGATCGCCGACCTGCCGCGCATCCTGGACACCTCGTCCTCGAACGCCGCCTGGGTCATCACCGCGACGCTGCTGACCTCATCGGTCTGCGTCCCGGTCAGCGGCAGACTCGGCGACCTGTACGGCAAGCGCCGCATGCTGCTGGTCTGCACCATCCCGCTGATCGTGGGCTCGGTCATCTGCGCGCTGTCCACCACGGTCCTCCCGATGATCATCGGCCGCTGCCTCCAGGGCATGGGCATGGGCATGGTGTCCCTGGGTGTCAGCGCCCTGCGCGAACTGCTGCCGCCCGAGCGCCTCGGCTCCGGGATCGCACTGATCAGCTCCTCCCTGGGCATCGGCGCCGCACTCGGCCTGCCGGTCGCGGCGACCGTCATAGGCAACGCCAACTGGCGTGTACTGTTCTGGGGCGTCGCGGTTTTGGCCGCGGTGATCGCCCTCCTCATCTGGCGCATCGTGCCCCCGACGCCCGGCCGACAGGGCGGCAAATTCGACTTCGTCGGCGGCCTGGGGCTGGGGATCGCCCTCGTCTGCCTGCTCCTGGGGGTGTCCAAGGGCGCCGACTGGGGCTGGGGCAGCGGCCTCACGCTGGGGCTGCTCGCGATGTCCGTCGTGGTCCTGCTCGTCTGGGGCTGGTGGGAACTGCGCACCGACCAGCCGCTGGTCGACCTCCGCGTCACCGCGCGGCCGACCGTCCTGATGACGAACATCGCCTCGATCGTGCTCGGACTCGCCATGTACGCGCAGTCGCTGATCCTCCCTCAGCTCCTGCAACTGCCCTCGGAGACCGGCTACGGGCTGGGCCAGTCGATGCTGCAAATGGGGCTGTGGATGGCCCCGGCGGGCCTGATGATGATGGCCACCTCGCCGCTCGGCGCGCGGCTGTCCGCCATACGCGGCCCCAAGGTCACCCTCGTCGCGGGCGCGCTCATCATGTCGCTCGGCTACGGCTCGTCGCTTTTCCTGTTCGGCTCACCGTGGACGGTTACGCTCGTCAGTTGCATCTGCATGACGGGACTCGGCCTGGCGTACGGCGCGATGCCCGCCCTGATCATGGGCGCGGTGCCCGTCTCGGAGACCGGATCGGCCAACAGTTTCAACACCCTGATGCGTGCGGTCGGCAGTTCGATCTGCGCCGCGATGGTCGGTGTGGTGCTGTCGCAGATGACCATCGACTTCGGCGGCCGTACCGTGCCGTCCGAGGCCGGTATCCACACCGCGATGCTGATCGGCTGCGGCCTCGCCCTCGCCGCGGCGGTGGTCGCGTCCATGATCCCGGTGCGCCGCGCCGGTCGCCCGGCCGAACGACAGGGCGTCCCCGTCGAGCCGTCCAAGGTGGCGGTGTCCTGACGCACTGACGCAATGTGCGCGGCCCCTCCCGGCCGCCGCACGAGGACCATCGGAAGGCCGGCCGCCCACAAGGCGACCGGCCTTCCGTCGGCGGCTAGGACGAGGAGCAACTCGACGACGACGAACACGACGACGAGGACGAGGACGAGGAGCAGCTCGACGACGAGGAGGAACACGACGACGAGGACGAGCAACTCGACGATGAGGAGCACGATCCCGACGACGAGCACGAGGACGAGCCGCTCCGGGGGTCCGTGTCCGCGCACGAATCCGAGCCGAACCACGAGACGTCCGGGAAGTCCGGGGCCGAACCGCCTCCCCAGCCCGTGTGGTAAGTGGTTGTGGTGGCGAACACCTGCTCGTGGCGCGGCCGTTCCCGCCGGAAGATGTCGAGCAGATCCGGGTCCGTGAGCCTGCCGAGCCCGAATACCGCCACGGCGCCGAGGCCGGTGCCGCCCGCGACGGTTGCGCCCAACCGCTGTTGCAGCGACGCTTCCGCGCGCAGTCGGCTCGCGTGGAAGTCGGCGAGTTGGGTGTGCATGCCGATCGGCCGCATCGTCAGGACCGTGATCAGCAGCGAACACACCATGACACCCGCGATGTGGGCCAGGAGGGAGGCGACGAACAGCCCGGCGTCGTCCGCCGGATCGGCCATGACCCCGGGGATGAAGACGGTCACGAAGCTGACCGTGGCCCAGATGGACAGGACGGTCCGAGCGTTCCTGCGCAGCTTTTCCGACCCCGGACGGCGCAGCACCCCCACATTCGCCAGGCGGTCGCCGACCTCCTGGACTTCGGCGCAGCGGGCCCCGGCTGCGCGGACGTCGGCCAGCGGCGCCGGCCCGCCGGATTGCTCGACACCGCGCAGCACACCGAGGGCGACGCGGTCCTGCGGGCGGCGTCCGGTCGCGGTCACGGTGCCGTCCCGGTTGATGTGCACCGCGCCGCAGGAGCGCAAGGCGAGGAGCGCGAGGTCGGCCATGCGGGCGGGCCCGGAACAGATGAAGGCCGCCTCGTACAGGTCGAGGCTTTCGACCGACGGCCCGACGCCGCCGCGCGCCCGTCCCTTGACGAGCGCGACGACGGCGAAGGCGATGGCGCACGCCGTGAGGACGACGTACGTGATGAGAGCGACTATCGGGTCCATGCACAGTAAGTGGGAGGCCGGGCCGCTTCGGTTCGTGTTGTTGCCGAATCGATGGACAACCACGACCGGGCCGATGTCGTTTGCGGACAACTCTGCCCGTTCTGTGACCGCCGGGCCGGGAACCCTGCCGCGGCGGCGAGTTCGGGGCGGGGCGGATCAGGCCTGCCGGCCGACGGGTTCGCCGGAGGGCTCGGCGGTCTGCATGCCGGCCGCTGGTTCCTCCGGGTTCGGCGCCGCGTCCGCCGGTGCGGGAGGAGCCTTGCGGATGATCAGGCCGAGTACGCTGACGGCTGCGGCGACGGCGATCAGGAAGGTTCCGCGGAACGCCTCGACGACGGCGTGCGATTCGCTGCGGTTCCGGAAGACGAGCGCGGCGACGGCGATGCCGAGGGCGCCGCCGAGCTGTTTTGACCGCCCCTGCGGACCCGTCCCGCGACACCGCGCTCGACTGCTCCCTGACCGTCCTGACCGGCGACGCCGACCCCAAGGTGTCCTTGGCCGAGGCTGCCGCGTGGCGCGAACACACCACAGGCGACTTCGCGCTCCACGCTTTCCCGGGCGGTCATTTCTATCTCACGGACCATCAGAAGGCGGTCACCGAGCATTTGTTCCACGCCTTGAGCGCCGCAAAAGGCTCATAGACACACCAATTCGATCAAGTCAACGCGCCACAAGGCGTCCACCGAACGGATGACGATTGCCGGCCGCTTCGTGTGGGCAGGCAATGAGCGCCGGGGGATTGCGCCGGCAGGCAACGCGTCGAGGAAGGCGCGGTGTCGTAGGACTTACGGAGGGTTCGGTCGATGGCGACTGGCACGGTGAAGTGGTTCAACGCGGACAAGGGCTTCGGCTTCATCACGCAGGACGAGGGGGGTCCGGACGTGTTCGTCCACTTCTCCGCGATCAACGCCTCCGGGTACCGCGAACTCCAGGAGAACCAGCGGGTCTCGTACGACGTCACCCAGGGCGCCAAGGGCCCCCAGGCGGCGAACGTCACCGCCGAGAAGTAGAACCACCCGCGCCCGGTGCCCCGCCCGCGCCACCAGTAGCCGGGCGGGACACCGGGCGTCGTCGTGCCGCCGAACGCCGCCGAACGCCGGCGGA
>NZ_JBPKBI010000050.1:6393-7768 GCF_051388935.1 Yinghuangia sp. YIM S10712
CCCGCGCCCGGTGCCCCGCCCGCGCCACCAGTAGCCGGGCGGGACACCGGGCGTCGTCGTGCCGCCGAACGCCGCCGAACGCCGGCGGACGCCGCATCGCCGCCACGCGGCACGCACGATGTCGGACGCATTACCCCAACAATGGGCTGCTTTCCGGCAGTTCGACCCAGCGACGTGGCGGCTGTGAGACCACCGCGCCGTCCGTGATCCGGAGGCCCGCCATGGCGCTCGCGTAGGCGAGTTGGGTCGCGATCCGCACGCCATGGTCAAGGTTCCACTGCCAAAAGCGGTATACCCATCGCAGTTCGGGATCGTCGTCCTGCACCGACGAACCGATCTCCTCCTGCGGTTCGTCGTGTCCGTCGACTGAGCGTCGGCCATACACGTGGCCTACGCCACTGCGGAAAAGGCCGTACGCGGTCGTGCCCGGCGACAGCGCACACAGCACAGCCGGTGCGTTGGCTCGGTATCCGTACGGTTGGAAGACCACGCAGCCGCCGTCGACGCCCGTCACCCCGAGGAAGCGCTCAGCGGCCTTCCCATGGGGGTTGAATCCACCGGGCCCTGTACCGAACAGCCCCGGGGACACCCTGAGGTCCAGCACCGGAGAGCGGCCGGGACCCGAGCCCAGGCGCCGGACGGCCTCCTCCTCGGAGACGCCTGACACGAACACGACGGACACACCCCCGTCCGGCGGCAGAACGTCCAGGAACACCTGCGTTCGCGCGTCGGCGTCCGCCTGGGCCGCCTGTTCGGCATCCGTCAAGGGCACACAGTCCGGAAGGCTCTCGAAGATCCACGCGAAGTCGGTGTGCAGCCCGAGCCAGCCCGCCGAACGCCAACCGACCACCGGGGCCCACGCGTTCGCCCCCGCCGCGAGCAGCGCCGCGGCGTGCTCGGCTCGTCCGTGGCAGACGGCCTTCCACAACGCCGTGTCGGGCTCCCACTCACGCGTGGCATCGACATCCGTCACATGCTTCGCCAACTCGGCCACCACCTCCGGTGTCCCGCACTCGACGGCGAGATGCAACACCGGCTCGCCGTCCTGGCGCCGATGGTCCGGATCCGCTCCGTGTGCCAGACGCGTTCTCACGAACTCGACGTCCTCCCACGCCGCGCTCCGGCACGGGCGGAGGGGGCGGCGCAGGCCGGACGGAGCGGGGCCCGACAACGCTCTGCGGTATGGGCGCAGGCCGCGGTTGGCCGCCGACCCCGAGTCGCATGGGAGGCATCGGCGGCGGCATCTTCGGCGGAAGCGACCTGTCCGCCCCGGCGCAATGCGGCATGGGAGCGGGCCAGGGCAGGCTGAGGGGCCTCGCGTTTTCCGGACAGTCAATTTGCGGGTTGTTTTCACGCGGCGAGACGCAGAGTTGCG
>NZ_JBPKBI010000051.1:0-7469 GCF_051388935.1 Yinghuangia sp. YIM S10712
GTGAGGCGGACGCGGTGGCCGGGGTGGCCGGGTGGTTGCGGGACCAGGGCCGGCGGACGAAGCGGTTGAGGGTGAGTCATGCGTTCCATTCGCCGCTGATGGACCCGATGCTCGACGACTTCCGGGCCGAGATCGCGGACATTGCGTTCGGGGAGCCGGTGACACCGGTCGTCTCGGCGGTGACGGGGGCGGTGGCGTCCGCAGAGGAGCTGGGGAAGGCCGATTACTGGGTCGAGCACGTCCGCAAGCCCGTGCGCTTCCTCGACGCGGCCCGCGCACTCGACGCGGAGGGTGTGACCACGTTCCTCGAACTCGGCCCCGACGCCGTGCTCTCCGCGATGCTCCCCGAATGCCTCCCGGAAGCCGACGCCCTCCACACCGTGGCCGTGCTGCGCCGCGACCACCCGGAGCCCCAGGCCGCCGCAAGTGCCCTGGCGGACCTGTTCGTGCACGGCTTCCCGGTCGACTGGACGCGGCTGCTGGACGGCACGACCTCGCCCCCGCAGCCCCTCGATCTTCCCACGTACGCCTTCCAGCGCCGCCGTTACTGGCTCGACGCCCCCGAGGGCCGTACCTCCCGAGCCGCCGACCGCGGGTCTGACCCGGTCGACACCGAACTGCGCGCCCTCCTCGCGGCCGATGCCGACGCCGCAGACGAGCCGGAGGCCGGTGCCGCGGATGCCCTCCGCACCAGCCTGGCCGGCTTGTCCGACCCCGAACGCGACCGTGCGGTGCTGGGCGTGGTATGCCGCCAAGTCGCCCTCGTGCTCGGCCACCCTTCCCCCGAATCCATCGAGCCGACACGGGCGTTCGCCGATCTCGGGCTGACGTCGATCACCGCCGTCGAGCTTCGGACCCGCCTCAACGCCGCGACCGGGCTGCGCCTGCCGGCGGCCATCGCCTTCGACGCGCCGACCCCGCAGGCGGTCACGGACCGCATCGTTCGGGAACTGACCTCGGGCGGCACCGCCGCCGTGTCCGGCGCTGCCGTGCCGGCCGCCGCGTCCGACGACCCGATCGTGATCGTCGGCATGGCCTGTCGCTATCCCGGAGGCGTCGAATCACCGGAGGACCTCTGGGAGTTGGTGGCCTCGGGTACCGACGCGGTCACACCGTTCCCCACCGGCCGCGGCTGGGACATCGAAGCGCTGTACGACCCGGACGCGCGCAGCTCCGGTAAGACCTACACCCGCGAAGGCGGCTTCCTCCACGACGCCGACGCCTTCGACGCCGGGTTCTTCGGCATCTCCCCGCGCGAAGCCCTCGCCATGGAACCGCAGCAGCGCCTGCTGCTGGAGACCGCGTGGGAGACCTTCGAGCGCGCCGGGCTCGACCCGACCTCGCTGCGCGGCGAACGCGTGGGTGTCTTCCTCGGCGCGTCGTGGCAGGGATACGGACCGCAGTTGCAGGACGCGCCCGAGGCCGTCGAGGGTCGCATGCTGACCGGCGGGGCACCCAGCATCATGTCCGGCCGCATCGCCTACCAACTCGGTTTCACCGGACCGGCGTTGACCGTCGACACCGCGTGCTCGTCGTCGCTGGTCGCGCTGCACCTGGCCGCGCAGGCGATCCGGGCGGGCGAATGCTCGCAGGCACTCGCCGGCGGCGTGACGGTGATGTCGACCCCGGGCGCGTTCGTCGAGTTCTCCCGGCAGGGCGGCCTGGCTCCGGACGGCCGCTGCAAGGCGTTCGCCGCCGCGGCCGACGGCACCGACTTCGCCGAAGGCGTCGGACTGCTGCTGGTGGAGAGGCTGTCGGACGCCCGGCGCCGCGGCCACCGGGTGCTCGCCGTCGTACGCGGCAGCGCGGTGAACCAGGACGGCGCGTCCAACGGGCTCACCGCGCCCAACGGCCCCTCGCAGGAGCGGGTGATCGCCCAGGCACTGGCCAACGCCGGACTCACCGCCGCCGACGTCGACGCGGTCGAGGCCCACGGCACCGGCACCAGGCTCGGCGACCCCATCGAAGCCGAGGCGCTGCTGGCCACCTACGGACGCCAACGCCCCGACAGCCGGCCGCTGTTCCTCGGGTCACTCAAGTCGAACATCGGCCACAGCCAGCATGCCTCGGGCGTGGCGGGCCTGATCAAGATGGTCATGGCCATGCGGCACGGCGTCCTCCCGCAAACCCTGCACGTCGACGCCCCGACCCCGCACGTCGACTGGTCGGCCGGCGCGGTCGAACTGCTCACCGAGCAGCGTTTGTGGCCCGAAACCGGTGCGCCGCGTCGCGCGGGCGTGTCGTCGTTCGGGTTCAGCGGCACCAACGCCCACATCATCATCGAACAACCCGTTCCGGAGCCGGAGTCCGACGAAACCGCCGAGAAGCCGGGAACCGATGCGGCGGCCGAGTCGGCCGTGCGGCGTGCCGCCGAAAGCGTGCGGCCCGCCGCGGTCGCCTGGCCGATCTCCGCGCGCACCCCGGCCGCGCTCCGCGAACAAGCCCGCAGGCTGGCCTGTTTCGCGTCCGCGGACGACGCGCCGAGGCCGGTGGACACCGCGTGGTCGCTGGTCGCCACCCGCGCCGACTTCGACCACCGGGCCGTCGTGGTCGGCGCCGACACCGCCGAACTGGTCGCCGCCCTCCAATCCATCGCGGACGGTGAGGAGCCGTCCCCCGGCGCCGCCATCGGATCGGCGGGGGCAGGTGATACCCGCCCGGTCTTCGTCTTTCCCGGCCAGGGCACCCAATGGCCGGGCATGGCCCGGGAATTGCTCGACGAGTCGGCGGTGTTCGCCGCGACCGCCGCCGAATGCGAGGCCGCGCTCGGCGAGTTCCTCGACTGGCGGGTCACCGACGTGCTGCGCGCCGAGCCCGGCGCGCCGTCGCTCGACCGCCTCGACGTCGTACAGCCCGTGCTGTTCACCGTGATGGTGTCGCTGGCTGCGGTGTGGCGCTCGGTGGGAGTCGAGCCGGCTGCCGTGGTCGGGCACTCCCAGGGCGAGATCGCCGCGGCCCACGTCGCGGGCGGACTCTCCCTGCACGACGCGGCCCGCATCGTCGCGCTGCGCGCCCAGGCGTGGCAGCGGTTGGCCGGGAAAGGCGCGATGGCGTCCGTGCGCCTGGGCGCCGACGAGACCCAGGCCAGGCTGGCGCCATGGTCCGACCGGCTCTCCATCGCCGCGGTGAACGCCCCGGGCACCTGCACCGTCACCGGCGACGCCAAGGCGCTCGACGCCCTGCTCGCCGCCCTGGAGGCCGACGGCGTGCGCGTGCGCCGGCTCCAGGGCCTGAACGCCGCCGGGCACTCGCCGCAGGTGGACCGGCTGCGCGACCACCTGCTTCAGGAGTTCTCCCCGGTCCAGCCGCGCTCGTCCGCGATCCCGTTCTACTCCACGGTGACCGGCACCCGGCTCGACACCGGCCGGCTCGACGCCGTGTACTGGTACCGCAACGCCCGCGAGCCCGTGTGCTTCGCCGACGCCGTACAAGCACTCGCCCGCGACGGCCACCGCGTCTACGTGGAGACCGGCCCCCACCCGGTGCTCGCCGCCAACATCCTCGGCTGCCTTGATGGGGAAGCCGCCGACCCCGTCGTCGTGGGCACGCTGCGCCGGGACCACGGCGGCACCGCCCAATTCCTCGCCTCCCTCGGCGCGCTGCACGTGCGCGGCGTGCCCGTCGACTGGGAGGCCGTCCTCGCGGGCTCCGGCGCCCGGGCCGTGGACCTGCCGACGTACCCCTTCCAGCGCGAGCGGTACTGGCTTGCCGCGTCGACCGGCGCGGACGTGTCGGCCGCCGGACAGACCGCGGCCGACCACCCCCTCCTGGGTGCAGCGGTCGAACTCGCCGACGGTGCAGGGCTGGTCCTGACCGGACGGATCGCGCCGCGCACCCACACCTGGCTCGGCGAGCACACCCTCCACGGCACCCGGGTGCTCCCCGCCGCGGCATTCGCCGAACTGGCCGTGCGGGCCGGCGACCACGTCGGCTGCCCCGCCCTTGACCGGCTCGACGCCGACACACCGCTCGCCCTTCCCGAGCGCGGCGCCGTGCAGATCCAGGTCGTCGTCGGCAACCCCGACACCGAAGGACGCCGCGAAATCGCCGTCTACGCCCGGCCCGAGGCCGACGACGCCGACGCCCGCCCCTGGGCTCGGCACGCCACCGGGCTGCTCGGCCGCGACGCGCCGCCCCCCGCGCCGGATGATGAGCCCACCTGGCCGCCCGGCGACGCGAGCCCGCTGGACCCGGCGCGGCTCTACGCCCGACTTGCCGAAGCAGGAGCCGCGTACGGGCCGGCGCTCACCGGGATCACCGGCGCCTGGCAGCGGGGCCGGGACCTGCTCGCCGAGATCACCCTGCCCGACACGGCCGGCCGCCCCGACGGCTACGTGCTGCACCCCGCACTGCTGGAAAGCGCCCTGCAACTGCTCGTCGCCGACCCCGGCGGCGAGGTCGCCGGAGCCGTGGGCGCCTGCACGTGGTCCGGGGTGACCGTGCACGCCTCCGACGCCGTCACCGTCCGCGCCACCCTCACCCCGACCGGGCCGGATACCGCCGCGCTGCGCCTCACCGACCCGGCCGGCAGCCCGGTCGCCACCGTCGACGAAGTGCGCGTGCGCCGCGCGACATCCGCCTGGCTGCGCGGCGCCGTCAGCGGCATCGCGCACCCCTCGCTGCACCGCGTCGACTGGGCCGACGTCGGCCCGGCCGCCGAGCGCGGCATCTCCTCCCACGCGTCGTGGGCGGTGGTCGGCGACCACGGCTTCGGCTTGGCGGGCGCCGCCCGGCACCCCGACCTCGCCGCCCTGCTCGGCTCGCTCGATGCCGGACAGCCAGCCCCGGACGTGATCGTCCTCGGCCTGGACACCGGCCCGGAAACCGACTTGGTCGCCACCACGCACGCCGCTGCCCGCCGCGCCCTCGCGCACACGCAGGCGTGGCTGGCGGACCCGCGCCTGGCCACGTCCCGGCTGGTCGCCGCAGGTGCGGGCGCGCTGCCCGTGCTCCCCGGCGACGGCGCCGGCGACGCCCACCGCCTCCCGTACGCCGTCGCGTGGGGCCTGCTGCGCTCCGCCCGCACCGAGAATCCCGGACGGGTCATCCTGGTCGACCTGGAACGCCCCGGCGACCCGCTCCCGCCGGCCGCCGTCGACCTCGGCGAACCCGAAGTGGCGGTGCGCGGCGGCCGGTTCCTCGCGCCGCGCCTGGTCCGCGCCGGCGCCGGCGACCGCACCGGCGACGCGCTCGGGAACGCCCGCGGAACCGTCCTGATCACCGGCGGCACCGGCGGCCTGGGCGCGCTCGCGGCCCGCCACCTCGCCACCCGGCACGGTGTCCGCAACCTCGTGCTGGTCAGCCGGCGCGGCCCGAAGGCCCCCGGCGCCGACGCGCTGGTCGCCGAACTCACCGCCGCCGGTGCCTCGGTGACCGTGGCGGCCTGCGACGCTGCCGACCGGGCGGACCTCGCCCGGGTCATCGACGAGATCCCCGCCGACCGGCCGCTGACCGGCGTCGTGCACACTGCCGGCGTACTCGACGACGGCGTCATCGCGTCGCTCACCCCCGAGCAGGTCGAGGGCGTCCTGCGGCCCAAGGTCGACGCCGCATGGAATCTGCACGAACTGACCCTAGGCCGCGACCTCGCGGTGTTCGTCCTGTACTCGTCGCTCGCCGGCGTCCTCGGGGGCGCCGGCCAGGGCAACTACGCCGCCGCCAACGCCTTCCTCGACGCACTCGCTGCCCACCGCCACCGCCACGGGCTCCCCGCGACCTCGCTCGGCTGGGGCCTGTGGTCGCGCAGCGGCGACATGGCCCAGGCCCTCGACGCCGCCGACTACGAGCGCATGGCCCGCGCGGGCGTCCGGCCGCTCGGCGACGCGGAGGGCATGGAGCTGTTCGACGCGGCCCTCGGCCACACGGGTGCCCAACTCGTTCCCGCCGGCCTCGACGCCCGCACCCTCCGCGCGCAAGGCGACGCCCTGCCCGCCCTCCTCAAGGAGCTGTACGGGACGGCGCCCCGCCGCGCGACGGCCGGCACGACCGCGGCCCCCTCAGGCGGCGCCGACCTCGCGCGACGCCTTGCCGTACTGCCCCCCGCAGACCGCGACCGCGCCCTGCTGGACACCGTCCTCAGCCAGGTCGCCGCCGTGCTCGGGCACGCCCACGCCGCCGACGTCGACAGCGAACGGGCCTTCAAGGACCTCGGTTTCGACTCGCTCACCGCCGTCGACCTGCGCAACCGCCTCAGTGCCGCAACCGGCCTCGCACTGCCCGCGGCCCTCGTCTTCGACCACCCCACCCCGACCGCCGTGGCCGACTACCTCCGTGGAGAGCTACCCGTTCCGCGCGCCGAGGCACAGCCCGGCCCGGCCGACGGGCCGCAGGCCGACGCCGACCCCCACGACCCGGACGCCACGGTCCGACGTGTTCTCACCGCCCTCCCGATCAGCCGCCTGCGCCGCGCCGGGCTCCTCGACCTCCTGCTGCAACTCGCCGACGACGACGTCACCGCACCGGACGGCACCGACGCGGCATCACCGGACACCGCCGCCGGACCCGCCGCTGACGCCATCGACGCCATGGACACCGAAAGCCTGCTCCGGCTCGCCGCCCAGAGCTCGGCGCCCTGACCGACCCGGAGGAGAAGAGCCCGTGACCACCACGACAACCGGCGCCGGCGACACCGCCGCCGATACGTCCGCCCAGCTCGTCACCGCGCTGCGCTCGTCCCTCAAGGAAGTCGAACGCCTGCGCGCCCAGAACCGGCACCTGATCGCGGCAAACGCCGAACCGATCGCGATCGTCGGCATGGCCTGCCGCTTCCCCGGCCGCGTCCGCTCGCCCGAAGACCTGTGGCGGCTGGTCGCCGACGGCCGCGACGCGATGGCCGGGTTCCCCGACAACCGGGGCTGGCCCGCCGACCTGTACGACCCGGACCCCGAGACGCCCGGCCGCACCAACGCGCCCGAAGGCGGCTTCCTGTACGACGCCGACCAGTTCGACGCCGCGTTCTTCGGCATCTCCCCGCGCGAAGCCCTCGGCATGGACCCCCAGCAGCGACTCCTCATGGAGGTCGCATGGGAGGCCGTCGAGCGCGCCGGCATCGACGCCGCGACGCTGCGCGGCAGCCGTACCAGTGTCTACGTCGGCGGCAACGGCCAGGACTACCCGCTGCTGCTGATGACCCGCGCCCCCGAAGCGGTCGAAGGCTTCCTCATCACCGGCAACGCCGCCAGCGTGGCCTCCGGGCGCATCGCCTACCACCTGGGGTTGACGGGTCCGGCGGTGACGGTGGACACGGCGTGTTCGTCGTCGTTGGTGGCGCTGCACCTGGCCGTGCAGTCGCTGCGGTCGGACGAGTGCTCCCTCGCACTCGCCGGCGGCGTCACCGTGATGTGCACGCCGTCCGCGTTCGTCGAATTCTCCCGACAGGGCGGGCTGTCCACGTCCGGCCGCTGCAAGGCGTTCGCGGCGGGTGCCGATGGCACCGGGTGGGGTGAGGGGGTGGGGGTGTTGTTGTTGGA
>NZ_JBPKBI010000052.1:0-6828 GCF_051388935.1 Yinghuangia sp. YIM S10712
GACGCGGGTGCGGTGCGCCGACGGCACCGCCCTGGCGTCCGACGCGACCGTGTGGACCGCCGGGTTCACGGTCAGCCCCATCGCCGCCGCGAGCGGGCTGGAAGTCACCGAGAACGGCCGGATCGTCGTCGACCGCACCATGCGGTCGATCTCGCACCCGGACATATACGCCGTCGGTGACAGCGTTTATGCGATCGGTGACAACGGCCGGCCGCTGCCGATGTCCTGCGGTTCCGCCGGCTACACCGGCAGGCAGGCGATCGAGGCGATCGTGGGGCGCCTGACCGGCGGGAAGGTCGCGCACACCAAGCTGGTCTACACCTTCAACCACATCAGCCTCGGCCGACGTGACGGGATCTTGCAGAAAGTGGACGGCGAAGGACAGGCGAAGCCGACGTACAAGGGCGGCCGACAGTCCGCCCGCATCAAGGCGGTCATTCTCAAGGGTGCGCTCTGGGCCACCTCACATCCCACTTTGGGCCTGCCCAAGCGCAAACACCGCTTGGCCGCCGCCCCGGACGCCACCGCTGAGGACGCCGTCGCGTACGCGCAGCACGAGTCTCCTCCGAAGGCCACCGCGTAGGCATCTGCGAGGGTATCCGCGTGGACAGCACGGCCCGGACGCGTCGCTCATCATCGAGTGGTGAAGTGGTGTTCGTGGGTCGCGGGAACCTTTTGGGTGCGGTCCTATCGGTGCAGGCCACGAAGCGGCCAGGCCCCGAAGGCCAACGCGACGAAACGCAGTCGCCTACTCAATCGGTCATGTCGAGCGGCAGTCCGGCGCGTTGTGCCGTGCCTGCCGTCGGACACGGACGCGGCGGACGATGCCTGTGGCGAATCCGGCGGCCGAGAGCACAGCGAACGCCACCGCGATGGCGCCGAAGCCGAGGTCTTCGACCCACCGGCTTATCGCGCCTTGGATCTCGTAGGCGCGGTCCATGATCGGATCTTGGGTGGTTCCGCCGTCGTTGACACGCAGTTCGTACCAGCCGTAGTACGCCACGTACGCGCCCGCGACCAGCAGTAGGACGCCGCTGATTCGGCCGATGTACCGCATGCCGCGCCGCAGTTGCGTCACGACGACGGACTGCGCGAGAGCGACGGCAAGGGCCAGCACGCCGACGACGACCCCCATCCCCAGTGCGTAGGCGAGGAAGACCGCCACCCCGGCGGGGATGCTCTCGGTCTCGAACGTGCTCGTGGTCAGTGCCAGGAACGGTCCGATCGTGCACGACAGCGAGGCGACCGCGTAGGAGACGCCGTACAGGACCATCGACTACACCGACCGGGTGGGCGGCCCTGTCCTGAACTTCGGTCCGGAGAAGAAGAGTTCCCGGCCGGACAGCAGCCACCCGCCGAGGACGAGCAGCACAACCCCGATGACGATCGTGGCCCACGGCAGCCACTCCTGGACCGACAGCGCGAGCGGCGTGACGATCAGCCCGAACGCTCCGAACACCGCCACGAATCCGACGGTCATCGCGGCCGTCATGCGCAGCGCTCGCAGCACTGCCGCGGTACGGCTCGCGTCCTGCTCCGGGCTCGCGATCAGCAGCGTCAAGTACGCGGGCAGCAGTGCGAAGCCGCACGGGTTGAACGCCGCGACCAGCCCGGCCGCCAGCGCCAGCGCGTACGGGACGTCGCCCATCGCCGGTCAGCCCTTCGCGGCGAGTTCGGCGACCTTGCGCTCCAACTCGTCCTTGCCCAGTGGCCCGGACGCTTTCGTGGTCGAACCGTCCGGTGCCATGAACACGAACGTCGACTGCTGGGTGATGCCGAGCTTGCGCCAGACTTCCCCGTTCTCGTCGGACAGGTGCGAGATGCCGCCGGTTTTGGTGTCGGCGACGAACTTCCTCATCGCCGATTCCTTGTCGAGACCGGCCACTCCGACAAACGCGACCTTTCCCTGGAACCGGGCGGACACCGCCGCCACGCCGGGAGCCTCGCTCTTGCACTTGGGGCACCAGGGCGCCCAGAACCAGAACACCACCGGTTTTCCGGCCAGTTCCGCGCCCTTGAACTGTGCGCCGTCCAGCGTGGACGCGGTGAACTGCAACTTGTCCGGCACCGAGACAGGGGAAGTCACCGAAGGACCGGCCGGGGCGCTCGACGGCGCGGACGCGCCTTCCGACGAGGGAGCACCAGGCGCCGGACTCGACGTCGGGGCGGTGTTCCCACCCGCGGTGCCGGCGTCGGCGCTGTCCGACGAGTCACTGCCGCATGCCGAGAGAGCAAAAACGACGGAGACCAGCACTGGTATCAAGCGATTGCGCAACATCAAAAAACAGCCTCCCCAAGCACCCCGAGAGCACAGCGCCCACCGGCAGCAAGCCTAAAAAGATCAAGAAGCGCCGTCAGCGAGAACCCCCATTACGGATCCATGACGGTGTTCTCCGGGGGTCGGTTCAGCGGACGCGCGGCAGGTACGGGTCGGTCGGGTGATGTGGCGCGACGCGGATGCGTACGTCCACCACCGTGACGCCGTCAGGGGTGGCGATGGCGGGGTTGAGGTCGAGTTCCCGCAGTTGCGGCAGGTCGTCGGCGAGGCGGGACACGCGGTGCAGCAGCTCCTCGACCCGGTCGATGTCGCACGGGGGTGCCCCGCGGTGGCCGTGGAGCAGTTTCGAGGCTTTCGACTCGGTGATGAGGTCTTTGGCGTCCAGGTCGGTCAGGGGCGCGAGGTGTGCGGTGTGGTCGTCGAGGATGTCGACGTGGGTGCCGCCGAGACCGAACAGCACCAACGGGCCCATGGTGTCGTCCTGTTCGATGCCGACGATCAGTTCCACGCCGGGAGCGGCCATGGCTTGGACGACGGCGCCGTGCATGCGCCGGCCGAGGCGTTTGCGGAGCTCGTCGTAGGCGTGGCGTACGGCGTCCGCGCTGTTCAGGCCCAGAAGGACGCCTTGGACGTCGGTCTTGTGGGTCAGTTCCGGCCCGTGGGCCTTGACCGCGACCGCGCCGCTGGGCGAGCTGCTCCGCAGCGCCCGGAACGCCTCCACGGCGTCTCGTGCGGTGGTGACGGTCCGCGAGGGCGCCTGTGGTATGCCGTAGGCCTCCATGACGGCGGTGCACTCGTCCGGGGACAGCCAGCCACCGTCGGGGTTTTCGGCCAGGTGGCCCTCGACGACCTCGCGTGCGCGGTCGGCGTCGACGCGGTCGAGGTGCGGCACGGTGCCGGGCGGGCGGACCAGCCACATCGCCCGGTCGCGGGCGTGCGCGAGGGCGACCGCGGCGGTCCGGGTGTCGGCGAAGACCGGGAAGGAGCCGTGCAGGGCGGGGACGAGGTCGACGGCGTCCGCGCGGTCGGGGGCGACGACGACGATGGGGATGCCGCGCACCGCCGACCCTCGGGTCAGGTCCGCCAGCGGGTCGCCGAGCGCGGTCGGGGCGAGGGCCAGCAGCACCGCTCCCACATGGCCGGTGGAGGCGATCAGGTCGACGGCGCGGCGCAGCGAATCCGCCGGCACGTTCGCGGTTGCGTCGATCGGGTTCGCGCATGCGGCTCCCGGGGGAAGCAACTGCGCCAGCGCCTCTTCGAGTTCGGGGCCGAGGTACGGCACGGCAAGACCGGCGTCGGCGCACGCGTCGGCGGCCAGCACCCCCAGGCCTCCGGCGTTCCCGATGACGGCCACGGCGGCGTTCCCCGGCAGGGGTTGGGCGGCCATCAGGGCGGTCGCGGCCACCAGGTCGCCGATCGAGGTGGTCGCGGTGACACCGGCCTGCCGGAACAGCGCGCCGCGTGCGACGGTCGGGGTGACCGCGGCTGCGGTGTGGGAAGCCGCGGCTCGTCGTGCGGGTGCGGAGCGTCCGGCGTCGACGGTCAGCACCGGAATCTGTCGGCCGGTCCGTCGCGCGACGCGGGAGAACTTCCGTGGATTGCCGAACGATTCCAGGTGCAGGACGGCGAGTTCGGTGCGCGGATCGGTCTCGAACCACTGGAGCATGTCGTTGCCGCTGACGTCGTACTTGTCACCGAGTGACGCGAAGGTCGAGACGCCCACGCCGAGCCGGTTCAGTTGCCGCAGCAACGCGATCCCCACACCACCGGACTGCACGGCGACGCCGACTCGGCCCGGGATCGGGGTCACCCCCGTGAAGTTGGCGAGGAGCGGGGTGCGGCCCGCGGTGTCCGCGATGCCGACACCGTTGGGGCCCACCATGCGCATGCCGTGCCGGTGGCAGCTGTCGCGCAGGCTTTGCGCTTGGCCGGCGTCAAGGCCCGAGGTGACCACCACCAATGCGGCCACGCCTGCCTGCCCGCATTCTTCGGCGAGTTCGGGAACCGCCTTTGCGGGAACGGCGACCACGACGGTGTCCGGCACCCGAGGGATTTCGGCGACGTGTGAGTACGCGCGCACCCCCGCGATCTCGTCCGCACTCGGGTGCAGGACGAACAAGGCGTCGTCCCAGCCGGCGGCGGTGAGGTTGGCCAGGATGGCCCGGCCGACCGAGTCGGGGCGCCGCCCGGCGCCGGCGACCGCGACGGTCCTCGGCCGGAACAGCGGCAGCAGGCTCGCCGCGTCCGCCTGGCGTTCACGCAACCCCATCGCCGACAGGAACTCCTCGCGGCCGGGGTCGTCGGCGGTCGGCCGCAGCGGGATGACGGCGGTGACCACCCCGCTTTTCACCGTGCGGTGCAGTGGGAGCCCCATGTCCTGGAGGACGCGCAGCATCGCACGGTTGCCGGACAGGACATCCGCGGTCCAAAAGCGCACACCCTGCGCGCGGGCCACGTCGATCAAGTGCTCGATCAGCAGCGTGCCGACTCCGCGGTGGTGCCAGTCGTCGGCCACCGTGACCGCCAGCTCCGCCTCGCCGGGCGCGGTGGAGTAGAACTCCGCCGCGCCGATGGCCGCACCGCCGTGCCAGGCCAACAAGGCGCCCGCACCGGGTGCGTCGACCGCGCAGATACGCCGAGCGGTGTCGGTGGCGGCCCGCTGTGACCCGCCGAAGAAGCGCATGTGCAGGCTTTCCGGCGACAATCGCTCGAACAGCGCCCGCACCGAGGGCTCGTCGCTCGTGGCCGCCGGGGCCAGGCGCAGCATGGTGCCGTCCGCAGCGAGCGCGTGTCGGTCGGGGGAGGCCGGGTCGGTCTGCCGGGGTGTGGTCATGGTTGGCGTTCACCCTTCGGGTCGATTGAGCGGGAAGCGGCGCTGTGACGTCCTACGTGCGGATGGCGGCGCGTGACGGTGTGCGGTGCCGGACCCGACTTTTCTCGCGAAGAGGCGGGCGGGGGAGGGTCGTTCGGCCCGGTTGCTCGGGCTGAGCGGGCCCGGTCGGCGCCGAATCCGCGCCGTGCCGTATGCCGGGGCTTCCTGCGGGGTGTCGACATCGGAACGTGCACGAGGGAGAACGCCGGCGCGGCAGGTGACGCTATGCGGCTGCGGTCCAGGTGGGGCCGATGCGGTCCCAGTCGCGGGTCCAGGCGCGCTGGCGGGAGCGCATGAAGAGCTTTTGCTCGGTGGCGTACAGGATCAGGACGGCCGCGCCTCCGCACAGCAGGGCGGCGACGGCCACCGCGGCGGCGTCGAGGACGGCGCGGGACGGAGGTGCCGGCTCTTCGACGGGGTTGCCTGCCTCGTCGAGCCACACGGTGGTGGTCTCTCCGGAACTCCCGGGCGCCGGCACCGGGGCGACGGCCGTGCGCAGGGACCCGTCGGCCTGGGTCCAGCTCACCCGCGCGTCGACCGATGTCCCCCCGGAGCCGAGCGGGAGCAGAGAATCGACGCCGCCTATGTCTTGTTGCAGTACCGCGGAGACCTGGTGGCGCCGGGCGAGTTCGGCCTGTCGCTCGGCCTCGGACTGGGAGTACTGGGCGTGGGCGAGAAGGAAGGCGATTGCGGGCACCGCGCTCACCGCGACGACGAGGAGCCCGAGCAGGACGGCGTGGACTCGGTGGCGGCGACTGCGCAGCGGCGGCGGCGGGCACACGACCGGTTCGGCGAGCTGCGGCGGGGTGCCGTGTATGCGGTCGTCTCCGGTCGGTTCCATGCCCGTTCCTCCCGTTGCATCACATTCGTATATTCGTGAGAGCCGGGCACGGCGCGTCGTCCGGGAACGGACGCGACTGCCCTGGGAACACTGTGGCGTGCACAGGCGGATCCACACATGGGACCAACGGCCCCCACATGCGGGTCCCCAGACCTGTGTCGCCGCGATGCCCCCGACTCCGCTCGACAGGCCCCTGGGAGCAGGGTCGAACGGCCCTCCCGTCCGCCGCCTCGGTCCATGAGACTCGGGTTGCGGCGACGCGCGCCGCTTGACCTTTGGAGGCCGCCATGACGAACACCACCCGCGCCGCGCTGCACATGGGGCCCGGTTCCGCTCGGCCGCCCGACGTCGGGGACGTGATGCACGCGCCCGTCGTCGCGGTCGACGCCACCGACACGCTGTGGACCGCGATGGACGTCATGCTGACCCGCGGGCTGCGGCACCTGGTCGTCACCCGCGACGGCGTCGCGCTCGGCATCCTGTCCGACCGCGACCTGGCGGCGGTGTGGGCGATGGACCCGATCGGCCTGAAGAACCGCCGCGCCGCCGACGTCCTGGTGACGGGGGAGCCCTTCGTCCCCGCGGACACCGACGTGATCACCGCCGCGACGCGCATGCGCGGCCTGGGCGGCGACGCCCTGGTCGTCGTCGACACCGACGGCGCACCGCTGGGTGTCGTCACCGACCACGACCTGCTCGGTGTCCTGGCGGCGCTGCTTCGGCCGGCCCGCTGAACCCCTGCCACACTGAACGCACAGAGTTTTCGTAAGAGATGAGCCTGCCATGACGCCGATTCGCGTGTTCCTGCTCGACGACCACGAGGTGGTCCGACGCGGC
>NZ_JBPKBI010000053.1:0-6367 GCF_051388935.1 Yinghuangia sp. YIM S10712
CGCATACACCAGCGTGTCGTAGCCGAGTTCGCCGCCACCGTCGGCGTCCGCCACGGCGACGACCTGCCGCTCGGGGTCGACCGCGGTGACACGTGCCAGGCGCAGCCGAATCCCCGTGCCCGCGAAAACCTCGACGATGTTCGGAGCCTCGATCTCCCGGCCGGCCGCCAACTGGTGCAGCCGCATCCGCTGGACGAACTCCGGGACGGCGTTGACCACGGTGATCTCGGTGTGCGCCGCGGACAGTCGGCGGGCCAGGGATCCGGCCGCGAAGGCCCCTGCATAGCCGGCGCCGAGAACGACGATGCGGTGTTTCATGTGTTGCTCCTGTCGGTTCGCTTGCCCCCGCGTGGGTTGAGCGGCACAGCGCCTCGATTGCTGACAGGAGTCTGATGTGACATGGATCACACCGGCGGGAGGAGCGTCGGCGGTGCCCGCGACGCCGGAGGCGGAGCAGAAGCCGGGCGAGTCGACCGGGCGGTCGACGGCGTCATGCTCGTCGGCGCGGAGACGTACGTGGGGACCACCGGCCGAACGCTTCGCCGGCACACCCGCCGAGCCGGCGCTCCCCAAGTCGGCCGGGTCGAGGCCTGTCTGCTTCACCGCCCTCGCTGACCCTGCGAGCCGTCGGCGGCAGACCCGGCGACAGGATTCTGTGCGTTGCACGATTCTTGTCGGCGCACCTCAGCTCCGGTCAGCGCGGGATCCTTGACCTCCGGAAGCGGAGCCGGCGGCGGGGCCTGGTCGCGCAACCGGGCGGTGAGCACGCTCAGGTGCGCCTCGATGGCTTCGAGGCGTCGTTCGAGGTGTTCGGTGTCGCGGCGTTGTTCGGTCTGCTGGTCGGGGAGGATCAGGCGGGTGGCGATGGTCGCCGAGACGAGGCCCATCATGCCGATGCCGACGATCATGAGCACGGCGCCGACGAGGCGGCCTTCGGGGGTGACCGGGTGCAGGTCGCCGTAGCCGACGGTGGTGATCGTGGTGATGGCCCACCACAGAGCGTCGGGATAGTCGGTGATGTTCCCGTCCGGGTCGGCGCGTTCGGGGGACAGTACGGCGGCGGCTCCGGCGACGACGAGGGTGAGCACGAGGGCGACGCCGGTGACCAGGAGGCGTTCGGCGCGCCCGCGCCTGGCGATCATCCCGATGCGGCCGATCATGGCGATGAGCCGGAGCACCCGTATCGCCGGCAACGCGACCGCCGCGAGGTCGAGCGGATGCGATCGTACGAACTCCCAGTGGCGCGGGGCGAGTTTGAGGCGGACGAGGTAGTCCGTGACGAACGCGGCCCAGATCCCGTACTCGATCCACAGCACGAGAGCGCCGCTGGTTCGCAACGCCTCGCTGACCACGAACGTGGTCAGCGAGATGATCGCCAGGGCCGTCAGCCACGGCGTCGTGGCGTTCTCCCACCGCCGGTGCGCTGACTCGTCGGGACCTGCCCGGCTCTCCCGCATCACCACTCCCTCTTCGAAGCGCAGCTCCCGCTGCTGCGACCGCCCGGCGGCAGGCGCCGCGGCGGGCTGTTCGCAGCCCCGGACCCGATCATCCACCACGTGATCGAGCACGAGTACGTACGCCCGAGAGAGTTCGCCGACGCCGTGGCGGCGTGCGACAGCATGGGTCGATCGCGTAAGAGAGCCGGCGCAAGCAGGGGCAGCCCTACAGCCGGCGTCGCGGTGCCGCCGGCTACCGCGACACCGCGGCGTCTTGGGGAAGAAGGGCCAGGAGCTGCTTCGTGTGGCCGGGGAGTTCCGCCTCGGCAAGGCCGGTGATGAGGTCCCGCAACGGGAGGGGCTGGTCGACCAGCACCGTGTCGTGGGACAGGAGCAGGGTCGGCACCGCTGTGTCGAGTTCGGCGTCACTCAGGGTGGGCCCGGTGAGTGCGCACAGGGCGTCCGCTTGGTTGCGGATCCGGTCGCGGAGCCCGGTGTTGCCGTCGGCGAGCGTGATGACACGGTCGATGGTCCAGGCGTCGTGTGCCAGGCGGTTGTCGTATGTCGCGACGGCTCCTGTCGTCGCGGACGATACGGCGGTGATCGTGGCGGCGCCGATGACGGCGACGTGCGCGAGGATCTGGTCGGCGTTCCACTCGCCGGGCGGCGGGCCGGGGCCCGCGTCGCCGGCGTCGGCCACGGTGGCGGCGGCGTCCAGCAGTGCGCGGTAGGCGTCGCGCAGCGGGGTGGTGTCCATCGCTTCCTCCTTTGCTGTCGGCCCAGGTGTCTCAGGCGTGCGAGCGGTACATCTCCCACGGTGCCTGCGGAAGGGTGTCACCGGTTTCCAGCAGTGACTTGAGGTTCGCCAGCACGGCCGGCCAGCCCTGCGAAATGCCTTCGCGCATCTCGTGGTTGGGGAGGTTTTCGTGGGACACGGTCAGTCGGACGATGTCCTGGTGCGGTTCGACGAGGAACGTGACGACCGACGGCTCCCGCGGGGCCTCGGCGTCCGGCGAGTCTTCGAACGTGATGACCAGGCGGTTCGGAGGATCGGTCTCGACCACGCTTCCGACGACGTCGGCGGCGCCCGACCCGTCGGTACGCCGGTGCTCCCAGGTCGAACCGGGCTGCCAGTCCGAGACGTTGGCGTGCCCCCAGTAGCGTGCGGTCAGGTCCGCGTCCGTCAGGGCCCGCCACACCTGCTCCGCGCTCGCTCGGATGTAGGTGACGTAGACGTAGCTCGGTACGGGGGTGGGGTTTGGGTTGTCGGCCATGGCGTACTCCTCTGCCCGGTTCTTGACGGCATGGATGGCTTGTAGGCGCGGTTTCTCGAAAGCCGAGATCCAGCGCTCCTCGATTTCGTGAATGGGCGCCGGGTTGAGGTAGTGGAGCCGTTCCCGTCCGCGCCGTACGACGGTCACGAGATTGGCCCGCTCCAGGATGTCCAGGTGCTGCGTGGCCGACTGGCGTGCCATGTCCAGGCGTTCGCACAGCTCGCGCAGTGTCTGGCCGTTCTGCTCGTGCAGTCGGTCGAGCAGCAGCCGCCGCGTGGGGTCGGCCAGCGCCTTGAAAACCAAGTCCATCTCTCTCGCTTCGAGGCTCACAAACCCATTATGCAGGCAATCACCTGCCTATCGTCAATGCCCGGCCCTCGGTGGCAACTCGGGCCTGGCGAGTCCGGTGTCGAGCGGAAACGGCGTCGGCGCCGTTCCGCCGCCGACGCCTCGTCCGACGACGCCTCGGCCACCCCTTCGTCGGTGCGACGGCGATCGCGCAGGCGGATGCGGACGGCGCCACCGACAAAGACCCATCGCGCCCGGGAGACACCCCGTGATCACCAGGGCCACTCGTCACCGGCGGCGCCCAAGACCTCGGAGCCGCCACCGCCGGACGCCTTCGAGCCGAGGGAGTCAAGATCACCCCGCTCGACCTCGGCTACGCCCACATCAGCGGGTGGACGCGCCACCTACTGACACCGCAGAGGTGGCAAGCGTCCGTCGGCAAGGAAGGCGACGCAGGCAGCAGACGGTGAGTCAGGTGTTGCGGCCGCCGTTGACGCCGATGATCTGGCCGGTGATGTAGCCGGCTTCGTCGGAGACGAGGAAGGAACATGCGGCGGCGATGTCCTCGGGGCGCCCTGCGCGGCGCACGGGGGTGAGTTTGGCGTGGTCCTCGACCGAGCCGGCGAGGAGGCCCTTCTCCTCGGAGGCACGCAGCATCGGGGTGTCGACGAAGCCGGGCGGGATGGTGTTGACGGTGATGCCCTTGGGGCCGAATTCCAGCGCCAGGGACTTGGTCAATCCGACGACGGCGGACTTCGCCGCGACATAGTGCGTCTGGAACGGTTGTCCCGAGTGGGTGCTGGACGACGAGATGTTCACGATCCGTCCCCACTTGGCCTCGACCATGTCGGGCAGGACCGCCTGGGTGCAGTAGAACGTGCCGCCCAAGTTCACGGCCATGACCCGGTCCCACAAGTCGTCGGAGATCTTGAGGAACGCGTCCATGGCGGTGAGGCCGGCGTTGTTGACGAGTACGAGAACCGGACCGAGAGTGGCTCGTACCTTGTCGACGGCCGCGTTGACCTGGGCGCGGTCTGAGATGTCGACGCCGCCGAAGGCGACCGCTTCGTTGCCGTTCTGTGTGATCTCCTCCGCCGTGGTCTCCGCCGCCTCGTTGTTGAGGTCGAGGATGGCGACCGCGAACCCGTCGGAGGCCAGGCGGTGGGCGATGGCCCGCCCGATACCCGAACCGCCGCCGGTGACAACTGCCGTGCGTCGCTTGGACACTGGTGAATCTCCTTTCGTGGATGACCGCTGCGCTTGCGCGTGGGTGATGGATCGCGGGCGCTCCCATCCTGAGCTGTGCTCGTGGGTGCGGGAGAAGGCCGGCTTCAGCCGGTGAGGGAAGCCAGCAAATCCGTCGTCCGCTGCCGGGATTTGTTGCGGTCCTCACCGACGGGGACGACGAATGCCTGGATGTCAGTCGCGCCCGCGTCGAGAAGGGACTGCAACTGCCTTGTCACGCTTTCTTCGTCGCCGAGGATCGCGGCGTCGGCGGGGGTACGGGCGCCGCCGATGTCCATGATGCGGCGGTAGTTCGGCAGTGACTCGTACACGCCTGCGGTCTTGGCGGTGGCCTGGCGGGCTTCGTCGACGTTGTCGTGGACGGCGATGGGCAGCTGGGCGACGATGCGCGGTTCCGGGCGTCCGGCGGCGGAAGCGGCGGCGTGCAGTTTGGGTGCGATGTGAGTTTCGATGGCCTTCGCCGATGCCATGAACAGCACGGCGCCGTCGGCGAACGCGCCGGCGACGCGCAGCAGCCGGGAACCGAGCGCCGCGAGAAGCACCGGCACCGGGTGCGCGGTGCGTACGCGTGCCCCGCGCGTGGTCCAGTCCTCGCCTTCGTAGGTGACTTTCTCGCCGCGCAGGAGTCCGGTGAGGATGCGGAGATATTCCTCGGTGTTGCGGCCGGGGTGTTCGTAGGACAGACCGTACATACCGCTGACGAGGGGCTCGTGGGACGGTCCCAGGCCGAGGGTGAAGCCGGGGCGGCCCATGGCCTCGGCGGTGGCCGCGGCGCGGTTGGCCTGTAGAAGGGGGTGGCACGGGTAGGTCTGGAGGATCGCGGTGCCGAGCTCGATCGAGGTGGTCTCGCGTCCGGCGACGGCCATGGCGGCGAGCGGGTCGCCGAGGACGGTGCTGTCGTACCAGACCGAGCTGAAACCCGCCTCCTCGGCCGCTTTGGCCTGCTCGACGAGCTGATCGGTGGAGGCGGGCCGTCCTGTCAGGCCGATCCTCATGCGCGGGAACCTTTCCGGGTGGCAGTCTTGACGGGGTCATGCACGATCGACGCAAGGTGCTCAATGTGCACTGCGTGTATCGACCGGAGCCTGTTTCGGGAGAGGCAGTCGTCGGCTCAGCCGAACTTGTTCTCGGGGATGCCGCGGGCGCCGAGGCCGTGGATGGTCAGGATCCGGCCGTCGCCTTCGGCGGCGTCGCCGCCGCGTGAGGTGACGACGAGGATGTCGAGGTCGGGTCCGGCGAAGGCGACGCTGGTGGGGCTGATCGCGGGCACGGGGATGCTCCGGTCGAGGGTGCCGTCGGGGGCGTACCGGCGGATCTCGCCGCCGTGGTAGGCGGCAACCCACAGGTACCCCTGGTCGTCGACGGTGGTGCCGTCCGGGATCGCGTCACCGGTGAACTCGGTGACCGTGCGGCGGTTGGTGGCTTCGCCGGTGGCCGGGTCGTAGTCCCAGGCGTACATGCGGCGCAGGCCGCTGTCGTTGCAGTGGAAGGTGGTGCCGGCGGCGTCGAAGCAGGGGCCGTTGGTGACGCCGATGGGGTCGCCGATGACGTGGACGCTCAGGTCGGTGTCGATGCGGTAGATGTTGCCGGTGGGATTGAGGTTGTCGGTCTGTCCGGAGGTGATGGCCGCGATGAGCTTGCCGTCGGCCATACCGGTGATGAAGCGTCCCTGGCGGTCGACGGTGCCGTCGTTGAAGCCGTAGCCCTCGCCCAGTTCGGGGTCGAAGATGAGCTGGGCTTCACCGGAGTCGAGGTCGAACAGGTGGATCCCCGCGCCGGACGACACCACGGTGCCGCCACCTTTGCGCAGGGCGAAGGCGGAGATCGACTGGCCCGGGAACTTCCAGCTCTTCAAGTCCCCTCCGTCCAAGGCGCACTGGTACACCTTCGCCTCGAAGATGTCGACCCAGTGGAGCCGTTCCGCGTCGACGTCCCACAGGGGGCCTTCGCCCATCGACATCTTCGCTTCGGTCAGGATCCGTGTTTCCACCATGAACGTCCCCTTCGTTCTTCGTTCGTTCGGCACGTGCGTTGCGTTCGGCACGTGCATTGGGTCTCAGGCGCTGACGAGTTCTTGGCCGGCGAGTGTGGTGCGGTGCATGAGGCGGATGGAGGTGGGTTCGA
>NZ_JBPKBI010000054.1:0-2672 GCF_051388935.1 Yinghuangia sp. YIM S10712
ACGGCTTCCTCGCAGGAACCGGACTGACCTGACGAAACATCAACAACCCAATTCGCAAAGATCAGTAAGAGTCACGGCCCTTCCGCCAACCGTTGGATCGTCCGCCAGCGCGGGGCCTCGTCATCTGGGACGTCCGGGGATGCGAAGTGGAAAGGCACACCAAGGTGGACGGCCAGCGCCCGACCGGCCTCGGCGGCAGCAACACCAGGAGGGGGGCTGCCGGGGCGGTGGTAGACGGTCGCCAGATGGTCTTCCCCTTCTGGGTCGTTCAGGACCGCGACAAGGAGCACGAACCAGTCGTGCACGGTGTCGCCGTCCCAAAACGCTTCCACCGCCTTCACACGGCCCGGGAAAGCCGCAGCGCGGGCTGCGAGCGAGGGGAGATCCAGCGGATCAGGCGGCGTGCGGCGCACGCGGTCGCCCAGAGCCTCGTACCGTGCCTGGACCACCAACTCGGCTTCGTGCAGGCCCACCCCCAACGGGCGCAGCGCCTCCCAGACCGACCTGACCGCCGACAGCCGGCGGTCGCGCAGCACGTCGGCATCGACCTCTCGACGGGTCCGTTCCTCCAAGTAGGCCCACCAGCCGTTCACCGAGCCACCAGCCAGGGGTTAAGGGTGCGCATCATAGGTTCGAACGTATGTCAGGGACTCGGCGCCCGCCCCGCCGTTCCCTGGGTGGTGCCGTCGAATCTCGTGAACATCCCGCCTTGGGCTCGTACTTACCCCGCCTCCCGAACCGGTGTCGAAGTGCTGTCCGATGTCATGGACAAAGCCTGCCCGGCCGTCAGCTTCCGGCGGGGTGGTCGGGGACGGCCAGGTGGATGGTGCCCTGGCCGCCGAGCAAGCGGTCGCCGGGCGCGACGACGATGGAACCTCCGTCGGGCAGGACGATGCGGTGCAGCGGGTCGGGGCGGTACTGGAGGTCGCCGTCGTACGGGATGGTCCCGCCGTGGTCCAGGACCCAGGCCAGGAGTTCGCTGTCGTCGTCCGGGACTGTGAACGGCTCGAGGTCGCGCGTGGCGCCGTCGCCGGAAGCCGGGACGGGGGTGGTGCCGTCGATGCCGGGGACATGCGGGAGGTGCCGGCCGATGACGTCGAACACGTCCTGGTGCACGACGTAGCGGCCGCGCATGTCCTGGAGCAGGTACCGCTCGACCAATTCGGCGAGGACCGCAGCGTACGGGGCGGCGTCGCTGCTGGCGGCGGGCGGGTGGTCGCGCAGGTGCGCGCGGAGCGCTGCCAGGCCGCGGCGCATCTCGGCGCCGCGGCGCTTGTCTTGGGCACGGTGCTCGTCGAGCTCGCGTGTGAGTTCGCGGAAGCATTCCTCGGTGTGGAAGACGGTGACCACGCCGGCGGCTCCGACGCTGGTGACACTTGGTGTCCCCGGCACGGCGGGTGCGTGGCACTTGGGGCATTCCTCGGTGGTGCCGGACGGTTCGGGGCGTTCGTCGTAGCCTTCATCGTCGCGCACGGGTTGCCTGCCTTTCCGCCGGTGGCCTCCCCGGCTCTTGGCGGTGCCGGGGAGCACGAGGGCCCCTGACCCCGCTGAGCGCTGAGGGGCAGGGGCCCGGTGCTGGGAGACCGCGCGCCGCGGAGGTGTCCCCCGGGGGCGCGGGTGGAGGCACCGGCGGCGCAGGACGCCGGGTCTCTCCCGGGCCGCACACGTTAGACCCAGGAACCGTGCGAACGGAATTCTCCGAACTAGCTGTTCTGTCCACGGAGGTTGGTGACGGATCGCACGCTGGGGCGACCTTGAACGGGTGAGGGCCTTCCGGGTTCGGTGTGGATTGCGACATCTGCACCGACCGGCAAGAAGGCCCTCATGCCCCACCGTAATGCACCCTTGTCCGAGACCGGTCGGCTGCGTCTGGCCCGGCTGATCGTGAAGAAGGGCTGGCCGCCGCGCCGTGCGGCGGAGCGGTTCCAGGTCTCCCACACCACCGCGCGGCGCTGGGCCGACCGCTACCGCGTGCTCGGTGAGGCCGGCATGGTCGACCGGTCCTCGCGCCCGCACCACAGTCCGCGCCGGACCCCGACCCGGACCGAGCGGCGGACGTCAACACCAGTGTTGCCGGGTCTCTGACCAGCACAAACAGCGCGCGTCAACCACTTCGTGGCCCCCACAGACTGGTCATACCGCCGGCGGACGCCGTGCGGAGACACGCTGTGTGCCCTGCACGCGGCCGTTCTGAGGAGGGTCGGCCATCGCCACCAACGACGTGGTGCGGTCGTACGAGAAGACCGACGTGCCATCCGCCGGGAACGCAAATCGCGCCTGGCGCAGGCGTACGCGCAACTTGTCGCGGGACCTGCTCCTCCAATTCTTGCGCGGCGCGGCCTACACGCTCGGAGGTCTCATGATCGCCTGGTTGGTCTACTAGTTGCAGCGGTAGACACGCGGCCGCATGGCCGGTGCGACTCCCGCCCCTCTCCGGTACGGGTCGCACCGGCCCACGGCACGTGACCGGGTCACAGAGGGGCGGCAGCAATCAGCTTGGCGCCGTACAACGTGGTGAGGGCTTGTCGGCACCTCGTACCTCGGTCGGGCCCCCAACTCAATGACCACACCGCGCAGTCCGCGGCGCGGACCGTAGTTGCGAGGACGTCCGGACCGGGTCATGCTCCGCGACGCCGGCCCGCCGCGCTCCACCCCGCGCGGCGGACGGCCCC
>NZ_JBPKBI010000054.1:2769-6129 GCF_051388935.1 Yinghuangia sp. YIM S10712
CTCCACCCCGCGCGGCGGACGGCCCCGCATGCACGGCAGGGTGCTGACCTTCGCCAAGCCGCAGTCCTGGCACACCCCCGACCAGGCCACCGCCTGCGAGACCACCCGCTACGGCACCGCCGAAGCCTTCGCCTGGGACCGCATGCACCCCCGCCTGGCCGCCCGCGGCTCGTGGCTCGACCACGGCGGCGAACTCCCGGTCCTCCACGGCACGTTGATCCGCCTGCAAGTCGAGCGCCTGCCCGGCGACCGGGACCCGAAACCGGTCTGGCTGTGGTCGTCGCGCACCGCCATGACCGGCCACGACGTCGACCTGCGCTGGCAGGCGTTCCTGCGGCGCTTCGACCTGGAGCACACCTTCCGCTTCTTCAAGCAGACCCTCGGCTGGACCGTCCCGAAGGTCCGCGACCCGGCAACCGCCGACGTGTGGACCTGGCTGGTCATCGCCGCCCACACCCAGCTCCGCCTCGCCCGGCCCCTCGCCGAGGACCTGCGCCGCCCCTGGGAACGCCCCGCTCCCGAACCGCGCCGGCTCACCCCCGCCCGGGTGCGCCGGGGGTTTCGCAACCTCCACGCGACCACTGCCCGTCCCGCAGCCGCACCGAAACCGAACCGCCCCGGCGGCCCCGGACGCCCACCCGGCTCCAAGAACCGCAGGCCAGCCCCGCGCCACGACCCCGGAAAGACCGTGAAACGAGCCGATTCCATCACCGAACACCTACGCCTGAACCCGCAGTTGAGATAATCAACAAGCTCAGGCTGTCCGTCGCGTTGCCGCTCCACTGGCCTGGGCGGTTCGGCCCGGCGTGGATGCGGTGAGGATGCAGCGCGGAGCGGACCAGAGGGTGCGGTTTTCCGCAGGCAAGTTCGGTGCTCGACCTCATGTTCGCCGCCGTGCGGCTGGTGGAGGCTTGTGGCACTGGCAGTTCGAGCCGTGTAGGACCCATCGGACGGGTCCAGGCTCCGTCACCGAGGAGATGCACGGATGATGACGCAAACGCCGCCGGACACGACCGAGCCCGAGCGCGACGACGATGCGGCGGAGCCGCGCAGACCGTTCCTGGATCGGGCCAAGTTGGGTGCCAGGTTGAGGGCGGTGATGCTCATGGGCCTGCTCATGGGCGTCCTGCAATTCTGCTTCTTCGTCCTGCTCCTTGTCGTCGCCGTGGTTGCGAGGTTGTTCGGGAAGCGGCCGTACCGGCTCGTCAACCGATGCGCCGAACGGTCCATCCACTGGCTTTTCGCCATGGAGCATCGCCGCCTGGGGTTCGGGACCGACGTGCCGCTTCCCGTCCCCACACGAATGCTGAGGTGGAAATACTTCTTCCCCCATTTCTGTTTGTGCCTGCTCTTCGGACTGCCCTATGCCGGAGCCCTGTTGCTGCCGTCCGGCATGATCCGGATCGGCCGCCACTTGATCTCCGGCGATGGGAACACCGTCGTCTTGGTACTGCTGCTGCTCTTGGGGACGACGTTGCTGGTGCAATGCCTGTCCATGATCGGGGTCGGCTTTGTCGACTTCGCCGTCCAAATGGACCGAGATCTGGTGAAAGGAGTGTTGGCCGAGGCCTCGGATGCGGAACTCAACCGTCGGGTGGAGGAACTTGCCGAGAGCCGGGCGGGTGTGGTGGAGGCGGTACACGAAGAACGCCGCCGCATTGAACGCGACCTGCACGACGGGGTCCAACAACGCCTGGTCGCCGTCGGCATGCTGATCGGCCGCGCCCGGCGCCGCGCCGACGCGGAGAGCAGGGACGACCTCATGCGCCAAGCGCACGAGCAGACGCAGGAGGCCTTGACGGAACTGCGCAAGGTCGCGTGGCGCATCTATCCCGCCGACCTAGACGACGGCGGCTTGGGCACCGCTTTGGAGACCCTTGCCGAACGTACGCCGATACGGGTCTCGTTGACATGCGACATCGATCGCGAACCGTCGTCCATCGTCGCGACGGCAGCCTACTTCGTGGTCGCCGAAGCGCTGACCAACGCAGTGAAGCACGGCCGCGCAAGCACGGTGACGATCTCCGTGAGTCGAGACGCCGACGACGCGGATCTGCTGAGGGTCCGCGTGGTCGACGACGGGGTGGGTGGTGCGGACCCGTCCGGCGGGGGTCTGTCCGGGCTCGCGCGCCGGGTCGCCGCGCTGGACGGTACATTCCAGGTCGTGAGCCCGCCCGCCGGTCCGACCACGATCGTCGCGGAGTTGCCGTGCGCATAGTCCTGGCCGACGACTCCGCGCTCCTGCGCGAAGGGCTCGCACGGCTGCTCGCCGACGAGGGCCACGACGTGGTCGCCGGTGTCGGCGACGGCGACGCGATGGTCCAAGCCGTGGAGCGGCATCGGCCGGATGTGGTGGTGGCCGACGTACGCATGCCGCCGACGCACACCGACGAGGGGCTGCGCGCCGCCTTGACCGTGCGGCAGACGGCGCCGGATGTCGGGGTGCTCGTCCTGTCCCAGTACGTCGAGAAGCGGTATGCAGTCGAGTTGCTGACCCAGGGGGCCACCGCCGTCGGATACCTGCTCAAGGACCGCGTCGCCCACGTGGACGACTTCCTGACCGCGCTGGACCGGATCGCCGGCGGCGGTGCCGCCTTCGACCCTGAGGTCGTCCGTCAGCTGCTTGCCCGCACCAGCCACAGCGACCCCCTGGACACCCTCACCCCGCGCGAGCACGCGGTGCTGGCACGGATGGCCGAAGGCTGCACGAACGCGGGGATCGCGGAGGCCCTGCACGTGTCGCGCAGCGCGGTGGAGAAGCACGTCAACGCGATCTTCGACAAGCTCGAGTTGCCCCGGTCGGGCACTTACAGCCGTCGGGTGCTGGCGGTCCTGCGTTACCTGGGGTCGTGAGGATCCTTCGGGCGCGGCCCGACGCGGCCATGATCGGAAGGCTTGAAAGCGGAGGAACTGGCCGCTGAGACAGACGGCACCCCCAGCAAGATCGAGCTGGGGGTGCCGTGGAACAACGCGGCGGCCAAGCGGCGGCATGAGCCGTTCGGCCGCAGATGAACACGGTTGAGCAGGCCGTGCGGGCCATCTCGACCGCTGCCTGAGTGGATGTAGAACGCGGGGCCATCGACACGGCCGAACTCGTGCCAAGCCTCGAGTTCGCAGAGATGGTCACCCATCCCCAACGCCCAAGGCAAGCTGCGTTTTTCGGCGTCGATGAAGGACACGTCGCAGGACCGATGGAGACCGTACAGGCTGTCCGCCGCAGAACTATCCCAACGCATCCTGCAGCGCCTTCGTGAGTTGGAGGCCCCCAGTGAGGGGAACGCCTGACGGGCGCCTACTGATCTTTGTGGGTCCAGTTGACGGTGCGTCAGGTGTGGGCATATCCCGTGTATGGGGTACTCG
>NZ_JBPKBI010000055.1:0-6127 GCF_051388935.1 Yinghuangia sp. YIM S10712
CTTCACCCTCCCCGGCCTCACCGCCCAAACCCTCAACGTCGGCACCGCAACCGCCAAATTCGACCTGTTCTGGAACCTGACCGAGCAACAGGCAACGAGCGGCGGCCTCGAAGGCGTCCTCGAATACAGCACCGACCTGTTCAGGCGGGAGACCGCCGAGGCGCTTGCCGCCCGATGGGTCCGGGTGCTCCGGGCGGTGGCCGACGATCCCGGTCTGCGGATCGGCCGTATCGACATCCTGCTCGACGGCGAGCGAAGCGCCCTGCTGCCGGCCGCGCGGGACGGCGCGGAGGCCGGCAGCGGCGCGACGTTGCCGGAGCTCTTCGCGGCCCGGGTCGACGAGACTCCGGACCGGGTCGCCGTGGTGTGCGGCACCGACACGCTGACCTATCGGGACCTCGACGTGCGGGCGAACCGCCTGGCCCACGCTTTGCGGGCCCGCGGCGTCGGTCCCGAAACGCTCGTGGCCCTCGCGCTGCCGCGCTCCCTCGACCTGGTGGTCACCGTACTGGCCGTGCTGAAGGCCGGTGGCGCGTACCTGCCGCTCGATCCCGACGCGCCCGCGGACCGCATCGCGCTCATGCTGGACGACGCCCGGCCCGCTCTCCTCGTCGTGGATCGTGCGGATCGGGGCGGCGACACCGACACTCCGACGCCTCGCCTCGTTCTCGACGAGCCGACGACCGCCCGCGAGATCGCCGCGCAGCCTGAGTCCGCACCAGGCAGCGGGGGCGGCCCGCACAACCCGGCGTACGTCATCTACACCTCCGGCTCCACCGGTCGTCCCAAAGGCGTCGTCGTCACGCATCACAATGTGGTGCGGCTGTTCGCGAGCACCGATCGTTGGTTCGGCTTCGGTCCCGACGACGTGTGGACGCTGTTCCATTCGTACGCGTTCGACTTCTCCGTCTGGGAGTTGTGGGGAGCACTTCTGCACGGTGGCCGCCTGGTCGTGGTGCCGTTCGACACCAGCCGCGCGCCCGACCGGTTCCTGGAACTGCTGGTGGAGGAACGGGTCACCGTCCTCAACCAGACGCCGTCCGCGTTCCACCAGCTCGTGCGGGCCGACCGTGAGGCTCCCGAGACCGGGCGCCGGCTCGCGCTGCGCACGGTGGTGTTCGGCGGTGAAGCGCTGGAGCCGGCCCGTCTCGCCGACTGGTACGCACGGCACGACGACGCCGCGCCGCTGTTGGTGAACATGTACGGCATCACCGAGACGACGGTGCACGTCACGCACACCGCCCTGGGCCGCGGCCACGCCGCCGAAGGGACCGCCAGCATCATCGGCGACGCCCTTCCCGACCTGCGCGTCCATGTTCTCGACCCGGCGCTGAACCCGGTGCCGGTCGGGGTGCCGGGTGAGCTGTACGTCGCGGGTCCCGGTCTCGCACGGGGCTATCTGAACCGTCCCGGGCTGACGGCCGAGCGGTTCGTGGCCGATCCGTTCGCCGCCGCGCCCGGTGCGCGCATGTACCGCAGCGGCGACCTCGTGCGCCGACGCGCGACCGAGGACGGCGGACTGGCGCTGGAGTACGTCGGGCGCGGCGACCAGCAGGTCAAGGTGCGCGGCCACCGCATCGAGCCGGGTGAGATCGAAGCTGTCCTCGCCGGACACCCCGAGGTCTCCCGGGCGGTCGTCGTGGCCCGCCGCGAACGCCAGGACGACACGCGGCTCGTCGCCTACGTCGTGGCGGAGCCCGGACGCACGCCAGACCTCGCGGCGTTGCGCGACCACGCACGCCGGCACCTTCCGCCCGCGATGGTGCCCGCCGCCGTCATCGAAGTGGCGGCGCTGCCCCTGACCGTGAACGGCAAGTTGGATCGTGCGGCGCTGCCGGCGCCGGTGTGGGAGGACGCGGGCAGCGGGGACGGCCGGGTGCCACGGTCACCGGGCGAGATGGTCGTCGCGGGGCTGTTCGCCGAAGTGCTGGGCGTACCACCGGAACGCGTCCGCGCCGACGACTCCTTCTTCGACCTCGGCGGCCACTCCCTCCTGGCCGCCCGACTCGTCGCCCGCGTACGCGCCGTCCTCGGCGCCGAGATCGCCCTGCGGACGCTGTTCGAAGCACCCACCGTCGCCGGGCTGGCGGAACGCATCGCGGACGCCGGCACCTCCGAGCGCCCGCCCCTGCGGGCCTGCGCAGACCGGCCGGACCGTCTGCCGCTGTCGTTCGCGCAGCAGCGGCTGTGGTTCCTCGAACGCATGGAGGCCCTCGGGCCGACGTACAACATCCCCGTCGCGCTTCACCTGACCGGCGAACTCGACCGTGTCGCGCTGGCCCGGGCACTCGGCGACGTCGTGGCCCGACACGAAAGCCTGCGCACGCTCTTCCCGGAGACCGGCGGCGTTGCGGTGCAGCACGTGCTGTCCGCCGGAGAAGCGCGGCCGGACCTTGCCGTGACGACCGTGACCGCAGCCGAGGTCGACGACCGGATCGCCGCCGCCGCTCGGCACCGCTTCGACCTCACCCGCGAACTGCCTCTGCGCGCCGAGCTTTTCGAGCTTGGTGACGGCGAGTGTGTGCTGCTTCTCGTCGTCCATCACATCGCCGGCGACGGCTGGTCGACCGGGCCGCTTGCGCGCGACCTCGCCACCGCGTACGCGGCACGCCGCGCCGGAGAGCCCCCGGCCTGGCCGGACCTGCCGGTGCAGTACGCGGACTACGCGCTGTGGCAACGCCGGTTGCTCGGCGAGCGGGCCGAGGCCGGCAGCCTCCTGAACGAGCAACTCGACTACTGGACGCGGGTGCTCGACGGTGTGCCGGACCAGATCGCGCTGCCGTTCGACCGGCCGCGCCCGCCGCTCGCGAGCCACAGCGGGGGCCATGTCCCGGTCCGTGTCGGACCGGAGCTCTACGGTGCTCTGACCGATTTGGCACGGCGGCGTGGCGCGAGTGCGCACATGGTGCTGCACGCGGCGCTGGCGGCGTTGTTCACGCGGCTGGGTGCGGGGACGGACGTGCCGATCGGCACACCCGTCGCCGGGCGCACGGACGCCGCGACGGACGACCTCGTGGGCTTCTTCGTCAACACCCTCGTCCTGCGCACCGACACCTCAGGCAACCCCACCTTCACCGAACTCCTCGACCGCGTACGCGAAACCGCACTCGGCGCCTACGCCCACCAAGACGCCCCCTTCGAACAAGTCGTCGAAGCCGTCAACCCCAACCGCACCCTCGCCCACCACCCGCTCTTCCAAACCATGCTGACGCTCCGGCACGGCACGCCGCCGCTGCCCGATCTGCCGGGGCTGACGGTGTCCGAGAAGCGGGTGTGGACGGGGACGGCCAAGTACGACCTGACGTTCGCACTCAACGAAGCCGACACCGGCACCGACACCGGCACCGGCGCCGGCACCGGGCCGGGACTCGACGGCACAATCGAGTACCGCACCGACGTGTTCGACCGGGCCGGTGTCGAGCGCATCGCCGCCCGGTGGCTGCGGGTGCTGGAAGCCGCGGTCCGCGCCCCCGACCGGCCGATCGGCCGGATCGACGTCCTCGCGCCGGACGAGCGTGAGTTGCTGGCCGAACGCGCGCTCGGTCCTTCGGCTGAGGCCGTCCCTCCGCGTACTTTCCCGGAGTTGTTCGCCGCCCAGGTGCTCGCGACGCCCGACGCGGTCGCCCTGGAATCGCCCGATGGCGAGCAACTGACGTACGCAGAATTGGACTCGCGGGCCAACCAGGTCACCCACGCGTTGATCGCGCGCGGGATCGGTCCCGAGGACCGTGTCGTCCTCAGCCTGCCGCGCTGCGCCTGGCAGATCGTCGCCGTGCTCGGCGTGCTGAAGGCCGGGGCCGCGTACGTGCCGATCGACCACCGCCTGCCGCGGGCCCGCGTCGCGTACCTCCTCCGGGACACCGCCCCGGCGCTGCACCTGGAGTCCGCGGACGACGTCGCCGCGCTGGCCGCCGGGCAGCCCGACTTGCCGCCTCCTGTGGTGGGCCTGCGGCCCGAGCACCCGGCGTACGTGCCGTACACGTCGGGGTCGACGGGTCGGCCCAAGGGAGTCGTGGTCGCGCACACGGGTGTGGCGTGCCTCGCGGCCGAGAGCGCGCGGCTGGGCGCGGGGCCGGGCAGCCGTGTGCTCCAATTCGCGTCCCCGAGCTTTGACATGGCGTTCTGGGACCTGTGCACGGCGCTGGCCCACGGTGCCACGCTCGTTCTGGCGCCCGCCGAGCAGCCGCTTTCCGCGCTGACCGATGCGGCGCTCGCGTTGACACACGTGTTGGTGCCGCCGTCGGCGCTGGCCGCCGTGCCGGATGCGCGGCTCGACGCCGAGACGCTTGTCGTGGGCGGCGAGGCGCTGTCCCCTGACCTGGTGGCACGCTGGGCGCCGGGGCGTCGCATGCACAACGCGTACGGGCCGACCGAGACCACGGTGCTGGCCACGATCACCGCGCCGTTGCCCGCCGACGGCCGCGGAGCGCCGCCGATCGGCCGTCCGATGACCGGTGCGCGGGCCTACGTGCTGGACGCCGCGCTGAATCCGGTGCCGATCGGGGTCCCGGGCGAGCTCTACATGGCGGGGCCCGGCCTCGCACGCGGCTACCTGAACCAACCACGTTTGACGGCCGAGCGTTTCGTCGCCGACCCCTTCGCCCCACCAGGGGAACCGGGCGCGCGCATGTACCGCACGGGTGACGTCGTACGTCTGCGCCAGGACGGCCAACTCGACTTCCTGGGCCGGGCCGACGACCAGGTCAAGGTGCGCGGCTACCGCATCGAGCCCGGCGAGATCGAATCCGCGCTCGGGGAACATCCGGATGTGGCGCGGTGTGTCGTTCTCGCACACGGGGACCGGCTTGCCGCGTACGTGGTGGCGCATGCCGCTCGCACGCCGGACGCCGCCGCGTTGCGGGCTCACCTGGAGGCCAGGCTGCCCGCGTACATGGTGCCGTCGACGTTCGTCACCCTTGATGCGCTCCCCTTGCTGGTGAACGGCAAGTTGGATCGTGCGGCGCTGCCGGCGCCGGTGTGGGAGGACGCGGGCAGCGGGGACGGCCGGGTGCCGCGGTCACCGGGCGAGATGGTCGTCGCGGGGCTGTTCGCCGAAGTGCTGGGCGTACCACCGGAACGCGTCCGCGCCGACGACTCCTTCTTCGACCTCGGCGGCCACTCCCTGCTGGCCGCCCGACTCGTCGCCCGCGTACGCGCCGTCCTCGGCGCCGAGNTTCTTCGACCTCGGCGGCCACTCCCTGCTGGCCGCCCGACTCGTCGCCCGCGTACGCGCCGTCCTCGGCGCCGAGGTCGGTTTGCGCGCCCTGTTCGAGGCCCCGACGGTCGCCGGGCTGGCCGAGCGCATCGCCAGCGCCGGAGCATCGACGCGCCCGCCGCTGCGGGCGTGTTCAACCCGTCCGGATCCCGTGCCGCTGTCGTTCGCCCAGCAGCGGCTGTGGTTCCTCGAACGCATGGAGGCGCTCGGGGCCACCTACAACATCCCCGTCGCACTGCGCCTGACCGGAGGCCTCGACGTCGCCGCGCTCACGCAGGCACTCGGCGATGTCGTCACGCGACACGAAAGCCTGCGCACCGTGTTCCGCGAGACCGACGGCGTGCCCGCACAGCAGGTGCTGCCGTCGCGGAACACCGTCGTGCCGTTGCCGGTCACCGCGACCGACGCCGCCGACCTGAACCGGCGGCTGGCCGAGGCTGCCCGCCGCGGCTTCGATCTGGCCGACGAACTTCCTTTGCGCGCCGAACTCTTCAGGTTGGGAGACGCCGAGCATGTGCTGTTGCTGGTGGTGCATCACATCGCGGCTGACGGCTGGTCCGTCGGGCCTCTGGCACGCGACCTGGCCGCGGCGTACCTGGCGCGTCGTGACGGTGCGGCTCCGTCGTGGCGCCCGCTGCCGGTGCAGTACGCGGACTACACCGTGTGGCAGCGCGGGTTGCTCGGTGACCGTGCCGAGCCGGGCAGTCTCCTGAATGGCCAACTCGGCTACTGGAGACGGGCGTTGGATGGCCTGCCGGAACAGTTGGCGTTGCCGTTCGACCGGCCGCGTCCGCCGGTGGCAGGGCACCGCGGGGATCATGTTTCGTTGCATGTCGAGCCTGGACTGCACGCCGGGTTGGCGGAGTTGGCGCGGCGGCACGGCGCGAGTGTGCACATGGTGCTCGTCGCCGG
>NZ_JBPKBI010000056.1:0-5945 GCF_051388935.1 Yinghuangia sp. YIM S10712
GGGGTGCCACCTCAGCGTGAGGTGGCACCCTCTCCGCGTGCCCGCCCGGTTTCGTCCGGGGCCCGCGCTCGGGGCTGCCTCGCGGCGCTCATGCTACGCGCGTAACTTTTTCTTGCGATTGCGGGAACTACGCGCGTAGCGTACGCAGGGGCCCCGACCTGGGCTTTTCCTCCACGGGCACGCTGTGTAGCAGGATCCCTGGCGGCTCCTCACCTCGTCTCGATGTCCTGTTGTCCGTTGATAGGACTGTATGCTCCGCACAGCGACACACCCATCCGAATGATTCGCGTATTACCCGGTACTCTCACGCCACAAGCTGAGATTTTCAGGGGGCCTGCGTGATCAAACCGCAACACTGCGGAGGGTTGGAGCATCCGAATCGGTGACGGATAGTAGATGCGTTTGCTCGGAGACCGGTCCTGCGCGGGGGCGCGGCCGGACGGGCACCGCGGCGAGGAGACCCCACGGGTTGCCCGTCGCACTTCACTTCCGAAGTGGCTTTCAAGGAGGCAACCCATGCGCGGACTGACGCGCGTGAAGTGGCTCGCGGGCGCGGGCATCCTGGCGCTCGCGGCGACGGCGTGCGGCGGCGGCAACAGCGGCGGAGGCAGCTCCGGAGCGCCGGCCGGCTACTACACCGCCAGCAGCACGGAGCCGCAGAACCTGCTCCAGCCGGCCAACGCCAACGAGACCGGCGGTTTCTACCCGCTCTCGATGATGTTCCGCGGCCTGTACACCTACGACGCCAAGACCGGCGAGACCGTGCCGGCCGTCGCGGAGTCGATGGAGTCACCGGACAACGTCAACTGGACCGTCAAGCTCAAGACCGGCTGGACGTTCCACAACGGCGAGCCCGTCACGGCGAAATCGTTCGTCGACGCGTGGAACTGGGGCGCGCTGTCGACCAACAAGCAGATCAACACCACGTTCTTCCAGCCGATCGTCGGCTACGACCAGGTCCACCCCGAGAACGGGCAGCCCACCGCGCAGACCATGTCGGGTCTGAAGGTCGTCGACGACACCACCTTCACGATCCAACTGGCTTACCCGGTCTCGTCGTTCAAGGCGCAGATGGGCTACACCCCGTTCATGCCGCTGCCGCAGGAGTTCTACACGAACCCCGACAAGTACGGCCAGGCCCCGATCGGCAACGGGCCCTTCCAGCTCGACACCGCCAACGGCGGCTGGGACCGCAAGAAGTCCATCACCGTCAAGCGGTACGAGAACTACGCCGGCCAGGACAAGGCCAAGGCGGCAGGCGCCCGGCTCGTCTTCTACACGACCTACGACGCCGCGTACACCGCACTGCGCGACAACCGGCTCGACGTGATCGACCAGATCCCGACCTCGGCGGTCGGCAGCTTCCAGAACGACCTGGGCAACAGGGCCGTCGTGCAGCCCCAGTTGGCCATCCAGAAGATCGGCTTCCCGCTGTACGACGCCGGATGGGCCACGCCGGGAGCGGCGAAGGTGCGCCAGGGCCTGTCCATGGCGATCGACCGCGCAGGCATCACGAAGGCCCTCTACAAGGGCCAGGAGCAGCCGGCCGTCGACTGGCTCGCCCCCGGCGTCCCCGGCCACATGGACGTGTGCGGTGATGTCTGCACGTACAACCCCGAGCGCGCCAAGCAGCTCATTGCCGAGGGCGGCGGTATCCCCGGTGGCAAGCTGACCATCGCGACCAACGCGGACGGCCCGCACAAGGAATGGGTCACCGCGGTCTGCAACAGCATCAACCAGACGCTGGGCAGCCAGGCGTGCGAACCGAAGCTGTACGCGGAGTTCTCCGTCGCGCGCGAGGAGATCACCAACAAGCAGATGACCGGGGCGTACCGAACCGGCTGGAAGGCCGACTACCCGTTCCCGGACAACTTCCTGAACGACATCTACCGCACGGGTGCCGCGTCCAATGACGCCGGCTACTCGAATGCGGACTTCGACAACCTCGCGCAGCAGGCCCAGGGCGCGACCGACGAGGCGCAGGCGCTTCAGCTCTGGCAGGACGCCGCGAAGCAGCTCGCCCAGGACCTGCCCTCGATCCCGCTCTGGTACTACGTGACGAAGGCCGGTTCCTCGACCAACGTCTCGAACGTCTCGTTCGACGTGTTCGGCAACCCGGAGTTCACCGAGGTCACCGTCAACTGACCCACCGAGGCAGGCGGCCGGGCGCTCGTTCACCCGGCCGCCTCCCCGGACTCCGCTGCACCGTGCCGGCCGGCGCCGACAAGCAATGCGCGGCGCCGGCCGAAACGCGGCGGTCACGTGCCGAACCAGACCGCAGGAGGCTGGCATGGGGCGTTACGTCATCCGACGACTGCTCCAGATGATCCCGGTGTTCATCGGGACCACGTTCTTGATCTATTTCATGGTCTACCAGCTCGGTGGGGACCCGATCGCCGCGATGTNATGGGGCGTTACGTCATCCGACGACTGCTCCAGATGATCCCGGTGTTCATCGGGACCACGTTCTTGATCTATTTCATGGTCTACCAGCTCGGTGGGGACCCGATCGCCGCGATGTTCGGCGACAAGGCCGCCGACCCGGCGTTCGTGAGACAGATGCGCGAGGAGTACCACCTGAACGATCCCTTGATCGTCCAGTACTGGCACTACCTCACCGGCCTGTTCCAGGGCGACTTCGGCACCAGCTTCAGCGGCATCCCCGTCGCCGACGAGCTGGAGCGCGCGTTCCCCATCTCGATCCGCCTGGCGTTGATCGCGTTCGCCATCGAGATCGTGATCGGCATCGGCGCGGGCCTCCTCGCCGGCCTGCGGCGCGGCAAGTTGATCGACTCGGTCGTGCTGGTCACCACCTTGATCGTGATCTCGATCCCGGTCTTCGTCCTCGGCTACCTGTTCCAGTACTTCCTGGGCACGGAGTGGGGCCTGTTCCCGTCGACGGCGACGCCGGGCGATCCGACGTGGAGCGACCTCGTTCTGCCCGGCATCGTGCTCGGTTCGCTGTCGCTCGCGTTCGTGGCACGCCTGACGCGAACGAGCATCGCGGAGAACCTGCGTGCCGACTACGTGCGTACGGCGACCGCGAAGGGACTGCCGCGCCGCCGCGTCGTCACCGTGCACCTGTTGCGCAACTCGCTGATCCCGGTGGTGACGTTCCTCGGGGCCGACCTCGGTGCGCTGATGGCCGGGGCCATCGTCACCGAGGGCATCTTCAACGTCGACGGAGTGGGCCGGCTGATCTACCTGGCCGTCACCAAGCACGAGAACGCCACGGTGGTCGGCGCGGTCGCCGCCCTGGTCATCGTCTACCTGGTGATGAACCTGATCGTCGACCTCCTGTACGCCGTCCTGGACCCGAGGATCCGGTATGCCTGACCACGAACCGCAGCACGACCCGAGGCGCGAGAAGCTGCCCGTCCGCAGCCAGGAACAGCCGCAGTTCGGCTCCCAGGAGAACCCCACGCTCTTTCTCGCGGACGCCGAGGGCACCACCACGATCGAGAAGGTCGACGAGTACGGCGCGCCCGACGTCCTGCCGGCGGAAGCGGAAACCGACAAGCCGCGCGGCTCGTGGGCCGAGGCGTGGCGCGAATTGCGGCGCAGCCCCAGGTTCTACATCTCCGCGGTCATCCTGCTGCTGCTGATCGTCATGGCCTGCTTCCCCGGCTGGTTCACCGATCAGGACCCGAGGTTCTGCCCGATCGCGCAAACCGACCTGGGGCCGTCGGGCGGCCACTGGTTCGGCACCAACACCCAGGGCTGCGACATCTACGCGCGGACCATCTACGGCGCACGCGCGTCGATCATCGTGGGTGTCGCGACGACGGCCGTCATCGTCGTGCTCGGCGGGGTCGTGGGCGCGGTCGCCGGATACTTCGGCGGGTGGCTCGACTCGGTCCTGGCCCGCGTCACCGACATCTTCTTCGGCATCCCGCTGCTGCTCGCCGCGCTGGTGTTCATGAGCGCGTTCGAGGACCGCACGGTGTGGACGGTGGTCGCGGCGCTCGGCATCTTCGGCTGGATGCAGACGGCCCGCATCATGCGCGGCTCGGTGATCACCGTGAAGTCGTCCGACTACGTGGTCGCCGCACGGGCGTTGGGGGCCGGCACCGGACGCGTCCTGATGCGGCACGTGCTGCCCAACGCGGTCGCGCCGGTCATCGTCGTCGCGACGATCTCGCTCGGCACGTTCATCTCGACGGAGGCGACGCTGTCGTTCCTCGGCATCGGCCTGCCGCTCACCGAGGTGTCGTGGGGCGCCGACATCAGCACCGCGACCAACGTGATCCGCGACTCGCCGTACCAGTTGTTCTTCCCGTCGCTGTTCCTGTCCGTGACGGTGCTCAGCTTCATCCTGTTGGGCGACGCGGTCCGCGACGCCCTCGACCCGAAGCTCCGCTGACGGGGGAGGGGACCACACACATGAGCACGAACCAATTGACCGATCCGCAGCACGCGGAGACCCTGCCCGGCGCGCCGCTTCTCGAAGTCGACGACCTCTACGTGGAGTTCCGCACGCGCGACGGCGTCGCCAAGGCGATCAACGGCGTGTCGTACTCGGTGAACGCCGGTGAGACGCTTGCGGTGCTCGGCGAGTCCGGGTCCGGCAAGTCGGTGACCGCGCAGACCGTCATGGGCATCCTCGACATGCCTCCTGGGGTGATCACCGGCGGCGAAGTCCGGTTCCACGGCCGGGACATGCTGAAGATGAGCAGGGAAGAGCGCCGGAGGATCCGGGGCCGGAAGATCGCGATGATCTTCCAGGACGCGCTGTCCGCGCTGAACCCGGTCTACTCGGTCGGCTTCCAACTCGCCGAGATGTTCCGCGTCCACGAGGGCATGTCGCGCAGGGACGCCAAGGCGAAGGCCGTCGAGCTGATGGACCTCGTCAGGATCCCCGCCGCGAAGGAGCGGGTGAACGACTACCCGCACCAGTTCTCCGGCGGCATGCGCCAGCGCATCATGATCGCGATGGCGATGGCGCTGGACCCCGAGCTGATCATCGCCGACGAGCCGACCACAGCCCTCGACGTGACCGTGCAGGCCCAGGTCATGGACCTGCTCGCGGAGCTCCAGCGCGAACGCCACATGGGCCTGATCCTGATCACCCACGACCTCGGCGTGGTCGCCGACGTCGCGGACAAGATCGCGGTCATGTACGCGGGGCGCATCGTCGAGGAGGCGTCGGTGCACGAGCTGTACGCGAGCCCCGCACACCCGTACACCGAGGGCCTGCTCGCGTCGATCCCGCGCCTCGACCTCAAGGGGCAGGAACTGTACGCGATCAAGGGCCTGCCGCCGAACCTGATGCGTATTCCGCCCGGCTGCGCGTTCAACCCGCGTTGCCCGTACGCCCAGGACGTGTGCCGCACGGACGTCCCGCCGCTGTACGAGGTCGTCCCCGGCCGCCACAGCGCCTGCCACTTTGCCGGTCAGGTGCTCGAACACAGCGCGAACACGAAAAACGGAGGCTCGTGATGCCCCCTTCCGACGAGCCGATCCTCGAAGTGAAGAACCTGGTCAAGCATTTCCCGCTGACCCAGGGGATCGTCTTCCGGCGCCAGGTCGGCGCGGTCCAGGCCGTCGACGGCGTCACCTTCGACCTGGGGCGCGGCGAAACCCTCGGCCTGGTCGGGGAGTCGGGCTGCGGCAAGTCCACGGTCGCGAAGCTGCTGATGAACCTGGAGCGCGCGTCGTCGGGACAGGTCCTGTACAAGGGCGAGGACATCTCGAAGCTTTCCGGCCAGGCGCTCAAGGCGGTCCGCCGGAACATCCAGATGGTGTTCCAGGACCCGTACACCTCCCTGAACCCGCGCATGACCGTCGCGGACATCATCGGCGAGCCCTACGCGATCCACTCCGAGGCCGTGCCCAAGCAGGGCGTCAAGAAGCGGGTGCAGGAACTCCTCGAACTCGTCGGCCTGAATCCGGAGCACATCAACCGGTATCCGCACCAGTTCTCCGGCGGTCAGCGGCAACGGATC
>NZ_JBPKBI010000057.1:0-5470 GCF_051388935.1 Yinghuangia sp. YIM S10712
CACCGGCACCACCCGCGCCCGCACCCCGAGACCGACCAGCTCGTCCCGCAACGCGAACAACGGCTCCACGTCACCGGACACCACCGTCGACCCCGGCCCGTTCACCGCCGCCACCGACAACCGCCCACCGAACCCCGCAAGCCGTTCCGCCACCTCGTCCACGGGCAGCGGAACCGACAACATCCCCCCACGCCCCGACAACACACCCAACGCCCGGCTGCGCAACGCGACCACCCGCGCCCCGTCCTCCAACGACAGACCACCCGCCACCACCGCAGCCGCGATCTCCCCCTGCGAATGCCCCACCACCGCATCCGGCACCACACCAAAAGACGCCCACAGCTCAGCCAGGGACACCATCACCGCCCACAACACCGGCTGCACCACATCCACCCGCTCCAACGCCACCGGATCATCCAACACATCCAGCAGATCCCACCCCACGAACGGCGCCAACGCCGCCCCGCACTCCCGCATCCGCCCCGCAAACACCCCCGACGACGCCACCAAACCCGACGCCATCCCCACCCACTGCGAACCCTGACCCGGAAACACAAACACGACGCGCTGGTCGTTGGGGCGGACGGTCCCGGTCAGTACGCGGCCTGTGGCTGCCTCTCGGCCGGAGGCGAGGGCGCGGAGTCCGGAGAGCAGTTCGTCGCGTCCGTCGCCGAGGATCACCGCGCGGTCCTCGAAAACGGCCCGGTTACCGGCGAGCGCGGCGCCGATGGCCGGCATCGCCGCAGAGTTCCGTGCGGCCACCAACTCCTCCAGGCGCCGGACTTGTTCGGCAAGTGCTGCCCTGCCGCGCGCGGTGACGACGAACGGCACAGGCGAGGGCGCAGCCTGCGGCGCGTCGTTCTCGGCGTCCCCGGGCCCGGCGGTCGGTTCGCCGACTGGTCCGTCGGCCGGCCCGTCGGCTTCCTCGACGATGACGTGGGCGTTGGTGCCGCTCACACCGAACGACGACACGGCAGCGCGGCGAGGCGCACCGTCGCGCGTCCATTCGCGTGCCTCGGTAAGCAGTTCGACTGCGCCGGACGACCAGTCCACGTGCGGGCTCGGCGCGTCCACATGCAGCGTCCGCGGCAACACACCATGCCGCATCGCCATCACCATCTTGATCACACCGGCCACACCCGCAGCCGCCTGCGTATGACCGATATTCGACTTCACCGACCCCAGGAACAACGGCCGCCCCGACTCGCGACCCCGCCCGTACGTCGCCAACAACGCATCCGCCTCAATCGGATCACCCAACCGCGTCCCCGTGCCGTGCGCCTCCACCGCATCCACATCCGACGCCGACAACCCCGCACCCGCCAACGCCCCACGAATCACCCGCTGCTGCGACGGACCATTCGGCGCCGTCAAACCATTCGACGCACCATCCTGATTCACCGCCGAACCACGAACCACAGCCAATACCGAGTGCCCCAGACGCCGCGCATCCGACAAACGCTCCACCACCAACAACCCCACACCCTCACCCCACCCCGTGCCGTCCGCCGCAGCCGCGAACGGCTTGCACCGCCCATCAGCCGCAAGCCCCCGCTGCCGCGAAAACTCCACGAATGTCCCGGGGGTCGCCATGACGGCCACGCCGCCGGCGAGGGCGAGGGAGCACTCACCGGACCGCAGCGACTGCATCGCCAGGTGCAACGCCACCAACGACGACGAACACGCCGTGTCGACGGTGACTGCGGGTCCTTCGAAGCCGAACGTGTACGAAAGACGCCCGGAGACGACGCTGCCGGTGTTGCCGGTGAGCAGGGTGCCTTCCAGGTCCGGCGGCATGAGCTGCACCGGGGGCGCGTAGTCGTGGTACATCGCCCCCGCGAAAACGCCGGTGGGCGTGCCGCGAAGGGTCCGCGGGTCGACGCCGGCCCGTTCGAGAGCTTCCCACGCGGTCTCCAGCAACAGCCGCTGCTGCGGATCCATCGCCAGGGCCTCGCGCGGCGAGATGCCGAAGAAGCCGGCATCGAACTGGTCGGCGTCGTAGAGGAACGCGCCGTATCGGGTGTAACTCTTGCCGGGCTGCTCGGGGTTCGGGTCGTAGAGATCCGGCGCCCAGCCGCGACCGGTGGGGAACTCGCCGACAGCGTCGCGACCTTCGGCGACCAACTGCCACAGATCTTCCGGGGATGCGACTCCGCCCGGGTAGCGGCAGGCCATGCCGACGATGGCGATGGGGTCGTCGTCGCGCGCCGCGACGCGGGCGCGGCGCGGGGCGGGTTGCTGTTCGGGGCCGCCGATGAGTTCGCGGACAAGGTGGTCCGCCACGACGCGCGGCGAGGGGTGGTCGAAGACAAGTGTGGTCGGCAGCTTCAGCCCGGTGGCGGTGCTCAGCCGGTTGCGCAGCTCCACGGCGGTGAGCGAGTCGAATCCCAGTTCCTTGAAAGCGAGTTCGGTGTCCATGGCGGACGGGTCGGGATAGCCGAGCACCTCCGCGACCTGGCTGCGCACGATGTCCAGCACGATGCGGGTGCGGTCCGCGTCGGCCGCATTGCGCACGCGCGTCGCGAGGGAGGCGTCCGCCGTGGCGGTGCCGCGCCTGATCGCCGGCCGCCGGCGCGTGGTGCGCAGGACGTTCCGCATGACGGGCGGCGGCTCCGGCGTCGGGGCGGAGCTCAGGCGCAGTGGTGCCAGTGCGGCGTGGTCGATGCCGGCGAGCGCGGCGCGCAGGGCCGTGTCGAACAGTTCCATGCCTTCGTCGCGGCCCAACGGCGCCACACCGGCCCGGGCCATGCGGGCGATGTCGGTCGCGCTCATGGCCCCGGCGAGGGCGCCGTCGGCGGCCCAGAGCCCCCAGGCCAGGGAGATCGCGGGCAGGCCCAGGGCGCGGCGGTGGACCGCGAGCGCGTCGAGGAAGGTGTTGGCAGCGGCGTAGTTGGCCTGCCCGGCTCCGCCGATGAGCCCCGAGACGGACGAGTAGAGCACGAACGCGGACAAGTCCGCGTCGCGGGTGAGTTCGTGCAGGTGCCAGGCGGCGTCGAGCTTGGGGTGGAACACCGCGTCGAACCGTGCCGGTGTCAGCGCCGTGGCGAGGCCGTCGTCCAGAACCCCCGCCGTGTGGATCACCGCCCGCAGCGGGTATTCGGACGGCACGCCGCGCAGGACGTCCGCCAGCGCCGCGCGGTCGCCCACATCGCAGGCGGCGAACGCTACCGTCGCCCCCATGGACGCGAGTTCGGACGCCAGCTCGGCAGCCCCCGGTGCGTCGGCACCGCGCCGGCTCACCAAGAGCAGGCGGCGTGCTCCGAACCGCTCGGCCAAGTGGCGGGCCGCCAAAGCCCCGAGGGCGCCGGTTCCGCCGGTGACGAGGACCGTGCCGTCGCCGAAGTCGCGGCCATCCGCCGCCTCGTGGCCACCAGGCGCGGCGTCACCCGGCTGTGCGGGCCCGTGCAGCGCGGATGTCCGGGCCAGGCGCGGAACGAAGACGAGCCCTTCGCGCACCGCGAGTTGCGGTTCGCCGGTCACCAGTGCGGCCGGCAGCGCGTCGAGGGACCGAGGGTCGTCGTCCAGGTCGACGAGGATGAAGCGGTCGGGGTTCTCCGACTGGGCGCTGCGTACCAGCCCCCACACGGTCGCCGCCGTGACGTCCGCATGCTCGTCTTGGGTCACCGCCATGGCATTGCGGGTGACGACGGCCAGCCGGGTTTCCGGAACTCGGTCACCGGCAAGCCAGGACCGCACCAACTCCAGGGCCAGGTAGGCGTGTCGGCGGGCCGACTCACCGGTGTCCGCTCCGGGTGCGCCCGGCGGGATGAACGCGGCGAAGCGGGCGGTCGCGTGCTCGTCGGACGGCTGCGCCGGCGCAACGTCGAACCGCCCGTCGCGCAGCGGGAGTTCCGTGTAGCGGCCCGCCTCGGGCGGCTCGCCGGTGGCTTCGGCCCCTTCCCAGGCCACGTGGAAGACGTCGGCGGCGGGCCGGCCCGAACCCTTGGAGACCCGCAGCGCCTCGGAGGAGACGGGCCGCATCACGAGGGACCCCACCCGGCCGAGGCGGCTGCCCGAGCCGTCGGCGATGTCCAGCGAGAACGCGTCCGGCCCGGTCGGCGTGTAGCGCACGCGCAGCGCTGTGGCCTCGCTTGCCTCGGCGATGCCGACTCCCGCCCACGCGAACGGCAGCACGACCGGGCCGTGATCCGCACCGATGCCCGGGAGCAGCGCGTGCAACGCCGCGTCCAGGAGTGCGGGGTGGACGGCGAATCCCGCGCCGGCGATGCCGCTGTCGGAGCCCGCCGCGGGGTCGGGGAGGGCGACTTCCGCGAACAGCTCGGCATCGCGCCGCCAGACGTTGTGGAGGCCCTGGAAGAGGGGGCCGTACTCGTAGCCGAGTGCGGCCAGGCGTGCGTACGCATCGGTGGCCTCGATGCGTTCCGCGCCTGCGGGGGGCCACGTCGCGAGATCGTCGGAGCCGGGGGGCGGCATCTGCTCCGCGACCGGGGTGAGTATCCCTTCGGCGTGCTGCGTCCACGTCCCCGCGGCCGCGTCCGCACTCGTGTGGCCGTCGTCCGGGTCGGGGCACGAGTAGACGGTGATCGCGCGGCGCCCGGCCGTGTCCGCAGGGCCGACCGCGACCTGGATGCGCGTCGCGCCGTCGGCCGGCACGATGAGGGGTGCGGACAGCGTGAGTTCGTCGATACCCGCCGCACCGACCGATTCGCCTGCGGCCATCGCCAGATCGACGAACGCGGTGCCGGGCAGCAGCGCGGTGCCGTGGACGGCGTGGTCCGCCAGCCAGGGGTGGGTGTCCAGGGAGATCCGGCCGGTCAGCACGGTCCCGCCGTCCGGCAGGTCGACCGCCGCACCGAGCAACGGATGCCCGGGAGTCCGAAGTCCGGTCGAGGCGATATCGGCGGCTTCGGCAGCCGAGGCGAGCCAGTAGGTCTCGCGTTGAAAAGGGTAGGTGGGCAGGTCAATGTGACGGGAGCCCGCAGGGTAAACGCTCGCCCAGTCGACGTCGACGCCGTGGACGAACACCCGCGCCGCAGCGGCCAGCACCTCGTCCAGGCCGCCGTGGTCACGACGCAGCGTCCCCGTCGCCAGCACGTCCCGGGCACCGGCGGCCTCGGCGGTCTCCTCCACCCCGACGGTCAAGACCGGATGCGGACTGACCTCGACGAACACCCCGTGCCCGGAGCCGAGCAGACCGCGCACCGCCTCCTCGAACCGCACCGTCCCACGCAGATTCCGNACCCCGACGGTCAAGACCGGATGCGGACTGACCTCGACGAACACCCCGTGCCCGGAGCCGAGCAGACCGCGCACCGCCTCCTCGAACCGCACCGTCCCACGCAGATTCCGATACCAATACCCGGCATCCAACTCCGCGGTATCCAAGAGTGTGCCGGTCGCCGTCGAGAAGAACGGCACCCGCCCCGAACACGGCCGGACCTCCCCCAACGCCTGGGCAAGGCCGGACTCCAGCTCCTCCACATGCGGACAGTGGGACGCATAATCCACC
>NZ_JBPKBI010000058.1:0-5188 GCF_051388935.1 Yinghuangia sp. YIM S10712
GACCTACCAGACCTTCCAGAACGCGGGCTTCTCGCTCGGCCCGATCCAAATCCCGGGCTACGTCGACAAAGCCGACTACAGCCGGCAGACACCGCACGGCGCACTTCCCGTCCGCCTGGCGCAGTACAACCCCGACCAGGACAAGATCCTGATTCCGTGACGCGGCCGACACCGCGCGCCGCCCGGTGACCCGATCGCGCATTCGGCTCGCCCCCGAACTCGCGCTGTGAGGGCCCGGCCCAGGCTGACGCCCTGGGCCGGGTTCCCCCGGACCGAACGGACTCCCCACCACGATCCGGTTCATCCCGCCTCCGACCGCCCGATTCCCCGCGGAGAACGCCATGCACAGTTTCGCATTCCGACTCCAGCACACCGAACGGATGCAGCCTTGACTGGGCCCATCTCCGAAACCACCGGCCCTGCGGACAGCGCGACCCCGTCCGCCGCAGGCCTGGCTTCCGGGTTGATCGAGGCGGAGGCCGAGCGTCAGGCGCGTCAGGCGGAGGCGAAGCGCGAAGTACTGTTCGCGGACGAACTGCTGCCCGGTGTGGGCGGCGAACACCTGACACTGCGTCAAGGTCTGGCGGCGGGTGGGTCGATGACCTTCCTGACGCTGATGTTGCTGGCGACGTTCGACGAGTTGGAGTCGGCGACGCTGAGCATTTTGGCGCCGGACATCCAGGACGCGTTCGGGCTGAGTGACTCGGCGATCGTGTTCATCTCGGCGGCTTCGGGCGCGTTCCTGGTGCTGGGCGCCTTGCCGATGGGGTACCTGGCGGACCGGTACCGCCGCAGCCGTGTCATCGGCTGGGCGGGGATCATGTTCTCCGCGATGGTGCTGGCCTGCGGTATGGCCGCGAACGCGTTCTTGTTCTTCCTCACCCGGTTCGGGGTGGGGGTCGCCAAGTCCAGCACGATCCCGGTGAACGGGTCGCTGCTGGCGGATACCTACCCCATCGGGGTGCGCGGCCGGATCTCCGCGGTCAACTACTCCGCCGCCCGGACCGCGGGAGCACTCAGTCCGCTGCTGGTGGCGGGGATCGCCACACTCGCGGGCGGGGACGACGGGTGGCGGTGGCCGTTCCTGATCCTGGGTCTGCCGACACTGGCGGTCGCCATCTGGGCGTTCCGGCTGCCGGAGCCCAAGCGCGGGCAGCACGAGATGAAGTCGGTCCTCGGCGGGGTCGTCGACGACGACAAGCCGATGCCGATCTCGATCGAGGCGGCGTTCGCGCGGCTGCTGCGCATCAAGACCATGAAGACCGCGATCCTCGCGTTCTCGGCTCTGGGCTTCACTCTTTTCACAGGCGCGATCCTGACCAGCCTGTGGGCGGACGACCACTTCCACATGTCCACCTTCGAGCGCGGCGTGTGGGGTTCTGTCACCGGCGTGGCGATCCTGGCCCTGTTGCCGTTTGTCGGCCCGTGGTACGACAAGCTCTACCACCGCGACCCGTCCCGGGCGGTGGCGCTGCTGGGGTGGCTGCTGCTGCCGGGCGCGGTGTTGCTGCCGATCCAATGGGCGATGCCGACCGGGTGGGCGTTCATGCTGCTGGGCATTCCGGCGGGGATGCTGAACTCGGTGGCGTTCGCGATGACCGCGCCGATCATGCAGTCGGTGATCCCGTACCGGCTGCGGGGATTGGGCGCGGCGCTCGGGTCGCTGTACATCTTCTTCATCGGCGCGACCGGCGGGGCGATCCTGTCGGGCCTGATCAGCGACGCCTACGACCCCCGTGTCGCGGTGCTGGTGATCGGGATCCCGGCGACCGCGATCGGTGGGTTCCTCATGCTGCGCGGTGCGAAGACCATCCGGCACGACCTGTCGTTGGTGGTGCAGGAGTTGCGGGAGGAGCTGGACGAGGCCGAGCGGCAGGCGCAGGATCCCGAGAGCATCCCCGTCCTCCAGGTCAACAACATCGACTTCTCGTACGGCCAGGTGCAGGTGCTGTTCGACGTCGCGTTCGATGTCAAGCGCGGCGAGACCCTCGCGTTGCTGGGGACGAACGGCGCGGGCAAGTCCACGATTCTGAAGGTCATTTGCGGCCTCGGCACTCCTGAGCGCGGTGTCGTCCGGCTGGGTGGGCGCACGATCACCTACGTGGCACCCGAGCAACGCGGCCGGTACGGCATCCACCTGTTGCCGGGCGGCAAGGGCGTGTTCGCGGGGATGAGTGTGCGCGAGAACCTGGAGATGGCCGCGTTCCGGTTCCGCAAGGACGCCGCGCGGCGCGACGAGCGTTTCGCGTACGTTCTCGGCCTTTTCCCGGACCTGAAGGAGCGTCTCGGGCAGCAGGCCGGGTCGTTGTCGGGTGGTCAGCAGCAGATGCTGGCGCTGGCGATGGTGCTGATGCACGACCCCGAGGTGCTGCTGATCGACGAACTCTCCCTCGGGCTGGCGCCGGTGGTCGTGCAGGACCTCCTGGCCATCGTCGAACGCCTCAAGCAGGACGGGCTGACGATCGTCGTGGTCGAGCAGTCGCTGAACATCGCGCTGGCGATCGCGGACCGTGCGGTGTTTCTGGAGAAGGGCCAGGTCCGGTTCACCGGCCCGGCCCGGGAGTTGGCCGAACGTGACGACCTCGCCCGCGCGGTCTTCCTCGGCAGGGAAGGCGGCTGACCCGTCATGGAACTGCCCACCACACAACTGCTGTTCGACGGTGCGGTCACCGGCCTGGTCATCGGCCTGCTGGCCATGGGCATCGTGCTCGTCCACCGGTCGACGCGTGTCATCAACTTCGCGGTCGCGAACATGGGGCTGGTCGGGTCCGCGCTGTTCGCGCTGCTGGTGGTCCGCTACGGCGTGCCGTACTGGATCGCCCTGGCCATCTGCCTGCTCGCCGGCACGGTCTTCGGCGCGATCGTCGACCTCGCCGTCGTACGCAGGCTCTTCAACGCGCCGCGTGTGATCGTCCTGGTCGCCACCATCGGCGTCGCCCAGCTCGCCCTGACCATCATCACGTCCTACCCGGACCTGGACGACTACACCAACGATACGTATCCGGTTCCGTGGTCCGGGAGTTGGTCACCGACCGACGACCTGGAGATCACCGGCGCGCAACTGGCGGTCCTGGTCACCGTGCCCGTCGCCGCGGTCCTGCTGGCCCTCTTCCTCGGCCGGACCACGCTCGGCCGCACGGTCAAGGCCGCCGCCGACAACCCCGAACTCGCCCGCCTGAACGGCATCAGCCCCAAACTCGTGTCCACCGCCGTATGGGCCATCGCCGGGCTGCTGGGCACCGTCTGCATGATCCTCATCCAAGGTCGGCAGGGATCCCTCACCCAGATCACCGAACTCGGCCCCGGCACCCTGCTACGCGCCCTCGCCGCAGCCGTCATCGCACGCATGGTGTCGTTCCCGGTCGCCCTCGGCGCGGGCGTGCTGCTGGGCCTGCTCCAGTCGTTCATCCAGTTCAACTGGCTCGACCAGCCCGGCCTCACCGACCTGACCCTGCTGGTCCTGGTGCTGGTCGCGGTGTTCTTCGTCTCCCGCGGACGCGACACCGAGTCCTCCGCGTTCTCCTTCGCCCCGAAGGTCAAGCCGGTTCCGGAGCGACTGAAGGGCGTGTGGTGGGTCCGCCACATGGAACGCGGCGGCCTGCTGTTCCTCGGCCTGATCGCCATCGTCATTCCGCTCATCGTCACCCAGCCGTCCCGCCACCTCCTCTACACCGTCATCCTCGGTTATGCGATCTGTGCCGCGTCGGTGACGGTGCTCACCGGCTGGGCCGGGCAGCTGTCCCTCGGCCAGATGGCGTTCGCGGGACTGGGCGCGCTGACCGCCGCCGCACTCAACCGCGGCCTGCGCATCGAAATGGGCGACACCGTCTACGAATACCGGGCCATGGCGTTCCCGGCGGCGGTGTTGGTCGCCGCGCTGATCACCGCCGCCATCGCCGCGATCGTCGGCGCCGGAGCACTGCGCGTACGCGGACTCCTCCTCGCCGTCAGCACCTTCGCGTTCGCGGTCGCCGCCGAGCAGTACTTCTACCGCCGTAAGACCTTCCACGACGAAGGCATGGACACCGCATCGTTCGAACGCAGCACACTGTTCGGCATCGACATCAGCAGCCAACGCTCGTACTACTACGTCGTGTTGGTCGTGCTCGCGATCGTGCTCATCGTCGTCGGACGGCTGCGCCGCTCCGGCGTGGGACGCACCACGATCGGCGTGCGAGACAACCCGGCGACCGCCGCCGCGTACACCGTGAGCGCGGCGCGAGTGAAGCTGCGTGCGTTCGCCCTCGCCGGCGGTATCGCGGGGCTCGGCGGGGCGTTGTTGGCCGGCGCGGTCCAGTCCGTCCCGTACACGGACAAGTACTTCCTGACCCCCGACTCGCTCGTCCTGGTCTCGATCGTCGTCATCGGCGGTCTCGGGTCGGTGTCCGGGCCGGTCCTCGGTGCGCTGTGGGTGATCGGTCTCCCGGCGATCTTCCCCGAGAACGAGATCATCCCGATGCTGACCTCCAGCATGGGCCTGCTCATCCTCCTGCTGTACTTCCCCGGCGGCCTCGTCCAGATCGGGTACACGATCCGGGACGCACTGCTTGCCTGGGCGGACCGCAAGCTCGGCCCCGCCACCCCGACCAAGACCGGCACAGCGGCGCCGAAGGCGCTCACCCGCACCGAACGCGAGCCGCTCCCGCAGGGCACACCGGTTCTCGCCACCCGCGACATACGGGTGCGCTTCGGCGGACGGAGCGCGGTCGACGGGGTGTCGATCGAGGTGCGGCCGAACGAGATCGTCGGTCTCATCGGCACCAACGGCGCAGGCAAGTCCACGCTCATGAACGCCATCGGTGGGTACGTCCCCGCGACCGGCACCGTCCACCTCCTCGGCGACGACGTCTCCGGCAAGTCCCCCGCAGCTCGGGCCCGTGGCGGACTCGGCCGCACGTTCCAGGCCGCCACGCTCTTCCCCGAGCTGACGGTCAAGGAGACCGTGCAGATCGCCTTGGAGGCCCGCGGACGGACCGACATGCTGTCGACCGCACTCCACCTGCCGCACACCTTCGGCAGGGAGCGCTCCAAGAACGCCGAGGCGACCGACCTGATCGACTTCCTCGGCCTGGGCCGCTACGCCGACGCGTTCATCGGCGACCTGTCCACCGGCACCCGCCGCATCGTCGAACTCGCGGGCCTGCTGGCGCTGGACGCCCGCGTGCTGTGCCTGGACGAGCCGACCGCC
>NZ_JBPKBI010000059.1:0-860 GCF_051388935.1 Yinghuangia sp. YIM S10712
GGGCTACCCGAGCTTCCACGACGAGTACTGGAACCCGCTGTGGAAGGCGTGCTGCGACACCAACACCGTGGTGTCGATCCACATCGGGTCCTCGGGCCGCCTCACCATCCCGGCGGTCGACTCGCCGCCGGACGTGATGATCACGCTCCAGCCGATGAACATCGTGTCGGCCGCGGCGGACCTGCTGTGGTCGCGGGTCATCAAGGACTTCCCGGACATCAAGATCGCGCTCTCCGAGGGCGGCACCGGGTGGATCCCGTACTTCCTGGAGCGCGTGGACCGCACGTACGACATGCACTCGACGTGGACCATGCAGGACTTCGGCGGCAAGCTGCCGTCCGAGGTCTTCCGTGAGCACTTCCTGACGTGCTTCATCTCCGACCCGCTCGGGGTGAAGCTGCGGCACGAGATCGGCATCGACAACATCACGTGGGAGTGCGACTACCCGCACAGCGACTCGATGTGGCCCAACGCCCCCGAGGAGCTGTGGGCGGACTTCCAGGCCGCCGGCGTACCCGACGAGGAAATCAACAAGATGACCTTCGAGAACGCCATGCGCTGGTACTCCTTCGACCCCTTCAAGCACATCCCCCGCGAGGAAGCAACGGTGGGTGCGCTGCGCAGGCAGGCCGAAGGGCACGACATCAGCATCCAGTCGCGCAGCCACCGTGTGATCGACCCCTCCGAGAAGCTGGAGGCCTTCCGCTCCCGCGCTCGTGCGGCGACGGCTGCCGCCGCTGCTGCGAGCAAGTGACGGAACTCTGATTGTGGCCCCTTGGCCGACCGCGCGGCGGCGTGGTCGGCCAAGGGGCCACTTCCTTTTCCGCCGCCCGTGATTGCGATTCCCGGAACCGGGTTGC
>NZ_JBPKBI010000059.1:986-5169 GCF_051388935.1 Yinghuangia sp. YIM S10712
CCCGCAAGACCGGGCGACCGCACGTCGTCACCACCGAAGGCTCCCGGCCCCGCGCGCGCGGAGCCCCGTCTTGCGATCGCTCGGCGCGGGGGCCGGTCGCGTAGGCGCCTGAGCCACAGGGAGCGGGCGGGGCAGGAGCCGCGCCCTCGGGAGTTCCCCGGACACGGCTTAGCATGCGAAGCATGGAGAACCGCACTCTCGGGCGCTGGACGGAGTCGGTCGAACCGTTCCTCGACCCCCTCGTCCGCGTCGGCCGGGAGTTCACCGACCTCACCGGCGTGCCCGTCGACGTGCCCGCCGCGCTGTTCCTGCGCGCCGAGGCCGCCGGGTTCGCCGCACCCGGGCGGACGTCCGCCAACGGTTCGTGCCGGCTGATGGAGGCCGCCGACGGCTGGGTGGCGCTGAACCTGGCCCGCCCCGACGACATCGCCGCGATTCCCGCCCTCCTCGCACTCATGGCGGCGGCCGGTGCCTCCGGCACCCATCCCGAGACGACCGCCGGCCTGGCCGAGGCAGCCCGCAGTGTCCCGGCCGCGGAGGCCGCCGGGGCCGCACAACTCCTCGGCGTCGCGGCCTCCGCGCTCGGCTCGGCCCGCCACGGGCTGCCGGCCGTGCGGACCGAACGACTCGGCGAGGCCCGTTCTCGTGGCCTCGCCGGCCTGCGGGTCGTCGACCTGTCGGCGCTGTGGGCCGGCCCCTTGTGCGCGCGACTCCTCGGGCTGGCGGGTGCCGAGGTGGTCAAGGTGGAGAGCACCACCAGGCCGGACGGCGCGCGGCTCGGTTCCCCCGACTTCTACCGCTGGCTCCACGACGGCCACGAGAACCGCGTTCTCGACTTCGGGTCCGGCGCGCTCGCCGACATCGTCGCGGAGGCCGACATCGTCATCGAGGCCTCCCGACCGCGTGCGCTGCGCCGACTCGGCGTCCACGCCGAGCAATTCCTCGCCGCCCGGCCCGGCCGCGTGTGGCTGAGCATCACCGGATACGGCCGGGACGACGACCGCATCGCCTTCGGCGACGACGCGGCCGCAGCCGCCGGCCTCGTGGACCACGACGCGGACGGCAGGCCTCTGTTTCTCGGCGACGCCATCGCGGACCCGGTCACCGGGATCCATGCGGCCCGTGCGGTGGCCCGGTCGGTGGCCCGGGGCGGCGGGGAACTCGTCGCGGCGGCGATGGCCGGCTGCGCGGCGGAGCTCGCCGCACACGGAAGGGGACCAGTCGAGCGGGTCGACGGCACCGAGGCGTGTGATGCCGGGCGGAGGTCGCCGTGAGCGTGGAGCCCACCGGGAGATTCCCGTGCGCCGGCTGGGTTCCCGCCCGACTCCCGTTGTGCGCAAGGCGGTTGTCTTGCGCGTCCGGCCCGTTGTCCTTGCCCGCCGCGGTGGTGGAACGATGATGTGCGCCAACTGCCCGACTCTGCTTGGCCGTTGCCTGTGACCCGGCCCGTTGAACCCGCTGCCGGGGACGCCTCGCCGGCCACGTCGCCCGACGGCTCCGTGCTGATCACGCGGGTGGAGGTCGAAGGCGCGGGGGTCGTCGACGTACGCCTGCGCGGGGACCGGATCGCCGAAATCGGCCGGGGCTTGCGCGGCCCCGTCACGGTCGACGGGCGCGGCGGGGCGCTGCTGCCCGGATTGCACGACCACCACATCCACCTCGCCGCGCTTGCCGCCGAAGCCGCCTCGGTGCGGGTCGGGCCCGACGACGTGCGCGACCGCGAGGGGTTCGCCGCGGCACTGCGCGGTAGTCCGCCGGGGGAGTGGGTGCGGGCCACCGGCTACCACGAGAGCGTGGCGGGCGAGCTCGACCGGTGGGCACTCGATGCGCTGGTCTCGGACCGACCGGTACGCGTGCAACACCGCACCGGGGCCTTGTGGGTGTGGAACAGCGCGGCGCTCGAAGCCGCGGGACTGCCAGGCGACGGGCGATTCTGGCGCGAGGACACCCGGCTGCGGGACTTCGTGCCGCCGGTTCGGCTGGACGTGCCGGGTGTCGGCCGCCGCGCGGCGCGACTCGGCGTCTCCGGGTTCACGAACGCCGATCCGCACCCCCGCGACGACCTCGCCGACCTGCTGGCCGTCCTGCCGCAGCGGCTCGTGATCATGGGGCCGGACGCGCCCGTCAAGCTGATGCTCGACGACGCGACGTTGCCTGCGCCGAGCCAACTCGCGGCGACGATCGCGGCGGCACGGCCCTCGCCGGTTGCCGTGCACTGCGTGACGCGGGTCCAGTTGCTGGTCACCCTCCTCGCCCTGGACGAGGCCGGACCGGTCGCCGGCGACCGGATCGAGCACGGTTCGGTGATCCCCGCCGAGACGATCCCGTGGGTGCGTCGTGTGGGGGTGACCGTGGTGACGCAGCCGCATTTCCCGGTCGAGCGCGGACGCGAGTACGCCCGGGACGTCGACCCCGACGACCGTGCACATTTGTACCGCTGCCGCTCCCTGGTCGAGGCGGGNTGTGGGGGTGACCGTGGTGACGCAGCCGCATTTCCCGGTCGAGCGCGGACGCGAGTACGCCCGGGACGTCGACCCCGACGACCGTGCACATTTGTACCGCTGCCGCTCCCTGGTCGAGGCGGGCGTGCCCCTCGCGGCCGGCACCGACGCGCCGTACGGCACCTCCGACCCGTGGGCGGTGATGCGCGCGGCGGTTGCGCGCGGCGGCGACGAAGGGCTGTCGCCGAGGGCCGCGCTCGGGCTCTTCCTGGGGGAGCCGAGCGCGCCGGCACACGAACGCCGGGTCCGGGTAGGGGAGTTGGCGGACCTGTGTCTGCTGCGCACGCCGTTGCGGGAGGCGCTGGGGGTGCTTGCCGGAGACTTGGTCCGGGCGACATTCGCAGGTGGTCGGATTATTAACGGCGGATGAACCTTGTCACCTGTCCGAAACTGACCTAATTTACGTTCAGTAGGTTGGTTCGAGAGGGGGACGGGTGCCCGATCAACGGCCGTATGCCGCTCTTCTCGCCAAGGGTGAGGACCGCCGGCAGCGGATTCTGACCGCCACACAGCGGTTGGTGACACGCCACGGATGGCGTGGCATCACCCTCGGCCAGATCGCCCGGGAAGCGGGCGTCAGCCCGGCGGGCCTGCTCCACCACTTCGAGTCGAAGGAGCAACTGCTCCACGCGGCGCTCGACGCCCGCGACACCTACGACGACACACAGGTCGACCGCTCTGCGGACATCGTCGACCAACTCCAGCGGGTCGCCAACCGGTTCCGGGAGGCTCCGGAGCTGGTGGGCATGTTCGGGGTCCTCCTCATGGAGAACCTCGATCCGGCTGCGCCGTTGCACGACCGCCTGACGGGACGGTACCGGGCGGCCCGGGAATCCGTCGCGGAGAAGATCCGGGAGGGGCAGCGCGCGGGGATCTACCGCACCGACCTCGATCCGGCCGTCAAAGCGGTGGAGATCGTAGCTTTCATCACCGGAATGGAGACAGCATGGCTCCTCGACCCTTCGATCCCGCTGGCCGAGGTGTTCCGGGAGTACACCGGATCGCTGGTGCGGGAGCTGTCCCTGCCGCACGATCCCCGCTGAGGCACCGGCTGGTGGTGGCCGCCCCGACCATGGCCCAGGTCGTGCGTTTCGCGGGCGGCTGGCTCTTCGACCAGGTGAGCGCGGGTTGGGACGTCCTGGTGCTCACCGCCGACGACGGCGACGCCCGGCCGCTTCAGATTCTCGGCGCCGACGCGATGCACCTGGAGGACGCGCTGGCCGTGCCGGCGCGCGGCCGGCGTCCGCAGGCCGTGGCGGTCGCCGCGGAGTTGTACCGGTCTGACGCGCGTGTCCGCGAACGGCTCCAGGCGGCCCTCGCCGACGGGCTGGAGAACGTCAGGATCTGGGATGACGCGAGCCCGGCGGAGGACGTCGAGGACTGCGCGATGCCGTACCGGCCGAGCAACGCGGCGCGTGCGTTCAAGGCGCAGGCCCTGGTGGCGGCGGCGGTCACGGCCGATGCCGACGCCAAGGCCATGGAGCTGTTCCACACCGTGGGGGCGCTGCGGCCGTACACGAGTGTGTGACCCGCGCCCGCCCGACCGGTCCTTCGCTGACCGGTCCGGTGGGCGGTGCCGCGGATGCCGGGCGGACGCCGGGCCTCGTACGTGCCAACACGGGCCGGGAACAACGCTGTTCGCGAAGCGGATCAGGCTGGTTGCCCAGGCCCCGGACGGCCCC
>NZ_JBPKBI010000060.1:0-3943 GCF_051388935.1 Yinghuangia sp. YIM S10712
CTGAGGTGTAGATGATGTAGGCGGGGTGGTCGAGCCGGTGCGGCGCCGACCGCGCGAAATCCGGACGCTGTTCGTCGGTCAGGTCACCGGCCGGCAACGCGTCGAGCAGGGCCCGCAGTTGCGGGGTGCCGAGATCCAGCGTCCCGGAGCCGAAGTCGCGGCCGTTCGCCAACACGCAGACTGGAGCGGCGTCTTTGAGCATGTACGCGATGCGGTCGTCCGGCAGGTCGAGTTCGAGCGGCAGGTACGCGGCGCCGGTCTTGAGCACCGCGAACAGCGCGGCGACCATCTCGGCCGTACGCGGCAGCGCGAGGCCCACGACCCGTTCCGGCCCTGCGCCCTGGGCGCGGAGCAACCTTGCGATGCGGTTGGCGCGTTCGTTGAGTTCGCGGTACGTCCACACGGTCGGCGTGGGCCCGTCGGGGTCCTGCACGACGGCGGTCTCGTCCGGGGACAGCGCCGCACGCTCCTCCAACAGGTCCGCGACCGTCAGGTCGGGAACCGCCCGGACCGTCTCGTTGAACTCGACCAGCACGCGGTGCCGTTCGGCGGCCGACAGCACATCGAACTCGCCGATGCGGCGCGTGGGATCGTCGGCGATCTGTTCCAACAGCCGGATCAGTCGCTGCGCGAGCGTGGCACAGGTGTCGTGGTCGAACAGATCCGCGGAGTACTCGATGCCCAGTTCGACGGGTCCGCCGCGGGACGTGGATTGGTCGGCTTCGCGGAAGACGAAGTCCAGGTCGAACTTCGCTGTCGTCGGCGTGAAGCGTTCACCGGTCGGAACGATCTCTCCGAAACGGACATCGCCGACGTTCTGGTTCTGGTGTCCCACCATGACCTGGAACAGCGGGTTGCGGGCCAACGAACGCACCGGGTTGAGCTCCTCGACCAACCGCTCGAACGGCAGGTCCTGATGCGCGAATGCGGCGAGAGCCGTGTCGCGCATCCGGGCCAGGAGGTCGCCGAAGGCCGGATTGCCCCGCAGGTCGGCACGCAGCACCACGGTGTTGACGAAGAAGCCGATGAGGTCGGCGAACGCTTCCTCGTCGCGGCCGGCGACCGGGCTGCCCAGCGGGATGTCCTCGCCGCCACCGAGCCGGTGCAGAAGTGTGGCCACCGCGCTTTGGAACAGCATGAACGGACTGGCGCCCGCGTCGCGTGCCACATCGCGCAGCCTGTCGGCGAGTTCGGCCGGGATGACCGACTCGACGGTCCCGCCCCGGTAGCTTGCCACCGAAGGGCGCGCCCGGTCCGTCGGCAGCGGGACCTCCTCCGGGGCACCGGCCAAGGCCTCACGCCAGTACGCCAGTTGCCGGGCGTAACGGCTCGCCGGATCCGCAGGGTCGCCGAGCAGATCGCGCTGCCAGACCGTGTAGTCCGCGTACTGCACAGGTAGGGGCTGCCACGAGGGCGCCGCGCCTTTGCTGCGGGCGGTGTACGCGGCGGCCAGATCCTGTGCGAACGGTCGGATCGACCATTCGTCGATCGCGATGTGGTGGAACACCGCCAGCATCACGTACTCGTCCGGGCCGACCGCGAACACCGAGACACGCAACGGGAGATCGGTGGCAAGGTCGAACGGTCGCCTGGTCGCTTCCGCGACCGCAGCCGTCACCCGGGTCGCGTCCGCGCGGCCGACGGCGCCGGGGTCCGCTGTCCGGGGGCTGTCGGTCAGGTCGGTGAACTCCACAACCACACGGGCTTGTTCGGGGCTCAGCACGTACTGGAAGACATCGGTTGCGCCGTCCGAGGACGCATCGGACTCCACGCACACGGTGCGCAATGTCTCGTGCCGGTCGGTCACGTCCTGAACGGCCGCGCGCAGTGCGGCCACGTCCAGTTTTCCGCGCATCCGCACCGCGATGGGCTCGTGGTAGGCGGCGCTCGCGGTGTCGAACTGGCTCAGCAGCCACAACCGGCGCTGCGCGAACGACAAAGTCACCGGGCCGTGTTCGGAGCGCGGCGCCGGGGCCGGTCGCGTCGGGCCGGCAACAGCGTCCTCCGCGGTCACGAGCTCGGCGAGCGCGGCCGGTGTCGGTGCGCCGAAGACGTCGCGGATGGCCAGGTCCATGCCCAGGGTGGCGCGGGCCTTGGCGGCGAGCCGCGCTGCGAGCAGTGAATGCCCGCCCAGGTCGAAGAAGCTGTCCTCGGCGCTGACATCCGAGACGCCGAGCACTTCGGAGAAGAGCAGGCACAACGCCTTCTCCGTCGGCGTGGACGCCGCCCGGCCCGCCCGACGCCCCGCGCCCGCGTCGGGGGCCGGCAGAGCCTTGCGGTCCAGCTTTCCGTTGACGGTCAGCGGGAGCCGGTCGAGCACGACGAACGCGCTCGGCACCATGTACTCGGGCAGCCGCTCGCGCAGATAGGCGCGCAGACGCGGCACGAGCGTGCCCGCGTTGCGGCCGGCCGCGGGGCTGTTGGTGTACGCGGCGAGCGACCCCCGGCTCGCACCCGGCACGGCGTACGTGCCGGCGAAAGCCGCCGTGTCGGCTCCGTCGGGCCGGGCGAACACCACGTCGAAGGAGCCGGGCGAGCCGGGTGTCCAGGTAGCGGCGACGACGTAGCCGTGGTTCTCGCCCAGGGCGTACAGGAGTTCGGGTTCGATGNGAAAGCCGCCGTGTCGGCTCCGTCGGGCCGGGCGAACACCACGTCGAAGGAGCCGGGCGAGCCGGGTGTCCAGGTAGCGGCGACGACGTAGCCGTGGTTCTCGCCCAGGGCGTACAGGAGTTCGGGTTCGATGTGCGCGACCCCCGATACGGGAGCGTCGGAGCGCAGTGCGGCGCGGGCTTCGGCGATGCCGCCACCGTTCTCCAGCACGCGTACTGCGGCGAGTTCACCGGTCAGACGGGCGTTCGGGATGCCGGAGACCCGCAGCGAAGCGGGGTACTCGTCGCGCAACTGCTCGGCCAGCGCGGCAAGTTGCCCCGGGTCTTCGGCTTGCCAGGCACGCGTGGGCGCCGAGTCGAGATGTGCCGCGTCGGCCGCCAACGGCCGCCGGTGCAGGACCACGTCGTAGCGGTGCCGCGACAGTTCGTTGTGGTGGTGTCCGCGCTTGATCCGCAGATCGACGCCGCCCAGTTCCGGAAGTTGCTCCGCGAGTGCCGCGAAGTAGTCCGGATCGATCAGGAGTTCCTTCTCCAGCAGCACTCCGCGTTCGATGGCCGCGCGCACCGACGCGTCGTCCGCGTCCGGGGCTGCCTGGCCGACGTGGATCGCGGTGTGGAAGGCCCGGATGAGGCGCAGATTGCGTACATCGCCGACGAACACCGACCCGCCCGGCACGACGAGTTCGAGTGCCTGGCGCAGCACGCCGGTCAGGTACGCGGCGCTCGGGAAGTACTGGATGACGGAGTTGACCACGACCGTGTCGAAGAAGCCCTCGGGCAGCCCGGACAGGTCGTGCGCGGCGGCTGTGCGCAGCTCGACCTTGGCGGCGAGGCCCGGGTCGCGCGCGTCGATGTCACGACGCAGCTTGGCGATGACCGGAGCCGCGAAGTCGGTGCCCCAGTAGGACTCGCACAGCGGCGCCACCCTGCCGAGGATCAGCCCGGTGCCGACCCCGATCTCCAGCACCCGCCGGGGGCGTAGCGCGGCGATCCTGCTGACCGTCTCGTCCCGCCATTCCTGCATGTGCGGTACGGGGATCGGGGCGCCGTCGTAGCTGCTGTCCCATCCCGCGAAGTCATCCTCGGTGAAGACGGCGGTGTCGATCTCGGTGTACTCGTCGGCGTAGATCTGCCGCCACTCGGCGACCTGTTCCGCCTCGGACTCCGCCAACTCCGTGCGCACCGAGACGTCGTCGGGTGTCTCCGCATCCGGGTCGGCGGGCACCACGTAGGCGGTCAACTGCACGGAACCGTCGGGACCCTGTGTGGGGATGATCGCGTTCTGTGTGATTTCGGGGTGGTTGCCGAGGGTGGTTTGGATTTCGGTGGGTTCG
>NZ_JBPKBI010000061.1:0-3554 GCF_051388935.1 Yinghuangia sp. YIM S10712
CCCAAGTAGCACGGGGCCCGAGAAATCCCGTGTGAATCTGGCGGGACCACCCGCTAAGCCTAAATATTCCCTGATGACCGATAGCGGACTAGTACCGTGAGGGAAAGGTGAAAAGTACCCCGGGAGGGGAGTGAAATAGTACCTGAAACCGTGTGCCTACAAGCCGTGGGAGCGTCGCCATCTGCGTTTAGTCGTGGGTGGTCGTGACTGCGTGCCTTTTGAAGAATGAGCCTGCGAGTTTGCGGTGTGTGGCGAGGTTAACCCGTGTGGGGTAGCCGTAGCGAAAGCGAGTCCGAATAGGGCGACTGAGTCGCGCGCCCAAGACCCGAAGCGGAGTGATCTAGCCATGGGCAGGGTGAAGCGGAGGTAAGACTTCGTGGAGGCCCGAACCCACCAGGGTTGAAAACCTGGGGGATGACCTGTGGTTAGGGGTGAAAGGCCAATCAAACTCCGTGATAGCTGGTTCTCCCCGAAATGCATTTAGGTGCAGCGTCGTGTGTTTCTTGCCGGAGGTAGAGCACTGGATGGTTGATGGGCCTTACCGGGTTACTGAGATCAGCCAAACTCCGAATGCCGGTAAGTGAGAGCGCGGCAGTGAGACTGCGGGGGATAAGCTCCGTGGTCGAGAGGGAAACAGCCCAGAGCACCGACTAAGGCCCCCAAGCGTGCGCTAAGTGGGAAAGGATGTGGAGTCGCAGAGACAACCAGGAGGTTGGCTTAGAAGCAGCCACCCTTGAAAGAGTGCGTAATAGCTCACTGGTCAAGTGATTCCGCGCCGATAATGTAGCGGGGCTCAAGCGCACCGCCGAAGTCGTGTCAGTGACACAGTCGCCTAGCCTTCGTGGTTCAGGTGTGTTGCTGGGTAGGGGAGCGTCGTGCAGCGGGTGAAGCCGCGGTGGAAGCCAGTGGTGGATGCTGCACGAGTGAGAATGCAGGCATGAGTAGCGAATCACACGTGAGNNNGTGACACAGTCGCCTAGCCTTCGTGGTTCAGGTGTGTTGCTGGGTAGGGGAGCGTCGTGCAGCGGGTGAAGCCGCGGTGGAAGCCAGTGGTGGATGCTGCACGAGTGAGAATGCAGGCATGAGTAGCGAATCACACGTGAGAAACGTGTGCGCCGGATGACCAAGGGTTCCTGGGGCAGGCTAATCCGCCCAGGGTAAGTCGGGACCTAAGGCGAGGCCGACAGGCGTAGTCGATGGACAACGGGTTGATATTCCCGTACCCGCTACGATGCGCCAGCGCTGAACCTCGTGATGCTAAGGCCGTGAAGCGCCCCTTGGAGTCTTCGGACGAAGAGGGATCGTGGAGCCGCCGGCCCAAGCGGGTAGTAGGTGAGCGATGGGGTGACGCAGGAAGGTAGTCCAGCCCGGGCGGTGGTTGTCCCGGGGTAAGGGTGTAGGGCGTGGTGTAGGCAAATCCGCACCACTTGTGCCTGAGACCTGATGCCGACCCGATTGAGGGGAAGTGGATGATCCTATGCTGTCGAGAAAAGCCTCTAGCGANACGTCGGGTAGGCAAATCCGCCCGGCATATGAGTCTGAGACCTGATGCCGACCCGATTGAGGGGAAGTGGATGATCCTATGCTGTCGAGAAAAGCCTCTAGCGAGTGTCGTGGCGGCCCGTACCCTAAACCGACTCAGGTGGTCAGGTAGAGAATACCGAGGCGTTCGGGTGAACTGTGGTCAAGGAACTCGGCAAAATGCCCCCGTAACTTCGGGAGAAGGGGGGCCAGTCCTGGTGATCCGTTTTACACGGTGAGCTGGGGGTGGCCGCAGAGACCAGCGAGAAGCGACTGTTTACTAAAAACACAGGTCCGTGCGAAGTCGTAAGACGATGTATACGGACTGACGCCTGCCCGGTGCTGGAACGTTAAGGGGACCGGTTAGTCCGTTAGGGCGAAGCTGAGAACTTAAGCGCCAGTAAACGGCGGTGGTAACTATAACCATCCTAAGGTAGCGAAATTCCTTGTCGGNGAAGACTTGCTCTTCGAGCTGGGGGTGGCCGCAGAGACCAGCGAGAAGCGACTGTTTACTAAAAACACAGGTCCGTGCGAAGTCGTAAGACGATGTATACGGACTGACGCCTGCCCGGTGCTGGAACGTTAAGGGGACCGGTTAGTCCGTTAGGGCGAAGCTGAGAACTTAAGCGCCAGTAAACGGCGGTGGTAACTATAACCATCCTAAGGTAGCGAAATTCCTTGTCGGGTAAGTTCNGTAAGACGATGTATACGGACTGACGCCTGCCCGGTGCTGGAACGTTAAGGGGACCGGTTAGTCCGTTAGGGCGAAGCTGAGAACTTAAGCGCCAGTAAACGGCGGTGGTAACTATAACCATCCTAAGGTAGCGAAATTCCTTGTCGGGTAAGTTCCGACCTGCACGAATGGCGTAACGACTTCTCGACTGTCTCGACCACAGGCCCGGTGAAATTGCACTACGAGTAAAGATGCTCGTTTCGCGCAGCAGGACGGAAAGACCCCGGGACCTTTACTACAGCTTGATATTGGTGTTCGGTTCGGCTTGTGTAGGATAGGTGGGAGCCGGTGATCCCGTGACGCCAGTCACGTGGGGAGGCGTCGTTGAAATACCACTCTGGTCGTGCTGGATGTCTAACCTGGGTCCGTGATCCGGATCAGGGACAGTGTCTGGTGGGTAGTTTAACTGGGGCGGTTGCCTCCTAAAGGGTAACGGAGGCGCCCAAAGGTTCCCTCAGCCTGGTTGGCAATCAGGTGTCGAGTGTAAGTGCACAAGGGAGCTTGACTGTGAGACCGACGGGTCGAGCAGGTGCGAAAGCAGGGACTAGTGATCCGGCGGTGGCTTGTGGAAGCGCCGTCGCTCAACGGATAAAAGGTACCCCGGGGATAACAGGCTGATCTTCCCCAAGAGTCCATATCGACGGGATGGTTTGGCACCTCGATGTCGGCTCGTCGCATCCTGGGGCTGGAGTAGGTCCCAAGGGTTGGGCTGTTCGCCCATTAAAGCGGTACGCGAGCTGGGTTTAGAACGTCGTGAGACAGTTCGGTCCCTATCCGCTGTGCGCGTAGGAGTCTTGAGAAGGGCTGTCCCTAGTACGAGAGGACCGGGATGGACGAACCTCTGGTGTGCCAGTTGTTCTGCCAAGGGCATGGCTGGTTGGCTACGTTCGGGAGGGATAACCGCTGAAAGCATCTAAGCGGGAAGCCTGCTTCGAGATGAGGGCTCCCACAGGGTTGACCTGGTAAGGCTCCCGGTAGACGACCGGGTTGATAGGCCGGATGTGGAAGCGCAGTAATGTGTGGAGCTGACCGGTACTAATAGGCCGAGGACTTGTCCTCAGGTGCTCGCGTTCATTGTGTGGTTCCCGGACCGCGACTGGTTTCGGTGGATCATGGTTTGACAATTCGATTGGTGGATTGTCGGGCATGCGGCCGTTGGGTTGTTGTGTTCGATGGTTTTCCGGTGGTTTTGGCGAAGAGGAAACGCCCGGTTCCATTCCGAACCCGGAAGCTAAGCTCTTCAGCGCCGATGGTACTGCACTCGAAGGGGTGTGGGAGAGTAGGACGCCGCCGGAATTAT
>NZ_JBPKBI010000062.1:0-3406 GCF_051388935.1 Yinghuangia sp. YIM S10712
GGCCGGGGTGGGGCGTGTGGAGTTGCCGACGTATGCGTTCCAGCGCCGTCGGTACTGGCTGACTCCGGCTGGGGACGCGGCCGGTGTGGTTTCGGCGGGGTTGCGGGCGGCGGGGCATCCGCTGCTCGGTGCGGCGGTCGATCTTCCGGACGGCGGGACCGTGTTGACCGGCCGGATTTCCTTGGACGCCCACCCTTGGCTGGCGGACCACGCCGTCCACGGCATCGTGTTGTTGCCCGGCACCGCGTTCCTGGAACTGGCCACCCACGCCGCCGACCATGTCGGCGCCGCCACCATCGACGAACTCACCCTCGCCACACCCCTCACCCTCACCGTGAGCGAAGCGGTGCGCGTGCAGGTCGTGGTCGGGCCGCCGGACGCCGACGGACGCTGCGAGTTCGGCATCCATGCGCAACCGGACAGCGAGAGCGGCGTTGCGGCACCGTGGGTCCGCCACGCCACCGGCACCTTGTCGGCTGACGCGCGGCCGTCCGCCGAGGATTCCGCGTTCGCCGTATGGCCGCCACCCCAAGCAGTGGAAACGGACATAGCGGGGGCGTACGAGCGCGTCGCCGACCTCGGCTACCAATACGGGCCGGCGTTCCAAGGGCTGCGGCGGATGTGGCGCAGGGGCGACGAAACGTTCGCCGAGATCGTGCTTGCTGAGGAGCAACTCGCGGATTGCAAACGCTACTTCGTGCATCCGGCGCTGCTCGACGCGGCCACGCATCCGTTGCTCCCCGGGCTCTCCGAGACTCCGAATCCGCTCTCCGGGACGGCCGCGGGACTGCCGTTCGCGTGGACGGGCGTTGCCGTGCACGCGACCGGCGCCACCGCGCTCCGGGTTCGTCTCGCCCCGGCCGGTCCTGGTGAGGTCGCCCTCCACCTGGCGGACAGCCGGGGCGCGCCGGTGGCCGTGATCGGCTCGTTGCTCTCCCGGCCGGTGGAAGCCGAGGCGTTCCAGGACGCTGCCGGGGAAGCAGCCCTCCGCGACGCGCTCTTCCACATCCACTGGACTGCGGTGGAAGAGCCCGCGACGGCGGAAGTCTCCAACCCTGGCGACGTGTTGCTCGTGGACGCGGCAGCGGGTGGTGACCTCACGGCGGTCTTCGGCGCGGAGACGCCGATCCCGTCCATCGTCGTTGTGCGGCTCACCGATCCACCGCACGAGGCGGACGAGCAGACCCGGAACACGGATACCATGCCCGACGCCGCCCGTGCCGTGGCACGCCATGCCCTCGCACTCGTGCAGGGCTGGCTCGGCGACGAGCGGTTCGCACACGCGCGGCTCGCCCTGGTCACCGCCGGTGCGGTCGCGGCGAGCCCCGGCGACTCCGCCGACCCGGCGGCTGCGACTGCGTGGGGGCTGGTCCGCTCGGCGCAAACCGAAAACCCCGACCGGTTCCTCCTTGTCGACACACCGCTCGGCACCACCGTGGGTGGGGACGCACTCGCCGGTCTGGTGGCGCGCATGGCGGCGCTGAACGAGCCACAGGCGGCCGTCCGCGACCACCACGGGATGCTTGTGCCGAGGCTGCGGCGCGCCGCGCCGAACCCGGCGGCGGGTGAATCCCCGTGGGACGCCGACAGCACGGTGCTGGTGACCGGCGGCACCGGACGCCTCGGCTCGCTCGCGGCCCGGCATCTGGTGGTACGGCACGGCGTGCGGCACCTGCTGCTCGTCAGCCGCAGCGGAGCGGACGCTCCGGGGGCCGCGGCGCTCGCCGACGAACTCGTCGGGCACGGCGCCGCGGTGACGATCGCGGCGTGCGACACAGCCGACCGCGTCGCGCTGCGCGCACTGCTGACCGCCATCCCACCCGACCATCCGCTCACCGGCATCGTCCACACGGCCGGGGTACTCGACGACGCGGTCGTGACGTCGCTGACCCCCGAGCAGTTCGACACCGTCTTCGCCCCCAAGGTCGACGCCGGCTGGCACCTTCACGAACTGACCGTGGAACTCGGCCTCGACAACGCGGCGTTCGTCCTCTACTCGTCGTTCGCCGGGGTGCTGGGCACCGCCGGGCAGGGCAACTACGCGGCGGCGAACAGTTTTCTCGACGCGCTCGCCACGCACCGCCGGACGCTCGGCCTCCCTGCCGCCTCGCTCGCCTGGGGATTCTGGTCGGACGCGAGCGCGATGACCGGGCACCTCGGCGAGGTGGACCGGCGGCGCATGAGCAGGACGGGGGTCCTGCCGCTCGCGGCTGACACCGGGATGCGGCTCTTCGACGCGGCAACCGCCCCCGGCAGCCCTGCGGCGTTGGCTGTGCCCGTACGTATCGACACGGCGGCCCTGCGGTCCGGCGGCGGGAGCAACCCCGTCCCGGCACTCCTGCGCTCGCTCGCGGGGCCGGCCCGGCGGACCGTCGCCCAGGGAGCGGAGTCCGCCGCCGAGGCAGCGGACGGCATCGCGCCCTTGGTCCGCCGCCTGGTGGGCCTGACCGGGCCGGACCGCGACCGGGCCCTGGTCACCGCGGTGCGCGAGTACGCCGCCGCGGTGCTGGGCCACGACGGCACGGCCGAAGTCGGGCGAGACCGCCCGTTCAAAGACCTCGGGTTCGACTCGCTCACCGCCGTCGAACTGCGCAACCGCCTCAACGCCGCGACCGGCCTCCGGCTGCCGACCACGCTGGTCTTCGACCACCCGACACCGGCCGCCGTCGCGGAATATCTGGCCGGCGAACTCCCCCTCACCGCAAGCGACGACGGCGGGTCCGTGCTCGACCGGCTCGACCGGATCGCCACCGCGCACATCGACGACGCCGAACGCGACCAGGTCGCCGAACGGCTGGAGCACCTGCTCCTGAAACTCCGCGAGCCCGCCGGCGCCGCGACCGGGCGAGCGCCCCACAACGACATCGAAACAGCGCCGGTCGACCGGCTGCTCGACTTGATCGACGAGGAATTCGACCTCTCCTGAGGCCGCTTCCCAGAACTCCGCCAACCCTCGCCCCGACGCCGGGGCGACCAGCGCATCACAGCAGCAGCCGTCGCGTGACGAGGAAGTGACGCAGTGTCCGAAGAACGGGATCAGGACAAGATCGTCGAGTACCTGCGCCGGGTCACCGCCGACCTGCGGCGCAGCCGCCGACAGGTGCACGACCTCGAAGCGCGTGCGCATGAGCCCATCGCCATCGTCGGCATGGCGTGCCGGCTCCCCGGCGGGGTGCGCTCCCCCGAAGACCTGTGGCGGCTCGTCGCGGACGGCACCGACGCGGTCTCCGCGTTCCCCACCGACCGGGGCTGGGCCGAGGACCTTTACGACCCCGATCCCGACCGGGCCGGCAAGGTCTACGTCAAAGAAGGCGGATTCCTCGACGCACCAGGCGAGTTCGACGCCGGCTTCTTCGGCATCTCGCCGCGCGAGGCCCTGGCGATGGATCCGCAGCAGCGGCTGCTG
>NZ_JBPKBI010000063.1:0-3207 GCF_051388935.1 Yinghuangia sp. YIM S10712
CATCCCAACGAGAGGAACCAGACCCCAGCAGTGCACGGGCTCCGCTGCGCTCCGCCCCCTAATCTGACACTCCATCACACACCCCCATACAGCCAACCGAACACCATCACCCTACACCAGCAAACCACCCACACACAGCCCCGAGCCATGCCACAATGAACCCGGATGCATCACGACCGGAGGATGCATCAGACAGATGATGCGTGATGTAAGCTCAGCCATAGATTCCCACCCCCTCCGAGCCCCGGCACACACCGGAAAACTACCCGACAAAGCCCACAGAAAGCCACCAACACAGCTCCCGAAAAGGACCCCTGACCATGCCCTTAAAGCTCCGAGACCACCAGAAAGAAGCCGTCGACGCCATCATCAACGGACTCGACATCCCACCCGGAAAACGCGTCCCCGCGAACGGCCTGCGCGCCCAAGTCCACGCCGCATGCGGCACCGGCAAGACCATCATCGCCGCCGAAGCCGCGCGCCGACTCGTGCCCCTCGGGCGGGTCCTCGTCATCGTCCCCACCCTCGACCTGCTCACCCAGACCGTCCGCGCCTGGCAAAGCGCCGGCCACACCGGGCCCTCCGTCGCCGTGTGCTCGCTCCAAGACGACCCCGAGCTGGACGCCATGGACGTCCGATGCACGACGATCCCGCCCCGGCTCGCTCTGTGGCACGGCACCGGCCCCGTCACCGTCTACGCCACCTACGCCTCCCTGGGGGTCCTGGCCGAGGCGTTCGCGGGCGTCTACGGGCAGAAACTCGCGCCCATGGACCTGGTCGTCGTCGACGAGGCGCACCGCACCAGCGGCTCCATGGGTAAGGCGTGGGCGGTCGTCCACGACCAGGCGGAGATCCCGGCGGTGCGCCGGCTCTACATGACCGCCACACCACGGATCTGGGAGGAGCGTCCGCTCCGCGAGATCCGCGAAGGGGCGCGCGAGCCGCTCAAGGAAGAGCTCGCGGCCTCCATGGACGACGAACAAGTGTTCGGGAAAGTCGTCTACAAACTCCCCCTCGCCGAGGCAGTCGCTCGCGGGCTGCTAGCGCGGTACCAGGTCATCGTCGTGGAGATCGCCGACCCCGAGGTCACCCCGGAGCGGCTGCGCGGCGAGCAGCGCCTGGACGAGGACGTACGCGGGGAACGCCTCGGCGCGCTCCAGGCGGCGATGCTGCGCACCGCGGCAGAGCACCGGCTGCAGACGATGATCACGTTCCACCACCGCACCGTCGAAGCCGAGGCGTTCGCCGAGGGCCTGCGCGGCGTGGCTAGGCGGCTGAACACGGCTGATCCGGAGACGTACCCGGAGCGGGTGTGGGCGGACTGGCTGCACGGCGGGCACGTATCCGAGCACCGCCAGAAGGTCCTCGCCGAGTTCGGCCGGCGCGCCGGGCTCGCGGTGCTGTCGAACTGCCGGGTCCTGGGCGAAGGTGTCGACATCCGCGCCGTCGACTCCGTCGCCCTCCTCGACCCGAAGGGCGCGCCGCACGACATCGTGCAGGCGATCGGGCGGGCGCTGCGGCAAAAGCCCGGCGAGGGGAAGCTGGCGTCGCTGATCGTGCCGGTATTTCTCGGACGGGACGAAGCCCCTGAGGACATGTTCACGTCGCGGTCGTATCGGCCTTTGGTGAAAGTGCTGCAGGCGTTGCGGGCGCATGACGAGGAAGCCGTCGAGCTTTTGGCGATTCCCCAGCAAAGCCAGGCGCGGCGTTACGAACCGTCGGAGGGAATCGGGGAAGCGCCGGGGGAAGGGGAGGAGGAAAACCGTTTCCTGCTGCGTTTCGCGGCTCCTCGGGATCCGGTGATGGTCGCGGAGTGGGTGTCGTTCAACATCTTCGACACCGAACGCCAGGACTGGATGCGCGGCTACGCAGCGTCACGGAAGTTCCGGCTGAGGGAAGGGCACCTCCGTGTCCCGTTCGACCACGTCGAAGGCGGCGCGGCCGGCGTGCGGGCCCCGGCGGTCACACCCGAGGAGCTGGAGCCGGGCGCGGAGGCCGGCGCGGGCGTCGAGGAGCTGCCCGAGGACGACAAGCACGCGGTGCAGCAGGGGAGTTCGGCGTTGTGGCGGCCGGGGCGGGGGTTCCTGCTGGGGCACTGGATCAGCAAGCAGCGCCGGGCGTACGCGGCCGGGACGCTGACCGGGCAGCAGGTTCGGCGGCTGACCACGCTCGGGATGGTGTGGGACCACGCCGAAGCGCAGTTCGAGGAGGGCCTGGCGGCGGCGAGGGCGTACTTCGCCGACTTCGGCTCGCTCGCTGCTCCGCAGAGCGCGACGGTGCTGGACAAGCAGGTGGGGACTTGGCTGTCGAATTTGCGGAGGCCGGGTGTTTTGGCCGGGCACCCCGAGCGCGCCGCGGCGCTCGCCGCGATCGACCCGGACTGGAACCCCGCCTGGCCGCTGGTGTGGCAGCGGCACTACGCCGGCGTCCGCGAATCCCTCGCCGGCGGCGCGCAGTTGGACGACCTGGTGCCCGGCGTGACCATCCACGGGCACGACATCGGCCGGTGGCTGGAGATCCAACGCCAGCCGGTGGTGTGGCGCGGCCTTACCGCCGCGCAGCGCGAACGCCTCACACAACTCGGCATCGAACCCTTCCCCGCACCCACGGCCGAGGCCGGCGCGGAAGGCGGGCGGAAGGGGGCTGGGCGGCCTTCCAAGGCGTTCGAGCGGGGCCTGGCGGGGCTGCGGCAGTACTACGCCCGGACCGGGTCTGTGGCGGTCCCCAGGGGTCATGTGGAGGCTTTGGAGGCCGGCGCCGAAGGCGGTGCCGGGGGCGTCGAGCCGGTCGAGGTGAAACTCGGTGTGTGGCTCAGCAACACCAAAAGCCGCTGGGCCGGCCTCACCGACGACCAACGCGCACGGCTCGCACAACTCGGCATCGAACCCGTCCCCACCGCCCAGGCCGCGGCGGCCGCGAAAGCCGCCCAGAAGGCCGCCGAACGGCCCTCGGCGGCCTTCCAGCGGGGCGTCGCGGCTCTGCGGCAGTACCAGGGCCGGACAGGGTCCGTCGTGGTCCCCAGGGGGCACGTCGAGGTCCTTGACGCGGCGCCCGAGGGCAGCAAGCCGGTCGAGGTGAAGCTCGGCGTGTGGCTCAGCAACACCAAGGCCCGCCGCGCCAAACTCACCACCGACCAACTCCACCAACTCGCCGAAGCCGGCCTCGACTGGCGGTAACTCGCGGAGCAAGTCTCGCGGCCCGGGGGGG
>NZ_JBPKBI010000064.1:0-2728 GCF_051388935.1 Yinghuangia sp. YIM S10712
AGCCGCGATCTCCCCCTGCGAATGCCCCACCACCGCATCCGGCACCACACCAAAAGACGCCCACAACTCAGCCAGGGACACCATCACCGCCCACAACACCGGCTGCACCACATCAACCCGCTCCAACGCCACCGGATCACCCAACACATCCAGCAGATCCCACCCCACGAACGGCGCCAACGCCGCCCCGCACTCCCGCATCCGCCCCGCAAACACCCCCGACGACGCCACCAAACCCGACGCCATCCCCACCCACTGCGAACCCTGACCCGGAAACACAAACACCACCCGGCCCGGCACACCCGACACCGAACCCGACACCACCCCCGGCCCCACACCACCCGACGCCACAACACCGAGACCGAAGAGAAGTTCGCTGCGCCCGGCGCCGAGGACGACCGCGCGGTCGTCGAAGGCGGTCCGGGTGGTGGCGAGCGTCCAGCCGAGATCGACGGCGTCCCAGGTGTTGTCCGGGGACACCGCGAACTCGCGGAGCCGTGCGGCCTGTTCGCGAAGTGCGGCGGTGCCCCGTCCGGACAGCACCCAGGGCAGAGCGGGCGGAAGGTCCGTGCTTGCCGGGACATCGGCCATGGAGCGGTCGTCGTCGCTGTGTTCGAGGATGACGTGGGCGTTGGTGCCGCTCACACCGAACGACGACACCCCAGCCCGCCGCACACCCCCACGCGCCGGCCACTCACGCGCCCGGGTCAACAACTCCACCGCACCCGACGACCAGTCCACATGCGGACTCGGCGCGTCCACATGCAGCGTCCGCGGCAGCACACCATGCCGCATCGCCATCACCATCTTGATCACACCAGCCACACCCGCAGCCGCCTGCGTATGACCGATATTCGACTTCACCGACCCCAGGAACAACGGCCGCCCCGACTCGCGACCCCGCCCATACGTCGCCAACAACGCATCCGCCTCAATCGGATCACCCAACCGCGTCCCCGTGCCGTGTGCCTCCACCGCATCCACGTCCGACACCGACAACCCCGCACCCGCCAACGCCCCACGAATCACCCGCTGCTGCGACGGACCATTCGGCGCCGTCAAACCATTCGACGCACCATCCTGATTCACCGCCGAACCACGCACCACAGCCAACACCGAATGCCCCAGACGCCGCGCATCCGACAAACGCTCCAGGACCAGCAAGCCGACACCCTCACCCCACGCGGTGCCATCCGCCGCAGCCGCGAACGGCTTGCACCGGCCATCAGCCGCAAGCCCCCGCTGCCGCGAAAACTCCACGAACATGCCAGGGGTCGCCATGACGGCCACGCCGCCGGCGAGGGCGAGGGAGCACTCACCGGACCGCAGCGACTGCATCGCCAGGTGCAACGCCACCAACGACGACGAACACGCCGTGTCCACCGTCACCGCGGGGCCCACCAGGCCGAGCTGGTAGGCGATCCGCCCTGACATGACGCTCGGGGTGGCACCGGTGAGCACATGTCCTTCGACGTTCGCGGGCGCCGCGTGCATGCGGGGGCCGTAGTCCTGCGCGGTCGCGCCGACGAACACACCGGTCGCGGTGGCGCGCAGGTTCTCGGGGTTGAGGTGCGCCCGTTCGATGGCTTCCCACGCGGTCTCCAGCAACAGCCGCTGCTGCGGATCCATCGCCAGGGCCTCGCGCGGCGAGATGCCGAAGAAGCCCGCGTCGAACTCCCCGGCGTCGTAGAGGAATCCGCCGTTGTCCGTGTACGTCGTACCGGACGTCGCGCGGTCGGGATCGTGGATGCCGTCGAGGTTCCAGCCGCGCCCGTGCGGNCGCGTCGAACTCCCCGGCGTCGTAGAGGAATCCGCCGTTGTCCGTGTACGTCGTACCGGACGTCGCGCGGTCGGGATCGTGGATGCCGTCGAGGTTCCAGCCGCGCCCGTGCGGGAACGGGCCGACGGCGTCGGTTTCTTCGGCGATCAGCCGCCACAGCGCCTCGGGAGAGTCGGCACCGCCCGGAAAGCGGCAGGCCATGCCCACGATCGCGATCGGTTCGTCGTGGTGACCGCCGGACGCTGCGGCTGACGGTGTCCCGTCGTCGGCGCGTCCGGCCTCGTCCAGCTCGCCGACGACGTAGTCGATGAGTGCCTTGGGGCTCGGGTGGTCGAAGAGCAGGCCGCTCGGCAGCGTGAGGCCGGTGGCCGCCGCCAAGGCGTTGCGGAACTCGACGGCCGTCATGGAGTCGAAGCCCAGGTCGGTGAACGGGGTCCGCGGGTCGAAGGCGCGGTGGTCGGTGTAGCCGAGCGCGGCGGCGACGTGTGCGCGGACGAGGTCTTCGACGGCATTGCGCCGTTCGCGGTGCGAACGGCCGCCACTGTCCGGCGTGTTCGACTGTTCGCCCGGCTGCGGGGCAGCCACGGCAGGCTCGTTCGCGGGTCGGCGCCCGGTGGTGTCGCCGGGCTTCGCGGGCGGGGTGTGCGGGGTGCCGGCTGCGGTGTCGATCCAGTGTCGGCTGCGCTGGAAGGCGTACGTCGGCAGGGGAACGCGCGTCGTTCCCGAACCGGCGAACAGCGCAGGCCAGTCGACGTCGATGCCGCGCGTGAACAGGCGGCCCATCGCGGTGGTGAAGGCGGTGCTTTCCGGCCGGTCGGCACGAAGGGCGGCCACGGCGGCGGAGTCGGGGCTGTCGAGGCAGTCGTCCAGCATGGCCGTGAGCACGGCGTCGGGGCCGAGTTCGAGGAACGTGGTCACACCCTCCGCGTCGAGTGCGCGGGCCGCGTC
>NZ_JBPKBI010000065.1:0-2192 GCF_051388935.1 Yinghuangia sp. YIM S10712
TGTCAACGCTCCCTGAAATTTGACCCCTTGCGGGTCTCGGAAAATTGACCCCCAGCGTCGGTTCAGTGCTGGTTGGCGCGGTTCTCTTTGGCGAGGAGTTCGCGTCGTTGGCGGGTGCGGTAGGAATCGCCGGTGAGGGTGAGGACCTCGGCGTGATGGACCAGGCGGTCGATCATGGCGGCGGCCACGACGTCGTCGGAGAATGTTTCTCCCCAGCGTCCGAACGGCAGGTTCGAGGTAACCATGACCGAGCCCTGTTCGTAGCGGGACGCGATGAGTTGGAAGAACAGGTTTGCGGCGTCCTGATCGAACGGGATGTAGCCGACCTCGTCGATGATGATCAGTTTGTAGCGGCGGATCTTTTTGAGTTCGGCTTCCAGGCGGCCGGCCTGGTGGGCCTCGGCGAGACGGGAGATCCAGTTGCTCGCCGTGTCGAACAGGACCGAGTATCCCGAGTGGGCGGCCTTGACTCCGAGTCCGATGGCCAGGTGTGTCTTCCCGATTCCCGGCGGACCGAGGAGGATGACGTTCTCCGATTTCGCCACGAACGTGCCGGTCGCCAGGTGTGCGAGGACATCACGCCGGAGCGAGGGCAGGTGGTCGAGGTTGAAGTCCTCCAGGGTTTTGACCTGCGGGAAGTGGGCCGTGCGGATCCGCATCACGGTGCCTTTCGATTCCCGGTCGGCGACCTGCCGTTGCAGCAGGGCGGCAAGGTATTCCTCGTGTGACCAGTTTTCGTCTCTCGCCTGAACGGCAAGGTCTTCCCACGTGGCGCCGATCGTCGGCATCTTCAGCGCTCGGGTGAGATAGGCAAGCATCGACGGAAGCCCGTCTTTGTGCGGCGGGTTGTCTTTGACGAAAGTGCTCATTCGTTGCTCGCTTTCGTGGGTGTGGGGTCGAAATCGACACCGAAAAGGGCGTCGTAGTCGGGCAGGGCCCGCAGCGTGACGGCATGGCCGTCGGGGTGGTGGCGGGTGGCGGCCTCGCGCCGGCGGCGGTCCTCGGCGAGGGCCTGACGCATCCGGGCGGCGGTGGCCGCGTGGGTCGGGTCGGTGACCACGGTCTGTTTCGCCCAGGACCGCCGGTGCTGGGCGACGACCCGGCCCTCGCAGAACACGGTGACCGTGTCCAGGGACGCGGTCACGTCGACGAACCGGCCGATCACTTGCGGGTCCACGGAGTAGTCGACGGTGTCGACGCGGACGTAGTAGTCGCGTGCCAGACGAATCCGGTGGTTCAGCCCGATCGGCGGGACGACGGGCGGCAGCGGAAGCATCGACAGGTAATCGGTCTCCAGAAGGTCGGCCGGTCGGCCCTGAATCGCCCGGACCGTGCGGGAGTTCGCCCGCACCAGCCATTCCGCCAGTTGTCCGTTGAAATCCTCGGGGGAGCCGAACGCCCGTCCCGGAAGGAACGAGGTCTCCAGGAACTGGTTGTTCCGTTCGACCATTCCCTTGTATTCCGGGTCCCGCGGGGGTGCGAGTTTGATGCGGGTGGCCAGCGTCCCGGCGAAAGCCGCCGCGGGCGCGGTCACCCGGCCCGTCCCGCCGATCGCCGATTCCCGGTCCCAGACCAGGATTTTGGAGACTCGCCCGACCGCGTCGATCAGCTGCCACATCCCCGACAGGATGTCCCCGCCCTGCCGGGACGGGATCATCGCAGCGGACAAGTAGCGGGAGAATCCCAGCGTCATGACCAGAACCGGCAGGATCCGCTCCTGCCCGGGAGCCACCGGAATCTTCGTCTCGGGAAACCACAGATCGCACTGGGTGATCTCGCCGGGCTCGTAGTGGACGCGGTCCACCGGATCGATTCCCACGTATTCAGGCCTGAGCAGAGCCAGCCGCTTCTTCAACGGCGACATCGAGTACGGCCAGCCGATGCGTTCCGCAACGACCGGAGCCGGCATCCGTGGCCATTCCTTCAGCAAGGCCCGGATCTGCGGTTCGAAAGCATCCGCGACCGAACCCCTCGGCGCCCGCTCGTATTTCGGTGGCCGGTCCGAGGACAACGCAGCCCGCACGGTATTCCGGGCCACCCCCAGCCGCCGCGCGATCTCTTTGATGGGTACGCCCTCCGCTCGATGCAGACGGCGTATCTCGGCCCAGTCCTCCACGTTCAGCACCCTCCATGGTCATGGGGGGTCAATTTTCGGAAGGCTCCTGGGGGTCAGTCTTCAGGAACCCGCGACA
>NZ_JBPKBI010000067.1:0-1550 GCF_051388935.1 Yinghuangia sp. YIM S10712
ATAATTCCGGCGGCGTCCTACTCTCCCACACCCCTTCGAGTGCAGTACCATCGGCGCTGAAGAGCTTAGCTTCCGGGTTCGGAATGGAACCGGGCGTTTCCTCTTCGCCAAAACCACCGGAAAACCATCGAACACAACAACCCAACGGCCGCATGCCCGACAATCCACCAATCGAATTGTCAAACCATGATCCACCGAAACCAGTCGCGGTCCGGGAACCACACAATGAACGCGAGCACCTGAGGACAAGTCCTCGGCCTATTAGTACCGGTCAGCTCCACACATTACTGCGCTTCCACATCCGGCCTATCAACCCGGTCGTCTACCGGGAGCCTTACCAGGTCAACCCTGTGGGAGCCCTCATCTCGAAGCAGGCTTCCCGCTTAGATGCTTTCAGCGGTTATCCCTCCCGAACGTAGCCAACCAGCCATGCCCTTGGCAGAACAACTGGCACACCAGAGGTTCGTCCATCCCGGTCCTCTCGTACTAGGGACAGCCCTTCTCAAGACTCCTACGCGCACAGCGGATAGGGACCGAACTGTCTCACGACGTTCTAAACCCAGCTCGCGTACCGCTTTAATGGGCGAACAGCCCAACCCTTGGGACCTACTCCAGCCCCAGGATGCGACGAGCCGACATCGAGGTGCCAAACCATCCCGTCGATATGGACTCTTGGGGAAGATCAGCCTGTTATCCCCGGGGTACCTTTTATCCGTTGAGCGACGGCGCTTCCACAAGCCACCGCCGGATCACTAGTCCCTGCTTTCGCACCTGCTCGACCCGTCGGTCTCACAGTCAAGCTCCCTTGTGCACTTACACTCGACACCTGATTGCCAACCAGGCTGAGGGAACCTTTGGGCGCCTCCGTTACCCTTTAGGAGGCAACCGCCCCAGTTAAACTACCCACCAGACACTGTCCCTGATCCGGATCACGGACCCAGGTTAGACATCCAGCACGACCAGAGTGGTATTTCAACGACGCCTCCCCACGTGACTGGCGTCACGGGATCACCGGCTCCCACCTATCCTACACAAGCCGAACCGAACACCAATATCAAGCTGTAGTAAAGGTCCCGGGGTCTTTCCGTCCTGCTGCGCGAAACGAGCATCTTTACTCGTAGTGCAATTTCACCGGGCCTGTGGTCGAGACAGTCGAGAAGTCGTTACGCCATTCGTGCAGGTCGGAACTTACCCGACAAGGAATTTCGCTACCTTAGGATGGTTATAGTTACCACCGCCGTTTACTGGCGCTTAAGTTCTCAGCTTCGCCCTAACGGACTAACCGGTCCCCTTAACGTTCCAGCACCGGGCAGGCGTCAGTCCGTATACATCGTCTTACGACTTCGCACGGACCTGTGTTTTTAGTAAACAGTCGCTTCTCGCTGGTCTCTGCGGCCACCCCCAGCTCACCGTGTAAAACGGATCACCAGGACTGGCCCCCCTTCTCCCGAAGTTACGGGGGCATTTTGCCGAGTTCCTTGACCACAGTTCACCCGAACGCCTCGGTATTCTCTACCTGACCACCTGAGTCGGTTTAGGGTACGGGCCGC
>NZ_JBPKBI010000068.1:0-1546 GCF_051388935.1 Yinghuangia sp. YIM S10712
GCGCAACGTCACCACCAACACGCACCTGCGCAAGAACGGCATCGAGGTCATCGCGATCCGCGGCAGCGAACTGGGCCGCGGGCGCGGCGGCCCGCGCTGCATGAGCTGCCCCGTGGAACGCGACGCCGCGTTGTGACGCGCTGCCGCCGAGTCCTGCCTCGCCTCCCGCACGTGCGAGGATCCGCCGAACCGCACCGGCCGCGCGGAACAGTCGTCACCCACGCGGCCGGTCACCACGAGGGGAGACGTTGCAGGCGACGACGACACAGAGATGTTGCCGTTCGGCTCGGGCCGCCGCGCGGGCGACGCCGCGGCACTCGCATGCGGGCGCACACAGGCGACCGGCCTGAGGGGCCTTTCGGCCCTGTGAGCGAGGCCGTTGCCGCGGCAGTCTTCTCCCTGCGGAGACCGTGCATCCGTTCAATGTCTCTGCGGAGGGGAATGCAATGTCCGAGACACTCGCGAACCCGCCGGTGGTGGTCGGTTTCGAGGACGACGACGCCGGCCGGAGAGCCGTGGTGTGGGCAGCCGACCACGCGGCGCGGGTGAAGTGTCCGCTCACTGTGGTCCATGTCCTCGACTGGCCTGTGACTGCGGACTCCGAAGCGATGAGTGGTTCAAGCGAAGCCACATGGCGTGCCGAAGCACGCGCGGCCGGGCAGCGGGTCCTGGACGTCGGCGCGGCGCTCGCATGCGGCCGACAGCCCGGCGTGGAGGTGCAACGGCGGCTTGCCGACGGGCCGCCGTCCGAGGCATTGCTGTCCGCGGCCACCGGCGCCGGCGCTTTGGTCCTGGGTTCTCGGCGGCTGTCCTCGCTTCGGCAGATGCTGACCACGGGGAGCGTCGCTGTCCCGGTGAGCACGCGCGCGCCGTGCCCGCTGGTGGTCGTGCGGCATGCCGAGCACAGTGCGGCCCGTCCCCGGAAGATCGTGGTCGGGGTGGACGGCTCCCCCGCGTCGGAGCGTGCGCTGGCGTGGGCGTTCGACGAAGCCTCACGACGGGACGCGACGGTGCTGGCTGTGTCGGCCCTCTCCGTCCCGCACTCCCCGTTCGCGACCGTGGCCGCGGCGCAGGCGATGAGCGACGCGGCGGTGACGCTGGAGCGCGCGCTGATCCGGTGCGGCAGGGCGTACCCCGACGTCCGGTCGCGCCCCGTTGTCGTCGCCGGGCATCCCGCCCGTCAACTCGTCGACGAGGCCGAGGACGCGCTGTGCCTCGTGATCGGCACGCATGGCCGGGGCGGATTCGTCGAGATGCTGCTCGGGTCGGTGAGCCGGGAACTGATCCACCGGGCCCCGTGTCCGCTCGTACTCGTCCCGGAGACGTTCGACGCCTGAGGCTGGTCAGGTGGTGAGCGGGACCCGCGCCCGTGAGAACGGTTCCGGAGCCGCCCTCACGGGGGCGGACCCGGCACCGTTGTCCGTGTGGCCCGTATCAGTCGGCCGCATGCCGTCGGGCTTGCGTCGTCGGCGCGGGGCGGTTCAGTTCGGTGGCGAACACGGCTGCCTGCACGCGCCGTTCGAGGCCGAGCTTGCCCAGCAGCGCG
>NZ_JBPKBI010000069.1:0-1395 GCF_051388935.1 Yinghuangia sp. YIM S10712
GCGTGAGGCGATCTTCAAGAAGACGTGGCTGAACGTGGGTCGTGTGGAGCAGCTTCCGAAGGTGGGGAGTTACTTCACGAAGGAGATCGCCGCGGCGAAGTCCTCGGTGATTCTGGTGCGCGGCAAGGACAAGGAGATCCGCGCGTTCCACAATGTGTGTCGTCACCGCGGCAACAAGCTGGTGTGGAACGACTTTCCGCGTGAGGAGGTCTCCGGTACGTGCCGGCAGTTCACCTGCAAGTATCACGGGTGGCGGTACGAGCTGGACGGCGAGCTGACGTTCGTGCAGCAGGAGGGCGAGTTCTTCGACCTCAACAAGCAGAACTTCGGTCTGGCGCCGGTGAAGGCCGAGGTGTGGCAGGGCTTCATCTTCGTCAACTTCGATGAGAACGCGGAGCCGGTCGCGGAGTACCTGTCGCGGTTCGGGAAGGGCCTTGAGGGCTACCCGTTCGACAAGATGACCGAGGTGTACAAGTACCGCGCGGAGATCGGCGCGAACTGGAAGCTGTTCATCGACGCGTTCATGGAGTTCTACCACGCGCCGATCCTGCACCAGAAGCAGGCGGTCGACGAGGAGTCGCGCAAGCTGCGCGAGGTCGGGTACGAGGCGTTGTCGTACGACGTGGACGGTCCGCACGGGCTGGTGTCGTCGTGGGGTGGGATGGCTCCGCCGAAGGACGAGACGATGGTCAAGCCGATCGAGCGTGTGCTGCGGTCGGGTCTGTTCGGTGTGTGGGACGCGCCGGATGTGGGTGAGGTCCCGATGAAGGGCCTGAACCCGACGAACCACAAGGCGTGGGGCGAGGACTCGTTCCTGTTCTTCCCGAACTTCATGCTGTTGATCTGGAAGCCGAACTGGTACCTGACGTACCACTACTGGCCGACGTCGTACAACACGCACACGTTCGAGTGCTCGTTGTACTTCGTGCCGCCGACGAACGCGTACGAGCGTTTGCAGCACGAGTTGGCGGCGGTGACGTNTTGATCTGGAAGCCGAACTGGTACCTGACGTACCACTACTGGCCGACGTCGTACAACACGCACACGTTCGAGTGCTCGTTGTACTTCGTGCCGCCGACGAACGCGTACGAGCGTTTGCAGCACGAGTTGGCGGCGGTGACGTTCAAGGAGTACGCGTTGCAGGACGCGAACACCTTGGAGGCGACGCAGACGATGATCGAGTCGCGTGCGGTGGAGGAGTTCCCGCTGTGCGACCAGGAAGTGATGCTGCGTCACCTGCACACGACCGCGCGTGGGTATGTGGCCGAGCACCAGGCGAAGAAGCAGCAGGCGTCGGCCTGAGTGCCGCCCGGCTTCCGGATTTTGAGGAGAATCGAGCGATCATGAGCAACCTTCTGCCTGCGCAGTTCGCGGATCTGGAGAAGTACGCGGACT
>NZ_JBPKBI010000070.1:0-1374 GCF_051388935.1 Yinghuangia sp. YIM S10712
GCGTGAGGCGATCTTCAAGAAGACGTGGCTGAACGTGGGTCGTGTGGAGCAGCTTCCGAAGGTGGGGAGCTACTTCACGAAGGAGCTGTCGGCGGCGAAGACGTCGGTGATCCTGGTGCGCGGCAAGGACAAGGAGATCCGCGCGTTCCACAATGTGTGCCGTCACCGCGGCAACAAGCTGGTGTGGAACGACTTCCCGCGCGAGGAGGTCTCGGGCACCTGCCGTCAGTTCACCTGCAAGTACCACGGGTGGCGGTACGAGCTGGACGGCGAGCTGACGTTCGTGCAGCAGGAGGGCGAGTTCTTCGACCTCGACAAGAAGGACTTCGGGCTGAAGTCGGTCAAGGCCGAGGTGTGGCAGGGCTTCATCTTCGTCAACTTCGATGAGAACGCGGAGCCGGTCGCGGACTACCTGTCGCGGTTCGGGAAGGGCCTTGAGGGCTACCCGTTCGACAAGATGACCGAGGTCTACACGTACCGCGCGGAGATCGGCGCGAACTGGAAGCTGTTCATCGACGCGTTCATGGAGTTCTACCACGCGCCGATCCTGCACCAGAAGCAGGCGGTCGACGAGGAGTCCCGCAAGCTGCGCGAGGTCGGGTACGAGGCGCTGTCGTACGACGTCGACGGCCCGCACGGGCTGGTGTCCTCCTGGGGCGGCATGGCGCCGCCGAAGGACGAGACGATGGTCAAGCCGATGGAGCGCGTGCTGCGCAGTGGTCTGTTCGGTGTGTGGGACGCGCCGGATGTGGGCGAGATCCCGATGAAGGGCCTGAACCCGACGAACCACAAGGCGTGGGGCGAGGACTCGTTCCTGTTCTTCCCGAACTTCATGCTGCTGATCTGGAAGCCGAACTGGTACCTGACGTACCACTACTGGCCGACGTCGTACAACACGCACACGTTCGAGAGCTCGCTGTACTTCGTGCCGCCGACGAACGCGTACGAGCGTCTGCAGCANCTGATCTGGAAGCCGAACTGGTACCTGACGTACCACTACTGGCCGACCTCGTACAACACGCACACGTTCGAGAGCTCGCTGTACTTCGTGCCGCCGACGAACGCGTACGAGCGTCTGCAGCACGAGCTGGCGGCGGTGACGTTCAAGGAGTACGCGCTTCAGGACGCGAACACCCTGGAGGCGACGCAGACGATGATCGAGTCGCGTGCCGTGGAGGAGTTCCCGCTGTGCGACCAGGAGGTGATGCTGCGTCACCTGCACACGACCGCGCGCGGGTACGTGGCCGAGCACCAGGCAGCCCAGTCCGAGGCGTCGGCCTGAGCCCGCGCGGCTTCGGGTCTCAAAGGAGAATCGAGCGATCATGAGCAACCTTCTGCCTGCGCAGTTCGCGGATCTGGAGAAGTACGCGGACT
>NZ_JBPKBI010000071.1:0-1324 GCF_051388935.1 Yinghuangia sp. YIM S10712
TGGAAGCTCCTATAGATCGTCAAGCGGTCTGTAGGGCTGGTGGTCGGATGATGGTTTGGCGGGCGAGGTGCTTGTAGACCTCGCGGGCTATGAAGCGTTTGAGGCAGCGCAGGATGTCCTTCTTTGACATGCCTTCGGCGGTGCGTCGGGCGACGTATTCCTTGGTGCGGGTGTCGTGGCGCATGCGGACGAGCGCGATCGTGTGGAGTGCGTTGTTGGCCTGGCGGTCGCCTCCGCGGTTGAGGCGGTGCCGGTGGGTGCGGCCGGAGCTGGCCGGGACCGGTGCCGCCGCGCACAAGTGCGCGAAGGACGCCTCCGACCTGAGCCGGTTCGGGTTGTCGCCCGCGGTGATCAGGAGCTGGGCGGCGGTCTCGGTGCCGACGCCGGGCAGCGCGACCAGGTCGGGGGCGGTCTGCGCGACCAGTGGCTTCAGCTCGGCGTCGGCCTCGGCGATCTCCTCGGTGAGGTACTGGTGGCGGCGTGCGAGGCGGCGCAGTGCGGTGCGGACCGCGCAGGCCGGGTCGGCGTGGTCGCTGCCCGGGCGTGAGCGGGCGAGTTGCCGGATCAGCTCGCTGGTCGGCAGTCCGCGGAGTTTCTCGCGGATCTCGCCGGGTGCGGTGACGATGAGGGTGCGGATCTGGTTGATCGTCTGGGTGCGGGACTTGACCGCGGAACGGCGGACCACCCGCAGCGAGCGGATCGCCTCGACGACGCCGTCGCGGGTCTTCGGTGTCCCGGCGGCGCGGCCGGACAGCACGGCGGTCGCGGCGGCGTAGGCGTCGACCGGGTCCGACTTGCCGTTCGCGCGGCGGGCCCGGCGGTCAGGGCGGTCCACGTCGATGACGGTGACCCGGTCGGCGCGGAGGGACCGGGCGAGTTCGGCGCCGTAGGCGCCGGTGCCCTCGACGCCGACGGCCTGGACCTCGCCGTGTGAGCGCAGCCGGTCCAGCAGCCGGCGGTAGCCGTCGGGGGTGGTGGGGAACGCCTCGGTGGCCAGGTGTCGGCCGGTGGTGTCGATCACGGCGGCCTGGTGGAAGTCGGTGTGGGTGTCGACGCCGCCGACCACCGCTGTCGCGTCTGCCATGCTGGTTCGTGCTGTCCTTCCGTGCGACGCATGAGGGATCGCACGCGCCGGTCGGGCGGCAGGACAAGACTGTGATGGGACCTTTGGCCGGGCTCCTATGAAGTCACAGGCGCCCGACCGGCCACGTGCATGACGGCACCGCCCGAACGGTCGACGATTCCAGCCAAGGACAGCCGAAGCGTCAGTCAGTCGGAGAGTCAGACCCCCGAGCGGCGCCATCCACATCCTCACAGTCAGTCG
>NZ_JBPKBI010000072.1:0-1280 GCF_051388935.1 Yinghuangia sp. YIM S10712
TGAGGTGCCCAAGACTTTCCGGACAGTGCCCCCAACTACAATTGGGGGTACTCGGAAGGACAGGTAATTGGGTCGCAGAAAGCCTTATTCTCAGGATTTCAAGGACGAGGCCGTCCGCATGGTGCTGGACGGACCCCGCCCGATCACGCACGTCGCGAGGGAACTCGGTATTCACGACACCACCCTGGGGAACTGGGTGGCCGCCTACAAGCGCCGGCATTCCGGGCTGGCGCCCGAATCGGCCGGTACTGGTACCGAACGGGAGCGAGAACTCGAACGCGAGGTCCGCAAGCTGCGCGAGCAGGTGGAGTTCCTCTCAAAAGCGACCGCCTTCTTCGCGAACGGGGACGATCGCTGATCCCGCTGTGGGAGCTGATCGACGCGGAGAGGGCGCATTACGCGGTCACCGACATGTGCGCGTGGTCGGGCGTGTCCACTTCCGGATACTACGAGTGGCGCGCCCGCCCGAATTCCGCGACCGCGGAACGCCGGGGACGACTCAAAACCATGATCGAGGAGATATTCCACGCCAACCACGAGACCTACGGTCACCGCCGGGTCCACGCGGTCCTGGCCCGCTCCGGCGAGCGCTGCAGCCCCGAGCTGGTCCGGCAACTGATGCGTGACCTGGGGCTGCGCGCCTGCCAGCCGCGGCCGTGGCGGCCGACGACCACCGAGGCGGACCGGCGCCACCGAATCCCCGACCTGGTCGGCCGCGACTTCACCGCCGCGGCCCCGGGCACGAAATTCGTCGGCGACGTCACGTACATTCCGACGTGGGAGGGATTCCTTTACCTGGCGACGGTGGTCGACTGCTTCAGCAGGAAAGTTGTCGGGTGGGCGATGGCGGACCACTACCGGACGCCACTTGTCGCAGCAGCACTTGACATGGCTGCCGCGAATATGGATATCCAGCCGAACGCCGTGTTTCACTCGGATCGCGGCTCGAATTACACCGCTCTTGACTTCGGCCGGAAGCTCACTAGCATGGGCATGCGCCAATCGGTCGGACGTACCGGGGTCTGCTGGGATAACGCGCTAGCGGAATCCTTCTTCGGTTCTCTGAAGAACGAGTGGCTGAACCGCTACGAGTTCGCCACCCGGGCCAAGGCCCGGCGCGAGGTAGTCCGATATATCGAGGGCTTTTACAACCGTCGGCGGTTGCATTCTTCGCTCGGTTACAGGACACCCCAGGAAGTCGAGGATGAGTACGCAACTCTGCGTCTCGCCGCGTGAAAACAACCCGCAAATTGACTGTCCGGAAAACGCGAGGCCCCTCA
>NZ_JBPKBI010000073.1:0-1117 GCF_051388935.1 Yinghuangia sp. YIM S10712
TACTGATCTTTGCGAATTGGGTTGTTGATGTTTCGTCAGGTCAGTCCGGTTCCTGCGAGGAAGCCGTTGAGGAGTGTTGGTCGGCGTTGGATGTGCCGCAGTCCTTGGCGGGCGACGCCGACCAGTTCGTCGAGGGTGCGGGCACCGAGGTTGGCCAGGGGCCCGTTCTTCAGGTGCGCCCAGCCGCCTTCGACCGGGTTCAGGTCAGGCGCGTACGGCGGCAGGAAGACCAGGGTCAGCCAGTCGGTCCGGTCGGCGAACGCGCGCATCCGGCGGCTGCGGTGACTGCCGAGATTGTCCCAGATCAGGATGATCGGCCGGCCCAACGCCCGATGAATGCCGGGGAGTTGCCGGATCAACTCGCGGTCGTTCACCGAGCCGGGAACCAGTCGGTAGAAAAACCTCGGCGGCCCTGTCGGCGGGTAGCAGCACCAGCCGACCAGCGACGTCTTCGGGCGCTTCCCCATCCGCACACGGATCACCGGGGTCCGGCCCCGCGGCGCCCAGGTCGCACGAACCGGCGGCAGCAGCGACAACGCGGTCTCATCTGCGAAAACGACTACGGCACCGGTCCGGCGTGCGGTGGTTTTACCTGGGGCCACACCGTGCACCGCCAGGTCGTCACCGCCTCCTCGTTCCGCTCCAGAGCACGCCGGGCCGGCCGCTGCAGCGACCAGCCGTGCGCTCTCAGCAGCCGCCACACACTCGACGGCGCCACGTACACCACCCCGGTCACCTGCGTGATCACCCGCCCGACCCGCGCGAGCGTCCAGACCTTCCCCGTGAAGCCCGAGGCCTCCGGCCCAGCCTCCAGCACAGTCGCGACCTCGGCGAACTCCTCGTCCGACACCAGGCGCGCGGGCCCCGGAGGGCCGGCCGACCGCAACGCGTCGACACCGCCGTCCACCCATGCTTTGTGCCATTTCGACACCGCCTGCGGCGAGACACCCAACCGCCGCGCGACCTCCGCCTGCGGCACCTTCTCCGCGAACCAAACCGCAGCCCTCAACCGCTTATCCTCCCGGCGAGACCGCTCCGCCGGAGTCATCCCCGAGTACCCCATACACGGGATATGCCCACACCTGACGCACCGTCAACTGGACCCACAAAGATCAGT
>NZ_JBPKBI010000074.1:0-920 GCF_051388935.1 Yinghuangia sp. YIM S10712
CTCCCCACCTTCGGAAGCTGCTCCACACGACCCACGTTCAGCCACGTCTTCTTGAAGATCGCCTCACGCTCGGCCTCGTAGTGCTCCGGCGAGATCGAGTCCTCATACGACGTAGGCGCCGTGTCGATCTTGAAGTGCTCGGTCCAACTGCCCTCAGCGGGCTTCGGGAAAAATGCCATGGATCTGATCCTCCGGTCAGGTCACTACCGCTCACGGGCAATGCTGTTTGCTTCAGATGAGAATGCCATTCTCACGAGGGAAGAACAACCCCAGGGAAGCGAGCATCGTCCGTCCATGCCGACGGACCCCGGCGGGGCGAGGCCGTCGCCGGTGAAAATAAACGAGAACGTATACTTAAGTCAACGGCCCCGGCCCGACCGACGGGCGGCCCGACCGGCACCCTTCACGCGGAAGGTCACGCGGCGGTCACCGGGAACGCGAACTTCTCCATGCGGGCACGCCGGGCCGGCGGGATGGGCGTCGGGCCCGCGTCGGTCACGTGGACCATCACGGTCTCGCTCAGGCCGACACACGTGTCGTCGAGGAACAGGCCCAGGCCGTACTGGTACGACGATCCCCCGAAACGGATCACCCCGGCCCCGATCCGGTAGCTGCCCGGGTACGGCGCCTCGCTGAGGTAGCGGACCGTGGTCTCCAGGACGAGAAGGCGGAACTCCGCCTCCCCCGACACGAGTTCGTCGCCGTACATGAGGCGGTTCAGGTTGACCCGGGTGTCCTCGTAGAACGTCGTGATCGCGGCATTGTTGAGGTGCCGCTGCACGTCCATGTCGGAGAACCGGGCCTCGATCCGGTGCACGAACGGGTAGTTGTCCAGGACCAGCCGGGCGGGGTCGGATTCTCTGCGCTCACTCATGCGGTCAGAATGCCGTACGCTCCGCGCCGCCCCGAGCGTGGGGGGG
>NZ_JBPKBI010000075.1:0-849 GCF_051388935.1 Yinghuangia sp. YIM S10712
CTCAGGCGCTGACGAGTTCTTGGCCGGCGAGTGTGGTGCGGTGCATGAGGCGGATGGAGGTGGGTTCGAAGGGGAGGGCGCGGTGGAGCATGCCGGTGTTGTCCCACATGACCAGGTCGCCGCGGGTCCATTGGTGGCGGTAGGTGAAGTCGGGGCGGGTGGACCAGGCGAGGAGGTGGTCGAGGAGTTCGCGGCTGCGGTTTTCGGGCCATCCGACGACGGTGTCGGCGGTGGCGCCGACGAGGAGGGATTTGCGTCCGTTGCGGCGGGTCCACACGAGTGGGTGGACGCGGGTGGGGACGGTGTCCCACTGGGCGCGTTGCTTGTCGGTGGCGTCGGGGTAGGCGATGCGTTGGGCGGCGGCGAAGCTGTGGACGACCTTGAGGTCGGCGATTTCGGTCTTCTCGGTGTCGGGGAGTGCTTCGTAGGCGGTGTAGGTGTTGGCGAACTCGGTGTCGCCGCCTGCGGGGTCGACTTCGCGGGCGGTGAGCAGGGTTTGTTTTTGGGGGAGTTCGTCGGTGGCGCCGTCGATGTGCCACAGGAAGTTTCCGCGTCGGTAGCCGGCCAGGACGCTTTTGGCGGGGTCGAGGGTGATCGTGGCGATCTCGGGGTGTTCGCCGGGGTCGTTGACCTTGGGTACGACGACGTCGCCGAGCAGGCGGCTGAACGCGACCAGGTCGGCGTCGGTGATGTTGATCCGGGGGAACACGACGACGCCGTGCCGGTCCAGCGCGGCCTGGCATTCCTGGGCCGCCTTCGGGTCCACCAGTTCCGGGCCGGTGATTCCGGTGATCCGGGCGCCGATGTTCGGCGTCACCGCGGTGACCGTGATCGACATGACTTCCTCCC
>NZ_JBPKBI010000076.1:0-718 GCF_051388935.1 Yinghuangia sp. YIM S10712
GCCGTTCTTGCGCAGGTGCGTGTTGGTGGTGACGTTGCGCTCGTACGCGAAGACCACGCCCGGCTCGACCGCGAGGACGTTGCACCCGTCGTCCCACTGCTCCCGCTCGGCGGAACGCACGTCCTGGGTCGCGGTCAGGACCCGAACCGTGTCGAGGCCGAGCGCACGCGCTATGGCGTTGTGCATGTCGTCGGGCCGGTGGTCGGAGACCTTGAGCTCGTTGTCGGTGTCGCCGGGCTCGATCGTGTACGACGGCAGCATGCCCATGCCGGCGTATTTCGTGAACGTCTCGCCGTCGATCATCGTCATGACCGTGTCGAGGTGCATGAACGCGCGCTTCTTCGGCATCCGCAGCGCGACGACCCTGCGCGCCGAGCCCTTGGCGAACAGCGACCGGGCCAGCGCCTCGACACCCATCGGCGTGGTGCGCTCGCTCATGCCGACCAGCACCGCCCCGTTGCCGATGACCAGCACGTCGCCGCCCTCGACCGTCGCCGGGTACTGCGACTGCCCCGGGCTCCACACGTGGAAGTCGCCTCCGGCGAACATCGGGTGGTAGCCGTAGATCGCCTCGAAGTGCACGGTCTCGCGGCGCCGGGCGGGCATCTGCATCGCGTTGATCGCCACGCCGTCGTACACCCAGCTCGAAGTGTCGCGCGTGAACAGGTGGTTCGGCACCGGGACCAGGACGAAGTCGTCGAGGTCCATGGTGTGGAAC
>NZ_JBPKBI010000077.1:0-697 GCF_051388935.1 Yinghuangia sp. YIM S10712
CCAGCGGCTGCGCCTCTTCCGTTTCCGGCGCGTCGGCGGCGTCTCCGTTCCGTGTCAGTGCGGCGTCTCCGTTCCGGGTCAGTGACGCCTCTCGGTGTCAGTGACGCCTCGCTCCGAACCTCTTCCCCACCAGCGGGAATCACCGCAATCTGACAGAACGTCACTGACATCCAATCGGCGCGGCACACTTATTCGAACATCTTTTCGACAAGGTCGCCTTGTCGTCCCTACGATCGAGGCATGGGGCGCAAGGATCTGACGGCCGGGACGTGGGGGTCGTTCGCCGAACGCGCCGCCCGGTCCCTCGCCGCGCCCGCCCCGACGACCGACACAGCCGCCGAGACGGCGGCCGGCTCCCCTGCACAGGCGCAGCCGCCGGAGCCCGGGCCGCCCGCGTCGTCCGAGGCCGGGCCGACGCCGCCTGCGGACGGCGGGCCGTGGGTTTGGATGGACCTGCCCGACGGCGCCGGCACCGTGGTGGTCCGTGCGGTGCGGTGGGTGCGCAGCGGTTCGGGCGGGTGGGCGCTGCAGGTGACCGCGCCGGGCTGGAAGGCGGTCACGGACTGGGTCGGGGGCGGGTGGGAGCCGGGGCCGGTCGACGAGTACCACGTCGTCCCCGGCTCGCGGGTGCGGCCCATCCCCGGTCAGGACTACGGCGGGCTGCGCCGCGACGGCGACGGCCGCCTGGTCCCGTAGC
>NZ_JBPKBI010000078.1:0-688 GCF_051388935.1 Yinghuangia sp. YIM S10712
ACACCCAAGCAACGGATCCAACTCGGAACACACCGCCGCAAACGCCTCCGCGAACACCGGAAACGCCCCACACAACCCCAAACCCATCCCCACCCGCTGCGCGCCTTGACCGGTGAACACCACCCCGAGCGCTCCCTCGCCGGCGACGCCGCGCACGACACCGATCGTGTCGTTGCCTTGCGCCAACGCGTCGAGCCGGGTCAGGAGTTGGTCGCGGTCGGCGCCGAGGACCACGGCCCGGTCCTCGAACACGGTTCGGGTGGTCAGCAGCGACCAGGCGACGTCGACCGGGTCGGCTGCGCCGTCGCCGCGTACGAACTCGGCAAGTGCGGCGGCCTGGTGTGTCAGTGCTCCGGCGCCGCGCCCGGATACGACCCAGGGCACGAGCCTCGGAGCCGTGTCGGCTGCGCGGTCCTGGGAGTCGGCGGGCACCGCATCGGCCTCGGCTTCCAGGATGACGTGGGTGTTGGTGCCGCTGATGCCGAACGCGGAGACGCCCGCGCGGCGTAGGCCGTCGCGCGCGGGCCATTCCCGCGCCTCGGTCAGGAGTTCGACGTCCCCGGAGGACCAGTCGGCGGCCGGGGTGGGGGCGTCGACGTGCAGGGTCTTCGGCAGCACTCCGTGGCGCATGGCCATGACGGTCTTGATGACCCCGGCCACGCCCGCCGCGGCCTGAGTGTGGCCGATG
>NZ_JBPKBI010000079.1:0-647 GCF_051388935.1 Yinghuangia sp. YIM S10712
AGAGATGAGCCTGCCATGACGCCGATTCGCGTGTTCCTGCTCGACGACCACGAGGTGGTCCGACGCGGCCTGTCCGACCTGCTCGGTGCCGAGCCGGACATCGAGGTCGTGGGTGACTCCGCCTCCGCGCAGGAAGCCATCCGCCGTATCCCCGCGCTCAACCCGGACGTCGCGATCCTCGACGGGCGCCTGCCGGACGGCAGCGGTATCGACGTGTGCCGGGAGGTCCGCTCGCGGTTCCCGCACATCCAGGCGCTGATCTTGACGTCGTACGACGACGAGGACGCGCTGTTCGCCGCGATCATGGCCGGCGCCGCCGGGTACGTGCTGAAGCAGATCCGCGGGACCGACCTCATCGACGGGGTGCGGCGGGTGGCGGCGGGGCAGTCGCTGCTCGACCCGGTGATCACCTCCCGTGTCCTGGACCGGGTCCGCAACGGCACCGCGGTCGACCCGCGCCTGGCGGGTCTCAGCGACCGTGAACGCGAGGTGCTCGGTTTCGTCACCCAGGGCCTGACGAACCGTCAGATCGCGGAGAAGATGCAACTCGCGGAGAAGACGGTCAAGAACTACGTGTCCGCGCTGCTGGGCAAGCTCGGCCTCGAACGGCGCGTGCAGGCAGCCGTGTTCGCCACCGAACTGAACCG
>NZ_JBPKBI010000080.1:0-645 GCF_051388935.1 Yinghuangia sp. YIM S10712
CCACCTCACGCTGAGGTGGCACCCCCGGGTTCACGAGCCGCGCTCACAGGCCGATCACTGCGCCCGCACGGTGTCCCGCACCTCGGCGAAGTGGCACGCGCTCGCGTGCGCGGCCGGTCCGGAAAGCCCGGACGGAGGCGCCAGGAGTGGTGCTTGCTCCGCACAGACGTCCTGCGCCTTCCAGCAGCGCGTGCGGAACCGGCAGCCGGACGGCGGGTTCACCGGCGACGGCACGTCACCGCTGAGAATGATCCGCTCCCGTCGCTCCCGTCCGTCCGGGTCGGGTACGGGCACGGCCGACAGGAGCGCCTGGGTGTACGGGTGGGTGGGGTGGTCGTAGATCTCGGTCTCGGTGCCGATCTCGACGATCTTGCCGAGGTACATCACCGCGACGCGGTCGGAGATGTGCCGCACGATCGACAGGTCGTGCGCGATGAAGACGTAACTCAGGTCGAACTCGTTCTGGAGCTTCTCCATCAGGTTGATCACCTGCGCCTGCACGGACACGTCCAGCGCGGACACCGGCTCGTCGCAGATGATCACCTCCGGATTCAGCGCCAACCCCCGCGCGATACCGATCCGTTGCCGCTGACCGCCGGAGAACTGGTGCGGATACCGGTTGATGTGCTCCGGATTCAGGCCGAC
>NZ_JBPKBI010000081.1:0-616 GCF_051388935.1 Yinghuangia sp. YIM S10712
AGGAGCTGAAAGCCACGATGGTCACCACAGGCCGCCTCGCCGGCAAAGTCGCCGTCATCACCGGTGCGGGGTCCGGTATGGGCAAGGCAGCGGCGCTGCTGTTCGCCGCGGAGGGCGCCAGGGTCGTGTGCGCCGACCGCAGCGGCGCGCAGGACGCCGTCGCCGCGGAGATCGGCGAGGCGGCCGTCGCCGTCCACGCCGACGTGCAGTTCGCCGAGGACATCCGCAACATGATCGCCGCCGCCGAGAACCACTTCGGCCGCCTGGACGTGCTGTGCAACAACGCCGGCTACGGCGGGCCGCGCAAGCCGCTCGTCGAGCAGGACGAGGCCACCTTCGACGACGTGGTCGCGGTCAACCTCAAAAGCGTCTTCCTCGGCATGAAGTACGGCATCGAGGCGATGCTGCGCACCGGCGGCGGGTCGATCGTCAACACCGCCTCGACCGCGTCGCTGGTCGGCTGGAAGCGGCACGCGGTGTACGCGGCGGCCAAGGGCGGCGTGCTCCAGATGACGAAGTCGGCCGCGCTCGACTACGCGACCAAGAACATCCGGATCAACGCGATCTGCCCCGGCATGACCTGGACCGGCCTGGCCACCGACGACCCGAACGCCGA
>NZ_JBPKBI010000082.1:0-587 GCF_051388935.1 Yinghuangia sp. YIM S10712
CGCAAGCTCGCCATGGACGTCGCCGTCGACGGCCGTGAGGCATCGGCGCTGAGTGTCATGAGCCAGGGCGAGCTGCACTCCCTCGCGCTCGCGCTCTTTCTGCCCCGGGCGTCCGCCGCCGAGAGCCCGTTCGGTTTCGTCGTCATCGACGACCCGGTGCAGTCAATGGACCCTGCGAAGGTCCACGGCCTCGCGCGGGTGCTCCACGCCCTCGGGGAAACCCGGCAGGTCGTCGTGTTCACGCATGACACGCGGCTGCAGCGGGCGTTCGCGGCGCAGGAACTGCCGGTGACGGTCCTCGAAGTGGTGCGCTCCGAACGCTCCGCGGTCAGTGTGCGCCGGGTGAGCGACCCAGTCGCGCAGGCGGTCGCCGACGCCCGGGCGTGGGCCGCGTCGCAGAACCCGACGGCGACGACGCGCGATGTGCTGCCTGCGCTGTGCCGGGTGGTGCTGGAGACGGCGTTCGCCGAGGCGTCCTGGGTGCGGCTGCATCGGTCCGGGGCGTCCGAGGCCGACATCGCAGCGGCCGTCGAGCGGTGCACGGCCCTGATGGAGCTTGCCGCCTTGGGGCTGTTCGGAGACTCGAC
>NZ_JBPKBI010000083.1:0-538 GCF_051388935.1 Yinghuangia sp. YIM S10712
CATCGGCCACACTCAGGCCGCGGCGGGCGTGGCCGGGGTCATCAAGACCGTCATGGCCATGCGCCACGGTCTCATCCCCAAGACCCTGCACGTGGACGCGCCGACACCACACGTCGACTGGTCGTCCGGCGCCGTCCGACTGGCCACCGAGGCCCAGCCCTGGCCGGACACCGGCGCCCCGCGCCGTGCGGCGGTTTCGTCGTTCGGCGTCAGCGGCACGAACGCGCACGTCATCCTGGAGCAGGCCGAGGACGCGCACGAGCCGGAGGAGCCGCGCGCGACCAGCCGCCCGGTGACGGGCACTTCGGTGGTGACACCTGCGGCCGACACCGAGTCCGCGACACCCCCCGCGCGTGGCGCCCCTGCCGCTGAAACCGTGGCTGACTCCGCTGCGCCGACCGCCGCCCCGGAGAGCGGTCGGCGTGCCGACGCGGAACCGTCTGCCTCGTCCTCCCGCACCAGTCGTGTGGTGCCGTGGGTGGTGTCGGGGCGTGGTGGTGGGGCGTTGCGGGGACAGGCGGCTCGGTTGGGGGAGTTC
>NZ_JBPKBI010000084.1:0-505 GCF_051388935.1 Yinghuangia sp. YIM S10712
AAGCTGCACGCTCTCATCGCCCGGCACAGCGGCGAGGACCTGGAGCCGGAACAGGTGGTGGTCGGGATCGAGACCGACCGCGGCCCGTGGGTGCAGGCCCTGATCGCGGCCGGCTACGAGGTCTACGCGGTGAACCCGCGGCAGGCGGCGCGGTTCAAGGAGCGGTACGGCACCTCCGGCGCCAAGAGCGACACGGGCGACGCGCACGCGCTGGCCGACATGGTCCGCATCGACCGCGCCCAACTGCGGCCGATCGCCGGGGACAGTGACCAGGCCCAGGCCATAAGGGTCGTCGCGCGCGCCCACCAGACGCTGATCTGGGAGCGCACCCGCACCTTCCAACGGCTGCGCAGCACACTGCGCGAGTACTTCCCCGGCGCGCTCACCGCCTACGCGGAACTGGAACTCACCAGCACGGACGCCTTGGAACTACTGCTCAAGGCACCCACCCCAGGGCAGGCGGCGAAGCTGACGAAGCATCAGATCACCGCGGTCCTCGTCCGGC
>NZ_JBPKBI010000085.1:0-505 GCF_051388935.1 Yinghuangia sp. YIM S10712
ACGCGAGCCGCAACTGGCGGTCGCGGCCCCGGTCGCCGCCGCCTACGCGGCGGCCGTGACCGCGCACGCGCGGCTGCTGATCGCCCTGAACGAGCAGATCAACGCTCTGGAAGGGCAGGTGAAGGCACATTTTCTCACGCACCCGGACGCTGAGATCTACCTGTCGACGCCCGGCGTCGGAGCGGTCGTCGGCGCCCGGGTACTGGCCGAGTTCGGGGACGACCCCACCCGCTACACGTCCGCCAAGGCCCGCAAGAACTACGCCGGCACCAGCCCGATCACCCGCGCTTCCGGCAAGGTCCGCACCGTCCAGGCCCGCTGCGTCCGCAACAACCGCCTCGCCGACGCCCTCCAACGCCAAGCCTTCTGCGCACTCCGGAACTCCCCCGGAGCCCGCCGCTACTACGACCGCCAGCGCGCCCGCAACCTCGACTACAACCCCGCCCTGCGACAACTGGGCAACCGACTCGTCGGCATCCTCCACGGCTGCCTGAAGACCCGAACC